>JAEWGD010000011.1 GCA_023388515.1 Bacillota bacterium
GCAATAGTGTTAAACTTGCTGCTGATGTTGACGGAAGCGGAGTTGTGGATATTGATGATGTTAAATATCTTAAACAGTTCGTTTTGGGCGTGATTAATCAGTTCCCTGATAATGCACCTGATATACCTACAGCTGATATTCAGAAGATGGAGTCTATATTCAGTTCAGTAAATCTTGCTGATGGATATAAATCAGCTGAAAACAATAATCCTTTGTATACTCAGAGATTTGGTGCAGATCCTGGTGTATTAGTTTACAATGATAGGGTATATGTTTATACTACAAACGACGTTTTGCAGTATGAAAATGGAAAATTAATTGACAATAATTATTCCAATGTTAACAAGATAAATTGCATTTCATCAGCAGATATGGTTAACTGGACAGATCATGGACCAATTCCAGTTGCTGGTTCAAGTGGTGCTTGTAAGTGGGCATCTCAGTCATGGGCACCTACGGCTGCTCATAAAAAGATAAATGGTAAAGATAAGTTCTTCCTATATTTCTGCAACAATGCTAGCGGAATTGGAGTATTAACAAGTGATAGTCCTACAGGTCCATGGGTTGATCCAATAGGAAAGGCTTTAGTTTCAAGACAAACTCCAAACGCAAATGTTACATGGCTTTTCGACCCAGCAGTGTTGGTTGATGATGACGGAACAGGATACCTTTATTTTGGTGGAGGAGTGCCAGAAGGACAGAGTGCTAATCCTAAGACAGCTAGAGTTGTAAAACTTGGCGATGATATGATTAGCCTTAGCGGAACTCCACAAATGATTGATGCACCTTATATGTTTGAGGATTCTGGTATAAATAAAATTGGCAATACTTATTATTATAGTTATTGCACAAACTGGAATACTGGCGGAAATAATCTAGGTATTGGTAATGGTCAGCTAGCGTATATGACTAGTAATAGTCCAATGGGACCATTCACTTATAAAGGTATAATGTTTGTAAACCAAGGTACTTTCTTTGGATTACATGGAAATAACCACCATACAATTGCTGAATTTAAAGGACAGCTTTATCTGTTTTATCATGCAAGAGCAGTTGAGGCAGCAGCAGGACTTACAGGAAATTATCGTTCTCCACAGATAGATAAAGTTACAATTAATTCAGACGGAACTTTTAAATCTGTTATTGGAACGATGAAGGGTGTTTCACAAGTTCAAACGCTCAATCCTTATCAGACAGTGCAAGCAGAAACTATATATCGTCAAGGTGGCAATGATGTTCTTGGACTTGGCGATACAACAGTAAAGACTAAAAAAGGTTCTTGGATGGGGGTTAATGGTGCTGCATTCACAAATGGTGTAACATCAGTTAATGTTCGTGTAAAATCTGCTGGAAACAGTGCTATAAAGATTTGCACAGGTGGTGAAAAGGGAACAGTAGTGGGTTATGTTGATGTTCCTGCAACTGGTGACAAATTTGTAGATATAACTTCTGGAATTTCAGGTATTTCTGGAACGCAAAACGTTTACTTCATTTTTAGTGGAGATATGGAGATAGATTTGTGGTCTTTCAATAGCTAGTGTAAATCTGTTTTCCCTTATATCTTATAAATAGTACGAAAAAATCGCCCCTGTATTTTTTAATACAGGGGCGATTTTTGTCCATAATGTTTTATTATCCTTTTAAAAACAGGTTAAAACTTTTTATGGACAGAGAAGTTTACTTTAGAATCTTAAATTTTCAAGATTCTACACATATTTATTTATCTCTAATATATATTATATATGCTTATGGGATATCTTCAATAACAGAGTTATTACATTTTATTTCATTTTATTTACAAAAGGTAACAAAATCATTAAAATTAATTGTTTGTTAACAACTTACCATAAATTATTAATATTTCATTAATAATACGTTAATATTAGGTATAATTATTGTAAAGTATTGTTGGAGCTATTTAACTATAAAAAATAATCTTGCAAAAAATATTGCATATAAATGCTATTTGGGTTATAATTAATATATGAAAGTAGGGGGATTTAATTATGAATTGTGGATTTGTAAAAATAGCTTGTGCCACGCCGAATATAAAAGTTGCTGATTGTGAGCATAATGCTAATGAAATAATAAAGATGATTTTTACGGCTGAAAGCAATGGTGCTAAATTGATTGCATTTCCCGAACTTTGTTTAACTGGCTCGACCTGTGGCGATTTGTTTTTTCAGAATACATTAATTAAATCTGTAAGAAATTCACTTTCAGAGATAATAAACAAGACTAAAGAACTAGATATACTTATTGTTGTGGGCTTACCTTATCAACATAGGGATACGCTTTATAATTGTGGTGCTTTGATTTACAAGGGTAGTCTTTTAGGATTTGTTCCAAAGGGAAGTGCGTCCGATAATATTGGGGGCAAGTCACGCTATTTTGCTAACGGTGCTACTAATGAATGTATTCAATTTAATGGAAAGGCTGTTCCTTTTGGTTCAAATATAATCTTTACGAATGAAAATATGCCTGAATTTAAAGTAGCAGTTGAAATATCAGAAGACTCATTGCTTGGTAATTCCTCAGGTCTTGCAAAAGCTGGTGCAACGCTGATTGTCAATCTTTCTGCAAGCTATGAAATAGTTGGTAGGTCGGATTATAGACGTACAGTTTCTATGGCGAAGTCGGGAGGGTTGCTTTGTGCATATGTTCATGTAAATGCGGGAATTGGTGAATCAACAACGGATATGGTTTTTGCTGGGCATAATATAATATCAGAAAGTGGGAATATTCTAAGTGAATCGGAGCTTTTTAAATCTGAAATAAATTATGCAGATATTGATTTTCAAAAGCTACAAAGCGAAAGAATGCGTTCAACAGAATTTGTTTCATCTGATGAGGGGTATAGGATTGAATTTTTCTCAATGGAAAAAGAGCAAACTAATATAAAAAGAAAGTTTTCACATACACCGTTTATTCCTGATGATAATGACGAAATTGCAAATCGTTGTTCAGAAATTCATCAAATGCAGGCAGTAGGTCTTGTGTCGAGAATGAAACATATAGGCTGTAAAAATCTTGTTCTAGGGTTGTCGGGGGGGCTGGATTCAACGCTTGCATTAATAGTTGCAATTCATGCTATGGATATGCTTGGACTTGACAGAAAGGGCATAATTGCTGTTACTATGCCTTGTTTTGGAACGTCTGATAGGACTTATAATAATGCGTGTAATCTTGCAAAGGCATATGGAATTACACTAAAAGAAATTAATATAAGAGATAGCGTCTTGATGCATTTTAAGGATATTGGACATGATGTGGATAACCATGATAGCACCTATGAAAATGCACAGGCAAGGGAGCGTACGCAGATTCTTATGGATATTGCAAATCAGCAAAATGGTCTGTTTATCGGTACTGGTGACTTGTCCGAATCGGCACTTGGGTGGACGACTTATAATGGTGACCATATGTCAATGTATAGCGTAAATGCGTCAATCCCTAAAACATTAATGCGACACATGGTAAGCTTTGAGGCTGAAAACTCTGATGAAATGATAAAATCAGTTTTGATAGATATTAATCAAACTCCGATAAGTCCTGAGTTACTTCCACCGTCATCAGACGGCTCAATATCCCAAAAAACTGAGGATATAGTTGGTCCATATGAATTGCATGATTTCTTTTTGTATTATGTGGTTAGATATGGGTTTGAGCCGAAAAAGATTTATAGCATGGCAAAGCTTGCATTTGATGGTGTTTATTCCAATGATGTAATTTTAAAATGGGAAAAGGTCTTTTACAGAAGATTTTTCTCACAGCAGTTTAAGCGTTCATGCTCACCAGATGGAATTAAAATAGGAAGTGTTTCGCTATCGCCTAGAGGTGACTTTATAATGCCGAGTGACGCTTGCGTTAATGCTTGGCTAAAAAGTTTGGATGAGTACGATTAGTAATAATTATAATAAAAAATATATTTATATAAAATGGAGGATAATATGAATTACAAGGAAAGTTTTATTAAGTTTATGGCTGAATGTGGAGTGCTGACTTTTGGGGATTTCACATTGAAAAGTGGAAGGAAAGCACCATATTTCGTAAATACAGGGAATTATAATACAGGCACTCAGCTTGCAAAGCTTGGTGAATATTATGCTGAATGTATTAAGGAGAATAATATTCAAGTTGAAACGCTTTTTGGACCTGCATATAAGGGGATTCCTCTTGCAGTTGCGTGCAGTATCGCAATGCATAATAAGTATGGTACAGAGTTGAATTATTGCTTTGATAGGAAAGAAGAAAAGGATCATGGCGAGGGTGGAGTTATTGTTGGTAAAAAGCTTACAGATGGCGAAAAGGTAGTGATAATTGAGGACGTTATAACTGCTGGAACAGCTATCCGTCAAGTTTTGCCTATTCTAAAAATTGCTGCTGATGTTGATATTACGGGTATGATTATTTCTGTTGACAGAATGGAAAAAGGCAAGGGTGAGCGTTCGGCTGTACAGGAGGTTAATGAGGATCTTGGTATTAAGGTTTACCCTATAATTACAGTAATTGATATTATTGAGGCGTTGAAAAATGATATTGTTTCTGGCAAGGAATACTTAGATAAGATGCTTGAATATAGAGAAACATATGGCGTTTAAAATTAATATTAATCTAAGCTTATTATAATTTTTACAATAGATTAGGAGCTTTTATATGAAATATGTTATTGTTTTATGTGATGGAATGGCAGATTATCAAATAGATGAACTTGGTGGCAAAACTCCGTTAGAGTATGCAAACACACCTAATTTTGATAAACTTGCAAAGGATTCTAAGGTAGGAATGGTTAAAACTGTTGCAGATGGTTTGAATCCCGGAAGTGATGTTGCAAATTTATCTGTATTAGGATATGACCCTGAAAAGTATTATACAGGTCGTTCGCCACTTGAGGCAGGTAGTATAGGAATAGATATGCTTGCAACAGATGTATCGCTAAGATGTAATTTAGTTACAGTTAGTGACGAGTCAAATTATGAGGATAAAACAATACTTGACTATTGTGCTGATGATATATCAACGGGTGAGGCAAGGGTTCTGATTAAATATCTTGCTGAAAATCTTGATAGTGATGAATTTAAGTTTTATAGCGGTGTGAGTTATCGCCATTGCTTGATATGGAGTAATGGAACTCTTGAAATTGGAAGGTTGACTCCTCCACATGATATTACAGGTAAGGCTATAAAGGAGTATATCCCTACTCATGAAAATGCAAAAAAGCTTTATGAATTAATGAAAGAGTCATATGATTTGCTGAAAAATCATCCTATTAATATTACTAGAGTTGAGAAAGGTCTTCGTCCTGCAAATAGTATATGGCTATGGGGTGAGGGAGTCAGGGCTGAACTTGACTTATTTAAGGAGAAGTTTGGGCTAAAGGCATCTATGATTTCAGCAGTTGATTTACTAAAAGGAATTGGCAAGTTTTCGGGTATGAATGTTGTTGAGATTGAGGGTGCAACTGGCTATATTGACACTAACTTTGATGGCAAGGCTAATGCAGCATTGCAAGAATTAGAGAATGGACAGGATTTTGTGTATATTCATATTGAAGCACCAGATGAATGTGGACATAGAAATGAAACACAGAATAAAGTTAAAGCAATTGAGTTAATTGATGAGAAAATTCTTGAGCCTGTTATAGCAGGACTTGAGAAAATGGGTGATTACAGGATAATGATAGTTCCTGACCATGCAACACCACTTTCGTTAAGAACACATACTAATGACCCTGTTCCGTTTTTTATCTATGATAGTACAGTGGTTTTGAATGGCGTAGATGTTTTTAACGAGGAAACAGCTAAAAGTACGGGTATTTATATAGAAAAAGGTCACGAAATGATGAGAAAATTTTTAGGATTGTAGTGTAAAATAAAAAACCTATTTTGTTTATAATTTATTTACATATAATTCATTGGACGTTAACCAATAATAAAAAATAAGGTGTATAATATAGACATAGAAAGAAACAAAGAAGCAGAAAAACAATTAAATATTTGGCAAACTTATCGAAAGATAAGGACGCAAAACTACAGGGCCTTAACATTATGTTATGGTAGCCAGTTGCAGTTTACGACTTTTCAGTCGGCGTTCTTGTTATTAGAATGCCGACTTTTTAAATTTTATGAGGAGGTTTTTTTATGAAAAATACAGTAAAAACATTATTGAGTGGATTAACAACATTGGCGGTTGCTTTTTCAGCTATGTCATTCACAGCTTTGGCGACTGAAAGCAAAGACATTAATGATATGACAGAGTTAGTTATTTCTAGCCATGAAGCTTATGCAGGGGATGTTGTTACTGTTACTGTAGGCATAAAAAACAATCCTGGGATTACAGCTTTTGGTGCAGTATTAAATTATGATTCAGAATTGGAATTTGTGGAGTATGAGAAACAAAGTTTAATGTCAATGGTTAATGCACAAACTCTGGACACGAATATAGCTATTGGTGCAGCGTCGAGTTCTATATCTACAAAAGATGCATCAGTTATAAATTTGATGTTTAAGGTTCCAGAAGATGCAGAAAGTGACACTGTTTACTATATTAATTGGGTAAAGATTCAACAGCTAGCATGTAATAATAAAGAAATAATTAGTACACAAACAAATGGTAGTATAACTGTGATTGAAAGAAAAGTACAACCACAAGAAATTGGAAACATTAATTCCGACAATAAAATTGATGCTACAGATGCTACATTAATACTTAAACATTATACAGCTTCAATGTTGAATAAAAAATCTGAATTATCAGAAGAGAGTTTAAAAGCAGCTGATATTAATAAAGATGGTATTGTGAATTCTACGGATGCATTTTTAATACTTAAATTTTACGTTAATAGTCTACTCAACCCAAATATAACTTTGGATGATGTTCTTAAAGGTTCATAATAAAAATAGACCTCTTTTAAATCTGCTAATGCATGATATTAAAAGAGGTCTATTTATTTTAGTTTATAGTGCAAGCTGATATATTTTTTTAACAGCATTAAAATCAAGTTTAACATATGAGCCCATTGTATCACCTTTGTTTTTACCCACTGCTTTTTCAGCCATTTCATCAAAATGAGTATCGTCAATATCAATGTCAGAAAGTTTTGTTGGCAAGTTAACGCTATGATAGAAATCCTCTAAGCTTTTTATTGCAATATCAATGGTTTCATCATCGGATTTATTAGTAATTCCAAAAACTCTTTTACCGAATTGAACAAGCTTAAATGGGTTTATAGTTCTGACATATTTCAACCAAGCAGGGAAGATAATAGCTAATCCAGCACCATGAGCAATATCATAAATCCCACTTAATTCATGTTCAATGCCATGTGATGCCCAATCTCCACCTCTACCAGTATCAAGTAAATTATTATGAGCAACAGTTCCAACCCACATAATCTCTGCCCTTATATCATAATTTTCAGGATTTTCGATAGCAAGAGGGGCGAATTTCATTATATTTTGCATAGCACCCTCAATTAACCTATCTGTCAAGTCAACAAGTTCAACATTTACAAAATAGCGTTCCATTAAATGTGCAAGAATGTCAGCAGAACCACAGGCAATTTGATAAGGTGGTAGGGAATAGGTGCTTTCAGGATTTAATATTGAGAAAACAGGTGTTATAATGTTATTTGAGTAACCACGTTTAAGTTTTCCGTCCAAATTAGTGATTACAGAAGAATTAGAGCTTTCAGAGCCAGCTGCTGGAATTGTTAGTACAGTTGCAACAGGCAAGGCGTTTACTGGTGTTGCTTTGCCAGAGTAAAAATCCCAAACATCACCGTCATAGCAAGCACCCATAGCAATAGCCTTAGCTGAATCTATAACGCTCCCACCACCGACAGCTATTATTATATCAATTTTATTTTCCTTAACAAGCTTTATTCCCTCATTAACCAAATCAAGTCTTGGGTTAGGCATAACCCCACCTAGTTCAATTATTTCAATTCCAGAAGCTTTTAGTGAAGATATAACTTTATTATATACACCTATTTTCTTAACTGAGCCTCCACCATAATGCAATAAAGCTTTCTCACCATACTTAATTGCCTCAGAGCCGATTAGCTTTTCAGTATCCTTTCCGAAGATAATTTTTGTTCTGTTCTCAAATATAAAATCTCTCATTCGCTTTCTCCTTTAAAAATATTCATAATATGTTTATTTATTGTTATTTTCAATATCAGACTTTTTAATATTTGCCAAAGGTGAGCTATCAGTAGCCTTCTGCAAATCTTTATTAGAAATATGTGTATATATTTCCGTAGTCACAATACTTTCATGACCTAATATTTCCTTTAAAACCAAAGTATCAACGTTTCCGTGCTGATACATAAGCGTTGCAGCAGTATGCCTAAGCTTGTGTGTAGAATACCCAAGACCATCTAAATCTGCACTTTTCAATGTGTTTTCTACAATTTGTTGAACTCTACGTTTGCTAATTCGTTTTTTCAATCTACTCAAAAACAATGCATGAGGCTCATTAGTTGGATTTTCTCTTGAATTAACATATTCTTTTATAGAATCAATGCAAGCATCATTCAAATAAATAATACGTTCTTTATTGCCTTTACCTAATAATTTAATTCTTTTTTCAGTAAAATCAATATCATTTTTATTTATCCCAACAAGTTCACTCAATCGCATACCACAATTCAAAAAGAGAGTAATAATGCAATAATCTCTTATAGGATTATCTGAATTAATACTGGACAGCATTTTTAAGCTTTCCTCTAAAGATAGAAACTTTGGAATTGACTTTTTATGTGATGGCATTTCAATGTTAATGGTTGGATTATTTTCAAGTAGATGGACATTATTAGTTAAGTAGTTAAAAAAACTTTTCAACGCTGATGTTTTCCTAGCTCTGGACCTTTCGTTATTATCCCGTTCATCTGCCAAATAAAACTCATATTCATAAATATCATGTAAGGTAAGCCCTTTGAGCAGTGAAATATTCAAGTCACTAATACTTACAGTAGCGATTGCTTCTTGGGAATAATTATCATCCTTCATCACTCTAATATACTTTAAAAATAACCGTATATCTGCATAATATTCATCAACTGTACGTTGTGAACAGTTTTTTACAATTCTCAAGTACAAAATATAATCGTTTAAAAAGTCAGGATTTTCTGATTTATCAATTTTCATGTTATATCAACTCCCTTCGCATCTTTTCACCGAAAAAGCCTATAATTAAGCTTAAGGACATATTTTAAATATTAATTTTAATTATAGCATATTTACATAAAATACTCAAGTAAAATTGATAGTGTTAGCATTTACTTTCTCTCTTTATTGCAAATAATGAAGAATTATGAATTATATTCAAAACTTGTACCGCTTTGTAACTGTATTTTTAAAAATAGACTTTACTTTTATGTTTTAATGTGCTAAAATAAAAGCAATTAATATTTGGAGGTATCAATATGAATGAAAAATTAAAGGATAAAAGTATGGATAGTCTATTTGAAGCCATTTTATGCCTTGAAACAATCGATGAATGTTACAAGTTTTTTGACGATTTATGTACTGTTTTGGAATTGAAAGCAATTTCTCAAAGACTTCAAGTCGCAAAAATGTTAAGCAACCGTAAGGTTTATAGTGATATAGTAAGTTTAACGGGTGCAAGTACAGCTACTATTAGTAGAGTTAACCGTTCGCTTAATTATGGAAGCGATGGATATGAAATAGTATTTAAGAGGCTAAAAGAAAAAAATGGGGGTTAATTATAATATTTTTGCACGGTATTATGATGACTTGACGAAAAATATAAATTATCAAGATTTAGCAGAATATTTTCATACCATTATAAAAAAATATAACGGTAAAGAAAATGGAATTCTGCTTGACCTTGCTTGTGGTACTGGAAATGTTTCCGAAGAAATGTCACGCTTGGGATATGATGTTATTGGCGTTGATAGTTCTGAAGAAATGCTTAATTGTGCATTTGAAAAAAAATACGACAGTGGACTTAATATTCAATATATATGTCAAGATATGCGAAAACTCGATATGTTTGGCACTATTGATGTGACAATTTGTGTACTTGATAGCATAAATCATTTGGATAGTTTAGAGGATATTATTCAAATTTTTTCTAAGGTATCCCTGTTTTCAGAGCCTAATGGATTGTTTATATTTGATGTTAACACGAAATATAAGCATGAAGAAGTGCTTGCTGATAATATTTTTATTTATGAAACAGATGATATTTACTGCGTTTGGGAGAATTCTTATCAAAAAGAAACTAATGAGGTTAAAATTAATTTGGAATTCTTTGAGCGTAACGGGAATATATATAAAAGGTATAGTGAAAACTTTTCTGAAAAAGCATATGATATATCCGATTTGGATAAGGCTTTAAAAGATAATAAATTTGAAATTTTAGCACACTATGATGGTTTTAGTTTGAATTCACCAAATAATAAAAGTGAAAGAATAGTTTTTATAGCAAGGAAGGTAAAGTAATGGGAATATTAAAAAGAGCAATTTCAGGTGACGCTTCGGTTGTGTCCTGCGTTATAGATGCAACAGACATGGTATCTGAAATTGAAAAAATACATAAAACTTCAGCAGTAGTTACGGCTGCTTTAGGGAGATTATCTATTGCCACATCGCTAATGGGGTATGGCTTAAAAGGTGAAAATGATTCGATAACTCTAAGGCTCGACGGAAAAGGGCCTACGGGTGCTTTGGTTGCAGTATCAAATAGTAGTGGAAATGTTAAAAGTTATGTATGTAACCCTATCGTTGAATTGCCTTTAAATCAATATGGAAAGCTTGATGTTGCTGGAGCAGTTGGAAAAGACGGCACTTTATCGGTTATAAAGGATTTAGGTTTGAAAGAAGCTTATGTTGGGCAAGTGCCTATTGTATCTGGCGAAATTGCAGAAGATATTGCTAACTATTATGCTACTAGCGAACAGACGCCGACAGTATGCGGATTAGGCGTTCTAGTAAATCCAGATTTGACTGTCAGATCTGCTGGTGGATACCTTGTTCAGCTTTTGCCTTTTGCTGATGATAAAACAATTGATATACTTGAAGAAAATATAAAAAAGCTCCCTCCTGTTAGCAAAATGTTTGATGATGGCATGACAGCTGAAGAAATTTCACTTAAACTTCTTGAAGGATTAAATCCAAATGGTCTAGATGAGGCTGAAGTTTCATATAAATGTGATTGTAGTAGAGAACGAACAGAGAAAGTTTTAATAAGTCTTGGTAAAAAGGAAATAATGGATATTGTTGAGGAAAAAGAGATAACAGAGGTTTGTTGCCATTTTTGCAATGAAAAGTATAAATTCACACCTGATGAACTGCTTTCACTTATAAATTAAAAAAAATCAAAAAAGGTATTGACAAATGCTTTTGTTTGTAGTATAATTTTTATGTTGCTTAAATACAAGCAACGCTAATAAGTGGGAGCATAGCTCAGCTGGGAGAGCATCTGCCTTACAAGCAGAGGGTCATAGGTTCGAGCCCTATTGTTCCCACCATATTAGGCCTGGTAGTTCAGTTGGTTAGAACGCTAGCCTGTCACGCTAGAGGTCGTGGGTTCGAGTCCCATTCAGGTCGCCATTTTTTATTTTTTCTTGCGGATTTAGCTCATCTGGTAGAGCGCCACCTTGCCAAGGTGGAGGTAGCGAGTTCGAGCCTCGTAATCCGCTCCAGTACGGCGCTATAGCCAAGTGGTAAGGCGTGGGTCTGCAACACCCTGAGCCCCGGTTCAAATCCGGGTGGCGCCTCCAGCAGATAGTCTGCTAAAAGAATAACGTTTCTCATTATGAGGAGCGTTATTTTTATATCTAAAGTAATAGTAAGAAACAGAAATAAAAACAGTGCAAAAGCATAAATGCAATTGCACTGTTTTTTAAAAAAATAAGTAGAACTAAACTGCTCTTGTCACTTTATTTGAACGCAAACACCTTGTACAGACATGAATACGACATGGAGTACCCTTAACAATTGCTTTTACACGCTTAACGTTAGGCTTCCAAGTTCTATTCGTACGCTTATGGGAATGAGAAACCTTAATTCCGAAAGAAACACCTTTTCCGCAAATTTCACATTTTGCCATGAAGTCGCACCTCCTTTTTTAAATTACATAAAGTCAATGCTATTATTTTATCATGAATGGGACAAAAAAGCAAGTCTTTTTTCAAAAAAACTAAAAATATTTTGTTAAATAGTCAATAGACCTGTCCACTAACATTGTAAAATAAACAGAAATGTGATAAAATAACATGGGTGATGAAAATGATAGATAATAGAAAAAGAGTTAAGGAATTAGATAAGTCGCAATACATGCAGATTTTTGGTGTATCCAATGTTGTTTTCTTTAAGATGTATCTTGAACTTTTGAGAGCATATCGAAAGCTCCATGCCAAAGGTGGAAAACCTCCGACATTAAGGTGTGGACAAACAGCGTTGAATATGCTATAATAAAAGAATGAAAAAAGCAAAAGAAGTAGTAGGACGAAATTGTCCTCAATGTGGAAAAACAGAAAATCAGGTGAATACAGGAAAGAATCGTTCG
>JAEWGD010000005.1 GCA_023388515.1 Bacillota bacterium
AACCAAAATCAAAGAAGTTCGCTTTGATTTTGGGTCGCTACCTTGATTGTGTGCTTTCCCGTCGCATTTACTATGCTTAGGAGGCGATTTTTATGTGCGACGAAAAAGCGATTTAGGATTGTTCTGGTTTGCCTTTACCACAGAATTTAATTTAAGGGCAAAGAGCAAAGAACAAGCAAGAACAAGCAAGAACAAGCAAGAACAAGCAAAAGCAAAAGCCCAAGCGACAATTGAGCAACACCAACATAAGTTTATTGTTTTTATCTAAAATGCTATAAAAATAACTCTGCTCGATTTTAATCGAAAAATAATTGACAAAACATAATAAAAGTTGTATTATTAGAAGAATAACAAATTTTATAAAGGTAAACGTTGAATAGCATTGTATGCTCTTTGTCTTCGATAAAAATTAGGAGGATTTCTTATGTTAACAGATGAAAAAGGTAAATTTCAAAAGGAAGGCTTAACCTTTGACGATGTTTTGCTTATCCCTGCACAATCAGATGTAACGCCGAATATGATTAAGCTTGAAACAAAGCTCGCTGGAAGCATAAAACTAAACACACCAGTAATGACAGCAGCGATGGACACAGTTACAGAATCTAAAATGGCTATTGCAATCGCCAGAGAGGGCGGCATTGGTATCATTCATAAGAATATGAGCATTGAAAAACAGGTTGATGAGGTCGATAAAGTCAAGCGTTCGGAGAATGGCGTAATCGTAAACCCTTTCTCGTTGACAGAAAATCACTATGTCTATGACGCAGATGAGTTGATGGCGAAATATAAGATTTCAGGTGTTCCAATTGTTGATAGTGCAGGTAAGCTTATCGGTATTATTACTAACCGAGATATGCGTTTCTTAACTGATTTTAGTACAAGAATTACTGATGTTATGACAAAAAACAACCTTGTTACTGGTGATGTTGGAACTACTCTAGCGGAAGCACAGGAAATTTTGCGTCAACATAAAATAGAAAAACTTCCATTAGTTGATAGCGAAGGGAAATTAAAGGGGCTTATCACTATTAAGGATATTGAGAAAGCTGTGCAATATCCAAATTCTGCAAGAGATAGCAGAGGAAGGTTGGTTTGTGGTGCGGCGATTGGCGTGACTGCTGACATATTAGAAAGAGCAAATGCTTTGATTGATGCACAGGTTGACGTTTTGGTTTTGGATTCTGCACATGGACATAGCTTGAATATTATTGAAAGCATTAAAAAGGTAAAGGCTGCGTTCCCAAATATTCCTGTTATTGCTGGAAATATTGCAACGGCAGCGGCTGCTGAGGCACTTATTGCTGCTGGAGCTGACGCATTAAAGGTGGGAATTGGTCCTGGTTCAATTTGTACAACTCGTGTAATTGCAGGTATTGGTATTCCACAAATTACTGCTGTTTATGATGTTGCAAGTGTTGCGGACAAGCATGGAATTCCTGTAATTGCTGATGGAGGGATAAAATATTCAGGCGACATCGTTAAGGCACTTGCTGCCGGAGCCGATGTTGTTATGCTAGGCTCATTGCTTGCAGGTTGTGAGGAAGCACCTGGAGCTATGGAGATTTTTCAAGGCCGTTCGTTTAAGGTTTATAGAGGGATGGGAAGTCTTGCGGCTATGGAGGCTGGAAGTAAGGATAGATATTTCCAAGAAAACTCTAAAAAGCTTGTTCCAGAGGGCGTTGAGGGACGTGTTCCTTATAAGGGAATGTTGGCAGAAACGATTTATCAGCTTGCTGGAGGTATTCGCTCGGGTATGGGTTACTGTGGTTGTAAGGATATTCCAACATTGCATGAAAAAGCAAAGTTTATTAGAATAACGGGTGCTGGACTAAAGGAAAGCCACCCACATGATATATATATCACAAAGGAATCTCCAAATTATTCGGCTCAAATATAGGGATTTCTATAACAGGGAGTCCAGAGCCATAATATAAATCCATTAGAGATACAAGTTTACGTCTTGAGCAGGGTAATACCCTGCTTTTTTATTTATTATAGTATTATAAAATGTAAAACGATTGTTCTATGTGGAACATTTTATATTATACCTAAAAAATACTTGAAATTTGTATAAAGTATGATATAATTATTAATATGATGATATAAAGGAGTAGCTATGGGCGACGGTAAAACTGATATGTTAAGTATCTTACTTAAATTTGGGTTATTGTTTTTCGGCATTTTTGCGTTGGTGTTCATTATTGCTTTGCTCACTCCGCATATTGCTAAAATGATTAAACCGAATGATAAACCTAAAAATCCTGACGAAATGGTCGATGAAAAGAACTATACTGCTAAAGGAATTTATGATGCCCAAATTGCTGATGATAAAGAAAATTTGAATAATAAGGATGAGAACGATGGCTAAAGATAATAAGAAAATGGTTGATGAGATTACCTCTATGGAGGAGGATTTTGCAAAATGGTATACTGATATCGTGAAAAAAGCTGAACTTATTGAGTATACTAGCGTTAAAGGGTGCATGGTTATTCGCCCTTATGGCTATGCGATTTGGGAGAATATGCAAAGGATTTTAGATGGAATGTTTAAGGCGACAGGGCATGAAAACGTTTGTATGCCTATGTTTATTCCTGAAAGCTTATTGCAAAAGGAAAAAGACCATGTTGAGGGGTTTGCTCCTGAAGTGGCTTGGGTTACTCATGGTGGAAATGAAAAACTTGAGGAACGTTTATGCGTTCGTCCAACTTCGGAAACGCTTTTTTGTGAGCATTATGCAAATATTATACACTCATACCGTGATTTGCCTAAACTTTACAATCAATGGGTAAGCGTTGTAAGATGGGAAAAAACTACACGTCCTTTCTTGCGTTCTAGGGAATTTTTGTGGCAGGAGGGGCATACAATCCATGCAACGGCTGAAGAGGCAATTGATGAAACAGAGAAAATGCTTAATGTTTATGCAGAATTCTGTGAGAAATCTCTTGCTATGCCTGTAATTAAGGGCGTGAAAACTGAAAGTGATAAGTTTGCTGGTGCAGTTTCAACCTACGCTATTGAGGCTTTAATGCATGATGGAAAGGCTTTACAGGCTGGAACTTCACACTACTTTGGCGACGGTTTTGCTAAGGCATTTGAAATTTCATATACAGATAAAGAGAACAAACAGGTTAACCCTCACCAAACCTCATGGGGCGTAACTACGAGGCTTATTGGTGCGATTATCATGACTCATGGCGATAATAACGGGCTTGTTCTGCCTCCTGCTGTTGCTCCTATTCAGGCTGTTATTATTCCAATTGCACAGCATAAAGAGGGCGTTTTGGATAAGGCTAATGAGCTAAAAGAAAAATTATCGGCTGAATTTAGAGTTAAGCTTGATGATAGCGATAATTCTGCTGGCTGGAAGTTCTCGGAATACGAAATGAAGGGCGTTCCTGTGCGAATTGAGATTGGTCCTAAGGATATTGAAAACGGACAGTGCGTGCTTGTTACAAGACATAATCGTGAAAAAACTATCGTTAAACTTGACGAATTAACAGAAACCGTTAAAGCAAAGCTTGAGGAGGTTGCCAACGGTATTTACGCAAAGGCAATCGAAAACAGGAAAAATCGCACATATGCTTGCACAACTCTTGACGAAATTACACAGGTTTTAAAAGATAAAGGTGACGGATTTGTTAAGGCAATGTGGTGTGGGGAAGAGGCTTGCGAAGATATGGTCAAGGAAAAAACTGGCGTCGGCTCACGTTGTATTCCTTTTGAACAGGAACAGCTTTCAGATAAATGTGTCTGCTGTGGAAAACCAGCTAAAAACATGGTTTACTGGGGTGTTGCATACTAGATTATGAGCTACGCTATGAGGCTAATCGCCTCAAACTCCCGTAAACTTCTTGAAAAAAGTTTAATCAAAAACTTTAATTTCAAAGCATAAGTAAAAACGTTTTTGTTAAACCGACTAAAAAGATTAAACAAAAGGTTGAAAGTTTATATAAAGTTTACATTAAATTTACACCTTTAAGACTATTTTAAGCTATTGTTAGTATAATTGATTAAGTGAATTAAATCGGAGGGAGGGAGCTAGAGCATTGCTCAAAAGCAATTATTATGGCTATAAGTACATTTAAACGTAAAGAAATTAAGTTTCTATTGAACGATGAACAGTATGAATCTCTCATACCTGCCATAAATGAGCATATGATACCCGATGCTTTTTGTGTAGATGGCAGAGAATATGGCGTTTATAATATTTATTATGACACTGCTGATAGCTATTTAATAAGAGAATCCCTCGCTAAGCCATACTATAAGGAGAAAATAAGGTTACGGAGCTATTATTCGCCTGCAAAGCCCGATGACCCCGTTTTTCTTGAAATAAAAAAGAAAATCGGTGGAGTTGTCGCAAAAAGGCGTGTTACATTAACCTTACAGGAAGCTGAAAATTATCTGCTTAACGGGATTAAACCCGATACTGATAAATACATACAGAAACAGGTTCTTAGTGAAATTGATGTTTTTTTACGGAGATATCCTGTTGCACCAATGCAATACATAAGCTATCAGCGTTATGCTTTTTTTGGTAGGGAGGACAAAACCTTTCGACTTACCTTTGATAGAAATCTTACAGAACGCCGTGAGGATTTAACATTGGCAAAGGGAAACTTTGGTACTCAGATTATTCTGCCTACTCAACATCTTATGGAAGTTAAAATATCAGATTCAGTACCAATGTGGCTTTGTGAAAAGTTGGCAGAATTGAAAATATATAAAACTAGCTTTTCAAAGTATGGCAAGGCTTATAAGGCTTTTGTTTATGGTGAAGTAAATAAAGAGAACAGGAGAATTGAAACCTATGCTTGATAAAATTTTCGGCACAGTATTTGGCGAGGGCGTTTCGCTAACATTGGGACGAATGGTGCTTATTATCGTTTCTGCGATAGTTTTAGGACTTCTTATTAGTGCGTTATATTTGTATGTGCATAAGAAGGAAACTTTTGTAAAAAGTTACATATTTACAATTATAATGTTGCCACCAATGATTGCAATAATTATTCTGCTTATCGGCGACAATGTCGCAAGAGCGTTCAGTTTAGCAGGTGCTTTTTCTCTTGTAAGATATAGGAGTGCACCAGGCGATCCAAGCGATATTTGTTATATCTTTTTCTCATTGGCAATCGGTCTTGCTTGTGGTTTAGGTTATATCGCATACGGTTTTGTGTTCTTTATAATGCTTAGTATTCTTACTATTATTTTGTATAAAACCAATTACGGAAATCCACCAGCATCACATATGACGTTGAAGATAACTATACCTGAGAATTTAAACTATAATGGTTTGTTTGATGAGGTGCTTGATAAATATACAACTGCATGGAGATTAAACCGTGTTAAAACCGTTGATTTTGGTAGCCTTTTCGATTTGGTTTATACGATTGAGGTAGATAAGGAGAATGCCGACCAGAAGAAGTTTATTGATGAGTTACGAACGCTTAATGGAAACCTAAATATAACATTGATACTCTCAAGAAACGAAGATAAATTATATGTATAAACTTATGGCTAACGCATGAGGGTTGCTCGCCCTCAAACTCCCCGTAAACTTTTTGAAAAAAGTTTAATCAAAAACTTTAAAAAGTGGACTCCTTTTTTTTAGGAATCCACTTTTTTATCATTTTTTTAATAATTAATTAGAAACAACCTCAAGTGAAATTTTATCCGCAATGATTTCAGAATTAAGCTTACTCAACGCATCAACTATTGCAATATGAAAGCTACCAGTTCCAAGTTCGCCACAGTTCTCATATGCTATTTCACCAGAAATACCCATAGACGCAACACCAGCCACAGTTGCTGTTAAATAATCATTAGTCGCACCCGCAAAAGTGCCTACTAACGCCGTTGTCATACAACCTGTTCCTGTAACCTTTGAAAGCATTTTGTGTCCATTTGAAATTTTAACAAGCGTTTCACCATCTGTAACAATATCAATTGCTCCTGTAATAGCAACAACGCAATTAAGCTTTTTTGCAACCGATTTTGCAATAGCGACAGCATCATTTTTTGAATCTGCATCTGATGAGTCAACGCCTTTGGTTGATACCTCAAGACCAGCTACAAACGAAACTTCTGACAAATTCCCACGAATAATTGAAACCTTAATCTTTTCGATAATCTCCCTAGTTGTATTATTTCTAAGTGCCGATGTACCAGCACCAACTGGGTCAAATACCACAGGAATTCCAAGTTCATTCGCCTTTCTGCCAGCCTCAAGAATTGATGGAATAGTGTTTTTATTAAGCGTTCCAATATTGATAACAAGTGCCGATGAAATAGATGTAATATCAGCTACTTCACCGATATCATCAGCCATAATAGGCGAGCCACCAATTGCTAAAACAGCATTAGCACAATCATTTACTGTAACATAATTAGTGATATTATGTACGAGTGGAGTCTTTTTCCTTACCTCTTCTAAAAGCTTTGCTACCTTTTCTTTAAAATCCATCTTTACTTTCCTTCCATTTATCTGCATATAGCTACAAAGCAAAAATGCCTTAACTGTAAGGTTAAAGCATCCCAATTACTATATTAAAGTAACTTTTTGCTCCCTACGACAGTGTTAACTGACAGGTTCAAAGGGTCAGGCTTATGCCTTCTCAACTTTAAAAGTACCCCTGCAAATATTAAATTTTATTTATTATAGCTTATTATTTTTGTGTTGTCAAGGGGTCAAGGGGGGATTATCCTAGTTAATAGGTGTTTGTTCTTCTAATCTTTCTACCCAGTTTTCAGGGAAACCCATATGCTCAAGTGATATGTATTTTGAATGCTCCTATATAAAAAAATGCCCCCACTGGGACACTTCATTGAGAGGTGCGTGGGGTTCTGTTACTACTATTATATGCAACAAACCTAGAAAATGCAACTGTCAAATCCTAGAATTAATACAGTTTAACTTTTATTCTCTTGTCTTTGCTTTATTATACTTTTACATTAAGTATTTGTAATATCTGTGTAAACCACCCAAAAACCAACCATCAACTCAAGCAATAACACCTAAAGTAAACCCAATAATGGAAACTACAAGAAAGACTATAGATAAAACCATACCTGCTGTTGCTTTGCCTTTTGCAGAGGATTTCATACCTCTAGTGGCATAAGATATTCCAAGTATAGTAACGACTATACCGATAAATGGGAGTATCAATCCTAAAATCCCACAAAGCCCGAAAATCAATGCTTTTGTTGCTGCTTCTTTAGGGTCATGCGTTATTACAGGTATCGGCTGTTGGAAAGGTGTATTTCCATAGCCAGATGGGTTAAAACCTTGCTGTGGAGTGCCATTAGGAGCATATGCAGGCTGATTAACAGGCTGTTGCAGTAGTGCTATTAGCGAATCAACCGTTTTTTGCAATTCTTTTTTAAGAAGAATACCGTATCCACCTTTAAGATTCATTTCACCGAAATATATGCCAGGGAGCAATACATTTTTTAGCCAAGCCTCCATATGAATTTGCCCACTTATGTAATCAACCTTGATAAACTGAGGAGCTGTTACCCAGCCGTTCCCCTTTTTCCAAACATATTCGCCATTATATTCTATGTATGTAAAGCCCTCCTTACTGAAGAAATCCTGCACAATAAACTTAACAAACTCATCGGGCTGATTTATTGCGAAATCAGTTTCAAAGCGTTTTCTTTTTGCCATTTTAAATAGCCACCTTTCAATAAAATACCTATTAATTATACTGTAATAAGAAGTAAATGTCAACGGCTCACTTGCCGAAAAAAAATACCCCTCCACAAATTAATGTGGAGGGGTATCCATCTATTCGCTTCTTAGTGCCTCAACAGCATCTTTCTTAGACGCCATTCGTGCTGGAATATGTCCACCGAGCATTGTCAAAACTGTACTGATAACAATCAACATTATACCATGTACAGGGTTAAGAAATGCTACGTTTTTAAGACCAGTCATACTGTCAATAAACACATTTATCGGTAATGTACTAAGTGCTGCAATGCCTACTCCCAATACGCCTGAGAACACGCCTAAAATACAAGTTTCAGCGTCAAACACACGAGTGATATCTTTCTTCCTTGCACCAAGTGCCTTCAAGATACCGATTTCCTTTGTTCTTTCCAAAACAGAGGTATATGTGATAATACAAATCATGATAAGGCTAACAACAAGTGATATTCCTGCAAAAGCGATTAAAACAATCGTAATTGCGTCCATTATGCCACCTGTCATATCTGATATAGAACTTGCAAGGTCCACATAGATAATCTTATCAGCGTCTTCTTTGCCCTTGTTATACTCATCTAAATAAGCTGTAACTTTATCTTTTGACTCAAAATCCTTTGGATAAACAGTAATTAAAAATGGTGTAGATTCTCCACCAAGAACAGCTAATGCCATAGATTTTTCGTCCTCTGTCATATCAGTCATTGTGAATACATTTTTCATTGAATCCTTTTGAGCCTTTACTATTTCAGAATCCAAAGTATTCTCAAGAACCATTGTTGAAAGCTCGTCATCATAAACAATTCCTGTTGCAAGCAAACCTATTTTTACATCCTTTTTAACTCTAACAATACCTGTGATTTTTAATTTAATATTATCCTCAGATAAAAACATTTCATCATAATTAGTGTCTGGTATAAATGAGCCGAACTCAGTTTTTGCATAGTATTCATCATTTGGAACGGATACAAATTCAGTTCCGATTATTTCCTCGAAACCAACTGTTTCCTTGCCCTCAACATCAAAACCAAGTGCTTTTAATGTGTGCAAATCAATTCTGTTTTTTGTATCAACAAGCAAAATTAAATCTGTTGGACTTTCAGGGTAACTACCAGCAACTAAATCATAGTTTTCAGTTAAATATGACTCTTTTTTATCGCCTAGATTTTTTGGATAGGAGCTCATATCGCTAAATTCCATAGAGATAGAATCAGGACTTTCTAGTGAAACAGGCTTAACCTTGCCGTCTATTTCACGAAGAAGATTCATTGATGTAAGGCTGATATTTCCTATTTTACTACAAATATTAGGGTCAATATTATTAAGATAATTTATAAATTCGTCATCGAACTTATTTGTATGTTTTACAAACAATTCTGTTGAATCAAAAAGGAAAACCTCATCAGAGTCGGCATATTCAGGAGTACCCATCATTTGGTTCATTGCACCTTCTTGATAGCCCTCAATACTTTCGATATTAGCAGTAGTTGTTGATTGAAAAATTTGAATAGGAAATTCATTCATCGCATCAGCTTGGAACTTATCAATTTGCTTCTGAAAACCTGTTGAAAGGCTTAGAATTAACGCAATACCGATAATACCGATACTTGAAGCGAATGCTGTTAGGAATGTACGTCCTTTTTTCGTTTTAATGTTATTGAACGAAAGCCCCAAAGCTGTTAAAAATGTCATGCTTGTTTTTGTTAGCTTAAACTCATCTTCTTTTGGCCTTTCAATATGAGTATGTGTGTCGGAGATGATTTTTCCATCTTCAAACTTAATAATTCTATCTGCATATTGCTCAGCAAGCTCTGGGTTATGAGTTACCATAATAACAAGTTTATCTTTTGCGACCTCTCTTATAAGGTCTAGGATTTGCACACTGGTGGAGGAATCCAAAGCACCTGTTGGTTCATCACAAAGCAATATTTCTGGGTCATTTGCGAGTGCTCTTGCAATAGCAACACGTTGCATTTGTCCACCGGAAAGTTGGTTTGGTTTTTTGTGTAAATGGTCTTTTAGTCCCACCTTTTTAAGAACATCTATTGCACGTTTACGCTTTTCGGATTTTGAAACACCACTAAGTGTCATTCCAAGTTCAACGTTTGCAACTATACTTAAATGTGTTATAAGATTATAGCTTTGGAATACAAACCCAACAGAGTTATTACGATAAGCGTCCCAATCCTTATCATTAAAGTTCTTTGTACTTTTGCCTTTAATAATTAAGTCACCCGAATCATAACGGTCTAGTCCACCTATGATATTTAGGGCAGTAGTCTTTCCAGAACCACTTGTTCCAAGAATAGCAACGAATTCCTTTTCTCGAAATGCAACGCTTATGTCATCTAATGCTTTTGTTTCGACATCGCCTACATTGTAAATCTTTTTAATATTTTTTAATTCAAACATCTAGTAACTCCTTTTTTGGAAACCTCTCTTTAAAATTTCCAATTTATTTAGATATTTTGCCTTTATGATTTCGTGCTTAGATGTATCCAAAAACAGTTCAACTATTGTATCCCTTGAGAGTGATACCAAAATTTCAAACATATCAAGAAAATCTGACTTGCTCTCTAGTCCAAGCAACTCAACATTTACTTTATCTTCAATCGACTTGTAAAGTTCAATTGTTGCCACACATGGAGAACCTTTTGGAAAAAGTCCCGCAATAATCTTCATATCCGAAAACAGATTTTTACAGAAACCATTCACATTTTCTTCACTTGCATAATGCACAGTAAAATCCAATAGATCACCGAACATTTTAAAAATATCCCCGTTATTATCATTAAGGCTATTTTTAATCATATCAAACATTTGTTCGTGATAATCAGATAAAATATAATTTAGCATATCGAATTTATCTTCAAAGTATTGATAAAAACTTCCCCTTGATATACCAGCGTCATGGATAATCCTATTAATTGAAACCTCATCAAAAGGGACACGAGCAAATTCATCTTTTATTGCAGTGACGATTTTTTCATGCTTTTGAGGAGGCAAATTGAAAAAAGTAGGTGTAGGCATACATTGTTACCCCCTTTAAAATGTATATTACAACTCCACTTACATTATAAATGACACCCTGTCACTTTGTCAATTGTATATATGCAAAAATTTTTCAATATTTCCCTTTAAATTATAGTGAACATTACTCTAAAACAAATATTCACACAAAATAGTAGCACTCACAGGCTGAAAATCAACCCATGAGTGCTTGTTTTAAAACACTAGAGCAACAAAACTATTAGAAAAGTGGTGCTTAATTCCCTTGAACATCTAGAAATTCAGCAACTGCACCAGTCATAGCAAAACTACCATCTACTTAAAAAATAATAAGGCATTATACCATTAATTAGGCTGTGGTTGGCGATGAATTGCAAATTAACAGGTGATTTTTTAAAATATTTATAATTTTTTTATTTATGTGTACATTAGCGTACACATTTTCTTTTTTTTAAGCTATTAGTGAACGGTGCATACCGTAGCTTATATAAAAAGGAGGATTACTTTGGATACTAACAAAATCAACCGAAAGCTTTTCTGTTACCTGTATCTTAAACTGGGAAACGTTTATGAGGCTGCTATCAAAGCTGGATTTCCACCAAAAACAGCTTTTTATGAGGGAATTAAAACCCTTGAAATGACTAGCAGTCAAAAGGTAATTAAACAGCTTTCAAACACAATCGCACCAATGAGGACAACGCTTATTCATTCTGGACTGGAACGTCTTGCATTCGGAAACTCGAATGATGCAGCATATCTCGTGTTCTCGGAGGAGTTGCCATCACCCTCGCAAATATCTGAGCTTGATTTATTCAATGTTTCAGAAATTAAACGTGTTAAAGGTGGTGGAGTTGAAGTCAAGCTTTTTGATAGGCAAAAGGCACTTGAAAAAATGTTCGACTATGCAAACAGCTCCGATTCTGCAAACTCTGCTGTAAGTTTTATCAATGCGTTAAAGAGTTCAGATAATCTTGAGGGAGAGGATAATAATGACACTTAAAAAATTCTCTCAAAAGCAACAGCTTGCAATAAGATGGTGGAGTACCAAAAAATATTGTTGTTATGATGCGATTATTTGTGATGGTGCTGTAAGAAGTGGAAAAACCATGTCAATGTCAATTGGCTTTATTTCTTGGGCAATGACAAACTTCCAAAACGGTACATTCGCTATTTGTGGCAAGACAATAACCTCATTGAAACGCAATGTTATGACACCACTTATACAGCTTATGGGACAGCTCGGATTTACCTGTATCGAAAAGGTCAGCAAGAACTATATCGACATTACGCTTTGTAATATCACTAATAGATTTTATCTTTTCGGTGGTAAAGATGAGGCATCAGCCTCGCTAATTCAAGGTATAACGCTTTGTGGTGTTTTTCTTGATGAAGTAGCGTTAATGCCACGTTCCTTTGTTGAACAGGCTCTCGCACGTTGTTCAGTGACTGGCTCAAAGCTGTGGTTTAACTGCAACCCTGACAACCCGTACCACTGGTTTTATAAGGAATGGATTAAAAAAGCTACCGAAAAAAAGGCTCTATATCTGCATTTCACAATGAAAGACAACCCCTCACTTTCAAAGTCAATCAGAGAACGTTATGAGCGATTATATTCGGGTGTTTTTTATGACAGATTCATTCTTGGGAAGTGGACAGCCTCAAGTGGAATTGTTTACCCAATGTTCAGCAAGGAAAAGCACACCTTTGTAACTCCTCCAAAATGTAAGCGATTTATCATCTCATGCGATTATGGAACAGTTAATCCCTCCTCATTTGGACTATGGGGGGAATGTGATGGAAAATGGTACCGTTTAAAAGAATATTACTACTCATCAAAAAAGGAAGGACAATCTCGCACTGATGAGGAACATTATTCAGCCCTTGAACAGCTTGCCGATGGTGTAAAGATAGAATGTGTTGTTACCGACCCCTCAGCAGCAAGTTTTATTGAATGTATTAGACGGCATGGCAAGTTCAAGGTTATCCCTGCAAAGAATGACGTTTTAAGTGGAATTAGGCGTGTTAGTGATGCGTTGAAACAGGACAAGCTTTTGTTTTCGGAAAGCTGTGAGGATTGTTTAAGGGAATTTACACTTTATTGTTGGAGTGAGAAATCTGGAACCGATATTCCTGTTAAGGAAAACGACCACGCTATGGACGATGTCAGATACTTTGTTAGTACAATTCTTGCGAATGAGCTTAATGCAAATGATAGCTTTTTTGTATTGAGCTTGAACAGGAATTAAAAAGCAAAGTTGACAACAACGCAAGTGGTCGTGAAGTACATGAAATTTGACAGTTTACTAAATCCGAAAATGTGGTCCAACGTGCTACGTTGGTCGGGGTCAAGGGGTGGAAACCCCTTGGTCAGTAACGCAAGAGTGCAATGCTGAAGGAGGTGAAAGAAATGGGTTTATTTAGAAACAAGCAACCACAAAAGAGAAGTACGACAGTTATGTTACAATCGGCTAGGCAAAATGAAAACATTTGCAATGGGATAAAACCGTATGAAAACAACCTTTATGACAGCTTACGTTCTGCTGTGCCTGTTATTGATGCGGCGTTATGTAAAATAGTTAGGTTAACAGGTGGGTATAGGCTAATTAGTTCTGATGAGAGTATGCAAGATATGCTTAATTACTTTGTTGATGAAGTTAATGTTGGCTTAACTGGGAAGTCATTACATTACTTTACTGATAGCTTTCTTGACAGCCTTTTGACTTATGGAAATGCGATAGGTGAAATTCTACTTGATAGCGATACTAGACGCATTGTAGGGCTTTTTAATGGCAATGTGAATGATATTGAAATTCAAAACGGCTCGTCACCTGAGGAAAAAATATTCAGTATTAGGGAGGAAAATGGCGATAAAACCATACTTCAAAATCCAGAACTACTGGTGTTCTCATCAATTAATACTCAATCGGGGCAAACCTATGGAACGTCAGTTTTAAAGGGTTTACCGTCGCTAAGTTCAGTTCTTATGCGAATTTATGAATGTATCGGGCAGAACTACGACAGAGCTGGAAATGTTAGATATGCTGTAACTTATAATCCTGGTGATGACCCATCTGAAAAGGCTTTCGCAAAAGATAGAGCAATGCAGATTGCTAAGGAATGGTCGGACGGTATGAACGCTAGCAGAAATGGAGAAATTCGTGACTTTGTTGCTGTTGGTGATGTCGGTATTAAGGTTATTGGCTCAGAAAATCAGCTTTTCGATACCAATATTCCAGTTCGTCAGCTACTTGAACAAATCGTTTCAAAGCTTTCTATACCACCGTTTCTACTAGGACTTAACTGGTCGTCAACAGAACGTATGTCAGCACAGCAAGCAGATATTCTTACTTCAGAGCTTGAATATTATCGCAGACGAATTACCCCTGTAATTAAAAAAATTGGTACAGCTTTCCTTAGAACTTGTGGAAGTAATGCTGAGATTACAGTTGAATGGGATAATATCAACTTGCAAGATGAGGTTGCTCTTGCAGATGCACGACTGAAAAATGCTAAGGCGTTGGAAATTGAACTAAAACTAAAACAAAATTATAATTTATAGGAGGATTTATTATGTTTAATACAATTAAGTTGGAAAAAGGTCTATACAATCTCACAGGAAAAAGCTTTTTACAGGCTCTTGAGGACGCTGACCCGTCAGAAAATTATAAGGATACATCTCTTGCAAAGCTAGATGCTTTTGAGCGTCAGTTAAAGCGTTTTGATATTAAAGTTAGTGGCTCTAATGCTGACTTTGTTGAGAAGTTTTTTACTACAACTGAATCAGCAGTGCTTTTCCCAGAGTTCGTTAAGCGTACTATTAAACAGGGAATTGATGAGTCCATTTTATCAAATATTGTCGCTGTAAGCACTAAAACAGACGGAAATTCAGTGCAAGGTATTTCAATCAGCGAAAGTACTCCGTATGAAACAGCTACAACACAAGGCATTGAGTTGCCTGAAACTACAATCAGCGAGGGTAGCACTTTATCAGCACTTAATAAAATAGGTAGAATTATTTCTGCGTCATATGAGGTTGTAAGACTCCAAAGGATTGATGTTTTTGCTGTTGCTTTAAAGGCAATCGGTATGAAACTTGGTAATGCTATCACTAAATATGCCATTACTGCTCTTGTTTCAGGGGCAACAACAACCGAAACAGACGGCGATGTTATCGCTTATTCAGACTTGGTTAACCTTTACAGCAAGTTTACAGACTTCGATATGACAACTTTAATCGCATCTCCAACAGTCGTTTCACAGATTTTGAAGATGGAAGAAATGAAAGAGTCTACATCTAAGAATTGGAAGGAAATTATTCTTCCATTCGGTGCAAGTCTTCTTAAATCCTCACAGATTAACGATACCACTGTTGTTGGGCTTGATAAAAATTATGCTCTTGAGCTTGCTACAAATACTGATTTGATTATCGAAACAGATAAGCTAATCGACCGTCAGCTTGATAGGATTTCTGTAAGCGTTAAGATAGGCTTTAAAAAGATTATTCCAGACGCTGTTAAGTGCTTGATAATCTAGCCACCAGCGTAGCACGCTGGACCGCAGTTCGGGCATAGTTGACTTGTTGAACTTTACCTAACGCACGAACGGTAGCTTGATGTTTAATAGTTAAGCCATACCTAACGCACGAACACAAATTTGAGGTTTTAGCGTGCTATATTTCTAAAACGATAGAGCAGTTAGGCGTACCCATAAATAATTAAGGTATGCCTAACTGCAACTTTATAATAATAGAGGAGGATATTTTATGTCAGAATTATTAGGTAAACTTAATGAATTTACAAGACGTGAGCATACAGAAGATGAGGTTTATATTTTCGATTTAGTCCTATGTGATAACGATATAGACCGTGATGGGGAATGTTTTTCATCATCGGCTTTGGAAACTCTCCAAAAGCTTTTTATCGGCAAAACAGGAATTTTCGACCATGATACAAAAGGTGCAAACCAAACTGCAAGGATTTTTTCAACAGAGCTTGTTGCTGATAATAGCAAAAAAACTAAGTACGGTGCAGTTTATACCTATCTGAAAGCTTGTGCATACATGGTAAAAACAGTATCAAATGCTGATTTAATCAAGGAGATTGACGGAGGAATAAAAAAGGAAGTAAGCATTTCCTGTTCCTGTTCAAGTCAAAATTGTTCTATTTGTGGTGCTAATAAAAAGAAAAAGTCCTGTGGGCATATCAAGGGTAAAAGCTATGGTGGGAAGCCTTGCTACGTCATTCTTGACGATGTAACAGACGCTTATGAATGGAGTTTTGTTGCCGTTCCTGCACAGATTAATGCAGGAGTTACAAAGCATTATGGCGATTTCGGTGACGATAATGCAAGCATAAAGGCAATGCAAAATCAGCTTGATGAAAGGGATAAAATCATTGGTGTTATTGCTGATGATTTAAAAGCTGATATCACAAAACTTAGTTTTTTGACGAAATCCAACAGTCTTTCAACAATTTTGTCAACAGTTGTTGAAAAAATGGATATTGAGGAAATGATTAAGCTAAAGAAAAGCCTTGAAATGGAGTATAAAGGAAAAACACAAAGACAGTTAGTCAAGGCATATGATGACAATAACTCAAGTTTTAAACTTTAGGGGGGAAGAATATGAATCTAAATAGTATCATTTCACTGTTTACGCTTTTTTCGGGTGAAACAAACGCAAAAGCGTATATTCCACTAATTAATTCTGCTATTACAGAAGTGAAAAGCAGGCTTAAAGCTGATGTAAATCTGGAGGACGAACGCTTGTCATTTCTATGTGCAGCAATTGCAAATTTAAGATACACACAAATTCTTGCAGCAAGGGATAAATTGCGTTATACCTTCGCAGGAACGGTTGCACAGATGAGCAACGGCACACAACAGCTTGATTTCGCCAATTCGCTTGTGCGTGAATATTGGGCGAGTGTAACGGAGCTTACTAACGACACCGACTTTACATTTATTAATGTTTAGGAGGGATTGCATTGAACTCTGTTTATGATTTACTAGAGCAATTACAGGAAATCCTCAAGGGTGCTGATGGGCAAAATGTCTTTACCGAGTATCAGCAAACGCTTATTGAGGAGCAAAACCAAGACCTTTATGTCACAATTGGGATAAAGGAAATTACTTCAGATTCGCCATATCGAATATCTTCATCAAGGGTATATTCTTCAAAGGTTGTGTTCAGCGTTAATATAGTATCCGACACGAGAAAGAGTTATCAGGATATATACGCATATTTTGACACTGTTATTTTGGATAGGCTCTTGAATTTAGTTTATGCAGATAAAATTTACACAAAGCCACTTGAATTTAATCCAAAACTAAATAAGTTACAGCTTTATTCGGAGTTTACTATTAATTCAAGCATGATTTTTGGGAGCTGAAAGGAGGGTTAATATGCCACATACCGTAGAATTAAAAAGCAGTCCATATGCCATACCGTTCGGTTCGTTTGTTTTTGTTATTTCATCATATAAAATAGAGTCGGCGGTATCTTTTATCAGCAAGCCAACTGTAAGTGGTTCAATTATACTGCAAAATCAAGGGAGAAAGCCAACTGCATTGACGATTAGGGGCAAGTTTCATCAAACTCAAGCACCGATAGCACCTATTCTTAGTGGATACCTTAACGGAAACACAAATTTTTCTTTTGGCTTTAATCGCATGAGATTTTCAGGGCTTTATCTGTCGAAGTTTATCTGTAATGAATCAACAGACGACCAATTTTCTGAATATGAGTTAACATTTATTACGAAAAACAGCATTACGGAGGTGGAGGGATAATGACAACAGTAAGACTTGAATTAACGGATATAAATGGCAGTGTATACTCCTCAGGTGATTGCTTTTTCTTTAGCTTTGAAAAGGAGTCATACACGCCATACACAAGCCTTAATGCCTCATTTTATTTTAATACAAGTGTACCAAATCCTAAGGAAGCTTCCTTTTACATTGACGAAAAGAGGATACATCATGGAATTATTGACAGGATTGATTTTTGTATGGAGCAAGTCGGCAAGCTAATGGTAAAGCTTACATCAAAAGGCTTTACCTCAATGCTCATACAAAATCAGCTAGAGCCAGGACTTAAACCCAATGTTTCGCTCAATTCGCTGATGGATAGCTTTATCCCTATTCCAAATGTAACTCATGAGAATAACGCAAACACGCAAAATTATATTTTCGTCAAGGAAAACTCAAATATGTGGGATTCCATTGCAAATTTAAGCTATAAACTACTTGGGACTTATCCATATATTGAGGGTACGAATACTGTTCGCATTTCCCCGAAAGCAAGTCCCATAAATGTAAATCTTAACAATGAAAATATGCTTTCATACGGAATTGTAAACGATTACACTAAGATTATTAGCGATTATCATATGCAAGACATCAACGGTGATTACAGCGTCTATAACCTTTCAAACCCAGTCGCATATGGCAGAAACATTGTTCGTCACAAGCATATCGACATCGACAGGCAATATTTATCTTCTCCACAAGACGCATTAGTTTACAGAATTGCACACAGCATGAGAGGATTTTTCTCATACTATGGCGAATATCAAGGTTACAATGGTGAGGATTTATGCGACACCCTCACAATCGCAGGAATTATTACCAACGCAAGAATAAACAGGCTAGTAATCAACGGCAACGCAAAAGGTATATCCACCAAGTCCTATGCCTATTATGATAATTTTTACAATCTGTAACATTTTTATCCCAACTGAATACTATATAGTATTGGAGCAGTTTAATGAAAAATCATTTTAGCGAACCGTCTGCTCACCATTTTGGTGCTGTTCCAAAAAACACTCGAAATATTGTTATTTCGAGTGTTTTTTATCGCCCACAGCCTACGGCTATGAGGCTGCCGCCTCAAACTCCGCTAAACTTTTTGAAAAAAGTTTAATCAAAAACTTTTATATAGATAGTGTGTATTATATATTGAATTGTAAGGCTTAGTTGGAACGCTAATTACAACTACTTCTTCTTTTTGTGATAGCTAATAAAGTCAAACCTTATTTGCTCGGAAATAAAATTCAACATCTGTCCCGTCGAATCAATCAAATCAGTAACCGTTTCTGTATCAATCTCAAGAGGAATATCAGCAGGATACCTCGTTTCAATATAATAACGGTTAAGATTCGCACACCTCACAAGCCATTGCGAAAAATGCCCGTCAACCTGTGATGCCTGTTTACAAAGCCAAGTTAAGTTATGACCATCAAACAGCTTGTTTTTCTTAAAAAGCAAATAGCCTTTAAGTGCCTTTTCTATACATTGCTGGCAATGGAAAGCCACAATGGTATAACATCTTTCATCATCAACAAGATTCTTTGCAGCAAGGAAGTCAATATTCGCATTAAAAAGCCAATCGAAATAACGCCTGCTGTCACTGCCTTTATATCCCCTACTCATAAAGCAAAGTCCCCGTATTATTTATTTTCCAAGCGAAAGTACCAATATCATCTTTTAAGTCATTCCATTCTGACTTTTTATAGATAACAAGGTCAAACGGAAGATCGCTATCTATCCCCATATATAAACTACATTCAAGTTCAGATACACTCGGTACGCTATCAGCCACTATAAGACATAGCTTAAAGCTAGTAATCTCACCTGAGATATTAACCTTATTGCTTATAAGGAATATTTTCAAAGGGGAACAGATTTTAACGATTACATCAGCAATCGCTTTGATTTTTGATGTATCAATCATACTATCACTCCTAAAATTGATTTAAAGTTATATTATGGCGGATGCGTGTCTAGTTACATGACAGCCCATATTTATAGCAACAGGAAGTCCTGCAATATGGGTAGGGTATTCCTCTATATTGACACAAAGTGCTGTAACAGTACCACCAAAGCCTTGTGGGCCAATGCCAAGCTTATTAATTTCCTCAAGCATTTTCTGCTCCAAATCGGCGTACAAAGGTTTAGGGTTTCTTATGGAAACATCTCTACACAACGCTTTTTTAGCAAGGTATGCACAATGCTCAAAGCTCCCACCAATGCCCACACCAGCGATTATAGGAGGGCAAGGGTTACTCCCAGCAACAGAAACGCTGTCCACAACAAAGTTAATAATGTCATCAACAGTTGCTGATGGTGTAAACATTTTCAGTGCAGACATATTTTCACTGCCAAAGCCTTTTGGGCAAACGTCAATTTTTACCTTGTCGCCCTCAACAATGGAGGTATGTATAACAGCAGGAGTATTATCGCCCGTATTCACCCGTTCAAGAGGGTCGGAAACAATCGAGCAACGCAAATACCCATCCGTATACCCCCTTGCAACGCCCCTATTTATAGCGTCAACAAGACTTCCGTTTTCAAAATGAACGTCCTGTCCTATTTCCATGAAAATAATCGCCATACCCGTATCTTGACATATAGGAATGTTTTGCTCCCTAGCAACGTCAATATTTCTTGTTAGGTCGATAAATATTTCACGACCAACAGGCGATTTTTCTAAATTAACACTATTTTTTATTTTCGTTTCAAGACTTTTTGGAAGATGTAAGTTAGCTTTAATACAAAGCACCTTAACTGTATCTTCAATTATTTTTATATCTATATTTCTCATTTATTTCTCCTAACAATTCCCACGCTAAGCCACAACTTCAGTTTAAAATTCTAACTGGTAACTTCGCCAAAAAATGCGGTCCAGCGTGCTACGCTGGTCGGGGTCAAGGGGTGAAACCCCTTGTTCCTTGACCTTATCCCTTGACTTATCCCTTGACTTATCCCTTGACCTTATCCCTTGACTATCTTCCCCTCAATCATAACAAGCGTTGGCTCACTCAAGATATCAAGTGGATTCGCTGTATTATAAAGCTGTAAATCAGCGTCTTTTCCGACCTCAATACTTCCAATTCTATCAGCAATACCGATAATTTCGGCAGGATTTATAGTAATCGCACGCAACGCCTCATCATAAGGCAAGCCGCCTTTGACACAGACAGCAGCAGATGTTGGCAGATATTGAATAGGAATTACTGGGTGGTCCGTACAAATACAAATATTGACATTGCTTTTATATAATTCGCTTGCATTTTTTTCATTAAGGTCTTTCAACTCTGGCTTTGATCTATCGCAAATAACAGGGCCTACAATTGCATTAACTTTTTCCTTGCCAAGAATATCAGCAACAAGATGCCCCTCCGTTGTATGAATTAGCACTAAATCCAAATCAAATTCATTTGCAATACGAATTGCAGTGAAAATATCATCTGTTCTATGGCAATGAAAATGAGCCTTTTGTTTTTTGCTTATGATAGGAACAAGTGCCTCACATTTTATATCATATTCAGGAGCGTCCATGTTTTCCTTATCGTTATCATAAGCTACTAAGTCGTCATAATATTTCTTTGCCTTATGAAGTCCCTCACGAATTATAGCAGTTGTTGCCATTCTTGTGACAGGAGTTTGACTCTTATCATTATACACCGTTTTAGGATTTTCACCAAGTGCAAATTTAACACCAATTTTGTCGATAACCATATCATCAACACGCCTGCCAAAGGTTTTAATTGCAATCATTTCACCACCGACAGCATTCGCACTTCCAGGAGTAGTAACAACGGTTGTAATTCCTCTTTTATAAGCCTCCTCGAAGCAGAAATCAAGTGGATTTACGCCATCAATCGCACGAACATGAGGAGTAAAGGGGTCGCTTGCCTCATTGCAATCATCACCCTCAAAGCTAATACCATTTTCAATAATTCCAAGATGAGTATGAGCGTCAACAAACCCAGGAATTAGCAGTTGACCCTTGCCGTCAATATCGTTTTTGGATACAGGTGCAGAACCCTCACCGATATTGGAGATTTTCCCATCACGAATTTCAACCCAACCATTTTCAATTTGCAAACCAGACATTGTATTTATTTTGACATTATATATTATCATTTTCAACCTCTATTATTTGTTAATAGCTCAAAAATATCTTCAGCTATTTCATTAGGCGTCCCATTGGAAATTATCGACAAAGAGGAATTAGCCTTGTAAATCGGATATCGATTATTATACAAATCCTCTAGCTGTTCAGCTGTATTATTGAAAACAAGAGGGCGATTTTTATCACCAGAAATGCGTTCATAGCAAGTTTTAAAGGGGACATCTAAGAAAACCACAGCCCCACTTTTATTTGCAATTTCTGCATTTTTATCATTAAGCATTGCCCCGCCACCACAAGCTATAACCATTTGTTTCCCAGAAAGCTGCTCAATCGCCTTAGTTTCAAGAATACGGAAGTGTTGTTCACCATTTTGTTTGAATATTTCAGCAATCGTCATATTTTCTCTACCCTCGATATAATTATCCATATCGACAAAATTCACGCCAAGAAGATTAGCAAGAATAAGTCCGACTGTTGATTTTCCACAGCCCATAAACCCACAAAGAAAAACTGTCATCTAAAGTCAGCCTCCACTTTCTGTTCACTTTCAGCAATAAGCTTATCAATCTGTTCAGTGGTAAAAGAACCGTTATACCAGATTTCATGAGCCTTAACAGCCTGTAACACAAGCATAGCCATACCACCGATTGCTTTCTTTCCAAGTTTTTCAGCAGTAGTAATAAGCTTTGCTTTAACTGGATTGTATATCGCATCAAAAACGGTTTCGCAGTTGGAGATAACCTCCTCAGAAACAGGACAAACATCTGATTTAGGGTACATTCCAACAGGTGTAGCATTAATCAGCAAGTCGTAATTGCCATTTATTTCATTTATCAGTACTACTTCAACTTTTGAATTAGGGGATATAACGGAGATTTCAGCAAGCAAATCTTCAGCCATTTTCCTTGCGTCCTCAATAATAGCGACAGTCAGCGTAGCACCATGCAAAACAGCCTCAATCGCCATCATTCTACCCACACCACCACAGCCCAAAAGCAGAACATTTCCGTCAAGAGGAAAACCTTTTAACGAACGCAAAAACCCCTCACAATCCGTGTTATATCCAACAAGTCTACCGTTATTATTATGTACACAATTGGTAGATTTATATCTTTCAGCAGTAGCATCTAGAATGTCTAAATGTGGAATAATTGCTGTTTTATATGGAATAGTAATATTATATCCATTCAGCGTACTCAACCCACTTACTTTATCTTCAAAGTCATTACTTGCAATATCCGTACAATCATATTCAGCAGAAGTTTCTGACATTTCAAAAAGCTTTTGATGTATAAACGGTGACATAGAATGTCCCAACGGATGACCTATTAAGGTGTATTTCAGCATTATCTTCCCTCCGAGTAGAACATATTTAATGTAGAATTAAGAGTAGAAATATTCTCAATATTATAAGCCTCAGCATTAGGTAGAGTTTTCTTAACAAGCCCTGTTAAAACCTTGTTAGGACCTAGTTCTATAAAGGTATCTATCCCAAAGTCAGCCATAGAATTTAGCTCTGAAGTGAACTTAACAGGCGAAACTATGTGCTTTGCAAGCAGTGACGGCATATCTGAAAAATCAGTAAGCTCTCCACCGATAACATTTGAGAAAAATGCTTTTGATGGCTTTTTAAAGTTTACATTTTTAATTTTAGCATAGAATTCATCAGCAGCACTCTGCATAAGCTTTGAATGGAATGCAGACGCAACCTTTAAAGGCATAACTCTTGCACCCTCTTTAGTGAGCCTTTCTGTTGCAACAGCGACAGCCCTACTTTCACCAGCGATAACGGTTTGAACAGGTGAGTTGTAATTTACAGGAACAACATAGCCGTTAACCTTTTCACAAATCTCCTCAACCTTTTCAGCAGAAAGTTTTAACACAGCAGCCATAGCACCATTACTTTCAGTGGCAGCTCTATCCATTGCCATCGCTCTTGCCTTGATAACCCTGAACCCCTCCTCAAGTGTGAGGATTTCAGAAGCAACCATAGCAGCATATTCCCCAAGCGAATGTCCAGCGACAGCGTCAAAGCTAATTTCGTTCTTAATTGCCACATTAAGGCATAAAAGCGATGTAGCCATAATTGCTGGCTGTGTATTCACGGTTTTTGCAAGCTGTGACTCATCGTCCTCAAACGTAACCTTTTTCAAATCAAATCCAAGAATGTCGGAGGCAGTATCGAAGATAAACGAGAATTCGGGATAGTTGGTGAGCAACTCCTTTCCCATTCCGATATATTGTGAGCCTTGCCCTGAAAATAAAAATGCGTTCATAGTAAAAATTCCTTTCAGTTCGTTATACTTTCTTTTGTGATATGAAAGTATATATTTCTAGCGTTTGAGCAGAGAACCTATAAAATAACCTATAAAATTACAATTCATCATATAGAAATGATGAATATGATATATAGGTAAAATAAACAAAAGTTAAGCTAAAAATTTGTGCAAAAAGTCAAAATTTGATTGAAGTTTGGGGAAAAGTAATTCATGTATTGAAAAAAAATAGAAAATAGCTTAATATAAAATAGAATAAGCTTACTAATAATATACCATATATTTTATAATAAAACAACTTTACAGGAGGAATTTTTTTTGCAAGGAATAAATATTTTAGGTACGGGTTTTTATGTACCCGAAAACATAATGACAAATGAAGACTTTTCTAAAATTGTTGAAACCAATGATGAATGGATTACTTCCAGAACAGGTATAAAGCAAAGGCATATTTCTACTGGTCACCCAACTTGGTATTTAGGAGTTGAGGCAGCTAGAAAAGCCCTTCAAGATGCAGATGTAGACATAAGTGACATAGATTTAATTATAGTTTCAACAGCTACGCCCGATTTTTATACGCCCTCTTGTTCTTGTATTATTCAACGTGAACTTAAACTTACAAACGCTATGACTATTGATGTCAACTGTGCTTGTGCTGGCTTTGTCTACGTTTTGGATATGGCTAGAAGATACCTTGCTACTGGAGATGTGAAAAAAGCACTTGTTATCGGTGTTGAAAACCTTTCTACTATTACTGATTATGACGATAGAGCTACTTGTATTCTTTTCGGCGACGGTGCAGCAGCTTGCGTTGTCGAAGCGTCAGATAAACTCTATACAAGCTTTCTAGGTGCCGACGGTAACGGTGCAAAACATCTTATCGCTAAACATAATAACCAAACTAGATGGCATAAAGATGACGAAAAATTCAACGACGGTACTCCAGAAACAAACAAACATTATCTCTTCCAAGACGGTAAAGAGGTATACAAGTTTGCAACAAAAATACTCCCTCTTGCTGCACTCAAAGCACTAGAAAAAGTAAATATGAAACCTGAAGATGTTAATTGCTATATTCCACACCAAGCTAATCTAAGAATTATACAAACCGCTTCCAATAATTTGGGTATTCCTATGGAGAAGTTTTATGTGACTTTGGATAAATACGGAAACACTTCTAGTTCAAGTATCCCCATAGCATTTGACGAAGCCGTGAAAAATGGTATAATTAAACGTGGAGATAAAATCTGTCTGGTAGGTTTCGGTGCTGGACTAACCTACGGTGCAATCGTACTAGAGTATTAAGTGCGTTTGCCTATCGGCATGAGGCTGCCGCCTCAAACTCCGCCAAGCTTTTTGAAAAAAGCTTGAGCAAAAACTTTGAGTTTGTGTGTGTTAAAGCTATGCCGAATTGTTATGCTTAATTAGTTTAAGAAATTATATAATATATAAAATTTAAAGTTTTTAATCCAATTTTTTTCAAAAAATTGGCGAGGGTTTGGGGCGAGTAGCCCCATAAGCCAACAGGCTTGGCAACGGGCTTATTTATAAGTAAATCTTTCTACATGGAGGAAAATAAAATGAATACTAAAATTACTGAATTACTTGGAATAAAATATCCTATTTTACAAGGTGGAATGGCATGGGTTGCAGAAAGCACACTTGCAAGTGCAGTATCGAACGCTGGCGGTGCTGGAATTATCGCTGGTGGTTCTGCACCTATTGATTATTTAAGAAGTGAAATAAGAAGAGCTAAGGAGCTTACAGATAAGCCGTTTGGTGTGAATATTATGCTTATGAGTCCAAACGTTGAGGACTTAGCACAGCTAGTAATTGATGAAAAGGTAGCATTTGTAACAACGGGTGCAGGAAATCCTGGTAAGTACATGACTACTTGGAAAGAGGCGGGAATTAAGATAATACCTGTTATTCCGACTGTTGCTCTTGCAAAGAGAATGGAACGTGCTGGTGCTGACGCAGTTGTTGCTGAGGGTACAGAAAGTGGTGGACATATTGGAGAAAACACAACGATGTGTCTTGTTCCACAGGTAGTTGATGGAGTTTCAATTCCTGTTATAGCGGCAGGAGGAATTGCTGACGGCAGAGGAATGGCAGCAGCGTTCATGCTTGGTGCAGAGGGAATTCAGATAGGCACAAGATTCCTTGTGGCTGAGGAATGTCAGATACATGAGAATTACAAGGAAATGGTTTTAAAGGCAAAGGATACGGACAGTATTGTTACTGGAAGATTTACTGGACATCCTTGCAGAGGTGTTAAAACTAAGTTTGCAAAGGGATTGTTGACTTTTGAAAGGGACGGGGGAACTCCTGAAGAATTTGAGGAGAAAACTCTTGGTTCATTAAGAAAAGCTGTTCAGGACGGAGATATTGACGAGGGAACGTTCCTTGCAGGTGCTATTTCAGGACTTGTAAATGAGCGAATGACTTGTAAGGCGATTGTTGATGAGATTATTGGCGACGCTAGAAGGCTTTTGAAAATAACTGATTAATTATATAGATACAGATAGAAAAAAATTAGTGTAAAAAGGATTGGGAGGAAAGTATGGGAAAGACAGCATTGGTAACAGGTTCAACACAGGGAATAGGGGCTTGCATAGCAAAAAGGCTTGCTAAGGATGGTTATAATATAGCGATAAACTGTCGTTCGGAGGATGAAATGTCCAAAGGCGAAAAGGTTGCAGAGGAATGTAGAGAATTTGGAGTAGAGGCTGATTGTTTTATTGCAGATGTTTCAAAATATGATGAATGTGAGAATATGACAAAGGCAGTTAAGGAGCGTTTTGGAAGTATTGATACATTGGTTAACAACGCTGGTATTACTAAAGATGGTTTGATGGCGAGAATGAGCGAAGAAAACTATGATACTGTAATTGCTGTAAATCAAAAAAGTGTGTTTAATATGATGAAGTTTGTTGGGAATGTTATGATAAGGCAAAAAAGTGGTAGAATAATTAATGTTTCGTCAGTTGCTGGGTTACATGGTAATGCTGGGCAGATTAACTATTCTGCGTCAAAGGCTGCTATAATCGGCATGACAAAGACTGGTGCAAAGGAACTAGGCTCAAGGGGTATCACTGTTAATGCAGTTGCACCTGGATTTATTCAGACACCTATGACTGATGCCTTGACAGATGAGCAAAAAAATGCTATGTTAAATGTAATAGCTATGAAAAGATATGGTCAAGTTGAGGAAATTGCAGGAGTAGTTTCTTTCCTTAGCTCCGATGATGCAAGCTATGTTACAGGGCAGACAATTGAGATTAGTGGTGGGTTGTCTATGTAATATAGTGGTGAATACAAAATTAGGCATAAGTATAATACTGTTATAAGCAGGTCAGATTTAAAATAAAATGGGGTAAATACATGAAAAGAGTAGTAATAACAGGGATGGGTACTGTAAATCCCTTAGGAAATAATGTAGATACATTTTGGAATAATATTAAAGAAAACAAAATTGGTCTTTCATACCTTAAAGATATGGAGGGCAGAGATACTTCGGATGATTTTGATATAAAAGTTATTGGAGCAGTAAAGGATTTTGATTGCTCAGAATATATAGATAAAAAAGAGTCAAAAAGGGTTGACAGGTTCACTCAATTTGCTGTAATATCAGCAATGGAGGCATTAAAAAATAGTGGCTCTAATTTTAAGGATATTGACCCTTTTAGAGCGGGTGTAATTATAGGCTGTGGGATAGGTGGACTTGGTCTTACACAACAGGAGCATGCGAAATATTTGGAAAAGGGTTCAAATAGGATTTCTGTTTTCTATGTGCCTATGATGATTGCGAATATGGCTGCGGGAACTGTTGCTATGAAAACGGGCTTTAAGGGTGATAACTTTTCAACAGTGACTGCTTGTTCATCTGCTACTCATGCAATAGGAGAGGCTTTCCGTAAGATTAAGGACGGTTATCTTGATGTATGTCTTTGTGGTGGTACAGAAAGCTGTGTTACAGAGTTTGCATTGGGTGGGTTTAATAATATGAAGGCATTGTCTAAATCTGACGATGTTGAAAGAGCATCTATTCCTTTTGATAAGGAAAGAGGGGGCTTTGTTTTAGGTGAGGGCAGTGGGATGCTTCTTATTGAGGAGTATGAACACGCTGTGGCAAGGGGAGCAACTATTTATGCTGAAATTGCTGGATATGGTGCAACTTGTGACGCTTATCATATGACATCTCCATCACCAGAGGGTGAGGCTGCTAGTATGGCGATGAAACACGCTTATGAGGAAGCTGGGTTGACGGCTGAACAGGTGGATTATATTAATGCACATGGCACATCAACTGGTTTGAATGATAAATATGAAACAAAGGCGATAAAGCTTGCACTTGGTGAAGAGGCAGCGGCGAAGGTAAAGATTAATTCCACAAAGTCAATGATTGGGCATCTTCTTGGAGCTGCGGGTGCTGTTGAGGCAATTGCTACGGTATTACAGATTAATAATTCGATGATACACAAAACATTGGGTTATAAGGTCTATGATGAAGAATGTGATTTGGATTACTGTGTAGAGGGCAATGTTGAACAGGAAGTGAATGTTGCATTATCGAATTCACTAGGTTTTGGTGGGCATAATGCTACGCTTTGCATAAAAAAGGTAAAGTAACAGTATGTATTCATATATGTAATAAAAGTTTGCAGTTCTCATTCACTAAATTAATGGAATTTAGGGTTGGCAGATAGCATACTTTTAGCTCAAAAAAAATAGTGTATTATATTAGAAATATTTGGAGGAAACAAAATGAATGAAAATAAAGCTTGCAACCTATCCTTCAGTGAAATAAAAGAACTTATTAATCTTGTGGCTGAGAAAAATCTTGGTAAGTTTGAGATGAAATTAGATGATTGCAAAATTTTGATTGAGGGGAAAAAGGAAAAGGAAAAGGTTATGCAGTCAAGTGACGTGGTTAATTCTTCACAATGCTCACAACCATCACAAATGGCTGCTGCGTCAGCTGCTGTGGAGGACGGAACGGTCGCTGCTGTTGCTATAAGTACAAAGGCTGAGGTATGTGGGAATGCTGTTAAAGCACCAATTATCGGAACTTTTTATCTAACTCCTGCACCTGATAAAGAGCCTTTTGTAAAGGTTGGTCAAACGGTGAAAAAGGGTGATGTTATCATGATAATTGAGTCGATGAAGCTGATGAATGAAATTCAGAGTGAATTTGATGGAGTGGTAACGCAGATATTGGTTGAAAATGGTAAGCCAGTTGAGTTCGACCAGACGATAATGATAATTAGCTAATAGGAGAGTAAAATGGATATAGTTTTGAATCAAGAGCAAATTAAGGAGATTATTCCACATAGAGATCCATTTTTGTTGATTGATGAAGTTCTTGAAATGGAGCTTGGTAAGCGAATTGTTGCAAGAAAACATATAAAGGCAGATGACTTTTGGTTCAAGGGTCATTTCCCAGAATATCCAGTTGTACCTGGTGTTTTGATGATTGAAATGCTTGCACAGGCTGGTGCTGTTGCGATGCTTTCTATGGAGGAGCATAAGGGCAAGATTGGCTTTTTAGCTGGTGTTGATAAGGCTAAATTTCGCCGTCAGGTCGTGCCTGGTGATACGCTTTTGCTTGAGGTTGAAATTATTAAGGTAAAAGGTCCTATTGGAGTTGGAAAGGCTATTGCAAGCGTTGACGGGGTAAAGGCTGTTTCAGCAGAAATTTCATTTGCTCTTAAATAGAAAGATAAAAACATTGGTTAGTTTTACTTTTGCACGCAAGACTTTATATTAGAAACAAGGTTCATAATTTATATTATAGGAGGTTTATCATATGCCGGACTACAAAGCTATGTACTACCATTTAGCGGGTCAAATGTCAATTGCCATCGAGGCGTTAGAGGGACTTGTTGCCATTACGGAAAGGCTTAAGAGGGCACAGCAGACTACGGAGGATATGTTTATTAACAGCGAAGATGACACTTCGGATGCGGATGGAGAAGAAACGAAATAGAAATACAGTGTTTTGAATGATGTAAAAACCTTTTTGCATGGTAGAGAAAACAGTAAATAGCTTTACCCCGTAGTATAAGCATTAAGCTGCTTGTAGCCATAAATTGAGCTATTGCATACTTAGATAGATTATCTAAGTAAATAACCTAAATAGATAGGAATTACTGAAATGTTTGAGAAAGTATTGATAGCAAATAGAGGCGAAATCGCCGTAAGAATAATTAGGGCTTGTCGTGAATTGGGGATACGTTGCGTTGCAGTATATTCTACTGCTGACAGGAATTCTCTACACGCACAGATTGCTGATGAGGCAGTTTGCATTGGGCCTGCTAATACAAAAGATAGCTACTTAAATTCGAAGGCGTTGCTTGCAGCTTGTGAAATTACGGGCAGTGATGCTGTTCATCCTGGCTTTGGATTTTTATCTGAAAATGCAGATTTTGCAAGGCAATGTAATAAATGTGGCATAACGTTTATTGGTCCTAGTCCTGAATCTATTGAAATGTTGGGCGATAAGGCAACGGCTAAGGAAACTATGAAAAAGGCTGGAATTCCTGTAATTCCTGGCTCTGATGGTGCTGTGAAAAATGTTGGTGACGCAAAGAGGATTGCTGAGGAAATTGGTTATCCGATTTTGGTTAAGGCGTCAGCTGGTGGTGGTGGCAGAGGTATTCGCCTTGTTGAAAAGGAAAGCGAATTGGAGGCACAGATTACTGCGGCTAAACAGGAGGCACAGAATTTTTTTGGTGATGATGGAATATATTTGGAGAAGTTTATTATAAATCCTCGCCATGTTGAGATACAAATTGTTGCTGATAAACATGGAAATGTCGTGCATTTGGGCGAAAGAGATTGCAGTATGCAAAGGCGTAACCAAAAGGTTTTGGAGGAGAGTCCAAGTCCGATTATGACGGAGGAATTACGCAAAAAGATGGGTGAGGCGGCTGTTAAGGCGGCAAAGGCTTGTGGATACTACAATGTCGGAACGATTGAGTTTTTGGTTGATAAGAACCTTGATTTTTATTTTATGGAGATGAACACTAGAATTCAAGTTGAACATCCTGTAACTGAATTTGTAACAGGAATCGACCTTGTTAAGTCACAGCTGAAGATTGCGAGTGATGAAGTACTTTCGTTTACACAGGATGATATAAAAATAACTGGACATTCTATTGAGTGCAGAATAAATGCTGAAAATCCATCTATGGGATTTAGACCATCTCCTGGAAAGATTATGGCGTTGCATACACCTGGTGGACCTGGGATAAGGATAGATAGTGCTGCGTATCAAGGGTATACAATTACTCCATATTACGATTCAATGATTGCAAAGCTGATAGTTTATGCACCAACTCGTGAAGATGCGATAATGAAAATGAGGTGGGCATTGTCGGAATTTATTGTTGAGGGTGTTGATACAAATATTGATTTTCAGCTTGAATTGATAAAGAACCCTTGCTTTGAAAGTGGAGAATATGATATAGGTTTTTTAGGTAGGTTGATGAAAAAATAGAGGCTGTGTTTAATCATAGAAAATGGTGGTGAAGTAGATGTTGGAAGATTTGTTTAAAGTAGTCAAGACAAGATTTAATGGTACAGAGGGTAAGCCAGATGGTGACGCTCGCAAGGGAAATATTCCAGATGATTTGCTGTATAAATGCCCAAGATGTCAGCAAACGGTTTTCAGTGAGGAGTTTTCAGCACTGAATAAGGTATGCCTAAATTGTGATTATCATGGTAGACTTACTGCAAAGGAAAGGCTAAAGCTAACTGTTGATAAGGGTAGCTTTGTTGAGTATGATAGCAAGATGATTAGCAAAAATCCAATAGACTTTCCAGGATACCCCGAAAAACAGGCAAAGCTTAGATGTGAAACTGATTTGAATGACGCAGTTGTAACGGGTGAGGCGACAATTAGGGGCGTTAAGGTCGTTCTTGGCATAATGGATTCACGATTTATGATGGCTTCTATGGGTAGTGTTGTAGGCGAAAAGCTAACGAGGGCGATTGAAACTGCGACGGAAAAAAGGCTACCGATTATAATTTTCTGTGCATCGGGTGGTGCGAGAATGCAAGAAGGTATAATTTCGCTAATGCAGATGGCAAAAACTTCGGGAGCAATTGCCAAACATTCTGAACAGGGACTTTTATATATAACAGTGCTTACTGACCCCACAACGGGTGGTGTTACAGCGTCTTTTGCATCACTGGGTGATATAATTATAGCTGAACCTAAGGTGCTTGTTGGCTTTGCTGGACGTAGGGTTATTGAGGGTACGATTAGGCAGAGATTACCCGATTCTTTTCAATCAGCAGAATTTATGCTTGAAAAGGGGTTTGTTGACATGATTGTTGAAAGAAAAAGGTTGAGAAGCACGGTGGCACATTTGTTGAAGCTTCATGGATATACAGATGAAAACAGGTATAACAACTAATGGGAAATCGAGGTATAAAAATGAATAAGCTTAGTGCGTATGAACGACTTGAACTTATAAGGAATAAAAATCGTCCGACTGTTAGGGATTATATACCACAGATTTTTGACGACTTTTTTGAGATGCATGGCGATAGATTATATGGTGATGATGGTGCGATTATCGGTGGTGTAGGTAGGCTTGGTGAACGAGCTGTAACGGTTTTAGCACAGGTTAAGGGTAGGAATATTGACGAGAATAAAAAGTCAAATTTCTCCATGCCACATCCTGAGGGGTATAGAAAAGCGTTAAGGCTTGCAAAACAGGCTGAAAAGTTTAATCGCCCTGTAATATGCCTGATAGACACTCCTGGAGCGTTCTGTGGTGTTGATGCTGAGGCTAGGGGACAGGGTGAGGCTATTGCTAGGAATCTTGCTGAATTTATGTTGCTTAGAACACCTGTTATATCTATTGTTTTGGGCGAGGGTGGAAGTGGTGGTGCGTTAGCTTTGGGCGTTTGCGACGAGCTTGCGATGCTTGAAAATGCACTTTATTCCGTAATTTCGCCGAGAGGATTTGCAAATATTCTTTGGAAGGATGCAAGTCGAGAAAAGGAAGCTTGCCAAATAGTAAAGTGCACGGCTGAGGATTTAGTTGAGTTTGGGGTTGCTGAAACGATAATTGAAGAGCCAGTTGGTGGAGCACATAACGATTTGTACAAAATTTCTGAAAATATTAAGGAATTTTTGTTGGAAAAAGTAGATGAAAAATGTCAAAAAGATATTGACGTTTTGCTGAAAGAACGTTATACTAAGTTTAGAAAAATTGGTGAGTTCGAGGAAAATGGAAATAATCCCAATTAGATACGTTATAATGGCAATTTGCCTTTATATATGCGTTTGAGTATTTACATCTGACATTTAATGTAAGACTGTTTTACTGTGATGCTATTAAAATTTAGCTTGAATGGAGGTTGAATATGGTTTTTGAAAAGGTGAAAAGTATTATTGTAGACCAACTTGATGTTGATGCTGAGAAAATAACATTGGATTCCAAAGTTGCTGAAGATTTAGGAGCTGATTCATTGGACGTTGTTGATTTAATAATGTCAATTGAAGAGGAATTCGATATGGAAATTGACGATGATGCAGTTGAAAGCATGAAGACAGTTGGTGACATTGTAGCTTTTATTGATAGCAATAATAAATAAAAAATTGACCGACACAAATTAGTGTCGGTCTTTTTATATCGAAGATGTGCGTTCGGTGGATTATAATGAGGAGTTTAGATGTAATTTTTTACTTTGGCTGAATTTTGGGCAGAGCCTCATTATAAATCCATTGGAGATACAATATATAAGGGTTAATATTTGAAAAGCAAAGCAATATTTTGTGAGCCAGCCCCGATTGTCCAGAACATAACATGGTCGCCACGTTTAACTATGCCTCTTTCTATCGACTCATATAAAGCGATAAAGGGACTTGATGTTCCTGTATAGCCATACTCATCACCTATAAAAATACTTCTTTCCTCTTCAATATCAAGCATTTCACGAAGGGTATTAACATTACAGAGAGCATATTGAGAGAAGCAGAACATTTTAATATCATCTTTAGTGAGATTATTTTCAGCTAGTAGCTCGTTCATACTGTTGAAAGCACGATCAAGCGATACATTTTCAAATGGAATCCAATCGAGTAGCCATTTCTCTTTATCGTCTGTTCTGGAGATGTTTGACACACCACAAGCAGGGAAAGTTATATTTTTATGCTCACAGGAGTTAATGTAGCATTTTGAACCTAAGATACCACAATCCTCATCAGTTTTCTCAATGATTATTGCACATGAAGCGTCGCCGTAATGCCCGTAGCAGAACTCATTGCTTTGGTTTAAAAGAATGTTGACATAATCAGCACCAACGATTAAAACACGCTTAATTAAGTCGCTAGACTGCATATACTTGCTTACCATGTCAAGAGAAAGAGTCATTCCAGCACAGACAGCGTTGATGTCAAAGCAAATGCACTGCTTTTTCCCTTTAATTGCATTATGTACATAAATTGAACTAGGTGGCACGACATATTCAGGCATACAGGCAGAATAAATAATCATATCAATATCTTCACCAGTTAAGTCAGCCTTGTTCAACGCACTTTCAACAGCGGTTAAAGCCATAGTCAAGCTGTTTTCTTTTGTTGAGTCAATCATGTAACGCTTATCCCTACCGATTACGTCGGATAGAAAATGCTCCACATCTTTACCCTGTTTTGCGAAATGTTCAACATAGAAATCGTTGCTTACAACATTTTCACCATGATATACTGCAATTGATTTTAACTTTAAGTTTGCCATTTTTAACCCCCACTTTTCCATTAAAATAAAGAAGAAAGCAATACTCTCTTCTTTATTTTTAATTTTTTTGACTTAGATTCTTAAAGAACTTTAAAATTTTCAAATCCAACTTCCTTAGCAAGTCGTTTTACTTGCATCTTAGCAATAGCGTTACCCCCAAAAACAATAGTAACATTCCTAAAACCCATCTGCTTGTACATATTTAGGATACCACTAAGCATTTCTTGCATTTCGGAAGGAGAGGTGCTTAACTTTGAGCCATCAAGTGTTAGTTGACAAGTTGCGGGATTGATTTTTTTAGATTCCTTTTCAAATTCTGTCACAAATCGTTTTGCGTCCTCAGGAGTAAATAACCCCTCACAAACAACGTCTAGTGAATTACCTGCTGCTTTGATACTGAAACTTCCCATGATTAGACCTCCTAAAATTATTATTAAGTTTATTACTGCTGCTTGCTATTATAGGTATATCATAGCAAGTTTATATACATTTTATACTAACGAATTGCCCCTGTCAATGATTTAGCAAAAGGTTTACATAAAGTTAATTCATTATCTAAGAAAGTTTGTCTTTTTGTTAACAATCGCTTGTGGTGTGTCTGTTTTACGTCAATATTTAAACATGGAATATTATAAGTAAAAGCCTACTGAAATTTCAGTAGGCTTTTACCATGACAATTATTGTAATCTTTCTAAAAGTCAGTTGCACTCATTTGTAGCAACCTAATATAATGATTAGCTTCACGCAATACATGGTCAGCAAGCAATGGAAGAATGATTGATCTGATTTTACAGCGAGCGACACCCTTTGTTGCAGCTTCTTTAAAGCCCCTTAACTGGATAGTTTTCGCAAGTGTGGTATTTGTAATAGATGATATAGTTGCCTCATTTGCCTGTCTAGTACTTTCCAAGAGGTCGTTAAATTCATTGGCAAAATCGTTAGCAGTCTGAATTAAATCATTTTCTGTTGGGTCAAGCAATCCTCTGATAAACAATGCATGCTCCATCATAATTTTGTCCCAGAATAGGTCCTCTTTTATTACATTAATATCATCTAAATCTTCGCCACGCTCTATCTTCTCTAGATGGTCACGGTACAAGCGTGCCTCATGTAGAATATGTTCTAATAAAAGTGGATAGTTTGATGTAAAGATATTACATGAAACCTGTAAATTAAGCACATCCTCTTTAAAGCTTATAAAGCTATCAAGCAGGCCTTTTACATAACTGTTTAGGTTAATCACATAATCGAACAGCTCTGGTGTCAAATCTGCTCTGCTAGGTGTAAACAGCTTTGCCTCACTTATTGTAATGCTTTGGTCAATCTCAATGCCTGTAAATTTCTGTGTTTTTTGTTCTGCACCAAGTGTATAATCTGTGACAATTTCGCCAGATGCCAAAACATTTGGTCTGATAAAACCATTACTTATTCTAACAGCATTTGCTAAAACTGCTGCAAAATATCTTTTAAAGGTATCTGCTGTTCTTTTATAATCTTCGTTCTTAGGTGTAAAACTAGCCTCCAAGAAAATTGCATGCTCTTTCATTATTCTGCTAAAGAATAAATGAAGTTCAAGGGATAAGGTTACGTACTTTTGTTGACTTAACATATGCCCACTCCTAACAATTATAATATTACTTTATATTATGAATAATTGATAGAAATGGTTACAAATTTTATTAAATATAATATAACTTAATTAAAAAAAAGTAGTGAAATTTAATTATTTCTTATATGAATAATTTATTGAATCAAAATGTAATAATGTAAATAATTGTAGATATGCACAAAATCTTTAAACATAAAACAATAATTTTCATCTATTTCATAGAAAATTAATAATAAGTACAAAATTATATGGTATAATAACTTTAACAAAGAGTATAATCAAAATATAGACGAAATGGAGTTTGGTTATTTATGAAATTTAGTTACTGAGAGGTTGTGATACTATGGATATTAGAATAATGAGTACAGAAATGGGTAAGAGAGTGAATATCCATATTTATGAGGAGATAAAAGTCGGGCTATTTGGTAAAGCAGCTCTTGCAAAGGCTTCCAAACGTGCATCTATTGTACGTTGTGATGGCAAACTTTACTCAGTTCCTTATGAAATTTATATGAAAGCGGAGGAATTAGAATGCGATTAACAAAAATGGATTATGAACAAATATAAAGGCTACTGATTAATCAGTAGCCTTTAATTCGGAAATTTTTGTTTGATTTTATTCATAAGGTATAGTAAAATATGAGCGAAACCTCATCTTATCGGCGAAAACCTAGATAACTCTAACCTTAATAACCCCATCAATATTGTTAATGCTTGAAACAACATCAGCAGTAACGTTGCCACTACAAGCGTCAATCATTGTGTAAGCATAATCCTTTTTACTTTTATTAAGCATATTCTCGATGTTCAAGCCAAACCCAGCAAGAGAAGCTGTAATCTGTGAAATAATTGATGGGATATTCTTGTGTATGATACAGATTTTTGTACCAACAGCAACCATTTCAGCATCAGGTAAATTAACGCTATTCTTGATATTACCGTTTTCGATATAATCAATAAGCTGATTTGTAGCCATAACAGCACAATTATCTTCACTTTCAGGAGTTGACGCACCTAAATGAGGGATAGCAACAACGCCCTTAACACCAATAACTTCAGCATTAGGGAAGTCCGTAACATAGCATGAAACCTTACCGTTATCAAGTGCAGAAATAATATCAGCATCATTAACAAGTTCGCCTCTTGCAAAGTTTAGTATCTTTACATTGTCTTTCATTTTGCTAATAAGTTCAGCATTAACAAAGACCTTTGTATCAGCATTAAAAGGAACGTGTAATGAGATATAATCAGCCTCGCTGTAAACTTCATCAGCATTTTTAACACATTTAACCTTTGGTGAAAGCTTTAGAGCAGAGTTAACTGATAGGAATGGGTCGCAACCAATTACATTCATTCCCAAATGCAACGCAACATTCGCAACCAAAACACCAATAGCACCTAAGCCAATAATACCAAGAGTTTTACCCATAATTTCAGGGCCAGCAAATTGTGACTTACCTTTTTCAACAAGCTTTCCAACACCGTCGCCCTTATCCTTCAATGATGGAACCCAAGCCATAGCATCAGAAACATTTCTTGAAGAAAGAAGCAGACCAGCAATAACAAGTTCCTTAACAGCGTTAGCGTTAGCTCCTGGAGTGTTGAAAACGCAGATACCCAACTTAGCACATTCCTCAACAGGAATATTATTCACGCCAGCACCAGCCCTTGCAATTGCAAGTAGATTTGAACCAAAATCCATATCGTGCATACTAGCTGAACGAACCATAATCGCCTCAGGATTTTCAACTGTATTTGAAACATTGTATAAGCTTTTATCGAAAATATCAGTACCGATATTAGAGATTTCGTTAAGTGTTTGAATATTGAACATAATAGCAACTCCTTAAATGGTTAATAATGACTAAGCGTTTGCAATCTCGAATTCCTTCATAAATTCAACAAGCTTTTCTACACCCTTAATTGGCATAGCATTGTAAATAGATGCTCTCATTCCACCAACTGAACGGTGTCCTTTTAGGTTTATAAAGCCTTGCTTTTTAGCTTCTGTAACAAACTTTGCATCAAGTTCATCACTGCCAGTTACAAAAGGTACATTCATAAGTGAACGGTCCTTGCCCTCAACAGTAGCACTGAACATCTTAGAGCTATCAAGGAAGTCATAAAGTATAGCAGCCTTAGTTTCGTTATGAGCCTTCATAGCAACTAATCCACCGTTTGACTTAATCCAATCCAAAACAAGTTTTAGAATATAAATTCCATATGTTGGAGGAGTGTTAAACATAGAACCATTGTCCGAATGTGTTTTATAGTTGAACATTGTAGGGGTAAAGTCCTTAGCATTTCCGATTAAATCCTCACGAATAATAACAACAGTCAACCCAGCAGGACCCATGTTTTTCTGTGCTCCAGCGTAAATAACGCCATACTTTGAAACATCAACAGGCTCTGAAAGAATACATGATGACATATCAGAAACAAGAGGTACATTACCAGTGTCAGGTAGCTCAGTAAAACGTGTACCATATATAGTGTTATTCTGGCATATATGGAAATAATCTGCGTCAGCTGTGAAAGTTGATTTATCCAGTGTTGGAATATATGAAAAGGTTTTATCATCTGATGATGCAACAGCCTTACACTCACCATAACGCTTAGCCTCGCTATAAGCTTTTTTAGCCCATTGACCAGTTAGAACGAAATCAGCCTTGCCCGATTTATTCATAAGGTTAAGTGGAATCATAGCGAACTGTGACGACGCACCACCCTGTAAAAATAGAACCTTATAGTTATCAGGAATTGACATAGTTTCTCTTAAAAGTGCCTCACACTCATCAAAAATAGCTTGATATTCTTTAGAACGGTGCGACATTTCCATAACAGACTGACCACTTGTTCCATACTCAAGCATTTCGTCAGCGGCAATTTTTAAAACGTCCTCAGGAAGAATTGCAGGACCAGCACTAAAATTGTATAATCTACTCATAACGTTAACCCTCCATAAATGTTTTATATACCTTATATTATATTACTATTTTTCCTTGAAGTCAATAAAAATTGATATACTTTTCACAATTTAGCAAAGAAAATTTAATCTTATGACATAATAAGTCAAAACCCCACCCCTAAAGTCTATTTACGGGTAGGGTTTTTAATTTAGTTATAAAATTTTAGTACATTATATTACTTTAAAATATTTCTTTTCAGCAACACCAAATCAAAAATATCAAGTTTCCCATCACCGTTAATATCAGCAGCTTTTGCTTGGTTAGGGGATAAGGCTTTTTTGCCGTATATAGCTTGCTTTAGAAAAACAACGTCAGAAGAATCTATAACGCCATCTCCACTTAGGTCGCCAGTTTCAAACTCTCCATCTAGGGCTATAAAAGTTATTTTGTAACTATTGGCGTAAGTTTCAGCAGTTGAACCTTTATAACCGTAGATTGTTTTCAAGTAGCTACCACTAAACGCATAATTTCCAATACTAGTAACAGGGTCAAAAATTGTGATTGATGTTAAGTTTGTACAGCCGTAAAACGCTGAACTTCCAATACTAGGAGCAGGGTCAGGGATTGTGATTGATGTTAAGCTTATACAGTTTTGAAACGCATAATTTCCAATACTAGTAACAGCGTCAGGAATTGTGATTGAGGTTAAACTTGAACAGCCGTAAAACACGGAACTTCCAATGTTAGTAACAAAGTCAGGAATTGTGATTGATGTTAATCTTGTACAGCCGTAAAACACCCCTCCCTCAATGATAGTAATAGAGTCTGGGATTGTGATTGATGTTAATCTTGTACAGCCAGAAAACGCATATTCTCCAATACTTACAACGGAATCAGGAATATTAACTGAGATTAAATTTGTACAGCCCGCAAACGCTGAACTTCCAATACTTACAGCAGAATCAGAGATTGTGATTGATGTTAAGCTTGAACAGCCGTAAAACGCTGAACTTCCAATGTTAGTAACAGAGTCAGGGATTGCGATTGATGTTAATCTTGTACATTTCCAAAATGCATAATTTCCAATGCTAGTAACAGAGTCAGGAATTGTGATTGATGTTAAGCTTATACAATCAGAAAAAGCATAACTTCCAATACTAGTAACCGAATTAGGGATTGTGATTGATGTTAATCTTGTACAGCCTTGAAACGCAGATCCCCCAATGCTAATAACGGAGTCAGGAATTGTGATTGATGTTAATCTTTCACAGCTCTTAAATGCATAATTTCCAATACTAGTAACTGAGTTAGGAATCGTTATTGATGTTAAGCTTTTACAGAGATAAAACGATTCAATCCCAATGCTAGTAACAGGCAATCCCTCTATTTCATTAGGAATTACAACTGAAACAGCATTTGTAGAGCAGTCAGTTATAGAAATTTCTCCGTCAACTATTTCATAAGTCAAGTCGCCAAGTATTTCAGCAGACGCAGTATAAGCTGACTTCAAAGCCAATGGATTTGTAAATATTCCGTCAATTGGAGTTGCAAGGAAAAGCGTTGCAATTGCTAGAACTCCTGCAAGTATTCTTTTAATTTGTTTCTTCATGATGTTAACCTCTTTTGTTTTTTATGTTTTGCTAAATAATGATAATTATAACACAATAAAATGGTAACTGCAATGATGTTTACAAAAACTTAACAATTACTCCTCACTTTGCAATTCATTGCCGTCAGTGAAAACAAAGTCGATATCACCACTTGAAACAGTAGCCTTTGCACATTTTATCCAAACCTTGTCGCCAAGCGTATATTTTTTATTAGAAAGCCCCTCTGTAATCGACATAAAACCGTCATAGGAGTAATTTCCAGATGGGAAAGAATTTATATGAACAAGCCCCTCAACCGTATTATCAAGCATAACATAAACGCCATGTTCAACAACGCTTGAAATCATGCCCTCGAAATCCTCGCCGATATGCTTTTGCATATATTCAGCCTTATAACAGTCCTCACAATCACGTTCTACATTCATTGCTGTAACCTCTGCATGAGAGGACTTTTCGGAGGAATTAGCAGCAAAAGCAGAATATCTCTTTTCAAGCCATTTTGTGTCATACCCCATTATAGCATCACTTAAAATTCTATGAATGGAGAGGTCGGGGTAACGTCTTATAGGTGACGTAAAATGGGCATAATCAGCCAATGCAAGCCCGAAATGTCCGATAGGCTCAGGAGCATATTTAGCCTTTGCCATTGAGCGTAAAACAATAGTATTTATCACAGGGAACATGGTACTTTCCCTTGCATTATCAAGAATTTGTGCAAGATGTGCAGGCTTAAACTTGTCCACTTGTGGATATGAAACATTTATCTTTTGCAATGTATCCTTTAGTTTAGCCATTTTTTCAAGAGTTGGCTCATCATGAATTCTGTAAACAAAAGGAAGTTCCTTTATGCGAGCAAAGTTTGCAGCAGCCTCATTCGCAAGCAACATAAACTCCTCAATTATCATCTCACTTTTGCCCCTAGTTCTTGGAACAACGCCCACGCAAATATCATTTTCATCAATCAAAAGTTTGCTTTCAACAGTTTCAATCTGTGGAGCACCACGTCTTTTTTTGCAAGCAATAAGGAGGTCAGCAAGTTCATTCATCAGCAGAAGATTATCCTTAACAGGAGCATACTTTTCAAGAATTTCTGGAGTTGCATCACCAGAAAGAATAGTGTTTATTTCAGCATAAACGCCTTTTACCTTTGAGTTGATAACAGTTTTCTTGAAAGTATAATTCGTCAATTTCCCCTCAAAATCTATTTTAATAAATGCAGAAAACGTGAGCCTGTCCTCATTAGGATGAAGTGAGCAAATGCCATTTGAAAGCTCTTTTGGGAGCATCGGAACAACCTTATTAGCATAATAAACACTTGTCCCACGATTAAGTGCCTCTTTATCCAAAGCAGAATTCCCCTTAACATAGTAGGAAACATCAGCAATATGAACGCCAAGTTCATAATGGTCGCTAAGTTTAGTTATGGAAATAGCGTCATCAAGGTCCTTTGCCTCTGCACTATCAATCGTGAAAACGCACTCATTACGCAAATCTTCTCTATTATTATATTCAAAATCCTGTATGCCAGCGTCAGAAAGCTTCTTAGCCTCTTTAAGAGCCTTAAAAGGAAATTCAATTTCTATTCCGTTGATAGCAAGGATTGAGTTCGCACATGAAACAGCATTTTCAGCACAACCAAAAGTCATTATAACCCGAGCTTTATGGTCGGCATGACGGCTACCCCTTGAAACTATTTCAGCAAGAACCTTGTCGCCCTCCTCAAAAGGAGCGTTATCAAAGCTAACAACCCTAATATGACTTTTCGCCATCGAGTCAGGGATTATATAGTATACTCCTGATTCCTGAATAATTGTACCCGACATCTGCGACATATTTTCTTCAAGAATTGTGACAACTTCGCCCTCAGGAGAGCCACTTCTTGATTCGATAAGTGAAATCAAAACGATATCCTGTGGCATTGCACCCATAAGAAATTTCCCAGGAATAAAAACACTTGTTTTATCGTCTAATTTTTCAGCAAACCCAAATGTTTTATTAAGCCTTGAAATAACAGCAGGGAAGTATCCAACCTTTTCACAAGAAACAAAGCCTTTTTTACGCTCAAAAATAAGCCCCTCATCGCAAAGCTCATCAAGAGCCAGCCAGAAATTCTCACCACCCTTATTGCTTTTACATTTAGTAGCAAGGTCCTTTCGTAGCATTGGCTTTTTATTATTCAAATTTAAAAAAGTCATAATTTTATTTCTATATCCCAAAACATCATAATTTACTTCTTTCATCATTTACCTCCAAAAATATAGCTATATAAAATTAAAAAGGCAAGAGTTTGGAATGAATTTTCCACTCTTACCTTTCATTTTGATTAAAAAGTTCTACTTGTCAAGCAAGTTAGGAACTAGACTTACTGCGATAGTAACGATAAAAAACAAGGCAGCTAGTATTTTAGTAACCTTATTAAGAGCAGCTTCCTTTGTGCGTCCTGCATTTTTACCATAGAATGAATCGTTACTTCCACCAGTTATAGCTGAAGTCATATTTTGTTGTGTTTTTTGGTCTTGTAGTAAACAGAATACGATTAAAAGAATGCAAACAAGCAACAAAAAAGCACCCATGATTATTTCCATTGTACTCATTATATAGTTTCCCCTTTCAACAGATATAATTAATCTAATACAGTATATCATAGTTGTTTTATAAAATCAAGGGTTTTTAGAAAATAATATAAATTTTTTATTAAAGATTGATGTTATTTGGCTTAATGCTATTAGCATTAGTATGGTTATTTTTTCACTGAATATACTTTTGCTTGTTTGATTTAGTATGATATGGTTCTTATTTTCTTTGTTGTCATTCCATCTACTTTCCGTATGGTAGAATTTAAATAGATTAAAAGAAGTTAGGGTAAACAAGAACAATACTTCGCTAAAATAAACAACCAAAACCACATTAAATGAAAACAAAGCAAACAAGAACCGACACTACATCTAGCAAGCAAAACGCATATTCAGTGACAAAAAAGCAAATAAACACCATAGTGAAAGCAAAACAATATAAAAAAACTGTGGACATTTTATTGAATTCATGCTATACTATTATCAATAATTATTATTCACAGAAAGGAATTTAAGACATGATTCACGAAAAGTCATGTGGTGCTATTGTTTACCGTAAGTCACATGGAAACATAGAAATATTGCTAATAAAGCACGTCAATAGCGGACATTGGTCTTTCCCAAAAGGGCATATGGAAGCTAGTGAAACGGAAACGGAAACTGCTTTGCGTGAGATTAAGGAAGAAACAGATATTGATGTTATTATTGACCCAACATTCAGAGAAACTGTTTCATATTCACCTAAAAAGGACACCCAAAAGGTCGTTGTCTACTTCTTAGCTAAAGCAAAAAACTTTGAGTACGTCGCACAAGCAGAGGAAATAGCAGAAATTCGTTGGGTTGACATCGGACACGCACTTTCGGTTCTCACTTATGAAAACGATAAAACCATTGTAAATAAAGCTCGAACAGCTATTAGAGAAAAGGAATAAGATAGCATATTAAAACGTGGTATCCGTAGAATTGCTTTGAAAAAAGTTAAAGACAATTGGCTAATCACGAAAAAACGACTGTTACATCATCTTGGTGTAACAGTCGTTTTTTTTATCACTGATAGAATAATTACTTATTTCCACAACATTTTTTGTATTTTCTCCCACTACCACATGGGCAAAGCTCGTTTCCACCAATCTTTTTTGATGAAATATTATGAGAAATGACGTTACTTCTCAATAAATTCATTGCATCTTCTGAAAGAACAGCTAAATCTGACATGGATTGTGCAACCTTAGCCATTTCACCATCACCGTTTTGTAAGCTGGCAGTTATATTCGGACCAAATGAGATTTTAAGTTCGTTATTTTCTCTCCCCATTTGTTTTCTTAATTCAATCGGAGAAAAACCATTATTAAATGGAGTTTTGGTATTATTGTGTAGTTCTTTATGTAACAGTATAAACTTTCTCAGCTGACTGGTATTAAATATAATTTTTCGCCTTTGAAGATTGTCCATTACTTCTTGAATATCATAGCCACCATGCCGAACAAAAAGCTCTACATCTGACGCTAAATCAAATGCATCATCAGGGTGCTTTTTCAAATCCTTATGAAAAAAATTCACAATTGCATTGAAATATTTATTTTCTTCTATATAAAAATCATCAGAATAGTTTAAAAGCTCAGTTTTAGTAGGGATAAAGTAAGGTTTCCCATGTTTTGCATCAACCATATCATAATAAAAATCACGGTCTATTATAACAAGGCTTTCATGAACAATGGCTCTATCAAATGGTTCAGATTTCGGGCAACCTGAATATATCTCATCATCGCCAAGAATATAGTAAAAATGGGTTTCGTGACGTGCAATTTCAGAGAATTCAATAAACTGCTCTTTTGAAACTATTTCACCGTTTTGTTTCTGAAAAATGTCATATGCTATTTTTAAAGGGATAAGCTCATAAAAATTTGAAAAAGCATCAAAGTATTGATGAAGCAGTTTCACCGTTTCATCTGAAATTGTAAGCTTTTTATACATTCTTGTCAGTGTGCTATCAGCAAACATTCGTGGAAAACTACTCATTTCATATCCTCATTTCTAAATTCGCTAAAAAATCATGGGTTATTATGTGCATAATGATTTCTTAAAGCGTTCGTCCTCATATAAATAAAATAATCCATATTAATTATACTGCAAAAACAGTCAACTTGCAACAACAAATTGACTGTTTAATATATTCTCTCACTAAAATATATTACTAGGATAAGGCATTTCACTTTCATAAAGCCACTTTACCCTTTCCTTTAGGCTTTCAAACTCTGCACTAAGCTCATCATTTTCCTCCACAATATAGGGCTTTATTCTTGCTACTGAAGAATGAATATCTGCTATTTTATCACTTCTTACAAAAATATTCGACTCTTTATGCAGTTTGTCCCAGTATTCGATTATTTTATCAGCCTCAGCCACAGCCTCCTCCGGTTTCCCATTCTCCACCAACTCCTGCGATTTCTCTATCATAGTCAATAGCTTATGGTATTTTCTTTGAACTGTGTAAGTGGAAAGTATGCTACCAACGGTGATAAGTATAATTATAACTAAGCTTATTTTAATTCTTGCCAATGCTCCTTGCCCTCTCTATCAAATTATAATTCCCCTTTTTATCGGTAGTAAGGAGAAATACATCATTCATTTTTATTTTCTTTTTTTTCAATACATTGTCAAGCCACCCTCTGTTCATTCCCGATGAATCAAGTCCCCCTTGTATCAATACCCCATCTGAAACCACAATATTAGGTGGGTTTTCTGATTCACCTTTAAAGTCCATGTCCTTATTTGTAACATTCTGGTTTTCATACTTATGATAAATAGATATGCTACCCGTTGTTTCAACAATTGCAAATTGCACCTCTGAAACATCAAAAACATCGTTGCCTCTTAACGCTGTCATAAGGTCATCAATGGAAAACCTCAAGTCCTTCATTACCTGTTGGTCAATCTCTCCATCTTTTATAATAATTTTAGGCGAACCAGACATAACCTTTCGTAGCTTTTTAGATTTAAGCGTTGCCCATGAAATAAGCACATCAAAGCATACCAAAGATAGAATAGGAACTGCTCCTATCAGCAAAGGCGTGTCTAAATCCTCCATTGGAAGTGTCGCAATATTTGATATTAGTATTGTTATAACCAATTCGGTCGGTTGTAACTCACCAATTTGCCTTTTTCCCATTAGCCTTACCGAAAAGACTACAAGAATATATAAAATCAACGAACGAATAAACGTAATTATCATAAATATCCCTCATTAATAGTTGTTCTATTGATATAGCTAGCTATTGTAATTATTAACCACTATCACATGATTATACAATTATGAACCGGTTTTAACCCAAATCATGCAAAAATAAAAAGATGATAAGCTAATTATCATCTTTTTTCATCTTTAATTTATGACTAATTTCGTCAGAGTCTTTTATTATACAAAGCTTTGCAACAAAATTCTGTTTTTAGCATAGTATAGGATAGGGCTTTTCTTAAACCTTTGATATTTGTAAAAGCACCCTTTCACAAAGGAATTAAAGAGCCTTATTCTACATTATTATAGTTAGGAGGTATATGTATGATTTTTAATTATAACTGCAATTGTCCGAATTGTGCTAAGGCAAGAGCAATTAATGATGCTCAGTCTGCACAAAATGCACAGAACAGCTCAAACGGTTTTGATAGATGTAGACCTTGCCCACCGCCATGCCCACCATGTCCACCTGCCCCACAATGCATGTGTTTTTTTACAGGGCCAACAGGAGATACTGGTCCAACAGGTTCTACTGGTCCAACAGGTTCTACTGGTGCTACTGGTCCTACTGGTGCTACTGGTGCTACTGGTCCTACTGGTGATACTGGTCCAACTGGTGATACTGGCTCTACTGGTCCAACTGGCGACACGGAACAAACTATTTATGCTCTACCAAAATGTACCAACCATAACACAATTGACACGCTTCCCCTAAACGTCTAAAGATACGCTACGCAAAACAAAATTCAAAGCTTCATAACCACTAAAAGCACCTGCGTCATAGCAAGTGCTTTTATTCTGCCATATTATGTTTCCAGTGACTTCAGCCAGTCAATTGGCTATTAATATCCCTCAGTGCACTTCTGCTGATCGGCATTATATATTTTTTTGTGCTTCAAATACTTGTTTAGCTACACTTTTACCTAGAATACCCATGATTAATCACCCTATTTTAATTTCTCACACAACGGCAGGATTTCTTCCAGTTTGGCAACGATTCGCTGTTGTTCGGCGAGGGGTGGGAGGGGAATAAGACAACTTTTCAGATAGTCTTTGTGAATACGTTGCTGACCAGCAGTTCCAGTAAATAATTTTACACCATTAACAATAAAATAGTCAGTCTTAAAAAACCAAAGTAAAAACTCATTAAACAATGTATTCTTAATTACTCTTACAATCGATAACTCCGTAGTACCAGCACCATATTCATTTTCTAATTCTTTGAAAATTACCGATTTTCTGTTTTGAAAGCACGGGGTGATCTTGGCAACACCTATGTCACCATTTGCAAAATGGGTAAAGCCTTTTTTGATCTCTTTCCATTTCCTCACTTCAAATGTATGTTGATTTCTAAATCCACCAGACACACATGGCATTGGTATAAATGCCACATCCAGGTTGTCATCAATAACGTTCTTTGGATTCAATGTAGTAATGCTACCAACCCTTACCCACTTCCAACTCTCTGGAATTGGCTCCATCTTTTTGTTATCATAAATACCTTTAGATTTCTTTTCTGCTTGTATTAAAGAGTACAGTTCTTCAGCAGAACCTTCTTCGGTGCGCTGTTCAACAAGCCTCCCGCATATTGCTAATTGAATAATACTGTTTTTCAGTTCCTGTGGTGTCATTCTTTGGCACCTCCGAGAATGGAGGTAATTTCAGCAAGCACATGGTCAATCTTGGAATTCAGCGATGCCCGTCGCTCTTCGTACTGCTGAATCAAGTCCATCGGGTCGAGGATTTCCTCTTCCTTGTGAGGATAGCCACACTGGTCGAGGTTATAGCCAAAATCATCGGTAAGTTGTGGTGCTGTGTATTTCTTTGCCTTATCAAAGCCGTCAATATTAATCTCCTGTCGGTCATTCAACCATTCGACCACTGGGTTGAAATGCTCCAGTTTCATTGGCCTGGTTTTAGAGAAGTGCTTATAGCCCTTAGGCATATCCAGACGGTAGAACCATGTTTCTGTGGTCGGCTTTGTGCGCTCAAAGAACATGATGTTCGTGGTGATGGAAGTGTAGGGTGCAAACACGCTGTTCGGCATCCGTATGACTGTATGCAGATTAAATTCCGAGAGCAGTTTTTTTGATGTTTACTTTCGCATTGTCTGTACCGAACAGAAACCCGTCTGGAATGATAACAGCTACACGCCCGTTTTTCTTTAAGCGGTACATGATGACAGACATAAAGAGGTCTGCTGTTTCACTGCTGGCAAGGTCGGCGGGGAAATGGTTCTTGACATCTGCTTTTTCACTGCCACCATACGGGGGATTCATCAGAATGACATCGAACTGATCGTCCTCTGTATAATCCAACACATCCCGCAGTAGAGAGTTGTCATGATAGATTTTTGGTACATCAAGACCATGAAGTAGCATATTTGTAATGCAAAGCATATACGGGAACTGCTTTTTCTCAACGCCGTAAATCGAATTATCATATTCACGTTGGTCGCCTGTAGTCTTAATCAATGGAGAGAGCTCTTTCAGCCAGCTTGTAATAAAGCCACCAGTACCACAGGCAAAGTCTGCCATTCGCTCGCCAATTTTCGGCTGTATCATTTTTGCCATGAAATCAGTGATGGCACGAGGCGTGTAAAACTCACCAGCAGAACCTGCACTCTGTAATTCACGGAGAATGGATTCATAGATTTCACCAAAGGCATGGCTTTCTTCATAGTCGCTTAAATCCAATTCGTCTATAGTATTGATGACTTGACGGAGCTGGACACCATCTTTCATATAGTTGTTGGCATCTTCAAAGGTTGTCTTAACAATGGATTTCTTAATCGGAGTGTCTGGTGTCACATTCAGTTCTTTGAGTGTGGGGAAAAGAGTATTGTTGACAAAATCCATCAGTCTATCACCAGTCATGGCGTTGCCACTCTTGTCATCTACAGCCCAATTGCTCCAACGGCACTCCTCTGGAATAAAAACCCTGTCGTGTAACATCAAGCGTTCTGCAATAGAAAGCGATTTTGCCCATAATTTTTCCATCATTTGTTTTCAAGGCAATGAATTTCATTCTTTCCTTTTTGCAGACCTCTGACGGCTGGCGGCGAAAAAAGAGCTGGCTTCCTCCAAGAGTTTCTTACTCAATTCAGTTTTGAAAAATTCTTTGAGATACAGCAACAATATTTTACTTATTTTTTATGATTATATGTTGACAAAATAACACTATTATGTTACTATTATCTTGTTATAATATGTTATTATTTATTGAAAGGAGTATTATTTTAGATATGGGTAGATTTTTTTCAAACATTCAGATTCAGAACAATCGGAATGAAAACCGAGAGCAGTTTGCAAAATTATTTTGTAAAAGTATGGAGAAGAAAGGATATACAGCAAGCACGGAAGACGATGCAAGCATTACATATATTCTTACATTTTCTGAAAACAACGCATGGATAACGCTTTGTTCTGTTGATTATGTATCGGGTGGAGAAGACGTTAAAGAGGATGTTCAGTTTTTGGCAGAATCTCTTAAAACTTGCTGTATCAGCACAAGCGTTGTGGATAGCGATTTTGCAATTCTTGAGATGTATAACGCTACGTCAAACTTGATAGATATGGTTGTTGTAGGAGATGGTAGCGGTTATGGATTTGAGGACAATACAGAGTTTAAGGGTAAAAAAGAGGCTTGGGAGCCATATTTAACAAATGGCGGTACATGGGAACAGCTGAGTAAAGCATGGCATGATATTGATAACTCTGCTGAGGGAAAGTTAAGAGAGATGGCAAAGCTTATTAGCATGGACTCTGATAATATTATCTCGGATTATGATGACCTAAGCTGTAGAACTGATAAAAACATTATGGAGTTGCATTTTAAAAAGGCAGATAAGAAAAAAGCGTTGTCGCTCAATACTGCATTTAAACAGGTGTTTGGCGAGTATCTTGAGCCTTTAGGATTTAAGAAAATCAAAGGAAGACAGCCTTATTTTGTCCGTGTTGTTGAGGGTGGGGAGATTATTCATATTATAACTTATACACAAAAACCGAGTTTCAATGAATTCGTTATTAAAGGTGGCGTAGCTACAGTTTACCGACAATCTATAGACCTAACCCTAAGTGCCAAGCGTAATGGGAATTGGTTTAGAGACAACTCGTGGATATACACACATATCAATCCATGGAACGATGATCCAGAATCTGAATACAGAAAATTTAGTAGTAGTATATCTGGTTTTTCTTGTGGAAGAGATGAGGAATCAATGATTAAAGGAGTTGAGTATTCTTTAGAAGTTACAAAGGATATTATGCTACCGATACTTGACAAAATAACAGACTTTGAAGCTTGTATAGAACATCAGAATGTAATTGGCATGTCTATGCATCTTTATGATGATGAAGATTTCGGAAACCAATACGGTAGTAATTGTTATAACGAAGGGCTTTTGTATATAAAGACCAACAATCAGAAATTAAAAAAAAGATGGGAAAAAATTCTTGAAGAAAAAGTTATTGATGAGACAGATCTTCAACAAGTAGCCAGACTCTATAAGCTTTTCAGTGATCCTATAGTTCAAAAAAAAGTATTAGATGAGTTAGAACACCGTAAAAAGGCAAATACAGAAACTTTAAGAGCATATGGACTTGACTTGTAAGTAATAGATTTTAAAGCGAAGATTATTTCTTACTAAAATAAATTAAAGGATGGTTTAAAATGATCAAGAAAATCAAGCAAAGGTTCATGAAAATTGTTTCCTGCATACTCGTAGTAGCGCTGTTACTGCCGACGATTGCACTTATTCCTGTTTCTGCGACTACCGATCCCGACCCTGTAACCGGCACCCCTGGTTTTATGTTGCCATACAAGACAACATTATCTCCTTACTCAGGATTGGCATGGGAAATAGCTGCAAAAGTATTTAAAGAAGTTAAGTTAATTGAAGATTTTGGGCATAAGTGGTCTCCAAGCTATTTCCATGATCAGGTTCAAGGGCATATCCGTAATAATAATAATAGTTTTTCGAAGGAAGAACTTTATTGTACTTACAAAAAAGATTACCCGGACGGGAAAACATACGGTTACGCAGATTTATCTAAGAACATTGATAACCCACACATACCTGGTAGCAAAATAACTTATATCTGGGAAGTTAAGCCCGTACATTGGTGTCTTAATCCCGTATTGAGAAAGCGAACATTCGAGGAACAGCTTGACAGATATGTTGATTCTGAGCCAAGCTATAGAAATGGATTCAAAAGCGGTTCCCTAATTCCCGGAGACGAGTTTATCTCTAAAGAGGGGCTATTCACAATAAAATATGAAGATGCAGGAAATGGATTAATACTTTACAGTTTTGATTTTCGTAAAGAAGAAATAAAATTAAGAGTTCCAGACGAAGTGTGGACTTTAACTTTATTACCACTTTTTGATGCAATGCGTCGAATTATGCAAAGTCCGGAAGATAATCAAAACCCTGTGCCTTCCTTCGATCCTTCCTTTGCATTCGAGAGACAAAGCGCATTTAATGAGGTTGGACAAGCTGCTGAAGAAATGCTTAATGAACTTGGAAGCAATTACGACCCTAACCTTGCATATACATTTATCAATGGTGCAATTTATGCCGGTCCTACTTTAATTTATAGTGCTAAAACACTATTGAATTTAAAAATAACGACGACATCTCTGGCGGCATTAAATTCAAAGATAAAAACTACTGCATCCCAAGAAATTTATAAAATTTGTTCCGGAGTTTTAATTGCTATCACGATTGGAAACGCTGATCTTGTTGTTTCTGCAATTGAAACCTATGAAACTTGTTTGACGGAACACGTTCCTAGAGGCGATGAAGAAGACCCAGATGACCCAGATGACCCAGAAGGTCCTGATAATTCGGATGGTGGAATGAGTGGCGGAATAACCGGACAAGTTCCAGGGTTTACAGCAGCAGGAAATGCTGCCCCTCCTCGCGATCCACTTGCAATCGACTTTGGTGCATCTGGCATAAAACTTACTACACTTGAAAATGGTGTATATTTTGACCTCGACAATAACGGGTTTGCTGAAAAGACAGCTTGGATAGGCACAGAAGACGGCTTTCTTGCGTTGGATTTAAACGGCAATGGTAAAATAGATAACGGAAGTGAGCTTTTCGGTGACCAGTTTATTATGTCAAATGGTCAAAAATCCTCTTTTGGATTTGAGGCACTTGCTGATTTTGATAAAAATGAAGACGGCGTAGTTGATGAAAATGACTCTGTATTTGCTAATCTGCTTGTATGGATTGACACGAATCAAAACGGTATATCTGAAACTGGAGAATTATACACATTGGATGATTTAAATATAGTTTCAATAAGCCTTGATTACTCCGAAACAAATATCCTTGATACAGAAACGGGAACCTTGATGGCGGAAACCTCAGATGTTACATATGTTGAAAATGGTATACAAAAAACCACAACCATCACCGAATTCTGGTTTTTAGTTGATACATCAGATACAACACAAGACGGTGAGATAACATCGGGTAATGTTCCGCCACTATTTCAAGCAATTGAAGATGATGAAACTGGGCAATTATTTGAATTATGGATTAGATTCCAAATGGCTGAAGATATTGCTTCAATGCGTTATTATTCTAAACAAATTATGTATTTCATAACAAATTCAACAGATATTGACCCTAATTCACGTGGGGGGAATATAGATGCAAGAGACCTGCACGTTATTGAACAATTTATGGGACGTAATTTTGAAGGTGTAAGTGGTGCTAATCCAAATGCGCCTGCCGCCGAGATTTTAAAGACCGTATATACAAATATCGAAAACTATTATTTCAATATTGTTAACTTGAAGGCAGCATTTGGTGGGTACATGGCAGCGACTTATGAATTTTATGATGAAAACGACCAGAAAAATATAGACTTAACATTTTTGAATTATATAATTGATTCAAAAATAGCTGAAGGTGAGAATGTAGATACTCTTGTCTATAGTCTTGGTGCTTATTTGAAATCATTTGATGCAATTAATGGTACTAGTGTATTCAATGATTACAGTACACACTATTCATCAATCTCAGACTATTATGCTAATATTGTGGAACTTGCTGATTCGAATATCAATACCTTTATTGGAACAGAGGGTGCTGATAATTTTAAAGGTACTAATAATATTGACTATGTGTTTGGTGAAAATGGAAACGACACACTTTACGGCAGTAAGGGCAATGACCTTATCTATGGTCGTGAGGGTAATGACACGCTAAACGGTGGCGAAGGTGATGATTCCTATTTTATTGAATACAATCATGGCAATGATGTTATTATCGACAACAGCGGTTTGAACAAGATTATCTTCTCTGATAATTTTGTTTATGACGACTATGCTATTTCCGTAAGTGCGAAGGGATTTGTTCTTACTAATAAGGAGACAGGTGAAACTATCTGCCTTCAGGATTTTTTGACTAACCCGTTAAATTATGAATTTTATTTTGAAGACCAAGTTGTGGTACTTGGTGGCGGTGAAGCATGTGAGGTTATTCAAGGTTCTGACGATAGCGATGAACTTGAGGCAAGTGATGGCTTCAATGTGTTCTACGGCAATGGTGGCAATGATAATATCTATGGTGGCAAAAATATTGACTTTATGTTCGGTGGCAATGGCGATGATACGCTCTTAGGAAGAAACGGGACAAATATTATTTTTGGCGATGCGGGAAATGATACAATTTACGACGGTGATGATTCAAGTTACCTCAGTGGTGGCGACGATGATGATTTCATCTATGGCGGAGGCGGTGCAGATGTACTAGATGGCGGTGCAGGAAATGATTATCTGCAAGGTGACCATGGAGATGATACATACATATTCAAAAAAGGTTATGGAATTGATACAATCAATGCTTCATCTGGAAATAATACAATATTAATTTCAGGGTTCACATCATCTCAAATGATAAATACTCGCAACGCACAAAATGACCTAATCATCAATTTCAAAGGATCCGAAGATTGTCTTATGATTCAACGTTTCTTTGATTACAACAGCAATAGAGATATTAATCTTATGTTTGATAATGGAACTATTCTAACACAGGGCGATATTACAGCAAAATATGCACCTATTTATGGTACGGATAATGGTGATTGGCTTGCAATCCAAAATAGTGATAATGGCATTATTCACGGCTTAGGCGGAGATGACGGACTCAGTGGTGGAAGCGGAAACGATGAGCTTTACGGTGAGGACGGAAATGATACACTCTATGGAAATGACGGCAATGATATTCTTGATGGCGGAACAGGAAACGATATCTTAAATGGCGGAAACGGATATGATACGTACATCTTCGGTAGGGGCTATAATAATGATGTAATTAATGATTGGGGTGGCAACAGTATTGTAAGATTTAATGATGTTAATTCTGATGAAATCACTATTTCTAATCAATACGGTTCAAATCTTGTTATTTCCATCAACGATACAGATGATACACTCATAATTAATGGTTTTATGTGGAGTCAGGGCGGATACACATTTGAATTTGTGGATGGTGCTGTAGGTACGGTAAACAAGAATACTTGGGAAATGGAATTTAGTAAGCTACCTACAATTGACTAATTATATTCAGTAAATACTGATATTCTCAGCAAACTATGAAAGTTTAAAGAAGAAGTAAAAATATAATAATGCAAAAGAGCATAACTTGTGATGATTTTTCATCAGCTGGTTATGCTCTTTATTTTTAGAACAACACAATTTTGCGATTTGTCAACTTGTTTGGTCATCTTATAAACATGTACTTTCCATAAATCTAGATTGTCAGCCCTTTTAGTACAAAAAGTATTCTGATAGATATAAAGCTTTAAATTCAGCAGGAGATAAATGCTCCAAGAGCTATGGATACAGAAATTATTGAACACTTGATATGATCTACAAGTTGGATTTACAGTTAATTATTGGTATGAAAAGCTCTCAGTTCTGAAAAATTGATTTTGGTGTTCAAAGTGCTTCTAGGAAGAGTGATTGTTCTTACGCATAATCCGATAAGAAAATTAAACGTAAATACGAAATTAGATAAAGAGGCGCGAAAGTTTGATGACCTGCTGAAGCGTGATTTTAAGGCTGAAGAGCCTTGTAAAAAAGTGTGTAACAGACATTACTGAGATTAAAGCGAGCGATGGAAAATTGCGGTATATCACACCAACACCTTGTCCATTACCAAAAACTCACTGTGAACATACCTATAACCTTCTCAAAATCAGCCTAAAAACAGTTGTAATTCACACAATAAAAGCAAAAAAACACGCTGATTCTTACGGTTTTCACACCAATAATCGCATGATTTTACGCTGTTTTTATTCGCCTAAGGTGAGATTGGCAGAGGTGGTGTGGGTTGTGTATTTCTGGAAGTCGCTATCTAATATGTTGCAAACTTTTGCCATACGATACATTCTTGAAGCAAGTCCCTTAAATTGAGGACTTGCTTTTTGCGTCCACGCGAACGGATCGCAAACCACCGCAGCTCGCTTTGTGCTTGGATATGAACAGCATGAACCACTTATCGTAAGCATTATATTAAGGTCACTACGAAAATATCATGGAAAAAGCATATAATATAGTAGAGCCACTCTTCTAGTTCCACTCCATTCAAGAGCGGCTTCGGAGCGGAACCCGGAGCGACTTCCCGCCAGGTTCTATCAGGGTTTGAGCGGAATGAGCGGGTTGCCTCAACCCATTATGTCATATAAAATCTAAAATAAAATACATAAAATAAGAAAAAAATTATATAGAGTTGGAATTACCCGCTCATTCCGCTCATGTTTGTCCATAAGGAGGTTTTTCTATGCCACCCAAAGCACCACGTCCCTGTGCTTACCCAAGATGTCCCAACCTTACCACTGAGCGATATTGTGAACTCCATAAAACCATTGCGTCCCGTGAATATCAGAAGCTTCGCGATCCCGCTACCACTGCTCGTTACGGTAGTGAGTGGAGACGTATTAGAAATCGATATATTTCTCTGCACCCGCTTTGTCGACCTGATTGATGTCATGCTGCTTCATCCCGATGGAACACTGGAAATCCGATTGAACTACGCTGACCAGTATCAGAGAGTAATTGAGTTTCTGGAAAACAATCAAAAGCACTTAGCCTAAGATTTTTTAAGGCAAGGGAGCGTATTAATTGAGGGATACACTGGTTCTACTGGTCCAACTGGTCCAACAGGATCTACTGGTCCTACTGGTGCTACTGGTCCAACTGGTGATACTGGTGCTACTGGCCCTACTGGTCCTATACAGCAATTACGAGGAATACAAGTTCAGCTTACCGACGCAGGAAACACTTTTGTTGACACTGGCAACCCCGTAATTTTCAACAATGTAATAAATGACCAAAGCTTAAATGTTAATTATAACACATTAACAGGTGAATTCACTATCAATGAATCTGGCAACTACTATGTAACATGGTGGGTTGCTACTGATGGTGCTGGCCCTTCACTTACAATCTCTTTTGCAGTGGAAGTAAACGGAAGTCTTAATATTCTTGGCTCAACTCCAATAGTTACAGGGCAAGTTACAGGCAGTGCCTTTGTTGCTGTAGGAGCTACCCCTGCTACAATAAGACTTGTAAACCTAACAGCTGATGACACAATGTTCGCAAATACCCCTGTTCAAGCAAATATGATAATCACAGAAATATCTAGCTAATTCAAGTCTATATTCAGCATATAATTTGTAAATTTTGGTTGAATAAAGCAATGGTTTGAAGTTTTACATTCAAGCTATTGCTACATATTACAGGATTTATATTTTGTTTAGAATTACTTAACGCTATTTGGCATCACAAAAGTTCGTGAATTCATCATAATTGCCATTAAAAACATTCATGTCAATATACTTTTCATCACCAGAATATCCATCAAGCCTTTCTCTATTTGTATATTGCCAAAAAGTCCAGTTACGATTATCTGAAAGCTTAGGCTTAGTTATAACATTTCTTATCCATATTGGATAATTGGTATAATTATCCTTAATATATAAATCATATGACTTTTTCGTTGCATATATAATTGGCTTTTTGCCATAATGCTCCTCAAGTTTTTCAATAAACTCATCTAAAATCGGCTTTACTTTCTCAATATCAGCTGGATTTTTAAAATATTCACCATAAAACTCAACATCAACTACGGGTGGAAGTGAGCTTTTGTTTTTAGGGACAGCTTTAATGAAGTTCTCAGCCTGTCCAGCACCACTACTATCATAGCTTAAAAAGTGATATGCACCTATTTTCAAATCAGTTTTATTTGCATTCTCCCAATTTTGCTTAAACATTTCATCAACAAATCCACTACCTTCAGTAGCCTTAATGAAAGCAAAATCTATATCATTTTGTGATAAAATATGCCAATCTATTTCCCCCTGATATGACGAAACATCAACCCCTCTAACTGAATAGTCCTTATCGCTTGGATTGTTTAGCAGAATCACGCCATTGTAAACCAAAACTGCAATTATGAACAAGACCAATACAAACGCAATTCCAATTGTTGCAAAAAGTTTCTTTTTAGATTTTTTCATGATGTCCCTCCGATTTTTTATGTTTATTCACCTTTACTTGTGTAGCAATTAACGCAATAATAACTGCAACAGCCCCAATCGGTATGTATAACCATGTGTAGAAAACGACCAATACTTTGTTGATTAAATGGGCGTTCTCAGACTTTACAAACAATATTTTAAACGATGAGATAAACAGTTTCATAAACGGCAATGCGATAAAAGTTGCTATAATAAATGCAAGATTTACAAGCCAAGTATTTCTAAATTCTTTCCACTCTCGTGAGGGTAGCAGAAAACTCCTAACTATCAATGGAATAATAATACCAAGCATAAGAGCCGCCCCAGCTTTTATTACTCCCGTTAAGAAAATTCCACCGTAGAACGACAGAAGATAAGTCATGCCACAGACAACGCCTTTCCATTTGTATGTCATATCCATCATTTTACCCATACCTTTACTAATAAGTTAATTTTATTTATGCGTAAAAATGCAAAAATCCACCGAGAACGATGGATTAGATTGATTATAACTCTACACAGTTTTGCATATACACATAATTAATAAGGAAACAATATTGCCTTATATTATTTACCACGCTTTGAAGAACCCTTGCGTTTGCTATCAATATTCCTCTTTAGCTCACCCATTTTTTCTTCGCTATTCTGTTTAAATTTACTTAGCTTATCTTCAAATGTCATTTCAGTTATAGGAACTTGTTTCTTAGGCTCCCAAACATTTTGACGAGGACGCCTATTTCCACCACCGCTAGAGCCACTACCACCGCCAGAACTACCGCCATGATAGTTGCTGTTTCCACCGCCAGAATTGCCCCCACCACGATAGTTGCTGTTTCCACCGCCAGAATTGCCCCCGCCACGATAGTTACTGTTTCCACCGCTAGAGTTATTCCCACCACGATAGTTGCTGTTTCCACCAGAGCTATTGTTTTCAGCACTGCCCTCAGTATCTGGGTCAACTGCCTTTTTAATAGACAAGCTAATTTTGCCCGCCTCATTAACGCCAATAATTTTAACCTTTACAGGTTGGTTTTCTGACAAATGGTCTTTAATGTCATTAACATACGAGTTATGAATCTCCGAGATATGAACCATGCCTGTTGTGCTCTGGTCAAGTTCAACAAATGCCCCGTACGTTGTAATTCCTTTAACTATTCCATCATAGATTTTTCCCACTTCAAATTGCATAAAGTAAAAATATTCCTCCTAAATTAATTTCTTGATATATCATAAAATCTGCGTTCTTTGGGTATGCCATAATTAAATTCTGGATTTTCCGTTGCATATTTCTCCATATAAGTATTTATGTCATCATTATCAATTATCCTCTGATATTCGATATTTTCCGCCTCAAGTTCCTCAGTTTTCTGTTCAATTAATTGTAACTCTTTTTTCTTTTCTGATATTGTAGATTGACTTGACACAATAGACACAACACAAAAAACAAGAACAACAATAGCAGCCCCTGTGCTTATAACAGGGAACAAGCCTTTTTTCTTTTTGTTCTTAGAACTTACAACTTTATTCTTCAACTGGCTCACTTTCCTTCGCATTTTTTATATTCATATCACTCATTATACAACATATAATAAAATCTAGCAAGCCTATTTTTGTTTTTTCACAAAAAATTAATCTTTTTTGAGTTTTCCCACAAATTCTGTCTTACTTTTTTCACATATAAGTGAGATTAGCTTTGCGAGAGGAGAAAAAATCCTGTTAAGTATTTTATGTATGAACAAGGTTATTTTCCTTATTATCCCTACAACAGTGTTTCCAACAGTGAAAAAGTAAACTGTAAACCCTAATAAATTGCCAACGACATAGAAAACTCTGAACTCACCCCTTGAGGCAACGATTGAAAAGCACATCACAAATGACGCATATACGAACATAAACAGCACATCTTCTATTGCAACCATTATTTTATTGTGGGGAATTACTGCTCTTATTACACGAAATATGTCGAAAAATATACCGATTGGAATTCCTAAAAGGCATGACAGTAAGAAAAGTTGCGTCTGTTCCGTTGCTGTGAAAAAAGTTTCAAGATCCATATTTCCTCCTGCACCTTTCTATCTGAAAAGCTTTCCCAAAAATGAAACTGGGCCTTTTTTGTCTTTGTCACCGTAGGAAAGCGACCATATATCGCCCTCTATTGACATTTCACCGGTTTCAACACTCATAGAGTTGACATGAAGATTTCTGCCCTGTATTACAAGTTCGCCCATTTGCGTGTAGAGTAGAATTGTTTTGTCGTCAAAGTTGTCAACGTCGGTGACTCCAGAAATTGAGAGGGATTTCCTGTTTTCCATTATTACGTTATGTAGTACTCGTGCGATTTTTTCTTCTGCCATAATTATTTCTCCTTTTTTATTTATTATATGCAACGGATGGGAAAAAAGAACAAGCTAAAGGGGTTTGCTCATTCGCCGCATGGCTTTTTTGCTCTCGCTTTGTTTTTGTTTGCCTTTTACCACAGAACTTTAGTTTGCATTGTTTATTTTAGTGAAGTATGGTTCTTGTTTTCTTTGTTGTCATTTATTCTACTTTCCGTATTGTTAAATTTAATTGTGGGTGTTCATTTCTTTGTGCGTACAAAGAAACGAACCAAAGAAAAACGCAGCTCAACGCCGCTGAGGCTTGGCACGCTCAACCAAAATCAAAGAAGTTCACTTTGATTTTGGTTCGCTACCTTGATTAGTTGCTTTCCCGTCGCATTTACTATGCTTAGGAGGTGATTTCCATGTGCGACGGAAAAGCGGTTTAGGATTGTTCTGGCATAAATATATCAGTAAATTAAATTTGAGAAAAAGCAAGAACTGTCAAGGCAATACCTCTATAATCAAAATTAAACTTAACTCAAAACTTAAAACATTGGTAGCAGTAAAGTAAGCAATGTACCACTAAATAATAAGATCTTCACCTGTAAATGGCTTAAGAAAGATGTATGTTTCTACACATCATACTAATCAAGCTTTACTTCTGCTAAACATTTTGAATAATTTCAAGAATTATAAAAAAAGATTGCGTAGTATAAAAACCACGCAATCTCTATATAAAACTTTTTTTTGCATACCCTAAAAGTAAGAATTATCCTTACTTACTAAGTCTTGCCTCAAGCTTAACTAACTCATCATTAAGAGCCTTAGGTAGCTTATCTCCGAACTTGCCGTAGAATTCCTTAATGCCATCAACTTCTTCTTTCCAAAGGTCAATATCAACATTAAGCAAATCAGTAACAACATCAAGAGTAATATCGTCAAGCCCCTCAATATTAATATCTTCAGGCTTTGGCTCATAACCGATAGCTGTTTCAACAGCCTCAGCCTTGCCATCGCAACGGTCGATAATCCAATCAAGAACTCTCATATTATCGCCAAATCCAGGCCAAATGAAATGTCCCTCATCATCAGTTCTAAACCAGTTTACATTGAAAATCTTAGGAGCGTTTTCGCCAAGCTTTTCGCCCATTTCTAGCCAGTGTCCAAAATAGTCGCCCATATTATATCCACAGAATGGTAGCATAGCCATTGGGTCACGACGAACAACACCAACAGCACCAATAGCAGCAGCAGTTGTTTCAGACGCCATTGTTGAGCCCACAAAAGTACCATGTGTCCAATCGAATGACTCGTATACAAGAGGAGCAGTTTTAGCTCTGCGTCCACCAAAGATAATAGCTGAAATTGGAACACCCTTAGGATTATTAAATTCAGAACTTATGCATGGGCAGTTTTCAGCAGGAGCTGTAAACCTTGAGTTTGGATGTGAAAGCTTATTACCCTCAGCAGTAAATTCCTTACCATTAACCTTATTTCCCAACCAATCTGTTGCGTTTTCAGGTGGATTCTTATCCAATCCTTCCCACCAAACAGTCAAGTCATCATTATTCAAACCAACGTTTGTGAAGATTGTATCTTTCATAGTTGATTCAAGTGCATTAAAGTTAGATTTTACATTTGTACCAGGAGCAACACCAAAGAAACCATTTTCAGGGTTAATTGCCCACAAACGTCCGTCCTCGCCTTGCTTTAGCCAAGCAATATCATCGCCAACTGTCCAAACCTTATAGCCCTTGCTTGTATATCCCTCTGGTGGAATCAGCATAGCCAAGTTTGTCTTACCACAAGCAGATGGGAACGCAGCAGAAATATATTTTACCTCGCCATTTGGCTTTTCCAAACCTAGAATAAGCATATGTTCAGCCATCCAGCCTTCATTCTTACCTTGATATGAAGCAATTCTCAATGCAAAGCACTTCTTACCCAAAAGAACGTTTCCGCCATATCCAGAGTTAATTGACCAGATTGTATTATCCTCTGGGAAGTGAACAATATATCTGTTTTCTGGGTCAATTTGAGCCTTAGCGTGTAATCCACGAACGAAGTCGTCAGAAGTATCGCCAAGATTATCAAATGCAGCCTGCCCCATTCTTGTCATTATGTTCATGTTCAAAACAACATAGATAGAGTCAGTAACTTCAACGCCTACCTTAGCCAAAGGAGAACCAATAGGTCCCATTGAATAAGGAATAACGTACATAGTTCTGCCCTTCATAACTCCATCGTACATAGGAGTTAATTTTGCATACATTTCCTTAGGGTCGCTCCAGTTGTTTGTAGGGCCTGCATCTTCTTTATTAGTTGTGCATATAAAAGTTCTATCCTCAACTCTTGCTACGTCAGAAGGGTCTGTTCTGTGGTACAAGCAACCAGGAAGTTTTTCTTGATTAAGCTCCATTACCTCACCATTTGAACAAGCCTCATTCTTTAGCTTTTCAAGCTGTTCCTTGCTTCCATCAATCCATACAACGCTGTCAGGCTTTGTAAGTGCAACCATTTCGTCAACCCATTTTAAAACATTCGGATTCTTAGTTAATGCCATTTTTTAAATTCCTCCTTAAAATATGCACAATTCATTTCAAGCTTTTTGAACAAATCATACAAAGATATTGGGAAAAACAAATTTCCCTTAATACTATTCTAAACTTTTTCTGTCAATATGTCAATACTACTTCAAAATTTGTAATAACTATATTCGCATTAGTCTTAGGCTTTTATTACATATGCAAATTATTTTACAACTAAAACATCAACGCTTTAAGCATTCTCTAAATGTCAAATTATCATGATAAATTCCCAATTGACAGAGTAGCAACAGCGTTCAAGCTTTCATCTGCACGATTGCCATCTAAAAACTCAAAATACCCCTGACAAGCAATCATCGCCCCATTATCGCCACAAAGGCTTAAAGGTGGCATATAAAGGTTAAACCCCTCAACCTCACAAGCCTTTGCGAAAGTTTTTCTAACTCCAGTATTCGCAGAAACCCCACCAGCAAGAGCAATGGTTTTATAGCCAAGCTTTTTTGCAACGCCGATAGTTTTTTCTGTAAGTATTTCAGAAATAGTTTCTTGCAGACTTGCTGAAAGGTTTTCTCTGTTAATAGTATGCCCCTTTTGCTCCGAGTTGTGTATCAGATTTATTACAGCAGTTTTAAGCCCCGAAAAACTAAAGTCAAACTCACAACCCTCAACCTTAGGATGTGGTAGCTTATATTCACTAGTATCCCCATTTTGAGCCGCTTTATCAATGTGAACACCTCCAGGATACGGAAACCCCATCGCCCTCGCCGCCTTATCAAAGCACTCCCCAGCAGCATCGTCCCTAGTTCTACCATGTACCCTAAATTCAGTATATGACACGACTTCTACTATATGGCTATGCCCTCCACTCGCAACAAGGCATAAGTACGGTGGCTTTAATTCTGGATGTGCAATATAATTTGATGCAATATGTCCAGCAATATGATGTACTGCTACAAGTGGCTTTCCCGTCGCAAGCGATAACCCCTTCGCAAAGTTAACACCCACAAGTAACGCTCCTATCAGTCCAGGTGCATATGTTACAGCAATTACATCTATTTCATCTAAAGTAGTCCCAGCCTGTTCTATCGCCTGTTCCACAACACCAAGTATATTCTCGCAATGTCGCCTAGACGCAAGCTCAGGTACTACCCCCCCAAATTTTTTATGCTCTTCTATCTGCGATGACACAACGTTAGAAAGTACCTTTACACCGTCCCACACAACACTCGCCGCCGTTTCATCACACGAACTCTCTATTCCTAATACTAACATGGTCTACATCTCCTTAAGTTAAGCCTGTCGGCTTATTAGGCTGCCGCCTACCCACGAAGCCTGTCAGCTTATGAGGCTGCCGCCTACCCACGAAGCCTGTCGGCTTATGAGGCTGCCGCCTCAAACTCCGCCAAGCTTTTTGAAAAAAGCTTGAGCAAAAACTTTTATATTTTATATTTTATATTTTTCTTTTTCTTTTTCTTTATAATCAAATAACTTTGTCATCAGCATTGCGTTTTCTGTCGGATTATGATAATAATTTTTTCGTAACCCTACCTTTTGATACCCCAACGAACAATACAACCCAATAGCTGACTCATTCCCCTCACGAACTTCTAGCGTTATAAAGCTTGCAAACGACTTAACCTCCTCCTCAACACGATTAAGCAAAGCCCTTGCAACCCCTGACCTTCTATATTCAGGCAGTACAGCTATATTGTCAATGCACCCTTCATCAAGCACAAAGCTCGCAACAACATAACCAACAATCCTACTTTCCACCATCATCACAAGCATTTTAGACTTAGGATTTTCAAGACTACTCGTGAACATTCCCTCAGTCCATGCGTCAGAGAAGCATTTCTTCTCAATCTCCACAATGCTGTCTATATCGCAACTACTCGCAGAAAAAATTCCATCAACCCTTTGCATCATACCAACTCTTTCCTGTATTAACATCTGTAATCAACGGTATAGAAAGCTCACAAGCATTCATCATTTCTTCACTTAACATCTCTCCAACTTGTTTTGCAGAGCTTTCGTCAGCCTCAATAATTAATTCGTCATGCACCTGTAAAATCAGCCTTGCATTGAGATTTTCCTCTTTTAATCGCCTATAAACCTTAACCATTGCAATTTTTATAATATCAGCAGCAGTGCCTTGTATCGGCGTATTCATGGCAATTCTTTTCCCTGCCCCCTGTACCATTTTATTCGTCGCAGAAAGCTCTGCTACATATCTTCTCCTACCGAAAAGCGTTGTCACATAGCCATTTTCTTTAGCTTGTTCAACAGTATCATTCATAAACCTTTCCACATTTTTATAATGGTGGAGGTAATCCTTGATATATTTATCAGCCTCAGCAACGGAAACGCCTATATCCTTTGAAAGCGAAAACGCACCTATACCATATATAATTCCAAAGTTTACAGCCTTTGCATAGCTTCTCATTGAAGATGTCACCATTTCAACTGGCATTTTAAACACTTGCGACGCTGTTGAGGTATGAATATCCAAGCCACTTAAAAACGCCTCTTTCATATGCTCATCATCACAAAGATGTGCAAGAATTCGGAGTTCAATCTGGCTATAATCGGCGTCTATCAGTTCTTTTCCGTCATCAGCAACAAAAAACTTTCTCATATTTCTGCCAAGCTCCGTACGAACAGGAATATTCTGCATATTGGGTTCAGTGGAGGAAATTCTGCCAGTTCTTGTTTCCGTCTGCTTAAAATTAGTATGAATTCGCCTATCTTTGCCAACGGTTTTGAGCAAGCCCTCAACATAGGTTGAATTAAGTTTAAAAAGCTGTCTATACTGCAAAATAAGCTCAATAATAGGGTGATGCGACCTCAACCCCTCCAACACCTCTGCATTGGTAGAATAGCCACTTTTAGTCTTTTTCTTCGCTGGCAATCCCAATTCATTGAACAAAATTTCGCCCAATTGCTTAGGTGATGAAATATTAAATTCATGCCCAGCAAATTCGTATATTTTCGACTGAATTGACTTTAAATCGCTTGTAAGCGTATCCCCGAACGCACGAACACCCTCTACATCGACCTTAATTCCATGATATTCCATTGAAGCAAGTACCTCTGTAAGTGGCAATTCTATGTCGTTCAGCAAACCCTCCATGCCTGTATTTTTAATCTCTGCCTCAAGCGTTTCACACAGCTTTTTAAGGCTTACAATATCAGCATTTTCGCCCAAATCTGAATAATAATCGACAGAATATTCACCACAAAGCATTTTTATTGAGTATTCGGTTGATGACGCATTAAGCAAATAGCCAGCAATTTCAGCATCAAAGCTTATATTTTTCAGCTCAAAATCATTTTCAAAGCAAAATCTATAATCAGGTTTAGCACCAAATGTAACCTTTTTAACATAACTTTGCAGAAAATCCAAAGCGTAATTTTTATCATTTGTTACATATATTTCATTCTCTAAAATTACTTTCAAGCAATCATTTTCATACAGATAATAAACAGGCTCGGAAAGCTGAACAATCTCTATAAGCTTATCCTCACTCATTTCAAACACCACAATTTCTGGTGTTTCCTGTTTCACAACAGGCTGTGAAACCTCGACAGCATCAAGCTTTAGCCTTTCCAAAAGCTTAAACATTTCCAGTTCACTCAAAAGCATTTGTGTTTCATCAACATTAACAGGCTGTGGTTTATAAAGCTCAATATCCGTTTCAATCGGCACATCAAGCTTAATCGTAGCAAGCCACTTGCTTTCCTTAGCAGATTCACGTCCAGCCTCAAGCTTGGCAATAACTGCCTTTGTAGCGTCTATTTTATCAAGATTATCATATATATTTTCAATTGTTCCCCATTCACAAACAAGCTTTGTCGCTGTTTTCTCGCCAACACCAGCAACGCCCTTGATATTGTCGGAGCTATCGCCCATAAGTGCCTTTAAATCAATCAGCAAAATAGGCTTAAAGCCATAATCAGCAAGAAACCTTTCCTCATCATACCATATATTTTCTTTTGTAGTAGCAAGCCTAACCTTAACGCAATCATTAATCAACTGCAAGCTATCCCTATCGCCCGTGAGGACAATACATTCATGCCCTTTACTGCAACAGGAATATGAAAGCGTTCCAAGAATATCATCAGCCTCATAGCCTTCCATTTCAACAATTTTGATACCTAAATTCGTCAGCAACTCCTTAATAAGTGGCATTTGCTGTGCTAGCTCGGCAGGCATACCTTTTCTAGTAGCCTTGTAGCTTTCAACTGCCTTATGCCTAAAAGTAGGCGAACGCAAATCAAAGGCAACAGCAACGCAATCAGGTTTTACGTCCTCCAATGCCTTTAGATATATATTCATAAACCCTAGAATAGCATTAGTAAACACGCCTTTTTTGTTGCTCAAAGCCTTAATCCCATAAAAAGCACGATTTAATATGCTGTTTCCATCAATAGCAAGCAATCTCATATTTTTCCTCCCATAAATTGTATCTGCAATGAATTTATAATGGGGTATTGCCCCAATATATCCCTAGAGTGAATAACTCCCCATAAAATCCTCATTACTAAGCTCTTTATTCTATTATAGCAAATTTTTTTTGAAAACACTATGATTTTTTAAATATTTATGATAAAATATAATATATCTCATTTGTAATGAGTATAATTATAAGATAAAACTATTATAGAAAAAGGGAAGGTTATATGGCAATACAAGATTTTAACAAAAACTCAGACAGTTTATGCTGGAAGTATGAAGGCAAGTTTGTGGAAACACATTTTGACTCTATTAAAGATGCTCAATATTATAAAAATGAGGACGTCGTACTTGTTCTTAGTGGTGCAAGCCCATCACTACGCAAGCTTATCGGTGTTCACCCTAATGGAGAAACCCTCTACATACTCGACCCTCCTGATGATTATTGCTTTTACTATTTATCATCAACTGATGAGGATGAGGAGGATGAGGAAGAAATGGCTATCGCCTGCCTTGATACTGCAAATGCAAGGGGCTTTGAAGTTTTTTTTAAGGTGGAAAGCAGAACACACAGGCTTGTTAGGCAAAGTAGGAAAATCTAATGGAATACTGCAATATCGGCAATGTTAAAATAGCCAAAACTGCCATGCTTGCACCAATGGCTTCCGTTGCAGACAGGGCTTACCGAATTCTGCACAAGGAATTCGGCTCTGCCTATGTCGTTAGTGAAATGATTTCTGCAAAGGGGCTTTGTTATAGCGACAGGAAAACTGCTGAATTATGTGAAATAACTGAAACGGAACGTCCTATGGCTTTACAGCTTTTTGGAAGTGAACCTGAATTTATGGCAAAAGCTGTTAAGATTTGCAATAAGTTTTCACCAGATATGATTGATATAAACATGGGTTGCCCCGTGCCTAAGGTGGTTGGGACAGGCTCTGGCAGTGCGTTGATGAAGGATATTTCGCTTGCAAGGGAACTTGTTATTTCTGCCAGAAGTGAAACAGATGTTCCTATTACTGTTAAAATAAGAAAAGGTTGGAATGACGATACTGTTAACGCTGTTGAATTTGCGATTGAAATGGAAAAGGCTGGTGCTTCTGCTATCGCTGTTCATGGGCGAACTCGAAACCAAATGTATGCTGGGAATGCTGATTGGGACATCATTCGTGAGGTAAAGAAAAATGTATCCGTTCCTGTAATTGCAAACGGGGATGTTTGCTCGCTTAAGGATTGTATTCGTATGTATGAATATACTGGTTGCGACCTTGTCATGATAGGACGTGCTAGTTATGGCAATCCTTGGATTTTCAAGGAAATTAAATGCCATTACGAAAACACCCATTTTACACCTCCTACCCTTGATGAAAGGCTTGAAACTATGCTTAGGCATATTCGGCTAATCCTTGAATTAAAGGGTGAAAGAATTGGTATTCAAGAGGCTAGAAAACACGCCGCATGGTATACCAAAGGGTTATATGGCTCGGCATTGTTTCGTGCAAAATGTTATAGCTTAACTTCCTACAATGACGCTGTTTCAGTAGCAGAAGAATTCAAACAGATACAAGAAAGCAGGCGGTAAAATGGCTACAACATCATTCGGTTTTACGCTTACAGTAGACCTACATGGCATGACTGTTACTGAGGCTCGCTCAGAGCTTATGCGTGTGCTGAAAAGCTGTCCTAAGCATATAAAGGAAGTTGATGTAATTCATGGTTATACGCAAGGACAGGCTTTGCAAAATCTTGTAAGACGGGAATTTTTGCACCCCAAAATCGAACGCAAAATATTAACCATGAACAATGGCTCAACAACATTTATACTTAAATAGTAGCTACGGTGTATTATAATGAGGACTTGCCCATTAGAATTAATCCATCGGGATACAACTATTCCTACACGCTAAAATGGTGCTTTTCAGCACCATTTCTTTGTTTATTCATTCACTTCTTTAGCTTTTTTTCTGAAAACAACTGCTTTGCTAAACGCATAATTCATTATTAAAACTATAACACTTGCTATAAACATCTTGAAAATCAGCTCGTTTAATTTATCAGCTGTACTTATTAATTCAAGCTTAAACAAGCCTTTGCCATACTCAATTCTATCAAGTCTGAACAGTTTAATAAATGTATTCCTATATTTATCAGCACATAAGAACATAATTGTCCATTCTACGCCCAATGAAACAAGCCTTGCTGCGAAAAACAGCCAAATCTGTCTGAATAAATCTGCAATGTCTGCTGCTTTACTTTTGAAAACATACTTTTTATTGGTAATGAAAGCGAATGTTACTGCACAAACCCATGAAAAAACAGTAGCTACACCTACCGATGTACTAAAAAATTCCCTCGCACCAAAATGTGTAATCCAACTTACAATGGTTGTTAATCCTCCAAAAAACACATATAATATTAATGCCTCATGTTTTGTATAAATCTTTTTAATTTTATCCTGCATATAATCCTCCGTCATTTTCAACATTTAATTAAATCATATACTATACATAATATCACTTTGAAAAGATTTTTCAAGTATTTACTTAATTTTTGTAATATTTCATAATCAAAACTTGATTTTATATACATTTCCCACAAAGATTTTGCATAATATAAAAGTTTCAAAATAAAATTATACTTTTTGGATACGTCGGATAAAATTAATAAAAAATTTACTTGATTATTTTGCATAAGTATGATAACATTGTTATAAAGTTGGATTTTGTTGATTTGGTTATTCTGCGTGGATTTGCGATACTTTATATAGCTATTTGCTTAATTGTTTTTTTATAATTATTCTAATATTTTCATAAATTTATATATTAACTGGGAGGTTATATGCATACCGCGTCTTATCTGATAATTATTATGCTACTTATGCTTATTTCTGCTTTGTTTTCTGCCTGTGAAATGGCTTATTCTAGCGTTAACCGAATTCGCCTTAAAAATTATGCACTGCAGGGGAATAAACAGGCTAAAAAGGCTCTTAAAATTGTTGATTCTTTTGATAATGCTCTTACATCTATTCTTATTGGTAATAATGTTGTAAACATCGCATCTGCGTCACTCAGCACAATTCTCTTTACCGACTTGCTTGGTTCAAAAGGTGTCGGAATTTCAACTGCCGTTATGACAATTCTTGTTCTTGTTTTTGGTGAGATAAGCCCTAAATCAATTGCTAAGGAGAATCCTGAACGCTTTGTTTTGTTTTTCGCAACACCTCTATCAATTTGTATTTGGATTATGAAACCGTTGATTATAGTTTTTTCAGGATTTAAAAAGCTAATATCAAGGTTCTTTTCCTCATCTGATAACCGCCCAAGTATTACTGAAGATGAATTAAAATATATTATTGATGAAATTGAGGAGGAGGGCGTTCTTGAGGAGCAAGAGGGAAATCTTGTTCGCTCTGCTTTAGATTTTGATGAAATTACTGTTGATGAAATACTTATCCCTCGTGTTAATGTTGTTGGGATTGAAATTAACAGCTCAATTGAGGAGATTAAAGAAGTCTTTCTGTCAGAAATGTATTCTCGTATGCCTGTCTATGAAAAAAGCAAGGATAATATAGTTGGAGTAATCACGCAAAAGGCGTTTTTTAAGTTTATGCTTGATGAAAAAACTGATATTCGTGAGATTATGCAGGACGCTTTCTATATCTCTGGGCTTAAATATATAAGTCAGGCACTGCGTGAAATGCAACGCTTGAAAATTCATATGGCAATAGTAATGGACCAACATGGTGGAACACAGGGAATTATTACTATGGAGGATATTATTGAGGAGCTAGTTGGCGAAATTTATGATGAAAATGATGAGGTTTTCACAAGTTTAGCTCAAATTGGTGAAAATGAATATGAGGTTTCGGGTGAATACAGCCTTAGTGATATGCTGGGGGAATTGAATTTACCTGATGATTTGATTGAAAGCTCTGCAAATTCTGTTGGTGGCTGGGTTATGGAGCTTCTTGGGCATATACCTGAGGAAGGTGAGTCAATTGAATGTGGAATTTTTAAAATAAATGTACTGTCAGTTAATGACCAGACGATAGAAAAAATCAAACTGCATATCTCGTTAGAAAAAGAAATTGAAGAGGAGTGATTTTAATGCTCGCTGTTTTTAACGTATGCTTTGGAGTCGGCATTGTTTTAACACTACTCAATACATTGTTCAGCCTTTTGGGGGTATTTAACTTCCTTGATTTTGATTTTGATTTCGACTTCGATTTTGAAATTGGGGACTTTGATTTTGGTTGTTTTTTACCACTAAGCCCTACGCTTATAATAATATTCATCACCACTTTTGGTGGCTTTGGTAGGGTTTTATATGACGATATGAATATAGTTCTTGTTGTAATATTAGCACTTGCAATCAGCTTTTTTATTACTTTTATTATAAACAAATTTTTGGCAAGACCTCTTAGAAAGCTATCTTCAAAGGAAACTGCTGATACTGCTGATATAATCGGCTTGCCTGCTGTTGTAAGTGAAAAAATTTTTGAAGATGGTTATGGAAAAATCACCTTCAGATTTGATGATAATACAATTTCAGGGCCTGCAAAAGGTGCTGACAATGAGGAAATTAACACTAACTCAGATGTCGTTATATTGGATATAAAAAACAAGGTTTATATTGTCGAAAGACTTTAATAAAAAATAAATTTTAGGGGGAACGTTATGGATTTTCTTAATGACTTAGGCGACTCAGGCAAAACTATTTTTATTGTTATTGCTGTTATTATTTTATGCATTATCAGCTTTCTAACAATGTGGAAGAAAGTGCCACAGGATAAAGCAATGATTATTTCTGGACTAAAAAAGAGAGTTATTTCGGGTGGAGGTGGCTTTGTAATTCCACTACTTGAAAGAGCTGACGTTATTTCTCTTGAGAATATCAAGGTTGAACTCGGTATTCAAGAGGCACTTTCAATGCTTGGTGTTGGCATATCAGCTAGCGGTGTTGCTGTTATTAAGGTAAAGAATGACAAGGAATCAATTCTTGCGGCTGTTGAGCAATTTAACACAGGCAATCTTCAAAAAACTATTATGGGTATTAAGGACACAGCGTCTGACGTTCTTGAGGGTAAACTTCGTGAAATTGTTTCAAAGCTTACTGTTGAGGAAATTTACCGTGATAGAGAAAAGTTTGCATCAAAGGTTCAAGAGGTTGCTGCAATTGACCTTAGCGATATGGGACTTGAGATGAAAGTTTTCACAATTCGTGATATAAGTGATAAAAATGGTTACCTTGAAGCTTTGGGTGCTGAAAAAATTGCACAGGTTAAAAAGGACGCTAATATTGCAAAGGCTGAGGCACAGATGGAGTCCGATGTTAAGACTGCTGAAGCTATTCGTCTTGGTGAGGCTGCTAAAATTCTATCCTTAACACAAATTGAGGAGAGTAATAAGGATAAAGAACTGAAAATTCAAGAGTATAAAAAGCAGAGTGAAACTGCTAAGGCTAATGCTGATATTGCATACGAAATTCAGGCAAATATATCTAGAAAAGAAGTTATTGAGTCCGATATGCAGGCGAAAATTCTTGAAAAGCAAAAGGAAAAAGAACTTGTTGATGAGCAGATGAGAATTGAAATCCTAAAGAAACAAAAGGAAATTGAACTTGCTGAAAATGATGTTCTTAGAACTGAAAAAGAACTTGATGGTAAAATTAAAAAGCAAGCTGAGGCTGATAAATATCGTGAAATCGCACAGGCTGAGGCTAAGGCTGCGTCTGTTGCACTTGAGGCTAAAGCTAAGGCTGATGCTGTAAGACTTCAAGGTCTTGCTGAGGCTGAAATTATTCAGGCTAAGGGTGTTGCTGAAATCGAAATTGTTAGAGCTAAGGGTGAGGCTGAGGCTAATGTCATGAAGGAAAAAGCAGAGGCGTTCAAGCTTTATAACGACGCTGCTATGGCTCAAATGATTATCGACCGTATGCCAGAAATAGCACAGGCTATCGCATCGCCACTTGCTAAAACTGAAAAGATTGTTATTATTGATAATGGAAGTTCTGGCACTGACGGCCCTAAAGGTGCATCAAAGGTTACAAACTACATAACTGATATTATCGGGCAGTTGCCTGAAACAGTTGAGGCTATCACAGGCTATAAAATAATGGATGTGTTCAAGAAAAAGCTTGATGATAAAGCTACTGTTGACGCAGTAAGTTCTGTTGTTCCTCCTATTATCCCCCCTGTTGTTAAGCCTGTTGGGTTTGTAGACGACGCTCTTTCTTAATTTAATATATAAAAAGAGCGTAGGTAGATTAATTTCTGCCTATGCTCTTTTTTTGATTTATTTTAACTAACCAATATCAGTTGATTTTCCTTTAAAGCCAAATGCCTTACGTTTTACAATGATAAACACTAAGAATATTAATAAAAACAAGGTGATTAAGTACAAAAAAACTTCAAGAAGCCTAGTCTTAAAATCTACATTAACTTCAAGTGACATTGCTAAAGCATTAATCAATAGATTCAATAGAGCTATATAACCATATATATACCCTAATCCAATGGTACAAATAATAGTACCCCAAAATGAGAATTTATTTAGTGCCCATAATATGCAAGCATTGTATATAAGTGTGATAAAGCAAATGATTGTAGTGGTGCTTTCTAGCTTGGTTTTAATGGCAATTAGAATAATCGAAAACGCTAAAATTAAATAGTATATAATCAGAAATGCAAACCCAACCTTGCCCAAAAGCTTATACCGTTCTTTTAGACTTAAATTCATAATGCCCCCCTTTTTGTGCGAAGAGATTATTTAAAAAACGCTCACCAATGTGATAATTGTATAAATGCTGAATGCAATAATAAACACCCATGACGAAAACGCAAGGGATGCACCCCTCTTTCGCTGTGCCCTTGTGGTTTTGGGGATACGCCCCTTTTTTGTCGCTATTGAATATATGAACAGTGCCAACCCACCAAAAATAATAAGCACCATTAAACCACCAAAAATCAAGTTAGCAAGCCCCTCACTTAGATACTCATATCCAATTGTGTTTATCATCGAAAAGGTATTAACCGTCGCATGTACGGCGATTGCTGGCAAAACTGAGTTATGCTTTATTGTAATATGTGCCAAGAAAATTCCAGTTATAAATGCAAGAATCGCTTGTGGGATATTGCCATGAAAAATTCCGAACATCACTGCTGTAATAACTATGCCGAACTTTTGGCTCACTCTTGACATATTCTTCAGTAAAAAGCCCCTGAACAGCAATTCTTCAGTTATCGGAGCGACAATACAGGTGTAAATAATGGTTACTACCATCAGTTTTGTGTTGCCACGAAATTCAAAGTCGGGAGTGCTTGCCGTTCCACCAAACTGCTCAATAATCGTTGTTACAAGACCTATAATTAAAGCTGATGCCATCTGTAAAAAAAGACCAAGTCCCATATATCTCAACATAGTTGGTTTCGACAAATCTTTTGTTTGAAACATTGAGTTAATTGGAATTTTGCAAATTTTACAGCCCAGAAAAAATACAAATAAATTTGAAATTAGGTATGCAAGCAAATTCACCCCCATCATTACTGAAGACGATGATAAGTACTCACTAGCAATTGAGTCATAATTAAAAGGAAGCACTTTATATAGGTTTTCATCTACTGCATAAAGCGACAACTCGAACACTGTTGAGAGTATAATTGCTAGCAAAACGGATAACACTGTATGAATTATAATCATTAATCCAGACATATTATAGAAATGTCTTATGCGTTTCTTTTCCATTGCAGATGGGAAATCGGGGATTTTACAGCCATCAATTGAAATTTGTGGTACGATAGTTCTATAATCGCTGTTAAATTCTCTGTTTTGAGTTGGATTATCGAACGGGTCAAATCTGTCAATCAAGTCCTTGCCATATATATTATTCAAATGCATCACCTATCCTTTACGGTTACAATTATAACCTTATTTCCTCATTTAGTCAACAGGTTTCGGTAGATTTAGTATGTTTCTTTTGTTTTCTTTTTTTGCAATAAATTTTTAATATGTTTTTGTGTTGATTTGCTTTTGTTGTCATTGAATATATTTTGTTTGGTATTGGTTCTTATTCGCCTTGACTTCCCTCAACCTACTTTCGGTACGGTTAAATTTAGTGATATATTTATATCAGAACAATTCTAAATCGATTTTCCGTCGCACATAAAAATCGCCTGCTAAGCATAGTAGATGCGACGGGAAAGCACCCCATCAAAGTAGCGACCCAAAAGCCAAAACGGTCTTTGTTTTGGTTTTTGGTTGAGCGTGCCAAGCCACAGCGGCGTTGAGCTGCGTTTTTCTTTGGTTCGTTTCTTTGTACGCACAAAGAAATGAACACCCAAAATTAAATTTAACCATACGGAAAGTAGATTGAATGACAACAAAGAAAACAAGAACCATACTTCACTAAAATAAACAAGTAAAAGCATATTCAATGACAACAAGGCAAACCAGAACCAAAGCGAAAGCAAAAAACAAAAGCCCAAGTGGCGTATGAACGGCTAACACAAAACCTCAAACCCATACTCTCTAATCAGCTTTTTCAACTCATCAACATACCTCTGTGCTTCCATGCTTAAAACTGTTTTTTTATTCATAATCCAGCCAACAAGCATATTCTCCTCCGATTTCAAAGGAACAGCCACAATGTCACTCCCGTTTAAATCACTATTCAAAACCCCCGAACAAATCGTATACCCGTTAAGCCCTATTAGCAAATTAAACAACGTAGCACGGTCGCTCACATAAATGCTTTTCTTATGATAAACTGTGCTTAAAATCTCCTCTGAAAAGTAAAAAGAGTTAAATTCCCCCTGTTCAAACTGCAAGCATGGATACTCCTCTAAATCCCTTAGTTCCACATATTCCCTTTTGGCAAGAGGATTAAACGCACTCACAAAAACATGAGGTTTTGCATTAAAAAGTGGATTAAAAGTCAGCTGATTTTCATTCAAAAACTTCATAATAACCTTTTCATTAAAGTCATTAGTATACAAAATTCCAATCTCACTTCTCATATTTTTGACATCTTCAATTATGTCATGAGTTCTTGTTTCACGCAATGTAAACTCATATTCATCTGCGTTACTGGAGCGTATAAGGTTTACAAAAGCATTTACTGCAAAGGCATAATGCTGTGTTGAAACGGAGCAAAGCTTGCGTGACGGCTTTTTGTGCTTATACCTCTGTTCAAGCAAGTCTGCCTGTTCTATAATCTGTCGTGCGTAGGATAAAAATTCCATGCCATCAACAGAAAGCGAAATCCCCTTTGCTGAACGGTTGAATATTTCAATATTAACCTCATTTTCAAGCTCCTTTACTGCATTAGAAAGGCTTGGCTGTGAGATAAAAAGCTGTTTTGCCGATTCATTTATCGAGCCACATTCAACAATTTTCAAGACATATTTCAGCTGTTGGAGTGTCATAATATCCCTGCTTTCAGAATTATAGTTTTATGGTTTACGCATATCTTTAAAGCTATTATATCATAATTTTCATAATATTGATATCCCCTTGTTATTGACAAAATACTGCACCACGCAAACAAAAGTGTAGATACAAGCATTATAAAACGCTTTATATCCACACTTTAAAGTTATTAGGTATGCGATTAATTTTAGCTATTTTTCAAAATAACAGACTCCATCATATTAGCAACATCTTCACAGGCATCACAGCATTTTTCCAACCTGTTGAATGTTTCAGACCAAACCATAATTTCAATCGGGTCTTTACAGGTAGTGTGAAGATTACGAACAGCTTCAGTATAAAGCTTGTCCCCATCTTCCTCCAAGCGATTAATTTCAATAATGCTAGTTTTAACAGTTGTGGATTTCTTAAAGTTATGGAAGTCCTCCAAAGCCTTTTTCAATGCATCACAGCATTTAACAATTACATCAACAAACTTAATCGCTTCTGGGCGAATAGTTTGTATATTAAACATATAAAGACGCATTAAAACATCCTCAATTGTATCAGTAACCTCATCAATTTCCTGTCCAATTCCCGTTATATCCTCACGTTCAATAGGTGTAATAAACTCTTTAACCAAAGCATTCATCATTTCATGCTTACAAGTATCTCCGCCATGTTCAATTTCGTGCATTTCAATCATTTGATCCTTTATTTGTGAAGGGTCATAATTTGTTATAACTCTTTGAAGTATTTGTGCAGATTCACACGAAAACTCGACCATACGAACGAAGGAATCAAAATAATCAAAGTTTCTATTCTTCTTATTTTTCATATTATTTTCTCCTATTCTTTTTAATTCTTATTAAAATACTTTCATAAATAACATCGCCATTAAGAAACCAATAAGCCCACATCCTGGAAATGTAAGTATCCAGGTAAACACCATTTCTTTTACAACGCTCCAGTTTACATTGGTCACACGCTTCGCAACACCAACACCCATGATAGCAGTTGTTTTTGTATGTGTAGTACTAACTGGAATTCCCGTTAATGATGAAACTAAAATACAACCTGCACCAGCTAAATCAGCTGAAAACCCTTGATATTTTTCAAGCTTAACCATATCCATGCCGACGGATTTAATGATACGATACCCACCAATTGAAGTTCCAAGCCCCATAACTACTGAGCATAAAATCATAAGCCAAACAGGAATTTCAAAGTTTCCTCCTCCACCATTCCCTTGAGCTAAAAAGATTCCAAGCATAAATACGCCCATAAACTTCTGTCCGTCCTGTGCACCATGCATAAACGCCATAGCTGCACCACCACCAATTTGTGCTGATTTAAAGAACTTATTAGTTTTACGTCTATCCTTGTTCTTGCAAATAAGCTCCGTTAGCTTAACTGTGCCCCAACCCAATCCTAATCCCAAAATAGTGGACAAGCCAAGACCGTATATAACTTTTATCCATTCCGAACCGTTTATACCACCAAGTCCACCCTGTAAAGCAATTGCAGCTCCCGAAATTCCAGCAATCAAAGCATGGCTTTCACTCGTTGGAATCCCGAACGCCCAAGCTGCTGTTGCCCATATAACAATCGCAAGCAATGCGGCACAAAGTGCTTTTATAGCATTTTCAGAATCTCCTCCGAAATCAACCATATTATATATAGTGGCAGCAACCTTTGCATTAATCTTAGTCATAATAAACACGCCTAAGAAATTAAATACGGCAGCCATTAAAATTGCTGCACGTGGACCAATCGCACGGGTTGATACACAAGTTGCTATCGCATTTGGTGCATCTGTCCAGCCGTTAACTAAAATAACAGCTAATGTCAAGATAGCCGTAAACAACAACATTGGGTTATCCATTACTTGGGTAATAAAATCTGAAAATTCTATCGTCATATTATCATTCCTTTTAAACCTTTTTTCATTATCAACAGCACTATCACCGTTTTCTTCAACATACATTTTACATTTTACCACAAGAATTATTCTATTGCAACAGTTTTTCAACAAAAACTTAACATTTTATTTTTTGCGTTAATAATGCACAAAATTATAAGGCACAATTCTACTAAACGCATAAAATTTCTCAAGCTTATATATGTTAGGCTACTGTAAAAAAAATTTTAAAAAATTCTGAAAAAGGGGTTGACATTTATAAATCAACGTGCTATAATGATGATGGTATTTTAGATGTTCGACTGATTACGCATATTTTTGATAATCATTGACTTACTTAAATGACTATCAGAAATGTGCGTTTTAGGTTTTACAATGAAATATAATAATAATGATGGAGGTATCTTTCATGAATAAAGGTACAGTAAAATGGTTTAATGCAGACAAGGGATTTGGTTTTATCTCAAACGACGACGGTAGCGATGATGTATTCGTACATTTCTCAGCAATCGTTTCAGATGGCTTTAAGTCTTTAAACGAAGGACAAAGAGTTACATTTGATACAGAAACAGATAGCAGAAACAGCAGCAAGATCAGAGCTGTCAACGTACAACTAGCTTAGTTCTGTTTTTTAAAAAAATCATTTAAAACGGCTATTCTCAAAGATTAGCCGTTTTTTTATATTATGTTGGCTTGAAAAAAATACCTGTATTACATTAAGTTCTAAATGGTAGTGAGATGAAAAATATGTATGATTATGACGTTTGAACTGTATTTTCGCTTTTCTTTGAGAATGAGCAATGAAATTTCGTTATTTTCATACAAATTGCCCATTACATTTTCTTATGAAATATGTTATAATTACTATATAAGCTATAGGGGGGCAATTATTTACACTAAACGATTGTCCTAATGCTACATTTTATGTTTATGTGCATCGTAAGGCTTGTTATCTCTTAAAGTGAGGCAATCGCAAAAGAATCTCTCCGCCAATATCGTGATGGGAATACGGAGCGGGGAACAATGCAAGGAGGCAATGTGAATATGTATGCTATTAATGACTATGTTGTATATGGTAAGAACGGGGTATGTAAAATAATTGATATTCGCAAGGAGAAATTTGGTGGTGCTGAAGAACAAATGTACTGCGTGCTTGAACCTGTACACTCAGGAAAGTCTACTATATACACACCTATTAATAGAAACTTAGATAAGTTTAGAGAAGTTATGTCTTATGAAGAAGTACATGATTTGATACAGACTATGCCTGATAAAGAAATCATTTGGATAGAAGATTTCCAAGTTAGAAATGAACGTTATAATGAAATCTTAAAAGAAGGAGATCCAAAACATCTTGTAGGGTTGATTAAGACTCTGCATTTTCATCATAAAGATTTGGCAACAAAAGGGAAGAAGATGCGTATGACAGATGACAAAATTATGCGTGAATCCGAAAAACTTTTATATGACGAACTTGCATATGTGCTTGAAATAAAGCCAGACGAGGTTCTTCCGTTTATAGTGGGTGAATTGGAATTAGTTGATAAAACGGTTAACTCTACTGAAGCTTAAAAGTAATAATGTTAGGAATAGGGATTAATCTCTGTTCCTATTTTTTTTTATCTAAAACATTATGTTTATGTGTAGCAATTTATATGTAAATATGATAGAATATATTATAATGAATATTAAATTGAGGTTGCTTATATGATGTTGTATGCTATTATTACTATAATTTCTATATTATTGATTTTATTTGGAATTGCTATAATCAATGCAATTCGACTGAAAAAAGATTATGTTGATGGAAAGTCCTATGACATGGAAAATGACGGTATTTCACCTGATAAACACGCTAAAAACTTATCAGAAATGATACAAATTCCCTCTGTTAGCGTTAGGGGGAATACAGACTTGACATATATTTACAAAATGCATGAAAAACTAGAGGAGCTTTATCCTCTTATTCACTCAAAGCTTGAAAAGGTGAATATTGACGGGGCATTGCTTTATAAATGGAAAGGCAAAAACCCCGATAGACTACCGATTTTGCTAATGTCACATCATGATGTGGTTGAGGCAACTGGCGACTGGAAATACCCTGCTTTTTCTGGAGAAATCGCTAAAGGGAAAATTTGGGGCAGAGGAACTATTGACACAAAGGGTGCGTTGTGTGCCATACTTGAAAGCGTTGAATATCTACTTTCAACAGATTTTATTCCGTCATGTGATGTCTATATCGCATCTTCCTGTAATGAGGAAATAACGGGAGATGGTGCTGTTAAAACTGTTGATTATCTATATAAAAAAGGAATAAAACTTGACTTGGTAATGGACGAGGGTGGCTCAGTGATGAGGCATATGCTTGGTAGCGATACCCAAACTGCTATGGTTGGAATATTTGAAAAAGGTAGGGCAAATGTTAAGTTTATCGCTAATTCTCATGGCGGACACGCAAGTATTCCGTTCAGAAATAACCCTTTCGCAAGGCTTGCAAGGCTAATTAACAAGCTGGAAAATCGCCCGCCATTCAAGAGAAAAATCACTGCTCCTGTTAAACGAATGTACAAGGAAATGGTTCCATATATGCCGTTTAAATATCGGCTTGTTCTCGGCAATATTTGGCTGTTCGGTTGGATTTTACCTCTTATGATGTCGAAAATGGGAGGGCAAGCGAATGCTCTTGTTTCGACAACCTGTGTATTTACGCAAGCTGAGGGAAGTAACGGTGCAAACGTGATACCAGAGGAGGCAAGCGTTACTGCAAATATGCGTTTTATGATACATGAACCACTTGAGCCTTCGCTAAAAAAGGTGTTGAAGATTGCACAAAAGAATGATATTTGGATGGAAATGATTTCGGGCTATGATATTTCACCTGTCGCTGATATGGATACATATGCGTATCGACAGGTTTTGGAGCAGATAAAGGGGACGTTTGGGGAAATACCCGTGATTCCGTATGTTATGCTTGCTGGAACGGACGCTAGGCATTATACGAAGATATGCGATTGCGTGTTGAGGTTTGTGCCGTTGACCATGACTGACGCACAGATGAAGTCGGCTCATGCTGTGAATGAGAATTTAGATGTTGCGTCATTGGCGAGGGCAGTTAATTATTATGTAGATTTCATTCGCCAATATGATAACGCTCCGTAGCCGCTAGGCTAGACACTCAATTGCCGTTTGGCTAGTTTGGTTCTTATTTACTTTGTTGTAATTGAATATGCTTTTTTTTGTTGGATTTAGTGGAGGGGTTGTTCTTGTCTACCTTGATTGGTTTTAATATACCTTCCGTTTGTTAGCTTTAGTTTGGGGTGTTCATTTCTTTGTGCGTACAAAGAAATGAACACCCCCCCCATTTAAATTTAACCATAGGGTGAATAGTAATCATAATTTACTAAAATAAACAAGAAAAAGTATTTTCAATGATAACAAGGTGAATAAGAACAACACCACCAATAGCAATACAAAGCATATTCAATGACATCAAAACAAAAAACAACACTGCACTAAATCGCAAAAAAAAATATAAAAACCTATTGACAAATGTGAAACTATGATTTATAATAGGTGTAAAGCTTTTGTGCTTTACAGGAGGTATCTATGAGTAAGGAGTTTAAAATAGCCATTCTTATGGACATCTACGGAAATATGCTTACCGATAAACAACGTGAGGTTATGGAACTCTACTACTACGAGGACTTCTCTTTGTCCGAAATAGCCGAACATGAAAAAATAACCAGACAAGGCGTTCACGATAGCATTAAGCGTGCTGAACAAACGCTGTCAGATTTAGAACAAAAGCTGTGCGTTGCAGAAAAGCTTATGAAATATAGAAAGCTTTTCAAGAAGATAAATAACCATGCACAAAATATAAATGACTTGAGTACTTCTCTTGGGCATAGCGAAAACATTAAGCTTTCCTCTGAGATTTTGAAACTTGTCAAACAAGGTGAAGATGTTTTATAAATTGTAACAACATATATTTATTTTTAACATTAATAACTATTTTATACAAAGCTTTATCAAGGGGGTAGTTTTATGGCTTTTGAAGGTCTTTCTGAAAAATTAAACGGAGTCTTTAAGCGACTTAAATCACGTGGTAAACTTAATGAGTCCGATGTTAAAGAGGCTATGCGTGAAGTTAGGCTTGCTCTTCTAGAGGCTGACGTTAGCTATAAGGTTGTTAAAGACTTTGTTGCAAAGGTGTCCGAAAGGTCTGTTGGAGAGGAAGTTTTGTCAAGTCTTACTCCAGCACAACAAGTAATTAAAATCGTAAATGAAGAACTTTGTTCACTTATGGGCGAATCAAATTCAAAAATAAATATGCCATCAAAGCCACCTTGTATTATTATGATGTGTGGACTTCAGGGATCAGGTAAAACAACTCATGCGGCAAAACTTGCTAAACATTTCAAGAAACAGGGGAATAGACCTATGCTTGTTGCTTGTGATATTTACCGACCAGCAGCGATTAATCAGCTAAAGGTAGTTGGTGAAAGGGCTGATGTTAAGGTTTTTGAGATGGGGCAGATTAATCCTGTTTCAATAGCGACACAGGCTGTAAAATATGCTAAGGATTATGGGCATGATATTGTTATTATTGATACGGCAGGTCGTTTGCATATAGATGAAGAGCTTATGAATGAGCTGAAAGATATTAAGGCTAAAACAGAGCCGAGTGAGATTATGCTTGTTGTTGACGCTATGACAGGACAGGACGCTGTTAACGTTGCTAAGTCGTTTGATGAGGCTTTGGGGATTGACAGTGTGCTAATGTCAAAGCTTGATTCTGATACAAGAGGCGGTGCGGCGTTGTCTGTACTTGCTGTTACTGGTAAGCCGATTAAGTTTGTTGGAACGGGTGAAAAGCTTGATGATTTTGAGCAGTTCCATCCTGAACGTATGGCGTCAAGAATTCTTGGAATGGGTGACGTACTAAGCCTTATCGAAAGAGCTGAAACAGCGATTAATAAAAATGATGCTGAAAGGCTTACAAAAAAGCTTGAGCAGAACAGCTTTGATATGAATGATTTGCTTGACCAGATGAAGCAGATTCAAAAGATGGGTTCGCTTAAACAGATTGTTTCGATGTTGCCTGGAGTTGGCGATAAAATAAATGATGTAGATATTGATGATAAGCAAATGCTTAGGATACAGGCGATAATTACTTCTATGACAACGGCTGAAAGGGAAAAGCCATCTATTATAAATCCACAACGTAAGCGTAGGATTGCTACGGGAAGTGGAACTAAGGTTGAGGATGTAAACAGGCTGTTAAAGCAGTTTGAGCAGATGCAAAAGCTTATGAAGAAGTTTGGTGGAAAAGGCAAAAAGGGTAAGATGTCTAAAAAGCGTCTTGCAGGCATGAATTTTGACGGAAGTGGTGGATTTCCACCGATGTAGTGCAAAATATTTTGTGACGGAGTGATACTATGGAAATGATTATGTTGACAAAAAAAGCTGCTGAAACACCAGATAGAAGTGTGTTTTATGTAATGTTTATTTTCGTAGGAATATTTTCAGTTGTAGCTGCTATTTGCAATTGGGATTGGTATTTTAACGGTAGAAGAGCAAGAACGATGTGCAAAATGTTTGGAAGAACAGCTACACGAGTAATACAAGTGATATTAGGGTTGGTTATTATTTCCATGTCAGTATATGCGTTAATTAGTCCTAATGTACAATAAGTTAAGGTTTTACCCGTAAGGTTAAAATAGATATTAAGTTCGTGGAGGTGAATATATATGGCAGTTAAAATCAGATTGAAAAGACTGGGTGCAAAGAAAGCTCCGTTTTATCGTATAGTTGTTGCTGATTCAAAGAGCCCTAGAGATGGTAAGTTTATAGAAGAAATTGGTTACTATGACCCAACTAAAGAGCCATCAGTTATCAATGTAGACGCAGAAAAGGCTAAGAAATGGCTATCTACTGGTGCTCAGCCAACAGAAACTGTAAAGAGGATTCTTAAAATTGGCGGTGTAATCTAGTTTATTTGAGCAGTGTTATGTAGGGTGATTGAATTAAGGCTTGCCTTTAATTCCCCCTACTTTTACTCATTACCTTTATGGAGGTTAATTATTATGAAAGAACTACTATATTCAATTATAGAGGGACTTGTTGAGAATAAAGCTGATATTTGTATCACTGAGGACGCTCCTAATGAGGAGGGTATTGTTGTCATTCATTTGAATGTTGCTAAAGAGGATATGGGTAGAGTTATCGGAAAACAGGGAAGAATAGCTAAGGCTATGCGTACTATTATGCGTGCTGGAGCAGCAAGAAAAGACCTCAAGGTTATGGTTGAAATTGAGGAAGCATAGTTTGAGTGGTAAAAAAATGAGCAATGTTTGGAGGTATTTATGATAATGCTTTCAAATATGGCGATAAAGAGTGAATGAACAAGGTATCACTGCTTAGGTGACGCCTTGTTTTATGTGACTGGGCTTTAATTTTGTAGAAAATATAATTTTTGTAAATTAATGCACTGGATGAAAAAATGCATAAAAGGTATTGCATTTTGTGTACGGATATGATATAATATTAAAGGTATGCTTCCGTAGTTAAACGGATATAACAGTCCCCTCCTAAGGGACAGATGTGGGTTCGATTCCCGCCGGGAGTACCAATTAAAAACCGTTCGATTTAGGGGATGTTTACTTTGCATCCTCTGTTAAATTTATTTAGTAATGTAACTAGGATGAGCTTCGTATTTAACGAGGCTCATCCTAAAAAAATATTATATCAATTCTCAATGTGATGCCTGATAAAAAATTATTTTAAATAAGCCTTTTCTTTTTTGATTAATAGTAGTATAATAATACTGAATGTATGATTATATAAATATTAAGAATGATAATTCTTATGGAGGATGCAATGAATATACTTATTGTGGGTTGTAGTAAGGTTGGCTCAGGGCTTGCAGAGATATTGGATAGTGAGGGGCAAGATGTTTCAGTAGTGGATAGGTATGATGAAATGTTTGATGTTTTCTCTGATGAATTCGGTGGATTTACTATAAGTGGAGTGCCGATTGACCAAGATGTTCTAAAGCATGCAGGGATTGAAGATGCAGATGTTGTTATTGCACTTACAAAAGAGGACAATGTTAATATTATGGTTGCACAGCTTGCGAAGGAAATTTTCAAAGTACCTCGTGTTCTTGTTAGGATTTTTGATCCAAGTAGAGGCGAAATTTATTCACATTTTGGATTAAAGACAGTATGCCCAACTAATATGACAATAGCAGCACTTAGAGCAGCTTTATATGAGAGTGATACTATAAGAAATTTAAAGCTAGGCTCACATACTGTTACGTTTAATACTATGGACATACCAAAGGAATATATTGGTGAGAGAGTGAGTAACATTATTTTTGAGGAGAATGAGATACTTTATGCAATAGAAAGGGACGGCAGATTAATTCTTGTTGGACTATCTAATGTGGAATTTCAAAAAGGTGATAAGCTTGTTTTTTCTAAGGTAATTGATTAAGTGTATAAAAAAATAAATAATAATTGTTTTTATAGAAAGGCATTATAATGAAAGTTATTATAGTTGGCGGAGGTAGGGTTGGTTATTATTTAGCAAAGGCACTTATTGAGCATGGGCATGAGCCTGCTTTGGTGGAGATAGAGAGGAAGACATGTGAATATCTTGCTAATGAGTTTGATATAACTGTTGTTTTAGGCGATGGAACACAGTCTGAAACGCTGAAAAGTGCAGGAGCAAGCAGGGCAGACGCTATAATTTCAGTTACTGGTAAAGATGAAGATAATCTTATATGCTGTCAGCTTGCAAAGAGAATTTTTAATGTTAAGAAAGTTATTGCAAAGGCTAATAATCCTAAAAATGCAATGGCTATGAAAAAGCTGGGCGTTGACCATGTTATAAATAATATTGATAATATTGCTGTGCTGATAGAAAGAGAAGTTATTACGTCAAAGATAAAGCAGTTGATTACTTTAAATGAAGGCGAAATTTGTATTTCAGAGGTTCATATTCCTGAAAACTATGTTCTTGATGGAATAATGCTAAAGGATATTAAATTTAGCAGTTTGTTTAATATTGTGTTAATTACAAGAGGAGAGCATACAATAATACCACGAGGACATTCTGTTCTAAAAAGTGGTGATAAACTTCTTGTTATTATGGAAAATGATGCGGATAAAGAGCTTATGACAGCGTTAAAGATAAAAAAATAGACATAACATATGTAATAAAAGGGTACTGATAAACACCGAAACTCATGGAGGTCTAATGGAAAATAAAATATATTCTCTGGGCATAGATGTTGGCTCAACTACTGTTAAAACAGTAATAATTGATGATAGCAAAAAAATAATTTATTCAAAATATGAAAGACATTTTTCTAAGGTAAAGGAAACTGTTAAAAGTCAGCTTGAAATTATTGTTGATGAATATAAAGATACAAAGTTTCATCTTGCAGTTACTGGTTCTGCGGGGCTTGGACTTGCTGAGGGTGCAGAACTTCCATTTGTTCAGGAGGTTCATTCTGCATTTATAGGAGTAAAGGAAGCGTATCCCGATGCCGATGTGGTTATAGAACTTGGTGGTGAGGACGCTAAGATAATTTTCCTTACTGGTGGAGTTGAACAGCGTATGAACGGCTCTTGTGCTGGTGGTACGGGTGCGTTTATCGACCAGATGGCAACGCTTTTGGGGATTACTGCAAGCGAACTTGATAAACTTTCACTTAATGCAGAAAAGGTTTATCCCATTGCGTCAAGGTGTGGAGTTTTTGCAAAATCTGACGTACAACCGCTACTTAATCAGGGCGCAAGGCATGAGGATATGGCTGCGAGTATATTTCAAGCAGTTGTTGACCAAACTGTTTCAGGGCTTGCACAGGGTAGAACTATTGAGGGAAAGGTTCTGTTTTTGGGCGGACCGTTATCCTTCCTACAAGGACTTCGCAATGCTTTTGTGAAAACTCTAAGGCTTGATGAAGAAAAATCAATATTTCCTGAGCAAGCACCTGTTTTTATGGCGTATGGGTGTGCGTTGTTTGCTGAAAAAAGTGAAGATGTTTTTACGATAGATGAGATTATAGGCAAGATTGAAAACGCTGCTGCTACTGATAGAATTATAACGGGCGAAAGGCTTTTCAATAGCCATGAAGAGTACGAGGAATTTATTGCAAGGCATAGCAAGAGTGATCTTAAATATGCTGATATTCAAACATATGAGGGCGATGCTTATCTTGGAATTGATGCTGGCTCTACCACGACAAAATTGGTGTTGATTAATGATGATGGCGAATTGCTTTATCAGCATTATTCATCTAATAAGGGACAGCCTCTTGATAAAGTTGTTGATAAGCTTAAAGAGATTTATGAGATAAAAAACGAAAATCTTACAATAAAAGGCTCTGCTGTTACGGGTTATGGTGAGGAGCTTTTGAAGTCTGGGTTAGCAGTGGATTTAGGGATTGTTGAAACTGTTGCCCACTTTAAAGCAGCATCTTTTTTCTGTCCTAATGTTGATTTTATTATTGATATAGGTGGACAGGACATTAAATGCTTTAAGATTAAAAATCATGTTATAGATAGTATTATGCTAAATGAGGCTTGCTCATCTGGTTGTGGTTCGTTTATTCAAACCTTTGCAGTTGCACTTGGTTTCGGGATTGAGGACTTTGCAAAGCTTGGACTTTTCGCTGAAAATCCTGTTGATTTAGGCTCACGCTGCACTGTTTTTATGAATAGTAGCGTTAAACAGGCACAAAAAGATGGTGCATCAGTTGAGGATATTTCAGCTGGGTTGTCGTCATCTATTATAAAAAATGCAGTTTATAAGGTTATTCGAGCAAAATCGGTTGACGAGCTTGGCAGAAATATTGTTGTACAGGGTGGTACTTTCCTTAACGATGCTGTACTGCGTTCATTTGAAATGGAATTGGGCAGAAACGTAATTAGACCAGCAATTTCTGGACTTATGGGTGCGTTTGGTGCGGCACTTTATGCAAAAGAAAAGGTTCAACAAAATGCTATAAAACAGACTACTCTTATAAATAAAGAGGAGCTTGAAAGCTTTTCATATGCGTCAAAGAATTCACATTGCAGAGGTTGTACGGGTAATTGTAGTATTAATATTATTACTTTTAACGGTGGCAGAAAATATATTTCTGGAAATCGCTGTGAAAAGGGTGCTGGGCTTAAAAAGATTGAGGATAATTTAAACATATTTGATTATAAATATAAAAAGCTGTTGGAGATTGTTGAGGAGAAGCCAAAAAACCCTATTGCAAGAGTTGGCTTGCCTTTGGTTATGCATTATTATGAACAGCTACCTTTATGGCATACTTTTTTTAATGAGCTAGGTTTTGAGGTGGTTATTTCCGAGGAAAGCACAAGGAATACCTACTACAAGGGGCAACATACAATTCCGTCGGATACTGTTTGTTATCCTGCCAAGCTTGCACATGGGCATATTGAGAGCCTTTTGGAAAGAGGTGTAGATTTCATATTCTACCCATGTATGAGTTATAATGTTGATGAGGGGATAAGCGATAATCATTATAATTGTCCTGTTGTGGCATATTACCCTGAACTGCTGAAGGCTAATAATGTAAATCTAAGTGATGATAATTTTGTTCATCCTTATTTGGATTTGAACAGAAGAAAGCACGTTGTAGATGTAATGAAATCTGTTTTAGCAAAGTATAATGTTAAGAAAAAAGCTGTTGAAGATGCGTTGGATAAGGCGTTTGAGGCTATGGATAAATATATGCAAGATATTATAACAGAGAGTGAGAGGGTTATTAAGACTGCTAGGAGCAATGGCAAGAAAATAATTGTTCTTGTTGGTCGTCCTTATCATATTGACCCTGAGATAAATCATGGTATTCATCAGCTGGTTACAAGTTTAGGCATGGCTGTTATTACGGAGGATAGTATTGCTCATTTAGGGAAAGTTCCTAAATTGAAGGTGCTTAATCAGTGGACATATCATGCAAGGCTTTATACTGCTGCACAGTATGTTGTTACTCAGCCTGATATGCAGATGGTACAGCTTGTTTCGTTTGGTTGTGGGATTGATTCGATAACGACTGATGAGGTGCGTTCGATTCTTGAGGGTGCGGGAAAGCTTTATACGCAGTTGAAGATAGATGAGATTAACAATTTAGGGGCAGCGAAGATAAGGTTGAGGAGTTTGGTTGCCGCTATTGATGGGTAGATGCTCATTCGCCGCATGGCTATGTTTGTTTTTGTTATCGCTCTCTTTGTTGTCATTGAATATGCTTTTGCTTGTTTATTTTAGTGAAGTATCGTTCTTGTTTTCTTTGTTGTCATTCAATCTACTTTCCGTATTGTTAAATTTAATTGTGGGTGTTCATTTCTTTGTGCGTACAAAGAAACGAACCAAAGAAAAACGCAGCTCAACGCCGCTGAGGCTTGGCACGCTCAACTAAAAACCAAAACAAAGACCGTTTTGGCTTTTAGGTCGCT
>JAEWGD010000042.1 GCA_023388515.1 Bacillota bacterium
AACATACCCAATCAATTTCGCTAGTCTTTCAGAAACACGTTTCTATGACGTAAGTGATGCAGAACTTAACCCTATCACAGTTAACATGACTAACGGTGCTATTGTTATTGAAGATGATGATATAACAACAGAAACAGAAACAGAAACAGAGACAGAAACAGAAACAGAAACAGAAACAGAAACAGAAACAGAAACAGAAACAGAAACAGAAACAGAAACAGAAACAGAGACAGAGACAGAGACAGAGACAGAAACAGAAACAGAAACAGAAACAGAAACAGAAACAGAAACAGAAACAGAGACAGAAACAACTCCAGAAGTTTCAATTGTAACAGAAACATCAATTAGCTATGTTATAGTAACAGAAACTTCAGTTTCACAAGTTATAGTAACAGAAACTTCAATTTCACAAGTTATAGTAACAGAAACTTCAATTAGCTATGTTATAGTAACAGAAACAACAGAAACAACACCAGCAGAGTCTGTTGACTATGCAGTAGAAGGAAGACTATTCTACTGGGCTGACGAAGCAGCATTCGACTTTAACGTAACTGCTGATGGCGTAGCATTTGATGGTTATACATTAGATGCAGCTACTCCAGGCGATGCATTTGAAGGTGCTGGCACTTACACAATCAATGTTCTTGTTGATGGAGAAGTAGTTGCTTCAATCGACGTTCAAATCGCTCTAAGAGGTGACGCGGAACTTGATAATGACGTAGATGCACAAGATGCTTCAGTTGTTCTATCTCACTTTACAGCACAAATGCTTGGCAAGGATAGCGAACTAAGTGACTTAGCTCTATTTGTTGCAAATGTAAGTGACAATTCAGAAGTTATCAATCCAGAAAATGTAGATGCTCAAGATGCATCATATATCCTAAATTACTTCACCAAGAATATGTTGAAACCAACACCTTGGGAAGAAGTAGTAAAGTAAGATAAAATTTAAATTAATAATGTTAACAGTGCAGGTTATACTAATTATATAATCTGCACGTAACATGAAATTGTTTTGAAAGGACAAAGATAAAATGAAGAAGAGTATTTTAACAAAAACATTTGCAGTTTTGGCATCCGTAGCAGTTTTAGGAGTATCAAGTGTTATAGGAGCAAGCGCTGCTTCGAATGGCGAACTTTCTATTTCAAGTGCAACTGCTAAAGCTGGAGAAACTGTAACCATTGATGTTTCAGTTGCTTCTAACCCAGGAATTACTTCTTTTGGAGCAGTAATAACTTTTGATTCAGCATTAACTTTTGTTGAGGGTGAAGCTACAACATTATTAACAATGGTTGACATTGCTGATTTGGAAAATAATATTGCAATTGGTGGAGCAGCAACAAGTACTGTAACTAAAGATGGAGTAATTGCTTCATTGACGTTTACAATTCCTGAAGATGCTGAAGTTGATACTGAATATGAAATCAACTGGTCAGTAGGTGAAGATGGAAACATCAGACAATTCCAAGATGGTTCAACAGTATATGCTCCTGCACTTGTAGGTGGCGTTATCACAGTAGTTGGTGAAGAAGAAGTAACAACACCAGCAGAAACTGAAGCTGAAACAACAGTAGCTACAACACCAGCAGCTACAACACCAGCTGTTACAGTACCAGCAGCTCCAAAGACAGGTTCAAGCACAAAGGGCATTGCAGCTACATCAGCAGTATTGCTTGCAGCAGCTTGTTCAGCAGTAGTTCTTAAGAAAAAACGTGACTAATTCTAAGTAATTAGAAACGAAATATTTAAGGAAGAGTTTTAATTAACTCTTCCTTTTTTATTTATAAAAGGGTTGAAATAATCTAGAATAAACGATATACTATATATGTAGGGTTATATATATTAATAGAAATTATACATAAAATTTTAGGAGGTAGCAAATGGGCAAGGTATTAATTACAGGTGGAACTGGGTTTATAGGTAGCCATACTTGTGTGGAATTAATTGATGCAGGCTATGAAATAGTTGTAATGGATAATTTAAGTAACTCAAAACTTGAGAGTGCAAAGCGTGTTCAGCAATTGACAAATAAAACGTTCAAGTTTTATGAGGTAGATATGCTTGATTATGATGGAATGTGCAAAATTTTTGATGAAAATAAGATTGATGCCGTAATTCATTTTGCTGGATTGAAGGCAGTGGGCGAATCGGTGCAAAAGCCACTTGAATACTACAATAATAACATAGTAGGGACAGTCACTTTGTTGCGAGTAATGAATAAATACAACTGCAAATCCATGATTTTTTCATCATCGGCGACTGTTTATGGGGTGGATAACTGCCCTCCATACACTGAGGATATGGGAACATCGGCGACAAATCCATATGGCTACACAAAGGTTATGATTGAACAGATTTTGCGTGATTTATGTGTTGCTGATAAGGATTGGAGCGTTGTTTCGTTGAGATATTTCAATCCGATAGGTGCGAACAAAAGTGGGCTAATTGGTGAAGATCCAAATGGAATTCCCAATAATCTTGTGCCATATATTGCACAAGTTGCCATTGGAAAGCTAGAAAAATTAAGCGTTTATGGTAACGATTACGATACTCCTGATGGAACAGGTGTGCGAGATTATATTCATGTTGTGGATTTAGCAAAGGGACATATTTCTGCTTTGGCTTATGCTGAAAAGCGGAAAGGCTTTGAGCCAATTAACTTGGGTACGGGCAATGGTTCGAGCGTGCTTGAGGTTGTGGCAGGTTATGAAAAGGCTTGTGGAAAAGAAATTGCGAAACAGTTTGCACCAAGACGTGCTGGGGATTTAGCGACCTCATATGCCAATGCTGAAAAGGCAAAAAGGCTCTTGAATTGGGAGGCAAAATATAATATTGATGAAATGTGTGCAGACAGCTGGAACTTTACTGTGAAAAATCCCAACGGCTTGTGATAAGGAGAAACCATGATTTATACCGTTACGCTTAATCCGTCGCTTGATTATATTATGCAAGTCGATTCGCTTGTGCCAAATTCTGTTAATAGATCTAGCAGTGAAAGGCTTTTTGCTGGGGGCAAGGGTCTTAATGTTTCTATCGTGCTAAAAAATCTTGGCGTGCAGAGTGTTACGCTTGGATTTGTGGCTGGTTTTACTGGGGAGCAGATAAAAGAGGAAGTCAAAAAAATCGGCTGTATTGATGAATTTATCATGCTTTCTGACGGAAATTCTCGAATTAATGTTAAGCTAAAAGGCAGTGAAGAAACTGAAATCAATGCTCTGGGCCCGTATATTTCTGAAAAAAGCGTAGATATGCTATTTGAAAAGCTTGCTCTGCTGAAAAGTGGTGATGTATTAGTTCTTGCGGGCAATGCACCATCATCTTTGGGCAGTGATATTTACGCAAGAATAATGTCCACTGTGTCCAATAGGAACATTATTACAGTTGTTGATGCCAGTGGTGAACAGCTTATAAATGCTTTAAAACAAAAGCCTTTTCTCATCAAACCGAATGTTCATGAACTAGCTGAAGTTTTCAATGTGCCGATTGAAACAAAGGAGGATATTGTTTTTTATGCAAAAAAGCTTTGTGAAATGGGTGCTGAAAACGTCATTGTTTCGATGGATAAGCGTGGTGCAGTAATTGTTTCCTGTGAGGGTGAATATTATTGTAAAGCGAAATGTGTTGTTGCAGTTAATTCAACTGGTGCTGGCGACTCAATGGTTGCAGGATTTCTGGCGAAATATCTCGAATCTGGGGATAAACAGGAGGCATTTTCTTTCGGGGTAGCAACTGGTACTGCGGCAGCATCTTGTATAGGATTTCCAACCAAAGAAGATATAATTGCATTATGCGAATAAATTATTGAAAGTAGTGATTTTATGCAATCAGATACTGTTTTTCTTTTTGTTGTTCTTGTGTCAGCAGTTATCGTAGTAACGGTTTTTTTTATTAGCCTTAGGAAAGAAAAGCAAAAGGTTGAGCAGAAGCAGACTAAAAATAATACACCACAAAGAAAGCAAGTGGCGAAGAAAATCAATGGGATTATAGGAGAAACTGCACAATTAACTGAAAAGATTGATGCACGAACAAGGCGAATTGACGATAGGGGGAGCATTTCTATTACAGACGACAAGTACCAGCTTGTATTCACGACTAAAGACAATAGAAAGCTTTATTTTAGTGCAACCAAACAGGCGTTAAAGGCTATGCCATTCAACGAAAGAGGTTTGCTTACATATAAAGGAAAAACCTTTGTGAAATTCAAATATTCAGGTGGAGTAATCGAAAATAAGTAAGGGGTATCTCCGATGGATTTATAACGTGGTATGCCCCAAACTCCACCAAAAGGAATGATTTCCTTTGGACACCTCATGTTATCAACACATAAAAAATCTCCCCAATTATAGGGGAGATTTTTTTCATATAAAATTAAATTAATCCTGTGGCTCTTCATTCCAGCTATAAAGTGTGCGAAGTTGCTTACCAACCTCTTCAAGCTGATGCTCTCTTCCAAGCCTTCTAGTTGCATTGAAATGAACACGTCCACTTTGATTTTCCTGTATCCAATTCTTAGCGAATGTTCCGTCTTGAATTTCAGTAAGAACCTTCTTCATTTCCTTCTTTGTTTCGTCAGTGATAATTCTCTTACCAATCTCATAATCACCGAATTCAGCAGTATCAGAAATTGAGTATCTCATTCTGCTAAAGCCACCCTGATAAATCAAGTCTACAATAAGCTTCATCTCATGAATACACTCAAAATAAGCGTTTTCTGGGTCATAACCAGCCTCAACCAAAGTTTCAAATCCAGCCTTCATCAAAGCAGTAACACCACCGCAAAGAACTGCTTGCTCACCGAACAAATCAGTTTCAGTTTCCTGTCTGAATGTTGTCATAAGCACGCCAGCTCTTGAGCCACCGATACCAGCAGCATAAGCGAGTGCTGTATCCAAAGCCTTACCGCTTGCATTCTGATGAATAGCAACTAAACAAGGAACTCCCTTGCCTTCAACATATTCAGAACGAACTGTATGTCCAGGACCTTTTGGTGCAATCATAATTACATCAACGTCAGCAGGTGGAGTGATACAGCCAAAGTGAATATTAAATCCATGTGCGAAAGCAAGAGTTTTGCCAGCAGTCAAGTTTGGCTCAATGCTTTCCTTGTAAAGAGCAGCCTGTGTTTCGTCGTTTATCAGTATCATAATAACGTCAGCAGCCTTTGCAGCGTCAGCCGCAACCATAACCTTAAGACCAGCCTTTTCAGCCCTAGCCCATGACTTACTGCCGTCATACAAGCCAACGATAACGTTAACTCCACTCTCGTGCAAGTTCAATGCGTGTGCATGACCTTGACTTCCGTAACCGATAATAGCAACGGTTTTACCATCAAGATTACTAAGTTTACAGTCTTTTGAATAGTAGATTTCTGCCATTGTTTATTCCTCCATAAGTTTAATATATATACAGCACAATTCTTAATGTTGTATTACTATTTTTTGATTGAAATGGAGTCAGCACCCTTTTGTATTGCAATAGTGCCAGTTCTAACCATTTCAATTATGCCATAGGGTTTAATAATATCCTCAAAGCGAGTGAGGTGGAAGTAGGTGTCTGAAATTTCCAAAGTCATAGTTGTAAGGGATATATCAATAATTTTAGCATCCATAATATCCGCAATCGTCATAATTTCGGAACGCTTTTCAGGTGGTGCTGAAAGCTTTACAAGCATAAGTTCTCTTGCAATCAGCTCCTCATTATCAAGAGTCTTAACCTTTATAACTTCAATCAGCTTATTAAGCTGTTTTTCAAGCTGTTCAAGGGTATATTCGTTGCCATCTGCAACAATCGTTATACGGGAGATACTCGGGTCATCAGTCACACCAACAGCAAGGCTATCTATATTAAAGCCTCTCCTTGAAAAAAGACCAGAAATACGGGACAGAACGCCCGCATGATTCTCCACAAGAATACTAATTGTTCTTTTCATTTTAAATCTCCTAAAGTGTAGATTCTTCTGGAGAAACCATACATTCAACAAGTAAAGGTTCTCCGTCATTTCTAACAAGTTTATCTATTGCTTCCTGTGCAGATTGCATATCTGTAACACGGAAAGCAGGAATATCATATGCCTGTGCAAGCTTAATAAAATCAGGGCTTCCCTCTAAACTTACAGCGACTTGATTGTCTTTATATAGCTTTGTCTGAAGCTCACGAACCATACCGAGCCTTTTATTTGACATAACCACAATCTTAATCGGAATATTATGTTGCTTTATAGTAGCAAGTTCCATCATTGACATCTGAAACGCACCATCACCACAAACAGCGATAACAGGCGAGTTTTCGGAGGCAAGCTTTGCACCGATAGCACAAGGAACGGAATAACCCATAGTCCCCATACCACCACTTGTGAGAAATCTGCCTTTTTTAACCTTAAAAAAATTGGAAGACCAAATTTGGTTTTGCCCAACATCAGCAACATAAATTGTATTCTCATCACTAGCATCTGACAGCATAGAAATAAATTCCTTAGGATTAATAAACCCTGTTTCAGCAGGTGTAAAGCTTGGAGTTTTCCTAAATGAGTTAAGATGCTCAATCCATTCGGTATGAGTTTGCTCCTCAACAATTTCCAAAAGCTGATTAAGAATAATTTTTGAATCCCCAACAAGAGGAATATCAACAGAAATATTTTTGCCAATCTCGGCAGGGTCTATATCAATGTGTATTATTTTTGCAGTTTTAGCAAGGAAAACAGGGGAACGAACAGCCCTATCGCCAACCCTTGCACCCATCAAAAGTATCAAATCGCAGTCAGTTACAGCCTTATTAGCAGCAGAAACACCATGCATACCGAGCATACCAAAGCAACGCTTATCATACCCAGAAATAGCACCCTTTCCCATCATCGTTGTAACAACAGGAATATCTGCCCTTTCAGCAAAAGTATATAATTCCTCACAAGCATCACCAGCGATTATTCCACCACCAACGCAAATAAGTGGCTTTTTCGATTCAGCAATTGCAGTTGCGACACGCTTAACTTGAAGTGAATTTCCCTTTGATGATGGCTTATAAGCACGCATACTAACTGTTTCAGGGTATGAATACTCAATTTCAGCCTCTTGAATATCAATCGGAACATCGACTAAAACAGGACCTTTTCTGCCTGTACCAGCGAGATAGAAAGCTTTTTTGAATGTATCGGGAAGTGATTGCACATCTTTAACTAAAAAGCTATGCTTAACGAAAGGTTCAGCAGCACCGATTACATCAGCCTCCTGAAAAACATCACGTCCAATTTGTTCGCTAGAAACCTGTCCTGTTATGATAACCATCGGCACAGAATCAGCATATGCCGTAGCAATAGCAGTGATAAGGTTTGTAGCACCTGGTCCAGATGTAGCAATACATACAGCAGGCTTATTGGTAATCCTTGCATATCCACTAGCCTCATGCCCAGCGTGTTGTTCATGTCTTACCAAAATATGCCTCACGCTGCTTTTTGAGAGAAAGTCATAGAATGGACAGACAGCAGCACCAGGATATCCAAAGACGACCTTGATACCCTCTTGTTCAAGATATTTTACCATAGCTTCAGCCGCTTTCATTCCACGAACACCTCTTTCCTTACGAGCAATAATATAAGTTTACATAAAACTATTATAACATAATGAGCAAAAAAGTCAAGCACAGCTATCATACTAAACAGTTATACACATATAACTAATACTCATGATTAAGCTGTTAAGTATAACCTTGAGATAGGGTTTCAATCGGAAATATATAAAGCCCCTAAGAAAATAAATCCTCAGAAGCTTTATTTTTGTAATTTTTGTAGAATTATGTACGAATATTAATACTGTGCTGAAGAACCAGATTCAGCTATGGTGTTTAAATCATTTTGAATTAAGACCATATTAACAACTCCAAGCCCAACAAGTGTCAGAATTAGAAACATTATTGAACGATCCTCTGCTTGTAGACCTGCATTTTGCATAGCAGTTTGCATTCTTTTGCCCATAGTAAAGTACCAGTAAATAGAATAAATACCGCAAGTGAATAAACATAAAAGAACAAAAGTACCACCAGTTGCTCCGTTCGGATCATTTGCTGCTTTCTTCGAGTCATCATTCATAACTACCATCCAATAAATCCCGTAGATTCCACAAGTTACGATAGTTAAAACAATACATGTCACAATATTTCTGCTTGTCATTATGGATTACCCCCTAAATAATTTATACACTAATTTTAACACAAAGGATGTGGAAAAGTCAATAGTAATAGGGGAATTTTTCAACAAAAACAGCCTATAAATCCAAGTAAATATAAGGATTGCTAGAAATATTAACATAATAAGGCTAAATTTACTTTTTATTCTTGAACTTGACATATCACCATATAAAATTAATAAGAGCAACGGAGGTAAAAGTATAAATAAAGGGTGGTAGTAGAATGCAGATTTAAAGTCAAGCTTGAACAACGATAAATAAGCTCTTGTCATGCCACAAGCTGGACAGGGAATACCAGTTAAGAACCTAAATATACAGCCTATTCTTGTAACCGTTAAAATTATAAAAGCTATGCAAAAGTATAATATTGGTTTCCTATGTTTCATTAATGTTTTCATTATTACAAGAACCATCACCTTATGATAAAATTTCGACAGCAAAATTACTTTGAAAGCTTGTCTATCACGCCCATAATTTCCTGTATTTTCTCATGAGCATCACCCTTTTCAAACGCCTCCTCCACACAGCATTGCAAATGGGCGTTGAGTACCTCACGATTTACACTTCTAAGGATTGCCTGTGTAGCCATGATTTGGTTAGATATATCTATACAATATCTTTCATCTTCAATCATTTTAAGTATGCCATCAATTTGCCCTCTTGCCGTTTTCAAAAGGCGTACTACTTTGACATTATCTGCCTGCATTTTCAATCCTCCAATATATTTTCTGGGAAATGTTCAGCAATTTTACTTGCCGAACAATCCCTTTTTCTCTGTAATAGAAACGACCTCATAGCCGACTTCTGTTATGGTATCTTTAAGCATTTCGTCGCTTATATCACTGCTAAAGTCAACTATTGCCTGTTTTTTCTTCAAGTCAACCTTTGCACTAACACCGTTAAGGCTTGCAAGGGCTTTCTCAACCTTTGCTTGACAATGACCACATGACATACCATTAATTGCAATTACCTTTTTCATAATCTAAACTCCTTTATTCATCAATTAATACATAATTTATCATTTTACAACACGATATGGCTTGAAAAATCTTAACCTTAAAGCATTTGTTACAACAAAAACTGAACTCAAACTCATAGCTGCTGCTGCAAACATAGGATTTAACTTCCAACCGAGCAATGTATAAAACACACCAGCCGCAAGAGGAATACCAATTGTGTTATAGAAAAATGCCCAGAATAGATTTTGCTTGATGTTTCGGATTGTCGCTTTACTTAGTTGAATCGCTGTTACAGCGTCAAGCAAGTCGCTTTTCATTAGCACTATATCGGCAGATTCAATGGCTATGTCAGTTCCAGCACCGATTGCAATGCCCACATCTGCTCTTACAAGTGCAGGAGCGTCATTAATTCCATCACCAACCATAGCGACCTTTTTGCCTTCATCCTGAATTCTGCGAATCTCACTTTCCTTATCCTGTGGCATAACTTCTGCAACAACTCTATCAATATTCAACTGCTTTCTAATTGCCTCAGCAGTCCTTTTGTTGTCGCCTGTTAGCATTACAACGTCAATTCCCATAGCTTTAAACTGCTCAATTGCGTCATAGCTTGTTGGTTTTACAACGTCAGCAACGGCAATAACTCCAAGTAGCCTTGTATCTTCAGCAAAATAAAGAGGAGTTTTTCCGTTTTCTGCAAAGCTTTCAGAGGCTTTTTCAAGCGTTCCTACATCAATTTTATGCTCATTCATAAGAGCGATATTTCCAGCGAAGTATTTCTTTCCATCTATTGTAGCAACAATTCCACGTCCTGAAATAGCGTTAAAGTCGCTAACTTCCTTTGGCTTAATGTTCATCTCATTCGCCCTCTCAACAATTGCGTCAGCAAGAGGATGTTCGGACGGCTTTTCTATTGAGGTAGCAATTTCAAGCAAATACTGTTCAGTTATGCCCTCCGTTGTGACTATATCAGTAATTTTTGGCTTGCCCTCAGTAATTGTTCCTGTTTTATCAAGCACAACAGTATTAACAGTATGTGCAACCTCCAACGCCTCAGCAGACTTAATCAGTATCCCATTTGATGCACCCTTTCCTGTTCCAACCATAATTGCAACAGGTGTAGCAAGTCCTAACGCACAAGGGCAAGAAATTACCAGAACAGCGATACCAATAGAGAGTGCAAATTCAAACGAATGTCCTAAAATCAGCCAAACAATTGTTGAAACAACAGCGATAGCAATAACTACTGGCACGAAAACTCCACTGATTTTATCAGCAAGTTTTGCGATTGGTGCTTTAGATGAGCTAGCATTTTCGACCAGTTCAATAATTTTTGCAAGCGTTGTGTCATCTCCAATCTTTTCAGCCTTAAACTTGAAAAATCCGTTTTTGTTTATAGTAGCAGCAATAACTTTATCGCCAACTCCCTTTTCAACAGGGATACTCTCACCAGTTAACGCTGATTGGTCAACAGCAGAATTTCCCTCAACAATGATGCCATCAACAGGAATACTTTGTCCTGGATTTATTAGAATTAAGTCGCCAACAACAACTTCCTCAACAGGAATTTCAACCTCCTGCCCATCACGCACAACTATTGTTGTTTTCGGTGCTAAATCCATTAGCTTAGAAATTGCGTCAGAAGTTTTACCCTTAGACCTAGCTTCAAGATACTTACCAAGTGTAATTAGCGTAAGAATAGTTCCTGCCGACTCAAAATATATATCCATCAAATAATGTTCAGCAATCGCCATATTTCCATGTCCAAGACTATATCCAATTCTGAAAATTGCGAATATTCCATATAAAATAGCAGCAGATGAGCCAATTGCTATCAGCGAATCCATATTTGGCGAACGCTTAGCAAGTGTTTTAAATCCCACCTGAAAATATTTGCGATTGACATAAACAATAGGAATTAGCAGTAGAAACTGTGCAAAAGCGAAAGCAACCCCATTTTCAGCACCATGAAACACAGACTTTATAAAAGAGGGGACTGGCAGACCAAACCACTCAAAAAACATATGGTGCATGGAAATGTACATCAATGGAATTAGAAACGTAATAGAAATAATTAGCCGAATCTTCATGCCTTTAATTTGCTCATCAGCAGTGATTACAGGCTTTTCGGTTGTTGTTTTATCAGAATCTTTCACAAAAACAGATGCACCAAAGCCTGCACCAACAACCACGTCAATTATTTTTCCACTATCTATTATATCATTATCATACTCAACAGCCATGCTATTCGTCAGCAGATTAACGCTAACAGCACCAATTCCGTCAAGCTTATTCACAGCCTTTTCAACACTTGCAGAACAGGCTGAACAAGTCATACCCGTTACAGTAAATTTTTGGGTTGTGTTCATAAAATCACTCCTCACCACACCCCCAGTGGGGTGTATAATAATCATACTTCAACTTTGGAAATTTGTCAAGTGCTTTTTAGTATCAGTGTACGGAAATTAATTTTCATATTTAAGAATCTATGGTATAATAAAAACCATGAATAATAAAATAAAAATTGTGGAATATTTCGCAGACATAATATTGTAGGTGCATAAATTGCTCAATTCGAAATCACACTTGGACAGAGGGCTGTTTAAAGAAAAAATGGAATAAAACGTTCCATCTCTAAAATTATGTTCGATTGTTTACTTGAGTGTCACGAGATTTTGAATGTGTTGGCTTTTGAAAATTGATTTGCGTGCGAATGAGCTACCCCCCTTGACATTTGCGTTTATATAGCATAAAATAAAGAGTGACAATTCGTTAATTTTACTTTAAGGATGGGATATAATGCTTAAAAATACTGAAAAAACTATGGACAAGATAGTCGCTCTTTCTAAATCAAGGGGTTTTGTCTATGCGGGCTCTGAAATTTATGGCGGGCTTTCCAACTCTTGGGACTACGGTCCTCTCGGCGTTGAGTTTAAAAATAATGTTAAAAAAGCTTGGTGGAAAAAGTTCGTTCAAGAATGCCCCTATAACGTTGGTTTGGACAGTGCAATTCTCATGAACCCACAAGTTTGGGTCGCTTCTGGTCACGTTGGTGGCTTCTCCGACCCTCTTATGGACTGTAAAGAATGTAACACTCGTCACCGTGCTGACCAGCTTATCGAAACGCAGTCTGACGCTGTTCCAAACGGTTGGACATTTGAACAAATGAGTGAATTTATAACTGAAAATGGAATTAAATGCCCTGATTGTGGTAAATCTAATTTTACAGATATTAGAACATTCAACCTTATGTTTAAAACTTTTCAAGGCATTACCGAAAGCTCGAAGAATGAGATTTATCTACGCCCAGAAACTGCACAGGGTATATTTGTAAACTTTAGCAATATTCAGCGTACTTCAAGGAAGAAAGTTCCTTTCGGCGTTGCTCAGGTGGGTAAATCGTTCAGAAACGAAATAACTCCTGGTAATTTTGTTTTCAGAACAAGAGAATTCGAGCAGATGGAGCTAGAATTTTTCTGCAAACCAGGCACAGACCTTGAATGGTTCTACTACTGGAAGGATTATTGCAAAAATTGGCTTTTAACACTTGGAATTAATGAGGAAAACTTGAAAATGCGTGACCATGATGCTGACGAGTTATCATTCTATTCTAAGGCTACAACTGACATAGAATTCATGTTCCCGTTCGGTTGGGGTGAGCTTTGGGGCATCGCTGACAGAACTGATTATGATTTGAAACAGCATATGGAGCATAGTGGGAAATCAATGGAATACTTTGACCCTGAGGACAATAGCAAGTACATTCCTTACGTTGTTGAGCCATCGCTTGGTGCTGATAGGGTTACGCTTGCGTTCCTTTGTGAAGCATATGATGAGGAAACACTTCCAGATGGCGATGTAAGAACGGTTCTACATTTTCATCCAGCACTTGCACCAGTTAAGGCTTGTATTCTACCTCTCACAAAAAAGCTGAAAGAGCCTGCACTTGAGGTTTACACAATGCTTGCAAAGAAGTTTAATGTGGAATATGACGAAACAGGGGCAATCGGCAAGCGTTATCGCAGACAGGACGAAATCGGCACACCTTTCTGTATAACATATGACTTCGACACGTTGGAAAAGGACGGCTGTGTAACAGTTCGTGATAGGGATACAATGGCTCAGGAGCGTGTTAAGATTGAGGATTTAGTTAAGTATATCGAGGATAGGCTTGAGTTTTAGTTGATGTTTTAGTTGATATTTAAAAGGCATGGAGTGGTTTTCATTCTATGCCTTTTTGTTTATTTTAGTGAAATGTTGTTCTTATTTGCCTTTTACCACAGAATTTCAGCTTACTTGTTTAGTATAGTGAAATATTGTTCTTGTTTTCTTTATTGTCATTCAATCTACTTTCCGTATGGTTAAATCTAGTTGTGGGTGTTCATTTCTTTGTGCGTACAAAGAAACGAACCAAAGAAAAACGCAGCTCAACGCCGCTGAGGCTTGGCACGCTCAACCAAAATCAAAGAAGGACACTTTGATTTTGGGTCGCTAGTCTGATTAGTTGCTTTCCCGTCGCATTAACTACGCTTAGGAGGCGATTTTTATGTGCGACGGGAAAGCGATTTAGGATTGTTCTGATATAAATATATCGCTAAATTTAACCATACGGAAAGTAGGTGGAGAGAAATTAACGTAAATAAAAACGATGCTTCACTATACTAAACAAAACAAAGCATATTCAAGAAAGTCAAGGTAAATAAAAACGATACTTCACTATACTAAACAAAGCATATTCAAGAAAGTCGAGGTAAATAAAAACCATATTTAACTATATTAAACTAAACAAAGCATATTCAATGACAACAAGCAAACCACAACCACACCAACAAAAAACTATATTTCATCAGCTAGGGTTATTTTTCATATTTTATTTGATTTATTTTAAAAAATAGGTTATAATATTTGTTGGAACAAAATTTGCAATATACTTGTTTTTAGGGGTGACATATTATTAAAAAAGTTGAAATCTTTTCCGATGGTGCTTGTAGCGGAAATCCAGGTCCTGGTGGCTACGGCGTTATCCTAAGATATAACGGCAACGTCAAGGAGCTTTCAGGCGGAGAAGCAAACACCACAAACAACCGAATGGAGCTTACTGGCGTAATTGTGGGACTTTCAGCACTAAAAGAGCCTTGCGAGGTTGTTGTAACAACGGATAGCAAATATATTGTTGACTCTGTTACTAAGGGTTGGGTTTATGGCTGGAAGAAAAAGGGTTGGATTAAATCCGATAAAAAACCTGCATTAAATGTGGATTTATGGGAAAAGCTTTTGCCTCTTCTTGAAAAGCATAAGGTGGAGTTTAATTGGGTTAAAGGTCATGCTGGGCATTCAGAAAATGAACGGTGTGATGAACTTGCTGTTATTCAAAGGAATAAATATTCATTTAATAGGTGAAAGTATACAAAAAATCACTTGATTTATATGAATTTTTATAGCGAAATATAGGACGTTTTAATTTTTTTACTAAACTATTGCAATTTCTAGTAAACTAGTATATAATCATATTATAGACATAGGAACATATAAACAACTATTCAATTGTTAAAGAAGGTTTGATTATGGAAAAAAGATTTATTTATGCAGATAACGCCGCTACAACTAAGGTTTCTGACGCTGTTTTGAACGCAATGTTACCTTATTTTAGTGAGTATTATGGAAACGCATCAAGTATCTATGAAATGGGTAGGAACGCTAAACGTGACTTGGAGATTTCAAGAGAAAAGGTTGCTAAAGCATTATCTTGTGAACCAAATGAGATTTACTTTACAAGCTGTGGCTCGGAGGCTGATAATTGGGCGATTAAGGGCGTTTGCGAAAAGCTTGCTCCTAAGGGTAAAAAGCATATTATTACTTCTGTTTTTGAGCATCACGCTGTTCTTCATACCTGTGAGGCACTTGAAAGACAGGGCTTTGAGGTAACATATATATCAGTTGACGAAAAGGGCATTATTAGGCTTGATGAGTTGAAAAATGCTATTCGTGATGATACTGCAATTGTGTCGATTATGTTTGCTAATAACGAGATTGGTACGATTCAGCCGATAAAAGAAATTGCTGAAATTTGCCATGAACGTGGTGTAGTTTTTCACACTGATGCTGTACAAGCTATTGGAAATGTTGAGATTAATGTTAAGGAATTGGGCGTTGACCTGTTAGCATTATCAGGACATAAAATTCACGCTCCTAAGGGGATTGGTGCTTTATATATCCGTAAAGGACTAGTTTTGCCAAACTTTATTCATGGTGGGGCTCAGGAGAGGAATAAGCGTGGTGGAACTGAAAATATTCCAGCGATAATTGGTTTAGGAGTTGCTATGGAAATTGCTAGTAAGGATATTCCACAGCGTGTTGAAAAGGTAACTAAACTGCGTAACAGGCTGATTGATGGCATTTTAACACTTCCTCATACAAGGCTTAATGGTGATAGGGATAAAAGGCTTTGTGGCAATTGCAATATTTCTATTGAGGGGATTGAGGGCGAAAGCTTGCTTTTAATGCTTGATATGAATGGAATATGTGCTTCATCAGGTTCGGCTTGTACATCTGGCTCGCTTGACCCGTCCCATGTAATGCTTTCGCTTGGATTAACACATGAAGTTGCACATGGCTCGCTAAGGCTTTCTATCAGTGATGAAATAACTGATGAAGATGTAGATTATATTTTAGAAGTTATGCCAAAGGTAGTGACTCGTCTTCGTGATATGTCACCACTTTGGGAGAATATTATAAAGGCTGAGAAATAGATAAGGAGGTAAATTATGTTATATAGTGATAAGGTTTTAGACCATTTTACAAATCCAAGAAATGTTGGAGAAATAGAAGATGCAGATGGTATCGGTGAGGTTGGTAATGCTAAATGTGGCGATATTATGAAAATGTACATTAAGGTAAAAGAGGGCATTATTACTGATGTAAAATTCAAGACTTTCGGCTGTGGAGCGGCTGTTGCAACGTCTTCAATGGCTACTGAATTAATTGCTGGAAAATCTATTGATGATGCCTTGAAGTTGTCAAATAAAGCAGTTGTTGAGGCACTTGACGGATTGCCACCAGTAAAGGTACATTGCTCAGTGTTGGCTGAACAGGCTATTAAATCTGCTATTTCCGATTACTATAAGAAACAGGGGATTGACCCTGTACCAATTGTTGGTGAAATAGGCGATTGTGACGCTTGCCATCACTAAAAAATAATAGAAGGTGGAAAACATTAATTTGTTTTCCACCTTTTTTGATTACTATTTTAATTAGAATAACAGAATGGAGATACTATTAATCTTAACGGCTTCTTCCACCGCCACCGTGAGTACCACCACTGCTTGATCTATGCGTTGATGTTCCTCCACCACCGCCACCACTGTCGGTTTCAATTCTTACTTTGGTTACATATTCACGGATAAAGTCATCTCTACTTTCGTGCATTTTTGTTTTATTGTTACAGACATAGTTTGTAGCAGAGATTGACTTATGTAGCTTATATCGTGAAACAATGAATAAGCAAATAATGATTGCTATAACAGCACTAATACCAAAACTTATACCTATTGCCGAAAGCCAGTTGTAGTTATTTCCTAGCGAATCAACAAAAGCAAGTGATGCACCTTTAAAATTGCTGTTTTGGAGTTTCGGTGTAATATTATCAAACATTTGTTGTATGTCGGAATCATCATATTTTTTAATTGCAGAGCCACTTGTAGAAATCCAATCAATCTTTGTGTCATTATTGATTAGCAATAATATTCCATCAGTGTTAATTCCAAATAAATCATCGTAAAAATCATCAGCATAGTTCATGGCTGATTTGCCACCTATATCGTCAGTAATTACAATGCAGACATTCATGTCATACTTGCTTGTAGCCTCTTCAATTGCATTATTGACAGTTGCCTCTTCGCTATCAGTTAGACTATCATCATAGTCAAAAACCATGCTATCAGTATAACTAGCGAACGCAGATGGCATAGAGAGAGTGAATATAATAAAGAAAAGAGGTAGAATTATTCTTAGCTTTTTCATGATAATAAATACCCCCCTAATGTTAAAATAAGGGTGAGTCCGCCTAAAATTGCACCACAGAACCTTAAAAGTTTTGGCATACTTAGAGGAGGAATTCCAGCAAGCTTGCGAGTTTGCCCATTAATAACGAATGAATAGATTTTCTCATTATATTTAAAAGACATAAACCACACAGGCAAAAGCATATATTTCCAGTCGGTTTTCATAATGCTTATATCAGAATTAGTAACCGAAATGGAGGAATAGCCTTTCATAGTTGAACGTATAAGCCTGTCACTTCCGTTAACAGCTCTGTTCTTAATTCTTGGGAAAACAACTGCCTTATCGACATCATATTTATCAGCGAAAAATCCACTTAAAAACGACATAGAAAAGTTTTTCATTGCATTATAGTCAAAAGGCTCAATTGCCTCCATAAGCTCATCATCAATCTTACTTGAGCCATCGGCAGGAATCCCCTCCATAACAATATCTGCACGCCTTACAAGAGCGTATTCCTTTGTTTCGGTGTATCTATATTGCCCTGAATTCCATGACCGAATTTTTTTCCCCACTGCATTCACATTCGCCTTAACATCGCAGTCAGCAATCCAAAACGGAACATAAACACCAGACATTTTCTCTAGCTGTTGATTGGATTTAAACTCATTAGGCAAAAACCATTTTTTCTTGCACCAGTCCTTGAACAGTTTCTCTGCCTCTTCCTTATCAACGTTGAATGCGACAATTTTATCTGGCTTATAATCGCCCGAAAGCCTGCCCGAAAGAATAACAGGATTATGGCAATAGTAGCAGAATGTAGCTGATGTTGTGTCCTCAGACATAATTTCAGCACCACAGTTAGGGCATGAATAAAGATTCGTATGCTCCTCAAACTCCTGTTGCACCTTTTTGACTTCCTCAACATTTTCGTCAAGTTTCATGCTTTCGTTTTTATCAAATATATCTTTTATTTCAGTTTCAGTAAACTCACTCAAGCAATATTGACAGCCAAAATCTTGATTGTCAGCCTGAAATTCCAGATTACCACCACAGTTAGGACATTTATATTGAACAACTTCCATTAATTACACCTCAAGTTCTATCTAAAGTGGTTTCCTATTTCCACAGCCTGAACAGAAATTTCCACTGTTCTCAATCCCACATGAACATTTCCATGATGATGGTTGAGGGTTTCCACATTGTGAACAGAATTTACTAGTATTTTTATTTCCACATGAGCAATCCCAAGCTGTTGGTTCTACTGGCTTTGGGTTACCACATTCCGAACAGAACTTACCAGCGTTATTGCTTTTACCACAAGAACAATTCCACCCACTTGCAACAGGAGGAGGTGCTTGTTGTTGCTGTTGATATTGTTGCTGATTTTGCATTTGCATACGGTTAGTTTCAGATGCTGATTGCATAAAGCCACCACCAGCATTCATTCCCATACCAATACCCATAAATGCCTGCCCAGCACCAGCAGTATTTGAACCTGCTGCCTCAATTCCTTGAGCAACAGAACCTTGAACATATCCCTCACGAATGGTAGGGTCTGAAAGCATAGCACCTTTATTACGCATATTAATAAGCTGTTTGCTTTCCTCATCATAACTAATACTAGATATTCCGACTGAAACAACTTCAAGTCCACGAAGTTCTTTCCAATCCTCATCAAGCACAGATGCCATATACTTTGAAAGCTCCATACCCTTTGAAGGAAGTGAAGAAATTCTCACGCCATCAACTGACATTTGGTTAATAGCAGCCTGTAAAGCAGTTAGATATTCGGACAAGTACTGCTCATTAATTGAGTTCATATCAACCTTATCAGCATTTCTTGGAACAGACTCGGTGAAGAATTTCAATGGATCTGTAACCTTAACGGAATATGTACCGTGACAACGTAAAAACAGTTCAGCATTATAGAAATTATCGAAATAGTTTATAGGGTTTTTTGTGCCGAACTTAATTCCCTTAATTTCTTGTAAGTTTATGTAAAAAACCTGTTGTGAAGTTGATGGCGTACCACCAAACTTAATTCTTCTAAAAGTTTCCTTCATTGCATCACCCAACTGTCCATTAAACATTGATGGTGCAGATGATAAATAAACTTGATAATAGCCTTCTTCAGCCGAATAATCAACGATTTTTCCGTTGTCAAGCAAAATCATCATTTGGTTAGGGTAAACATGGATAACAGAGCCGTTAGACACATTATTATCATAGCTTTTTGTATTGCTTGAGCGTTTTGTCTTAACTTTTACGCCTCTTACCATCATCGTAGTAGGACCCATCTCATCGGGTTCAATGACTTCAAGCCACTGGTCAGCCAGCCCACCAGAAACCGAGCCAGCAACTGCTTTAATTATTCCCATTTTATTACCTCCAAAAAATATAATTTAAATAGTATCAGAATAAGTATATCATAATTTTAAAATCTTTGCAATAAATAATGGCTTTTTAACCTTTTTTTAATTTATATTCATAGTAGACAGCACTTCATTCATTAACTCAATAGACTTTTGGTTTTCATTCAGATTGACACCGATATATGGTTTATCAAAGCTATTGAACAGAATTCGCCCTCTAAAGTTTTTGGATAGTTCAGATAATTGGTCCATTGACGGATGCTCAATATAGAAAATAAGCTGATTTTTCACCTGTGATATTTCGCTAATGCCAAGCCTTGCAGCAGTATTCCTAAGCAGTGAGGTTTGAATAAGCCCAAGTATAGCCTTTGGAGGCTCACCGTAACGGTCAATCAGTTCATCAATAAAGTCCATGCTATCCTCATTAGTTGAAATTGACGCAATTCTTCTGTAAACATCAAGTCTTTGTGACAGGCTTTCAATATATTTTTCAGGAATATGAGCCTCAATCTGAATATCAACAATACAGTCTTCAGCCTTTTGAATTGGTTCACCCTTTTCTTCAGCGATAGCCTCTGAAAGAAGTCGCAGATACATATCATAGCCGACAGCCTCCATATGCCCATGCTGTTTGCCACTTAAAACATTTCCAGCACCACGAATTTCAAGGTCACGCATAGCAATTCTAAAGCCACTTCCGAACTGCGTAAACTCCCTTATAGCATTAAGTCGCTTTGACGCAACCTCTGTGAGAACCTTGCCTTTTCTGAATGTAAAATATGCGTACGCTCGCCTGTTAGAACGTCCCACACGTCCCCTTAGCTGATATAGCTGTGAAAGTCCAAATCTATCAGCATCTTCTATTATAAGCGTATTTACATTAGCAACATCAACGCCAGTTTCAATAATCGTTGTGCATACCAAAACATCAATTTCATGGTCAACAAGCTGTCGCCAAATTTCAGACATGGCTTCTTCAGGCATCTGTCCATGAGCGTAAGCAATCCTTGCATCGGGGAGAAGTTCCTGTAACTGAACAGCACACCTCGCAATAGTTTCGACACGATTATGAATGAAATACACCTGTCCACCACGCTTTAACTCCTTTGAGATAGCCTGAACAATAATCCCCATATTATGTTCAACAACATAGGTTTGAACAGGATACCTGTCCTGTGGAGGCTCTTCAATTACCGACATATCTCTAATGCCACTCATAGCCATATTCAGCGTTCTTGGAATTGGCGTTGCCGATAGCGTAAGCACATCAACACCCGCAAAATACTCCTTAAACTTCTCCTTATGAGCAACACCAAAACGCTGTTCCTCATCAATTACAGCAAGCCCAAGCGACTTGAACTCAATATCCTTTTGCACAAGTCTATGAGTACCGATAACAATATCTATCTTGCCACTTTTCAACTTTTTAAGGATTTCAAGCTGTTGCTTAGGAGTTCTAAAGCGTGATAACAACTCAATATTTACTGGAAATTGTTCAAATCTCTTTAATGCAGTCTGGTAATGTTGCCATGCCAAAACAGTTGTAGGCACAAGGATTGAGCATTGCTTTCCATCAAGCACACATTTGAATGCAGCACGAAATGCAACCTCTGTTTTTCCAAAGCCAACGTCACCACAAAGAAGCCTATCCATAGGGCGAATACGCTCCATATCAGCTTTTATTTCTTCTATGCAACGGAGTTGGTCGTCCGTTTCAATATAGGAAAAACGCTCCTCAAAGTCATGCTGTAATTCGCTGTCGGGAGTGAAAGCAAAGCCCTTGCTATTCTCTCTTTTGGCATAAAGTGCAATAAGCTCCTTAGCAATATCCTTCACAGCATTTTTTACATTACTGCGTGTTTTTTGCCATTCAGCAGAGGAAAGCTTGTGGAGCTTAACTCCAGTTTCATCACTTGTACCGATATATCTTGAAACCATATCAAGTTGTGTAACAGGAACATAAACCTTATCTGTCCCAGCATATTGAATAGTAATATAATCTTTAGTAATACCCTCCATTTCAAGCTTGCGAATTCCAACAAATCGCCCTATTCCATGCAAGGAATGAACAACTAAATCACCAGCTGAAATATCAGATAAATATCGTATTTCCTCACCTTTTTTATGCTTTTTTAGCTTTTTCTTTTGCTGAACAGCTTTTGTATGAGTAATCAACGCTGACTTTATTTCAGGATACTCAAATCCACCCGATAAACTTCCAGCCATGAGCAGAACTCTGCCATTTTCAGCAACAGAATTTTCATTAGCAATATCGCAGGAGATACCACTTTCAGTCAAATCATTAGCAAGAATTGGCAAGGTTTTCTCACTGCCAGCAAAAAGAACAACCCTGTAATCTCTACTGCAAAAGGAATTCAAATCCTCAATAAGTTGACGGATTTCACCACCCCAAGATGCTGTTTGCAATGCCTCAAAATTAATTAATTTCTGAAAATTCACCCTACTATTTCCATGCATAAAGACATCAAGATAAACTTGAGGATATTTCTCAGCAAGACTTAAAAACTGCGTAGTATCAAGATAATAGCCATCAAGACCTTTGCAAAGCTCGCCCTCTTCAAGCAATAGCTTAATATCCTCATTATTCTGTGCTATGATTGATTTTGCCTTTTCTGCAATGCTCGAATATTCATTGAAAATTACCGTTTCGCTTACATAATCAAAAACAGTAGCAGGCTTATCGTAAGCAAGTGGAATGTACTTGTCAATATTTTTAAGAGTGAGCTTATCCCTCAATCGGCTAGCGTCAGAATTCAGCTTTTCCTTAACAACCGTTGCACGTTTGCCCCTTATGCCTTTTGCGAAACTTTCAATCTTATCAGCCAGTATCTCCCTGTCAATAATTATTTCCAAAGCAGGGGTAATTTGCATACTTTCACATGAATCAGTACGTCGCTGGCTTTCAATATCAAACGCTGAAATGCTGTCAATCTCATCGCCCCAAAATTCAAGCCTATACGGGAAATCCGACTGAACAGGGAAGATGTCAACAATCGCACCTCTAACTGAAAACTGAGATGTACCCTCAACCGTTTCGCTAAATGAATACCCACATTCAACAAGCTTTCTTGTTAACTCATGAATTTGAACTTCTTCGCCTTGTTTTAGCGTTATTGTGCTATCAATAAGCACGCTTTTAGGTATTGTCAACTGCAAAACTGCCTCTATATTTGCAATCAAAAACTTACATTCGCCTGTGCAAATTTTAGACAGGGTTGCAAGACGGATATTTTCATATTCACGAGAAACGCCCTCAACATTTGTGAGGGTAAATTCTTTTGATGGAAATGCAAAAGCAAGATTCTGCCCAGCCATTTCATTTATATCATAACATAGCTTTTTAGCATTAGCCTCATCATCTGTAACAACAAGAGTTGTTCCATCCTTTTCCAAAGCATAGATAAGATGTGCCTTATGAATTTGAGAAACACCAGTTACGGAAATCGGATAAATACCGTTATCAAGGCAATTTTTAAGCTCTTTAAAGCTTGAAATCTCATTGATAATTTGTTTAAATATCTGCAAAAAAATGCCTCCTATTTATGAAGAAAATTAATTATATTCATTCATAGCCTTGTCAATCTGGTCGCTAACTATCAATTCAACGCATTTACACGCCTCATCACAAGCCTTTTTAATTAGTGGAATATCATCTTTTTTAAAGTCCGACAGCACCCAATCAGCAAGGTTATAATCAGGGTGGGGCTTTTTTCCAACACCAATTTTAATGCGTGGAAATGTATCAGCACCCGTAAGCAGAATAATACTTTTTATCCCATTATGCCCGCCGTCACTTCCTTTTCGGCGTATACGGAGCAATGATGGTTCAATAGTGACATCGTCATAGATAACAAGCACGTTTTCTATTGGGATTTTGTAGAAATTCATCGCTTCAACAACAGCCTGCCCACTATCATTCATAAATGTTGAGGGTTTCATAAGCAGACAATGTTTACCATTTATTGTGGTATCGCCGATTAGGGACTTAAACTTTATCTTTTTGATAGAGGTGTTATATTTGTTTGCGAGGGTATCGAGAGCCATAAAGCCAGCGTTATGGCGTGTGTTTTCGTATTTAGTGCCAGGATTACCTAAACCGACGATTATATGTGATACGGGTTCGGTAGAGGTAGGTGGCGAGGATATTTTATCGAAAAGGTTAAAGATATTCATTGGGGGGGGTGCTCCGTTTCATATTATTTGCTCTAACGCCGCATGGCGTTTTGTGTTGCTTTCGCTATGGTTTTTGGTTGCCTTACTTTCCTTCAATGTAAATTTATCTGTTAAGGATAGTGAAGTATGGTTTTTGTTTTCTTTGTTGTCTTTCAATATACTTTCCGTATTGTTAAATTTAGTTGTGGGTGTTCATTTCTTTGCTTGCCCAAAGAAACGAACCAAAGAAATGCACAACTGCCGTTGAGGCTTTTTTTTAATTAGTCTGCATGGCACGGTAAGAAAACTCACAGAATTCCACTCTTTACAAGCCATTAACCATTAAGTCGCTTGTTATTTGATAACTGAATGGTTTGCTATACTTAGACCAATATGTTAGCTTTGATGTTAAATCAAATCTTATGATAGATTTATTGCCAGAACTGTTATTTACTCTTTGCATTTGCCCTTGAATTAAATTTAGCGGTAAATTTATACCAGAACAAATCTAAACCGCTTTTTCGTCGCATGTAATATCGTCTACTAAGTATAGTAAATGCGACGGGAAAGCACACAATCAAGATAGCGACCTAAAAGCCAAAACGGTCTTTGTTTTGGTTTTTAGTTGAGCGTACCAAGCCTCAACGGCGTTGAGTTGCGTTTTTCTTTGGTTCGT
>JAEWGD010000013.1 GCA_023388515.1 Bacillota bacterium
ATGGACGGTGATCCCCATTTTTATTTCATTTTCCCGCTGTTTTCAAGATCCTTTGCGTAATTGTTGCTTTCATTAAAAATTCAAACCCGATTTCAATGGCGAAATCGGGGTTTTTCTACGGTCTGAGATATATAATATTCATTATATATCATTTGTTTACATTTTTCAAGTAATTTTTTAAAAAGTTTAAGTTTTTACGAAACAGAGTGGACTGGGCTTAATTTGGATGAATGTTTAAATGTGGCATGGGAAGCAAAAAAAGAGGAGAAATTAATTTTATAATCGGAACAACTTAATACAAAGCTTTATGAATTGCTTTCCTCCGTATCTGCAAAAAGTGATACGGAGGTTTTGCTGTGATTTATTGCCCATATCAAAAACGCCAATAGCCCCCTGTTTCAATATCATGAAACAGGGGGCTATTGATAGGATAAGAACACACAAATGTATGTTCTTATATTGCAAACCAAAATCTATTAATTAAACTGGTGCGTTTAATTTTTTAGAAAGCTGTGACTTCTTTCTTGCAGCACAGTTTTTGTGCATCAATCCATGAGCAGCAGCTTGATCAATTTTCTTTATAGCAAGCTTTATAACAGCTTCCTTTTCAGAATCACTGTTAGCAACTGCAAGATCAGCCTGCTTCAAAACAGTTTTAAGATAAGTTTTTCTTGACTTATTTGCCAAAGCCTTAGTCTTATTAACCTTAACTCTTTTCTTAGCTGATTTAATATTTGCCATTTCTAGACACCTCCCTATTAAAAAATACAGGTTAAATTTTACATAAATATCATGGACACCGTTTCCAATAATAATCATGTTAAACAAGCATAATATAAAAACAAAAGCACTTAAAAGTGTGACACTTCTATTTTTATCACAGGTGTAATGATCACCCATGTTTTTAGTATAGAAAACCTATACTACAAGCCTATCTAACATTTTAGCATTTTTATTACAAAATTGCAATAGTAATTTTAAAATAATATCACGAATTTTTTCATCGTTTTTTGTGCATACTGATTGAAAAAGGGGAGATTTACTATGAATATAAGAACAGACCTTGCCTTAGAGGGCATTTCGTCAGCAAAAGTCCACGAGGGAATTTCACAGACTAAGAGAGGAAAAGCCTTTAAAATTACTGAAATATGCATAAAAGAAGATGTACATGGCGAGTCAATCGGTAAGAAAAAAGGTAAATATATCACGCTTGAGGGGGAGGCACTCAGTAGATTTTCTGATAATTATAAGGAAATGACGCTAGAGTTTGCAGATGAGCTAAAGGAACTTCTTCCAGAGGGGCAAATTCTTGTGGTAGGACTTGGAAACAATGATATTACACCCGACGCACTTGGCCCACAGGTATCTGCACAAATTCTTGCAACAAGGCATTTGCGTGAGGAACTTTCCGATGAGGACGAGTTTCTTGCAAGTTTGCGACAAGTAAGCGTTATGGCAGCGGGCGTTTTGGGACAGACGGGTATCGAAACTGCTGAAATTGTTAAAGCATTAAGTGATAAAATTACTCCTAAGGCAATTGTTGTAATAGATGCTCTTGCTTGTTCGGACATAAAACGTCTTGGAACAACAATTCAGCTTTCAGATTCTGGAATATCGCCTGGAAGTGGTGTTCAGAATAAACGCAAGGAGCTTTCACTTCAAACGCTTGGAATTCCAGTAATCGCCATAGGAGTGCCTACCGTTGTTGATATGCATACGATAGTTGAGGGACTTACAGGGTATGCTGTCAACGAGAAAATGCCGAACATGATGGTTACACCACGAGATGTGGACAAGCTGATTGAACGTGCTGCAAGGCTGATTTCATGTGGAATTAATCTTGCCTTGCACCCTGAAATGACATTCGAGGACGTTGAAAGTCTTGGGTAAGAACTACTGCGGCGGATTATAATGTGGCTTTGCCCCAAACCCTACCAGAGCGAATAAACCCCTCTATTATAATGAGTTAACGAAGGAATGATATCCCTTTGTTAGAGGTTTGTGGGCAAGCCACTTCTTTTGTCCATCTAGGCATTTAGCTACAAAAAGTTACAGGCTCTGTCCAGTAGTAATTTTGGAAAATATCCGTTAGCATATAGTAAATCAAACAATCTCCCTCACCGACATCTTCATACGAAAAAGCAAGCTCACCATCTACTATTAATTCATCGCCATAAGGATAATAATCTACATAATCACCATCATATGTGTAGTAATCGCAGTAAACCTGTATTACATCTCCAGTTTGAAGTTCAGTTATACCTTTTTGCTGAACGCCATTTTCATACTCATATCTTACACCGAGAACAGCACCCTCCCAGTTGTTGCTTTCATCAAAACGAATTACAATCTCTCCAAAAGTATCGTTTATCGTTGCACAAACAACGCCCTCAGTATAATTCTCATTACTTTCAGTGAGCCAGTATGGAACACATAAGCCGTCAAGAGCAATCCAATAATTATCAAAGGTTATCATAAGGTCGCCGTCATCATCAAAGGTGTAGAAATTATCCGAACCCAAATCAATATACCCCTCACCATCATCATACATTAACTGACATTCAACCTCTACTATTGACTCCCAGTCCTCATCGCTAAGTGAAAGTGCATAATATGGCTCGTCGAATTCATCATATTTTTCAATAACTTCAAGTTCATCTGAGTCAAAATAATAATCATCATAATATTCGGAGCTATCATCGGCAAAATCTGAATCAAACCAGCCAAAATCGTCCCATTCGCTATAATCAGCAGAGTAGTCATAATCATCGTCACTTAATGAATCGAATATACTATTTTCCTCAAGGTTGCCCTGTCCTCCCGCAAGAATATTAGCAAAATTTCTTAGAAAAGTATCGTATTCATCACCAATACCGATATTTTCATATACAGAAAGTATGGTTTGAAATTGTGACATATCATTATATGGGAAATAAATCGTTAGTCCGTTTGCGTCAGAAACCGATTTTGAGTTATTCTTATATTTAATACAGTTATTGAGTGCGGAAATAAGATTGTCGGATTCCTCAATATCGAAGTTTTCAGCAAGATGTATAAGGTCGACAGTATCAAGATCCTCACCACCGAAATCCTTAGTATTTTTACGTTTCTTAGAGATATATGCAAAATTATTATTATTCATAATTTCAAAGTTTGCACTATTCATAAACTCACAAAGCACAGTATAAACATCACCCATTTCAGTGAGGTCAATAATGCTCAAGGTAGTATCAGCTTCTGGATCCTCCTCATAGCAAATCTGAACAAAATCATCTATAATTCGCTCTCCTATTTCAATTGTATCAATAGAAGAATCTTCAACAATTTCATTAATCCAGTTTGTATAAAACCAGCCATAGCCAGGTTCAAGTTCTTCAGATGCGATAAGGTAATCGGCATGAGCACTTAGCATTAAAGCTGTTTCAATCGTTGCCATCAAGCAAGCGTCAAAGCCAATAAAGTCGAAAGAAGTGCCAGCACTATCAAGTGCATAATTAATTTCATCAAGTTGCATAGCGTCAGATTCATAGTTTTCATCATAACCATAGCCACCGACTGCTCCACCACCATGATTCCATAATATTAACGCATTACGATTGGCATCATAATTATCAGAGCAATATGTGATAAAATCAGAAAGGGTATCGGGATCTGTCATATCCTGTTGCCCAATATCATCAAGTAAAACTAATTCTTCATCTACAATCTGGTATCGTTGAACACTTTCATTGCTTATAACAGAATTTTGCCATTCCAACGCACCACCTGTTTGCAATATAATATTTACTTTTTCACTAGAGCCTGCTGAACACATTTCAATGATATCATTAGTTGCAGCACCGTATTCACTTTCAAGGTCTGATGCACATATATAAATCATTATCGTGAAAATATCTTTACCATTTCCTATTATTTTAGTCTTTTTGGAGTTTTGAAATGCTCCTACTTGAACAGTATCCTCTGAACTTAAATCCTCCTCACTGCTGCTGTCACTACTTAACTCAGGAAATAGTTCTGTTTTCTTGGATTTTCTAGGGGAATCATCAAAACAGCCACAAAAAACTGTGAGTGTGACTATAAAAGCGATTAGTATTGAAATCTTAGATTTTTTTGTCATCTTTATCCCTCCAACTGTATATTATTTCATAATAATGATATCACTGTACAAAGCTAATGTCAATGAATTTTGTGTGTATATTCAGTAAAAATTTACATAAATTTAATTGACTATTTATATATATAGCAGTATAATTAAATTAATTAAAATAAAATAAGATAATGCTTAATTATAATGTTAAGGAGTATTATTATGGGGAAGAAAATATATGATAACCGTGAACTGTCTTGGCTTAAATTTAATGAGCGAGTGCTAGAGGAAGCTGAGGATAAAACTGTTCCTCTACTTGAAAGGCTTACGTTTGCTACCATTTTTCAAACTAATCTTGATGAGTTTTTTATGGTTAGGGTTGGCTCTATATTTGACCAAATGATTGTTGATAAGGACTATACAGAGAACAAAACTAAGATGACAAGTCAGCAACAGCTTGATGTGATATTTAAAAAGGTTCGTGAGATTGAGCCACAAAAGGATATGGCATACAATAATATCATGCATGAACTTGGTAAACAGGGTATAGAACAGGTTAAATTTGAAAATGCAACTGATAAGGAAAAGGACTTTTTAGAGTTATATTTCAAGAGGGAAATACGTCCACTTATTGTTCCACTTGTGCTAGATAAACGCAACCCATTTCCGTTTTTGGCTAATAAGGAAATTTATGCAATTGTTCATCTTGAGGGGAAATCCAGCGTAAAGCTTGGTATAATCCCAATTGATAGCTCATTTGAAAGAATGATTCCACTGGGGAATGATGGCTTGAGGTTTATGCTGATTGAGGATTTGATTTTACATTTTGCATCAAGCGTTTTCAAGAACTATAAGACGGTTGATAAGGTACTTATTCGTATAACAAGAAATGCTGATATTACCGTTGAGGAGGCTCTTTTCGACCAAGAGGTTGACTTTAGAGATGTTATGGAGGAGCTTATTAAGAAAAGGAAAAAGCTTGCACCTGTAAGGATACAGCTTTCAAATAAATTCAGCCAATCATCTTTGGAATATCTATGCAAAAAGCTTAATTTAGGTGAGAATCAAATTTATTATGCCAATGCACCACTTGATTTAACATTTACCTTTAAGCTTGCTGATTTATCGGAGAATGAAAAGCTAAGATATGGAAAGCTTGTACCACAAAAGCCGACTTGTGTTGCATTGACAAGACCGATGATAACACAGATTAAGACAAGGGATTTAATGCTTAGTTTTCCGTATGAAAGCATTAAGCCTTTTATTCGATTACTTAATGAGGCATCAGTTGATAAGAATGTTGTGTCAATTAAAATCACGCTTTATCGCCTTGCTAGGAATAGTCAGGTTATTGAGGCGTTGGTTAATGCTGCTGAAAATGGAAAGAAAGTGCTTGTACTTGTTGAACTTAGGGCAAGGTTTGATGAGGAGAATAATATTGGTTGGTCAAAGCGTTTACAACGTGCAGGCTGTACTGTAATATATGGCCCACAGGACTTAAAGGTTCACTCAAAGCTTTTGCTTATTACAAGAAAAGTAGCTGATAAGGTGGAGTATATAACGCAGATAGGCACGGGCAACTATAATGAAAAAACAGCCACGCTTTATACAGACCTTTCGCTTATGACAGCAAATTCTCAAATTGGTATTGAGGCTGGTAAGGTTTTTGACGCACTTTCAATTGGTACGCTTGTTGAACAATCCGAAAATCTGCTTGTAGCACCACTTTGCCTACAAAATCGTGTGCTTGAAATGATTGGTGATGAAATCAACCTTGCAAAAGAGGGGAAGCCTGCTTATATTGGGCTGAAACTTAATTCGCTAACTGATAAGGTTATAATAGATAAGCTGATTGAGGCATCACAATCGGGTGTTAAGGTTGAGCTTTTGGTGAGGGGGATATGCTGTTTAATTGCTGGTGTTAAGGATTATACTGAAAACATCACAGTTATGAGCATTGTTGGACGTTATCTTGAGCATAGTCGCCTTTATATCTTTGGCACAGAAGAGCGACAAAAGCTTTACATTAGCTCTGCTGACTTTATGACAAGGAACACGTTAAGGCGTATTGAGGTGGCTACACCTATTCTTGATGAGAGAATACGGAAGAGAATGTGGACTATGTTCAAGACCATGCTGTTAGATAATGTTAAGGTAAGAGTTCAAATGCCTGATGGTAAATATATCCGTCAGATTAATCCTAAAAAGTCTAGCAAGAAACTTAATTCTCAAGAATATTTCTTTGAGGAGGCTATAAAAAAGGCTGAAACGAAAGAGGTAATAGCTAAAAGGAGAAAGGCTGCAACAGTTAATAAACCTAAAGTATCCCCAGTTAGTAAATAAATTAATAATATACAAAAAACACGCTGACTCTTAATATGAGAATCAGCGTGTTTATGTTTTTAATTATTAGCATTAGCTCTTGACTTGCAAAGCTCGTTCAAACCCTCTTTAGTGAGTGGCTTGCCCCATAAAAACCCTTGTATACAGTCGCAGTTATGAAGTTTTAGGTAATCAAGCTGTTCTTCATTTTCAACACCCTCAGCAACAACGTCAATATTCATTTGATGAACAAGAGAAATTACTGGTCCAACAATTTGCTTGCTTTCATTGCTACTATTTATATTATCAATAAAGCTTTTATCAATCTTCAGCGTGTCTATCGGTAACATTTGCAGATAGCTTAAAGAAGAATAGCCTGTCCCGAAGTCGTCTAGTGCAATTTTAATTCCCATGTCTTTAAGCTTATTCAGTATATCAATTACATAATTCATAGAGGAAATGAAAACTGATTCTGTAATCTCAAATTCAAGAAAATTTGGAGGGAATTTTGTTTGGGCAAGTATAGATTTAACCATATCCAAAAACGATGCGTCCATAATCTGAACAGAGGATATATTAACAGACAAGATAATATCACATTCTCGCTTGCTTTTCAATTCCATAAACTGAGTGCAAGCTGTTTTCAAAATCCATTCACCTAAAGGAATTATATATTTAGTTTCCTCAGCAATCGGAATGAAGTCCAATGGGTTCACAACACCAAGTTCAGCAGACTTCCACCTCACAAGAGCTTCACAACCTCTCAAGCATTTATCCGAATTATATTGTGGCTGAAAAACAAGGAACATCTCATCTTTTTGTATCGCAGACATCATCTTATTTTCAAACTCCATACGCTTAGTAATTTCTTCATTCATCTCCTTTGAGAAACGAATAATGCTGTTTTTACCAAGCTCTTTAGCCTTATACATGGCAGTATCAGCACATTTTAAAAGGTCTATGGAATTATTTCCATCATCAGGAAAAACAGCAACACCAAAGCTTGCAGTTATAGTGAATTCGGATTTTTCAATGAGGAATGGCTGTTCAATCACATTTTTTAAGGCTTCTAAATAATTAAACATTTCATCTTCCGACAAGGATTGTTGAATAATTAAAGCAAATTCATCACCGCCCAAACGACCGAGCATATCATTTGCATTAATTAAAGTCTTCATTCTTGATGTTACAGATTGAAGGAGTAAATCACCAGCATGATGCCCCATTGTGTCATTCACCCTTTTAAAATTATCTAAATCAATGAAAACCACTGATAGATGAGTAGGATTTTCTTTGGCTCTATCTATGAGGTAATTAAGTCTGCTAATTACCATTTTTCTATTTGGAAGATTGGTTAATATATCATAGAAAGCAAGATGATTGAGCTTTTTCTCATTTTCCATCATAATATTATTATAGTCAACCAGAGTTTTATTTTTTCTTGAAAGCTCCTCTTTAGCTAATTCTACATCATTATAAAGCCTGATTAATTCTTGATTTTGCCGAGCCTCCTCCTTGTATTTGGTATGAGCCTTTTGGTAGTAGTAGTATATAATCGTAATGATGAAACAACTTATTAAAGGCATAATAATACCTGGTGCTGAGTCAATATTCCCAACTATTAAAAACCCACGAGTGGCGGAAATTGCAACAATTGTATTCAAAATAAAAGCAGTAATATACCCTTTTTTCATAAAGTCTAAAACCAATTTAATTGAAATAACATTCAATAATTGTGCAATAACACCAACAAGAGCAGAACGACTGATAGAAATATTATTATAGGTTAGTGTTACAAACTCTTTATTGCTTGACATTGTAGAGAGAGTAAACTGTATAAATACAAATAAAAAAATGAGAACTATATATCTTAAATTCGCCCAAATTTTATTCTTAGGGACAGTCATTTGCTTATTCAAATGCTTATCAACAAAGCTTACTTTATCTTCTTTCAATATTATTCCCCCCTATCTTCTAAAAAGTACAAATATTATTAATTATATAACATTAAGGGGGCTTATGTCAAACGATGTTGAAAGATTTAACAAAATGTTTATAAATTTTTCTTCTTGTAAGAAATAAATCAATCAAAATTAAGGTTTTTCACAATAATATTCCAATAAAAAACAAATAAGTCCTTGCAAAAGGAAGGGAAAGATGATATAATAGAAAAAGATTTATAGAAGGGTTTAATAGGATTTTATTGATGAAAAATACAACTACTACAATTATAAAGCAAAAGAAAGACAAGGATAAAATAACAATGCTTAAGGCATATGATTATTCCACTGCAAAGCTTATGGATAATTCGGGTGCTGGCTGTGATGGACAAGTTCTTGTGTATCAGGATATGCTTGGTATGTTTTCTGACTTTACACCTAAATTTGCGAAAAGGTTTGTAGATGTGGGAAATATTATGACAAAGCCATTTAAGCAATATATCGCTGAAATAAAGGCGGTAACATTCCCGTCCGATGAGCATACATTTGATATAGCAGATGAAATTATAGATAAGTTGTACTGAGTTTAAGAAAGGGGTTAAAATGAAAATAGTAAAAACAATCAGCGAATTGAGAAATATTGTTAAGTCTTGGAAATCGCAAGGGTTTAGTGTTGGTCTTGTGCCAACTATGGGTTATCTGCATGAGGGACATCAAAGCCTTATTAAAGCTGCATTGGAAAATGACAGAGTTATTGTCAGCGTTTTTGTTAACCCAATGCAGTTTGCACCAAATGAGGATTTAGTGAGCTATCCGAGAGATATGCAAAGGGATTGCAGTATCTGTGAGGAAAGTGGTGTTAATATTGTCTTTGCTCCAGAGGCAGATGAGATGTATGAAGAAGGATTTTGTTCGTACGTTGGTATGTCTGTTTTAACTGAAGCTTTATGTGGCATGAGTAGACCTGAATATTTTAGAGGATTTTGCACAGTCGTTACAAAGCTATTTAATATAACAACGCCAGATAAGGCATATTTCGGGCAGAAGGACGCTCAACAGCTTGCAGTAGTAAAACGTATGGTTAAGGATTTGAATATGAATGTAACCATTGTTAGCTGTGCAATAGTTCGTGAGGAGGACGGGCTTGCTATAAGTTCAAGAAACACTTATCTTAATACAGAGGAACGCAGGTCGGCGTTGATTCTAAGTAAAACTATAAGGCTTGCTCAAGGTTTGGTTCAGGCTGGCGAAAAAGGTGCAGAGGTTATTATAAAAGCAATGCGAGAGAATATCGCAACAGAACCTCTTGCAAGGGTGGATTATGTTGAAATAGTTGATGCAAATACGATACAAAGAGTGGATACAATTGATGGGCAAGTGTTGGTTGCAATTTCCGTTTATATCAGGAAAACAAGGCTTATTGATAATTTTACAACTTGATATACAAAAGGTGGGGAAGTATGCAAATAAAAATGCTGAAAAGTAAAATACATCGTGCAACGGTTACACAGGCAAAGCAAATTCTAGACAGCATAATAATGTAAAGCAGAAAAACTTTTAAAGGCTATCTCATTTGAGATAGCCTCAGCTTGTCGAAAAAGCCCAGCCTTCGCTGGACTTTTTCGATATTTTGTGGTATAATAGAGTGGGGTGAGGAAAATGATAAGAAAAGCAAAAGAAGAAAGGTTACAGATGGAAATGATTTGTAT
>JAEWGD010000027.1 GCA_023388515.1 Bacillota bacterium
ATGGACGGTGATCCCCATTTTTATTTCATTTTCCCGCTGTTTTCAAGATCCTTTGCGTAATTGTTGCTTTCATTAAAAATTCAAACCCGATTTCAATGGCGAAATCGGGGTTTTTCTACGGTCTGAAGCTACTATCATTATAGTGATAGTAGCTTTTTTATTTATGTTAGATACCTAGCATTCTTAAAATATCATTTTTAGATTTTGCACCTACAGCAGTTTCAACGATTTTTCCATTCTTAATAATTACAAGTGTAGGGATACTCATAACATCAAATTGTGATGCAAGTTCGCCCTCGTCATCAACATTCACCTTGCAAACCTTAACGTCTTCGCTATATTCTTCACCAATTTCATCAATAACAGGTGAGAGCATCCGACATGGACCACACCAAGCTGCCCAAAAGTCAATAAGGACAGGTTTATCTGAGTTTAGAACCTCATTCTCAAAATTGTTTTTTGTTAATACAGTAACTGACATATTTATACCTCCTAAACTTTAATCTAACATTATTATAACCATAAAAATATGTTTTTTCTGTAACCAAGTTACAAACAAACAATAAACTTTACGGATAAAACTATAAAATATTATTCGTGATGTCTAATTAAACCTATTGCCTTTGTTATTTCCAACACAACAACAGGAACTAATACAAGTCCAAGTACAATCAAATACATAAACGGTTCGAGCATAGTTAATCCGAAAACCTTAGCGATTGGTGGAACAAATGACACAACAAGAACCAGTACAAGAGAAAGAAGTGCTGCACCGCTTAAATACTTATTATTGAATGGACCTATTTTGAAAATTGAACGGTTAGAACGCATATTAAATGAGTGGGAAACCTGTGTTAGAGCTAAAGTCATAAACGCCATTGTTCTGCCCATAGTTAAATCGCCTGAATATTCCTTACCATAATTGAATGCAAACAGGGTTAATAATGCAAACATAAGTCCTTGAAAAACTACTCTTAATCCTAATCCATTTGCAAAAATGCTTTCATCCTTAGGCTTTGGCTTTTTGCTCATTACATCTTTATCAACAGCCTCCATACCTAAAGCAATAGCAGGTAGTCCGTCAGTAACTAAGTTAATCCATAGTAGCTGTGTTGATAGGAGAGGGGACTTATGCCAGAATAGCATTGCAAAAAACACTGTGAAAATCTCTCCAATATTTGTTCCCAAAAGAAATCCTACAACCTTTTTAATATTATCGTAAATACCTCTACCTTCTTCAACAGCCTTGACAATTGTTGCAAAGTTGTCATCAGTCAAGGTCATATCTGCTGCACCCTTAGCAACGTCAGTACCCGTAATTCCCATCGCACACCCGATATCAGCAGCCTTTAGTGCAGGAGCATCGTTAACGCCATCACCAGTCATCGACACAACCTCGCCCTTTGCCTGCCATGCCTTAACGATTCTGATTTTATCTTCAGGTGATACTCTTGCGTAAACGGAAATATTTCTTACCTTTTCGCTTAATTCTTCATCGGACATTGCTTGAAGTTCTGCACCCGTTATAGCGTTGTCGCCATCTTTTAAAATTCCTAATTCCCTAGCAATTGCTGAAGCAGTAACAATATGGTCACCAGTTATCATAACAGGTTTAATTCCAGCCTGAATACAAACAGCAACAGCATCTTTCGCCTCAGGCCTTGGAGGGTCAATCATTCCAACAAGCCCCATAAAGGTTAAGCCATTCTCCAACTCATCAATGGTAGGTTCAGCTGAAACAGAGTCGACTTCCTTATAAGCAACAGCGATAACTCTAAGAGCATCTTTACTCATATTTTCAGCAGTTTCTTTTGCCTTCTCGATATTACCACTAATACATCTATCGACTAAAACATCGACAGCACCCTTAACAATTACTACTGTTTTACCATTAATAGTATTTACACTCGTCATAAGCTTTCTATCGGAATCAAAAGGAAGTGTAGCAAGCCTTGGGAACTTTGTGTTAAGCTCATCTTTAGTCATGCCATTTTTATATGCCGCAAGAACAATTGATGTTTCAGTAGGATCACCTATATGCTTTTCTTCCCCATCAGCTACAACAACAGAGCCATCACTACAAAGAGTAGCATACATTAATAGCATTTTTATTCTATCAGTATTTTTGTCGCTAATTTGTTCAATAATACCTGTTTTATCATCATAAGAAGTAACTAATGTCATTCTGTTTTGAGTAAGAGTTCCTGTTTTATCGGAGCAGATTACAGATGCACTTCCCAAAGTTTCAACAGCAGGAAGTCTTTTTATAATAGCATTATGTTTAACCATACGCTGTACACCGATAGAAAGAACGATAGTAACAATTGCAGGCAATCCCTCAGGAATAGCTGAAACTGCAAGTGATACAGAAGTCATAAAGATTTCCATAAGAGGTATTTTTGAGATAAGACCAATTACGAATATTACTGCACAAGCACCTAATGCAATAAATCCAAGATATTTACCTAAGCTTGCAAGCTTTTGTTGCAGAGGTGTCTGCACTTCCATTTCGTTATCAAGCATACCAGCGATTTTACCCATTTCTGTGTCCATACCTATTGATGAAACAACAGCAGTTGCTGTACCATATGTTATACTACACCCAGAATAAACCATATTAGTTCTATCGCCAATTGGTGCATTCTCAGCAACAATGTTCTTAGCATTTTTTTCAGAAGGAACAGATTCACCAGTTAAAGCTGATTCCTCAGATTTCAAAGAGGAGGATGTAAGAAGCCTTGCGTCAGCAGGTACAAAATCTCCTGCCTCAAGCTTAATTATATCACCTTTAACAAGAGCAGAGGCATCAATAATTTCCTCCTTGCCATTTCTAATAACCCTTGCGTGTAGAGCTGAAAGACTTTGCAACGCCTCCAACGCTTTTTCAGCCTTACTTTCTTGAATTATACCCATAAGTGCATTCAGAATTACAATCAGCATAATTAGCGACGGTTCAAAGAATTCCTTTGGATTTTTTTCATAAATTGCAATTGCGAATGAAATAACAGCAGCTGCAATAAGAATTAAAATCATTACATCTTTAAATTGAGCCATAAAGCGTTGAAACATAGTCTTTTTCTTTTTTGCCCTTAGAACATTTTCGCCATCTCGCTGAAGCCTTTGTTTAGCCTCGTCATTAGTTAAACCAGTCTGCTCATTTGTATTAAGCGTTTTTAAGAGTTCCTCTTGATTAATGCTGTGTGATGTCAATTTTATTCCTCCTAGTTAATGTTTAATGATATTATGCCCAGATAAAGTCTTGATATAAAAAAAGACTTTTATCAAGACAAAATATGCCCTGATAAAAGTCTTGCTTATCACTTATTTAGTGCGGATTAAATAATCGTGTTGACGCCCTAGATAACACCAAAAGGTGCAAGCTACTCCCTTTTATCTAAAGCAATTATATATTATTATTTCCAGTTTGTCAAGGTTAAATATAGAAAAAGCTATGTCAATTTGGTTAAAATAATTGAACAATTTTCTAATTTAGGCTTAAACCTCACCATTTTTCTTTTTAATATGACGAATATCACTACCCATAAACTTCAAGTAATCATACATAGCAAAAAGCCTTGAAATAAGCCTTGCATCATATTTGCTTTCTAATTCTTGTGGAGAAAGATTGGTGCTTATAATAGTGGGCAAGCCTTTATTCAGCCTTGTGTTAATAATATTATATATAGTAGAAATATAAAAGCTGGTATCATATTCAGAGCCTAAATCGTCAAATATTACAAGGTCTGCATCAAGAAGAAGTCCTAATGTGTCAGTTCCAGAGCTATCACGCCCGAAATGCTCCTTTTCGATTTGACGTAAGTAATTAATAATCGAATCATAAAGCACATTATATCCTTTTGCGATAACCTTTTCAGCGATTGACAAGGATAAATGAGTTTTGCCAAGCCCAGTTTTACCGAGCATAAATATACTTTTTGAATTTAGCGAAAACTCATGAGAATACCTAATACAATAATCCAAAACATGCGACATAATTGCGTAGCAGTCTGTTCCATCGGGTGCAGTAACATTTTTATAATAATTAAGATTAAACGTTCTGAAACTGCAAAGCTTAATTTGTGAATGGGAATTAAGAGCTTTAACTGAAAGCCTGCCTATTATTTCTTTAAGACATTCACATCTTGAGTTTTGCACAAAGCCTGTATCACTGCAAAGTTCACATTTATACTTTATATTGAGATAATCCTTAGGGAAATTATTTTGTACAAGTAATATTTCCACCATTTCCTGTGCTTGAAGATTTTGACGTTTCAACGCATCCAAGCGTTTGTCAATATTATCGCCACCAGATTTTATAATGTTAAGAAGTTCAAGACTGGTGTTCGCAAGTTGTCGATTTATTTCAACAATCTCAGGAACTTTTGATTCTGCATCTCTATAATGATTTTCATAGCTTATCTTTGCGTCACATCTTCTCTTTGAAATAATATCAAGAGCAGCGTTATAAATTCTTGAATTAGACAAGTCCTAACCTCCATTTCTTGTATTATTTGTAAGGTTTACAGCGAGTGAATCAAGGTCATTCAAGTCATATGACTGCTCAGTTTTATCCTTGTATTTTCTAGCCTTAGGATTGCTTGAATTACTCTCATCAATCTTACTTCGTGTAATAAGCCCATTTGCATACCAATCCTCAAGTATACGATTTATGTAAGGGAATGAGCGTTTATCTATATTATCAATAGTTTTCTCATATGCATATTCAATTAAGTCAAGACTATATCCCTTTTCCATCCATGTGTCAATAAACCCCCGTTGTTTTGTTGTTGGTCTTCTCTCAAGCCCCAATACCCTTGAAACTTTACTGGTAAAACTGCTAGATTCCTGTAAACGTTTTATTTCAGCCTGTGCAGAGTCAAGAGTATTTATTTCATTTTCTTGCCATGAAATGGCGAGAGTTTCTAAATAATGCATATTTAATTTATCAATAGAAATGCAATACTCAAGTAGCATAAGTATAACATCAGCTTTAAGTCCAACATATTCATAAATCCAAATCAATGAACGCTGTTCGGTATGTGTAAGCATATTTCCAAAAGAAATTTCAGCCATAGAAAACAATGCCTTTATATCCTGTGAAGTTTCAAGCCTTTTCGATATTTCTGATGGAGTAATCGGAAAACCAGAACTTGAGCGTTGCGTAAACTTTTTACTATTCTCAGTTTCTATATTTTCTGTTTCATTAGGATTTATTGAGTTGCTTATATTAGCAGTAGAATATACTGTATTTACAGCATTTGCAATAGGTGAGGGCATAGCGTTTTGTGCATTAGGCAATTCGGTATCTCCATTACTATTAGGCTTTGATAAAACTCCAACCTGTTCCCAAAAACAGAATGCTTCTTCAACATTTTCTTCAGATAATCCAAGTGCTTGTGCAATATAAGACAGATTAAAAGGCTGATTATTATTTTTAAGCATGTATAAAAGAACTTTTAAAGCTGCACCACTAGCAAGCTTAATATAATTATCCACAACGCTTGACGGCACAGCAAAAACAGAATTCCAATTTTCAAGATTAACTACATATTCCATAAAACTCTCCCGTGAATTACTTTACATCAATTATAGCATAAACAAACTAAAAAAGCACTACAAAATAAATACAATTTTTAGTTACGCATAAAAAAACAAGACAGATAAATCTGTCTTGTCAATTACAAAATAATTTGTGAATTTTTTTAAAAAATAAACCGCCTTGCCGACAATATAGCATATAAAACCCGCACTAAGCAGGTGGGTATTCTCCTGACAGTCTCACGCTCCCTTCGTCCACTCGTTAAAGTAGGAGGTCTGCAATTCTCTGTTCAGAGTTGAATTCCCTTTATATATGTGTTGGATTATATAAAAACTATACTAACGCGAACAAGGCAGAATGTTTTTGTTTTTCTAAATTTATTATACCACAACAAATAAGAAAAATCAATAGGTAAATTTTAAACTTTTAGTGACAACAATCGCAACCGTCATCAGTACATTCACAATCTTCCTCTTCAAACATAGATTCAAGTCTTTCCAAGAAAACTTTTCCTATCCTTTCAAATTCATCATCATCGTCGATAGAAGTAAGCATTTCCTCACCATCAACTATATCAGATTTAAGGATAATTAATTCGCCATCGCTTTCTAGTAACTCTTCAGCTTCAGGAAGATAAGGCATAAGAGCAAAATAGCGTTGCTCATCAATTTCAAGAACGTCCATCATTTCAAAGGTTTCCTCGTTACCTTCTTCGTCAACCAATGTATAAAGGTCTGGTGTATAATCTAAATCAGGCATTGTAAACTCCAATCCGCCGAATATGGCAAACATCTTATAATTTTAATTTTCATATAAAAGTTAGGGATATTAACCCTCAACTTTTTAATTGTACTATAATATAAAGAAAAAGTCAAGATGAAAAATGTTAACAAAATATTAAACAATTTATTTGCGAAAAATATAGAAAAAACTATTGACAAGTGACAAAATGCGTGTTATTATATATACAGAGAAACGAAATCGAAAAACTTAAACAATATGCAAGCAGAGTAAATAGTTATTTAAAGTAGAAATGCTACAACATATAAATAATGAATTTTGTGCAAGAGTTTAAGCTGAGTTGGTGAATTAAACAACTTAAAAGCGTTGGTGTTGTTTAGGTAGTAAGATTTAAGTTTCTGAATGTTTCTGCAGGGACATAGGAATTAATTTAGAATTCTTCAGCAGGAATAATAATTTAAAGGAGGCGGGTCCGATGGAAAATATAGACGAACAGCAGATGGAAGTCATCGTTCATGACTCGTCAATATTTCTAGGGTAGCTGGCAGACAGATTGAATAAGAGGGAAATTAAAGAGTAATCTTTATTCCAAAATTAAATTTATTAAAAAGATTCTGTTCAGGTCGGTTACATAGTGAGTCAAGTCGTACCAATTAAACATTGCATGAATGATGGCAACTTTTAAAGATGAAGGTTTTATAGAGATTTAGGAAAATCTCAAACTAGTGACCTATGGTCTTTAAATAAAAAGCTATTATATTAAGAAAAAGGTGGTACCGATGGACTAGTATGGGAATACATTTAACCCAATTTTATGAAAGTAGTGATGCTTTATGAAGAGTATTTATAGAGTACGCAAAACAATCTAGAAAGACGGGAGTGGGACCCATGGTGAAACTTGTGGAATGATGAAAATCGTTCAAAATTGAAAATTAAATTAATGATTTGAAAATGTAGTACCGATGTACTTATTAGATATATTTCTAACTCCAGGTTTATGAAAGTAGTGATGCTTTATGATGAGTGTTTATAGAGTACGCAAAACAATCTAGAAAGACGGGAGTGGGACCCATGGTGAAACTTGTGGAATGATGAAAATCGTTCAAAAATTCAAAGTGGAACAAATAATCTGAAAAAGGTGGTACCGATGTACTAATAGATATATTTCTAATTCCAAGTTTATGAAAGTAGTGATGCTTTATGATGAGTATTTATAGAGTTCGCAAAACAATCTAAAATGATAGGAGTGATACCTCCAAAGGAATTAGCTAAATGATGAAAATCGTTTATAAATTTAAAGTGGAACAAATAATCTGAAAAAGGTGGTACCGATGTACTAATATAAATTAAAACTTGCTGTCCTACAGTTAAGGAATACTTTTTAGGAGTGAGTGCTAAATTTTGATTAGTTAAGTGATGAAAATCGCTTAGGATTATATTAATAATAAATTAAGGGAGGGTTGCTTGCAACTCTCCCTTGTTATTTTATGTAACAAAGCAATTGTTAGTCAAGGAAATCCTTGACTTTTTTGCTTCTGCTTGGGTGGCGTAATTTACGCAAAGCTTTCGCTTCGATTTGTCTTATTCTCTCTCTTGTGACATCAAACTCCTTGCCAACTTCCTCAAGGGTTCGTGAACGTCCATCTTCAAGACCGAAACGCAACCTTAAAACCTTAGCTTCTCTATCAGTAAGAGTAGCTAAAACCTCGTTTAATTGTTCTTTTAAAAGCATTAATGATGCTGCTTCAGCAGGTGCAGGTGCGTCATCATCTGGTATAAAGTCGCCAAGATGGCTGTCCTCTTCCTCACCAATTGGTGTTTCTAGTGAAACAGGGTCTTGAGCAATTCGCATTATTTCACGAACACGCTCAACAGGGATCTCAAGTCTTGCGGCGATTTCATCGGGAGTTGGGTCATGTCCATTTTCATGTAAGAGTTGACTTGAAACCTTTTTTACTTTTGTAATAGTTTCAACCATATGAACAGGAATTCGTATAGTTCTTGCTTGGTCAGCAATCGCCCTAGTAATAGCTTGTCTAATCCACCAAGTAGCATATGTTGAAAACTTAAAGCCCTTTGTGTAATCAAACTTTTCCACAGCCTTTATAAGCCCAAGGTTTCCCTCTTGAATTAAATCAAGAAATTGCATTCCACGGCCTACATATTTTTTTGCAATACTTACAACAAGACGCAAATTCGCTTCTGAAAGGCGTTTTCTTGCATAAACATCACCTGTAGCCATGCGTTGTGCTAGCTCAATTTCCTCTTCAGCAGATAGCAAAGGAACTCGTCCAATTTCTTTTAAATAAATTTTTACAGGGTCATCCAGAGAAATGCCATCAGTGGACAATGCAATTTCTAAATCGTCGGATATACCTGAATCCATAGCTATTTTCATGTCAGAACTACTTATAGAAAAATCATCTACAATTTCAATATTCAAATTAGAACAATCGTCATAAAACTTATCCATCTGTTCGACCTCGAAATTCATTGCCTCTAGGACATCAGTAATTTCCTTTGCAGTGAGTTTACCATCTCTTCTGCCTTGTTCCATTAATTGTTCAACGGAATTTTTTTTATCTATTGCCATAAAAAAGCTCCATTCTCCGCCTAAAAAATTGATTTATCCTAAATGGCGGCTTAAGGATAAGATGAATTATTTTGTATTTTTAAGTCTTTCTGCCAATTCCAATAAATCTTCATCAGAATTAATATTATCAAGCAATTTATTTTTATTAAAATCAATTAAAATTTTCATATAATCGTCAACAACTTGTTCAGTTAATATAATATCTCTATGTTTCGCTTCTATTCCCGTTATTCTTCCCATTTCACTATCAGAAAATTCATCGGAAAGAAATGATAAGGTAAAATTTGTCGATGAATTGAGCTTTTCGCATAAAATCATAAAAACTTTTTTATTAAAACTAGTAACAAAATGTTCAGGAGTAATACAGTCAAGCACCTTTTTAATCATATCAGGATTTTGAAACAGATATGCGATTATGCCTTCCTCAGCCTTATTTTCTTTTGGGTATTGGTTGATTTCGGGGTTTATATCATCTTTAAAACGGGACTTTGTTACAATATCTTTCCAGCTACTATTCTTATCTTTTTTATAAATTTTAGTTATTTCATTATCAATTTGAGCCTTCAAGACATCTAATGAAATCTCATAATTTTTGGAAACCTTGGAAATATACACATCACGTTCGAGCTGATTATATATTTGCGACAATACCTTTACCGTACGCTTCAGACATTCAACCTTACCAATTTCAGTGGATAAATCCAGCCCTTCCTTACACTTTTCCAATTCAAAATTAATAGCACCATCTGAATTATCGAGTAAAAGCTTAAATCGAGTAGCACCGAACTTTTTTATGTATTCATCGGGGTCTTTTGCACCCTCCATATTAATAATGCGTGTTGTAACACCAGCCTCGCCGAGTAAATTTATAGCTCTTGAAGTAGCTTTTTGTCCAGCATTATCGCTATCGTAGGAAATAATTACCTCCTTTGCATACTGTGAGATAAGTCTTGCCTGTTCAGATGTAAGTGAAGTTCCAAGCGTTGCAACAACATTTTCAAAGCCCGCTTGATTTATTGCGATAACATCCATATAACCCTCTGCTAAAATCAACCTATTTGACGACGAATTCTTTGCAAAATTTAATGAAAACAGGTTTCGGCTTTTCTTAAACACTGGAGTATCCATCGTATTTATGTACTTTGGCATACCGTCATCAAGAATTCTACCACCAAAACCAATTATATTTCCACGCAAATCCATGATAGGGAACATGGCTCTATTTCTAAACAAGTCAAATGTATTTCCATTTTTCGAAAGGCAAACACCAGCAGTTACAAGTTCATCTTCTTTAAAATTGAGCGATAGCAGGTGGTTTTTAAGCTTGTCCCACGAATTATCAGCATACCCCAAGCCGTATTTTTTTATAGTTTGGGGAGAAAGTCCACGAGATGCAAAATATTTCAGCCCAGTTTTCGATGAATCTGAAGTCAGTGATTTATAGAAAAAAACAGCAGTTTCACGATTAATCTCAAGAATCCTAGCCTTAATCCGAGCAGTTTGCTCCCCCTGTTTATCAGTTGGAATATCGAGTCCTGCACGTTCTGCAAGCAACTTTATAGCCTCAATATACTCAAGATTCTCAATCTTCCTAATAAAAGTGATAACATCACCACCAGCAGCACATCCGAAACAGTAAAAGCTTTGCGTATCGGGATAAACGGTACATGACGGAGTTTTCTCCGAATGAAATGGACAGGAACAGACGAAATTATGTCCTCGCCTAATGAGATTAACGTATGATTTCATCACATCGTCGATAGGGTTTCCCAATTGAAGTTGGTATATAAAATCATCAGAAAAAGCCAACTAATCACCGCCTACTCCAGAATATGGGGATAAATAACTCATGATATAAATCCACTGCATATCCGTCGCTCATTCCGGAAATATAATCACAAATAGCTCTATCGTTATCGTATCGTTCCATAATTTTCTTATATTCATCAGGTAGCTTATCAGAATGCTTTCTAAAATAGATATAAAGTCGTTCCACAAGGTCTTTTGCTTTTTTTTCTTCTTTTTTTGCGACAGAGTTAACATAAACCATTGCAAAAAGAAAACTTCGCAACTCATCATGTGCATCCTTTATATGCGAATGCATACCAATACTTTCAGCTCCATTTTCAATCACAGAAGAAACTAAAGTTGTAATCCTCTTGCTTTTCGTATCGCCAAGAACGTCAATTACATTTTGAGGTAAATCGGATTGCTTTAGAATACCAGCCCTAATAGCGTCCTCAACATCATGGTTTATGTAGGCAATTTTATCAGCAAGCCTTACGATATTACCTTCTTTAGTGGAAGCTATTCCATTCGTATGGCAAGCGATTCCGTTTTTTACAACATGAGTTAAATTAAGTCCATTACCATCATTTTCAATATACTCCACAACTCTTACACTTTGAAGATAATGTTTAAAACCATATGGGCAAATTTCATTAAGAACAGCCTCACCCGAATGTCCGAAAGGGGAGTGCCCCAAATCATGTCCAAGAGCAATTGCCTCAGTTAAATCCTCATTAAGTCGCAATGCCCTAGAAATAGTTCGAGCAACCTGTGATACTTCGAGAGTATGTGTTAAGCGTGTACGATAATGGTCACCAACAGGAGATATAAATACTTGAGTTTTATGCTTTAGCCTTTGAAAAGCATTACAATGAAGAATTCTATCTCTATCACGCTGAAAGCTAGTGCGATAAGAGCAATTTTCCTCAGCCTTTGAACGTTTGCTATGGCTAACAGCATTGCAGGCGAACTTGCTCAAAGTTTCAAGTTCAATATTTTCGGTTTGCTCTCTTACAGTCAAAATATCACATCCAATCATAATTAAGCTCTTATAATACATATACTACAGAAAAATAAAATTTCCTCTTTTTAAAAAAGGAAATGTTAAGAAAAATCTTCAAAAGCTTCTTCCATCAAAATAATTTCAATTTTGCTGTTAGTCGCATCAATCAATTTTGTTTGCAATTCATGTAAAAGTTCTTTTTTTACTAATATTTCAACAGAAACATCATCCGTAAAATCAGACGATAGTTCTTTTATTTCAAATTCAGGAAGAATATAAGTTATTTTACCATACATATTATAGTCCATATTAATTTTCAGCTTGTAACATTCACACATATTCATAATTGTAGCAGCATCAACAGCGATTTTAGCAGAATGTGAATATGCACGAACAAGCCCTCCACCGCCCAATAAAACTCCACCAAAATAACGAGTTACAACACAACAAACATCAACCAGTCTTTTTTTCTGCAAAACATCCAGTACAGGCACACCAGCAGTTCCTTGAGGTTCTCCATCATCAGAATATCGTGTTATATTATCTTGCCTAAGTGTGTAAGCATATACATTATGAGTAGCTTTACGGTGCTTGGCACGGATTTGGTTAATAAAACCCACAGCGTCGTCGTTATTTTTAACAGGAGTAATATAACCTATAAATTCTGAGTGACGCTCAATGAAAGATGCCTCAGCAAACTCCTTTATAGTAAAATATCCCATAAAAATAAAAACTCCAATCTAAGCATATAAGTAAAATGGGCGACCATAGGCCGCCCCATAATATTACTTGTCTTTACTGAAACGCTTGTTAAACCTGTCAACACGTCCGCCAGTATCGATAAGCTTTTGCTTACCAGTATAAAACGGATGACAATTTGAGCAAATTTCAACCTTAATATCGCCCTTAGTAGAACGTGTGTTTATAACAGTACCACAAGCACAAGTAACAGTTGATTTCTCAAAGTTAGGATGCAATCCCTTTTTCATGTAAGTCACCTCTTTCTAACTATCATGATTTACATAGCAGCCCATCAGATACATTAGACAGTAGTACTATTGATAAATTCATTCATGTTTATAAAGTATAACACAACCAATTTAAAAAATCAAGTCTTTTTCAAATAAAAATCAATAAAAATAAAAATTATGTTGATTTATAGAAGCTCACGAACTTTTCCATCGATGCAGTGAGTGGCATATTGTTGGAATAAGCATAACCGACTTCTTTTTTTTGTATTGGTGTTACGAGTGGAATTTCGGTTATCTTGCCCGATTTTAAGTCATCTAGCACAAATTCTTTTATAACACAAGCAACACCCAAGCCGATTTTAGCAAACTCAATAAGCAAATCCATATTGCTTACCTCAAGAACATGGGTAATCACAATATTGTTTTCTTTGAGATAGCCGTCTACATATTGCCTGGTAATATTTTCTTCATCAAGCAACATTAGGTTGGCACTCTTAAACAGATTTAACTCTAATTCTTTAGTAGATAAATTTTCTTTGCCCTCTCGCAAATGCAGATTTTCAAGGTAAGCATCGGTTGCTACAAAAATATACTCAATTTCGCCAATAGCATGAAAATCAAAGTTACGCATTCCCTCAGGCTTAACAACTAAACCAATGTCAATACTATTCTCATCAAGCAGTTTTGTTGTATGAGTTGATGAACGGCACTCAATAATTATTTTAATATGAGGAAACTTGGTAATAAACTCTTTTAAATATGGTAAAAGTAGGTATTTAGATAGAGTTGTACTAGCACCAATTCTTATCTGTCCAATTCCCAGTTCGTTTATTTTTTTAATTCGTTCTTCGCCGATATGAATTGCATCAAAAGCAGTTTTAAGATGCTCAAAGAGGATTTCACCCTCATCTGTCATAGTAACTCCTCTATGATTTCTTACGAACAGCTTTGCGTCCATATTTTCCTCAAGTTTAGAAATAGCTTTGCTGATTGCAGGTTGGCTGATATACAGTTGTTCAGCGGCATGACTAATATTCCCAAGTTTAGCGACTGTGTAGAAAATTTTGTATTGATTAAGATTTTGGTCTGAAAGCATAAATTCACCTCAGGTATCTAAAAAAGTTATATTAAGTATTCATAATATGTATTTCAATTATATCAAATAATATGCTATAATGCAAATATAATAATAAAGAAATAAAAATTTTTATATAAAGGAGTTTTGACGATGGCTATGACTATGACACAAAAAATCCTTGCAGCTCACGCAGGGCTTAATGAGGTTAAAGCTGGGCAGTTAATAAAATGTAAGCTTGATTTAGTTTTAGGAAATGACGTAACAACGCCAGTTGCAATCAAGGAATTTAATAAGGCTGGATTTGACGGAGTTTTTGATGGTAAGAAAATTGCAATGGTAATGGACCACTTCACACCGAATAAGGACATTAAGGCAGCTGAACAGTGCAAGCTTTGTAGAGATTTTGCTGGTAATTATGAAGTTGAAAATTATTTTGATGTTGGAGATATGGGTATTGAACACGTTCTTTTGCCAGAAAAAGGTCTTGTGGCAAGTGGAGAGCTTATAATCGGTGCAGACAGCCATACTTGTACCTATGGAGCATTGGGAGCGTTTTCAACAGGAGTAGGCTCAACTGATATGGCAGCTGGAATGGCAACAGGAATAGCATGGTTTAAAGTTCCTTCAGCTATTAAGTTTAATATTACAGGTAAGATGAACGAATGGATAAGTGGTAAGGACGTTATTCTTCATATCATTGGCATGATTGGTGTTGATGGTGCGTTATATAAATCTATGGAATTTGATGGAGATGGCTTGATAAATTTAACAATGGATGACAGACTTGCAATGGCTAATATGGCTATTGAGGCTGGTGCAAAGAATGGAATATTCGCAGTTGATGAACGAACAATTGAGTTTATGGCTGATAAGGTTAATCGTGATTATAGCATATATAAAGCTGATAGCGATGCAGAATACGAACAGGTTTTTGATATTGATTTAAGCACAATTAAGTCAACGGTTGCGTTTCCACATTTGCCAGAAAACACAAAGACTATTGATGAAGTTGGCGAGGTTAAGATTGATCAAGTTGTGATTGGCTCATGCACAAATGGAAGAATGGAAGATTTGAGAGTTGCTGCTAAAATTCTTGAAGGTAAGAAAGTTGCAAAGAATCTTCGTTGTATCGTTATTCCTGGAACACAGAAAATTTACTTACAGGCAATGGACGAAGGGCTTGTTAAAACTTTCGTAAATGCTGGCTGTGTTTTCTCAACTCCAACTTGTGGTCCATGTCTTGGTGGGCATATGGGAATTCTTGCGTCAGGTGAAAGAGCTGTTGCTACTACAAATAGGAACTTTGTAGGAAGAATGGGACACCCTGAAAGTGAAGTATACCTAGCAAGTCCAGCAATTGCTGCTGCGTCAGCTATCACAGGCAAAATTTCTAACGTTACAGAAGTATTATAATTGGGGAGGAAATAGATATGCAAGTAAGAGGTAGAGTACACAAATACGGCGATAATGTAGATACAGACGTTATTATTCCAGCAAGATACCTTAACACAACTGACCATAAGGAGTTGGCTTCACATTGCATGGAGGATATTGACAAAGATTTTGTGAAAAATGTTAAAGATGGCGATATAATGGTTGCTAATGAGAATTTTGGTTGTGGTTCATCAAGAGAACACGCTCCGATTGCGATAAAGGCTAGTGGCATTTCATGCGTTATTGCATCAACTTTTGCAAGGATTTTTTATAGAAACGCAATCAATACAGCACTTCCAATTTTGGAATGTCCTGAGGCTGCTCAAAAAATCAATGCAGGTGATGAGGTTGAAATTAACTTTGATACGGGTGTTATCACAAACATAACCAAAGGTGAGGTATATCAGGCAGAGCCATTCCCTGAGTTTATAAAAGAAATTATTGATGCTGGTGGCTTGTTGAATTCACTTAACAAGAAATAAGAGAAAGTAGGCTGACTATGAACAAAAAGATTGCAGTTATAAAGGGCGATGGAATTGGCCCTGAGATTGTTGCAGAGGCAATAAAGGTGCTTAATAAGGTAGGCGAAAAGCTAGGGCATACCTTTGAATATACAGATGTTTTGATGGGTGGGTGTGCTATTGATGAAACAGGAGTGCCATTGCCACAGGAAACAATTGACATATGCCTTGAGTCCGACAGCGTGTTGCTTGGTGCAGTGGGTGGCGCTAAGTGGGATACACTTCCAGGACATCTTAGACCAGAGGCTGGGTTGCTTAAAATAAGAGGTTCACTAGGATTGTTTGCAAATATCAGACCAGCAAAGCTTTTTGAGCCACTTGCTGATGCTTGCCCACTTAAAAAAGAGATAACACAAAACGGCTTGGATTTGGTGATTGTAAGGGAACTTATCGGTGGAGCATATTTTGGTAAACGATCAACAGAAGTTGATGAGAACGGCGTGAAAACTGCTACTGATAGCATGACTTATAGCGATTTTGAAGTTGAAAGAATTGTAAGAGTTGCGTTTGAAATGGCTAAAAAAAGAAGTGGAAAGCTTCACTCCATTGACAAGGCAAATGTACTTGATTCTTCAAGATTATGGAGAGAGGTTGCACATAAGGTTAGAGAAGAATATCCAGAAATTGAATATTATGATATGCTTGTTGACAACTGTGCAATGCAGTTGGTGAGAAATCCAGCACAATTTGATGTGCTTGTTACTGAAAATCTTTTCGGCGACATTTTGTCAGATGAGGCAAGCATGATAACTGGTTCATTAGGCATGATTCCTAGTGCAAGCTTGGGTGAGGGAACTAGAGGTTTATACGAGCCGATACATGGTTCTGCACCTGATATTGCTGGTCAAAACAAAGCTAATCCAATTGCTACAATTTTATCAGTTGCGATGATGTTTAGATACTCTTTTGACATGGCTGATGGTGCTGATATGATTGAGAATGCAGTTAATAATGTTTTGGCTGATGGATACAGAACAGGCGATATTATGAGTGATGGAATGAAAATAGTTAGCTGTACTGAAATGGGCGATTTAATTTGTAACAGCCTGTAATCAACAAAAATATAAGTCAGTTAGAAAAAAAGTAACTCCTTGATTATACTTTTAAAGGTATAATTAAGGAGTTTTCTTTAAATAGGTATATCAAAACTAATGTTTTAGAATGAATCCTAACATAAATAAAATTTAGTTGAATAAACTTAATTTTTTGATATATAATACTAAAAATAGTATTATGATGGAGGTAATTTTATGAATGAGGATTCTATTAACCTATTAAAAGAATGTAACGCAGGTTGCAAATCAGCTACAAATAGTATGGAGCAAGTAGAACCGTTTATTAATAATGAGGAATTAAGGTCGGTTATTGATAAATATAATGATAAACATATTAAAATTGGAGATAAATGTCATGAAATGTTAAACGAAATGGAGGAGAATGAGAAAGATCCCCATACTATCGCAAAAGTATTTTCATGGGTAAGCACAGAAGTAAAGCTTATGGTAGATGATGATTCGTCAAAGATTGCACAATTGATGGTTGATGGTTGCAATATGGGAATAAAATCTGTCAGTAAATATATTAATCAATATAAAAATGCCTCAAAAGAAATTATGAGTTTGGCGAAAAATCTTGTAAAAATTGAACAGGAGTTCATGGACGATTTACTCGTGTTTCTACACTAATAAGTTCACAATCTTCATCTTGTTTAAGCATTGTTAGGATTGTAAATATTCAAGGGAGTGATTTACTCGCTCCCTTTTTGTTTGACATAATCTTTGATTTAGTGCTATTTCTCTATCGTCTACTAAAATCAAGCGTTATTATAAGCTGTTGACTTAGTTGCTAAATTCTGATAAAATATAGAATAAAGACTAGAATGTTGTAGCGATTAATATTGACAGAATGGTAGGTAAAGTTATGAAAATGAAAAAATTAATAGCGACTGTAATCTTTGCATCAATTATTTTTACTGGGTGCGAAGAAGACAATTATGTAGAAAAGAATTCCTCTAATGTATCAGCAGAATTTTCTGGAATTGAGGAAACTAAGACAAGCTTGTCCGAAATTACAACAGAATTAGAAGCTGAGGATGAGTCTGTAAATAATCCTGAAATGGATATGAAGTATAGCAATATAGCAGGAAATAATATAAATTCTGGTATAGTTGCTCAGCAAGATGGTTGGCTTTATTGCAATGCAGGTGCTGATTTGTATAGAGTAGAAATGAGTGATACTAATTTCAATTTTGAGTTGTTGATTAGTGATAGCCCTAAATATATAAATGTTTCTGATGGTTGGATATATTATACTGATAGGGGGAAGATATATAGATATAAAATCGGTCAGATTGAAAAGGAAGTGTTATACACATCTGAAACAGACTTTAAATTTATGGCTGTTGTTGGGGAACGGATTTATTTTACTGAGATGGTTATTAATACTGGTGATGTGATTTATAATTATAATATCTATAAAATGCGTACTGATGGCTCAAAGCTCACTAAGCTTAATGAAAAATACTGTGGTAAAATAATAAATATAGTGGATGGATATATTTATTATTGCTATTCTGATTATCCTGCATATCCGGATAGCGGTAAGCTGTTCAGAAAGCCACTTGATGGAGGAGAAGCCGAATTTATAACTGATAAATGCATTATTATGCAAGTCGTTGGCGATTGGGTTTATTATATTAATTTCGCTGATGGTAACAAGCTTTATAGAGTTAATGTAGATGGCAAAAATGATATGAAAGTAAATGATGATAAATCATGGTATTTCAACGTAAAAGATGGTTGGATTTATTATGTTAATACTGCTGATTTAGATAAGCTTTACAAAATTCGTGTTGATGGAACTGAAAAAGTTAAACTAAATGATATTGAATCTGCAAGTGTCAATATATTGGATGACTGGATTTATTATAATGCAGATTATGAACCTGGTTTTGGCTATGATTTGTATAGAATAAAATTTGATGGAACAGAAAACACTTTGTTATGGAGAAACGAATATAAAGATTTTGACCCGAATTCACCCAACAATTGACTTGCTACGACTATTGCTGATAATATAAGCTAATAAAACTACAAAAAAGAGAGAATACTTTAAAGCATTCTCTCTTTTTCAATTATAATTGTTGATTTCCCCCACATTTATTATCAAATGCTGGATTACAAGCGTAGAAGTTTTTAGAGTTCAAATTATCTTGTGCAATTCTCAAACCTTCACCAAAACGTTGGAAATGTGCTATTTCTCTTGCTCTCAAGAACTTAATTGGGTCACTAACATCAGGGCTATCGCTCAACCTTAGAATATTATCATACGTTGTCCTTGCTTTTTGCTCTGCTGCCATATCCTCAACCAAATCCGTAATAACGTCACCCTTAGATTGAAAATATGCTGCTGTAAATGGAACACCTGAAGCTGAGATGGGATAAATAGCTGTTGTATGGTCAACGAAATATGTGTCAAATCCACTTTCCTTAATTTGATCCACAGTGAGATTTCTTGTTAACTGGTAAACGATTGCAGAAATCATTTCCAGATGTGATAATTCTTCTGTACCTATATCTGTCAATAACCCCTTAAGCTCAGAATAAGGCATTGAGTATCTTTGGTTAAGGTATCGTAGAGATGCAGCCAACTCACCATCTGGACCTCTATACATCAAAAAGATATAGTTCTGTTAAATCATGCAGTAACTATATCTTTTCTGATTCCATTATAACACCATTATATTCAAAAGTCAAAGGCGGGCATACGGTATCTCCGAATGCCCGCCTTCTTAAGCTGTCATTTTGATGACAAAATCCCTCCAATCATTCCTGTTATTTTTATAATAATCACTCATATTAACGCTGACTTTTTTACATAAAGCACAAATAGTATTCTGTTTTTCCTCAGCGGTGAGTGAGTCAAATTCCTTTGCTTTTTCGTCATCATATACTATGATAGACGGTAACGCTGTAATTCTTCCTTTTGCCATACAATCACCTCGCATAAAATTTTTATGTCGATGTGCTTGTTCATTATGCTTATACTCTCCAAATTATTCAATTTGTTATGTTCAGAACAAGTCATTTACCAGAACTAATTGTGATTTTATATTATAAGGCTACCGCATCACGCTAACTGCGATAAGATTTTCTTCAAAAGCGTCCAGATTTCTTCCATCTGCCTTTTTATCTGCCGGATATCTTCTGCATAAACATTGTCAGTTGCGTTAACTCTTTTCGCAATTTGATTAACGTTACGAGAAACACCTGTTAAATCTTCAGCAATTTTATCAAAGCAAGAATAATCTACCTGCAAAAGGTAACCATCAATCGCCATCTTGCGAAGATAAGCGGACATATTCCTGACTTTCATAAGTGCCATTTTCTTTTTGATATGCTCTTTTTCTTCATGAGTAACGTAAAAAGTCAGCATAATTTTTCTGAGCCTGTTTGCCATTGTCAGTACCTCCAAAATAGATTCTTCATAATCTGAGCGTAAGCTCATTTAAAAGGGTTTGGGATTATCCCAACAAGAAAATTTCACAAGAAATTTGTATCTGTCAGCGATTTGATTTTCGATAGAAATTCAAGAGTGTCTAGACAAATCATATGCTTGCTGTCAACCTATCTCGCCCAGCAGGGCTGATAAACTTTTTCAAGAATTCATAGCTTTCGACTACTCCGTTTGGAAAGATATTTCGGACATTCAATTACAACAGAACGAAAACTTTGCTTGCAATCATGCTGGCGACTACGACACAATTTGTTGTATTCTTTTCGGTTTATAATGTTGAGGAAGAACCACCATTCTTCCTTTTTCCTTTTGCTCATTCGTGGCATAAATCTGTTCCTTTCGAAAAATTAGTTAAAAACGGTGCGTACTTGCGTACCTGCGTAGGACGTACGTACGAAGTGAATTAAATTATTTTATTCGATGTGACTTCTGAAGCTTACCCTGATACCCTCATAGCCTCTTACAAAACTGCGCCCGTTGTATGCCTTGTTCGTCGGAACAAGATTATATTGCTGACAATTTTGAGCAAACCAATCATAAAATCGTTTCTGCCTTAACGGTTCAAGCCCGTTTCCATAGCACCAATTGCAATATGCGTTATAAATATCGACAGAACAAGTTGTAATGTCAGAACGGAATTGTACCGCCTGTTCGTCCTGCATAAATTCAGAAATATTACAGCTTTCATTTCTAATAACCGTCATTGAATCAACAGTTTTTTCACTGAGTGTAAACATGAAATTATTCTTGATAAGTCGCATTAAGCCTTCAAATGCCCATAGAAATATTCCGTCAAGTTCTGCAAGCAGTTTTTCTGAAAGAAATCTGTCAGGAATTCTTTCAGGCGGTGCTGACTTTGTGGAAAGCACAATCAATCTTCTGTGCCATCCGTCAGTTTTATCATAAAGTGATGTGGGTGAGCTGTTTGAAAATACAATTGCTCGGGTGCGGAGCTTTGCTTGAATTGCCTGACGATTTTTCCATTGAACAGAAATAGATGTTTCAGCGGTAACAAGGTTTTTCAGAAAAGAGGTGTCCTTTATCCCCTCAAAGCTCATGTCATCATCAACGAGAACTGTTTTGCCGACAAGATTCCCACGCAAAAACTTATCCTTTGAAAGAGCAACAATGCTTTCAAAATAACAGGCTGTTCCGAAAAGTTTTTCAATGACAACTCCTATTCGGGATTTACCCTCGCCGCCTTTACCGACGAGAAAAAGCATGGACTGTGCTTTTGTTGAATTTATCAGACAATAGCCGAGATATTCCTGCAAGGTCAGAATATCGGTAGGTTCAAGCAAGTCATTCACAAACGAAAGCCAGTTTGTCGGGTGTGGGGTGTTAACTGCATACGAAATATTTATTCTGTTACGGCAAAACTGTAAATCGGGAATAAAAGTCCCATCAGTTTTTAGAACACCGTTAAGAAGATGAATTTCGTCATCTCCAGATGGTAAATCTTCTTGGTAGCAGATATGACGAAGTGCGTTCATGAGGTTCTTGATTTTATTAGCAAACCCAAAGCGGACACCTGCCGTAATCAGCTTATCAGTTATAAGCTTTTCGATATATGGGGCGGGGACAATTCCGTTAATGTTGTAATAACATTCCTCTATAAACCTGAGATTGTTTTCTGCAAGAAATTCCTCGCAAAAACGTAATTCATCAACACTTCTTCCGTCAAACCATTCGCATTTAGGCGATTTCTTCTGGGCTTCTGTGTGTGCTGACTGGGTGCAGTTTTCTGTTGAGGTCATTCAATAGCTCCTTTCTTGTTTCTAAAAAATCTTTTCTTTCCGCTGGCGTGCCTGTGATGAAAATATCGCAGTAATATTCATATTCATCAAGTTTTTTAAGGCTTTCTATGAATAATGGATGGTGCGGTTCATCAGGTGTTTTGGGTGCATAGTCAACGCGGCATTTCATAAGAAACTTACAATAATCATTTAGGATTCTGTAAGCATTAATTTCCTTTTCCTGTTGACTGAGCTGTTTAATTGCCTGACGTATTGACGGTTTAATTTCAGATGATATTCCGAAATCGGATTGCAACTTTTGAGCAGATTCATACTGTGATAATCCAAAAAGCTTTGCGGTAAAGGCAATAATATCGCCATGCTCTCCACAGCTAAAGCAGTAAAAATGGTCGTGATAAAGCTTCATCGACGGATTTTTGTCGTCATGGAATATACAGTTTATCATGCTGTTCCCTGTAATATGAACGTTGTAATACCTTGCGGTATCGATGAGGTCAAGGTTCTCTTTTATGGATTTGAAATCAATCATGGTAATTCCTCCTTTCTTGCGCAATCGGAGTAATGCTCCGACATATCTGGGTGATATGTAAAATGCCTTTCTATAAATGGTTTGAAAAAAGCATATATTTGCACACAAACGTGCACGTGATTTTAGATTTCTTAAAAAAAGCCCCTCACTTTTAAGCCGAAAAAATGAGGGGGTGTTTCAAAAAATATTTGATTTTCTCTAATAAATCTCCATATTTCATAAATTCAAGTTGCAAAATCTGTGCAGTACAACTGAAATTGCTATTGAATTTACTGTCACTTTTCGGGGCATTTTTTGAGGATTTTCATATCTGTAAGCGACTTTTAATTCTCTTTTGATAAACTATGAGCATATTAAGTTTACTGCCTTTCTCGTTCGTTTTTTAGGACATAAAAAAATCCGCACCTCTGATTTGAGATACGGATTGAAATATGTATAAAGCACCTATTAAAATTCGTGCTTATTTGTTGCTTTTTGACAATTTATATGTTATAATTTAATGCGATATATTATAGCGCAAATACTGCTATATATTGTAAGTGAAATCGTAACATACAGTACGATTGATGCACTAAAAGCAGCCTGTGAAGGTCAAAACACATCAATCTGAATAGAAAAATAAGGGAGAAACAATCAATGTCAACCAATATTTCAAAGCAAAAACGAGATGAATTGATATTAAAAATAAAAGAAATACGCAAATTTATAGCTTCTTCGGCTCAGGACGAAAACACTGGCAATCTGCTTACATACCTGAGTGAGCTTGAAAAAGAGGTAAAGGGTAAAAAATATGGTCTTGTTTTCGAGGAACATCGTGAGGGTATTGACGAAATGCTTGATACCCATACTCCAGTGCTTACGGAAGATAAAGGTTTGTTTATCAACAATGGCGGTCAAATGAATTTTCTCATTGAGGGAGATAATCTTGCTGCACTAAAACTTCTGGATAAAACGCACAAAGGAAAAATAGACCTTATTTATATAGATCCGCCTTATAATACTGGGAATAAAGATTTTATTTATGATGATTCGTTTGTTAATTCTGACGACTTATTTATTCATAGTAAATGGATTTCATTTATGAATGAACGTCTTACTTTAGCAAAAGGTTTACTTAAAGAAGGCGGAATTATCTTCTTATCGATAGGAGATATGGAATTAGCAGACTTGAAATTATTATCTGATGCAATATTTGGAGAAAACAACTTTATCAGTATTGTTCCACGGATAATGAAAACAGGCGGAAACAAAGGTAGGTTTTTCTCGCCAAATATTGATTATATATTAGTATACTCAAAAAATCAGCTCACAGCTAAAGATTTCAAAGGCGAATTAGATGAAGAAATTGTAAAGAAACTATATAATAAAGTTGAAACCGAGGGTGAGAAACAAGGAGAACGCTATCGTCCATTTGGTTTATATCAATCTTCTCTTGACGAAAGACCTAATCAGCGCTATTACATTGAATGTCCAGATGGTACTTTCGTAATACCGCCTGGTAAAACAATGCCACAAATAATAGCCGATGGTGAAAAGGTTCTACCAGATAAAGGCGACGGTTGTTGGCGCTGGAGCCAACAGCGCTATATGGAAGAAAAGAAAAATGGAAACATTCTATTTACATTCTCAAAAAGCGGGGTATTAATTCAACCTGATGGTAAAAAATCTAAATGGAATATTTATACCAAAATATGGTTAAAAAATCGCACCGAAGAAGGTCAGACTCCTACTAATTTCATAAACAAATTTGAAAATAGGCATAGTGCAAAAGAACTCAAAGACCTTAATATTAATTTTGATTTTGCAAAACCAACTGGATTAATACATTATTTATTCTCTTTAACAGGTGTAGGAAAGAATGCAATATGTTTGGATTTCTTCGCAGGCTCAGGCACAACAGGACACGCTGTTATGAAATTAAACGCTGAAGATGGTGGCAACCGTAAATTCATTCTTTGCACCAACAACGAGAATAATATCTGCCGTGATGTAACATATGAACGCATTAAGCGTGTAATTGAAAAAGAAAAATATAATACAAGCTTAAAATATTATAAAATTAATTTTGTCCCAATAAGAGAAAAACTTTATTATGAATATGCTGATGAACTACTCCACCACGTTCGTGAGCTTGTTGAGCTTGAAAACGGTATCAACTTCACAGGCAACGCAAAAATTGCTATTGTTCTCACTGATAAAGAATTATCAGATTTTATTGCTAATGTTGATAACTTCAAAAAGTGCCGCAAGCTGTATCTAGGGCATGATGTGCTTGCCAATGGTGAACAGGAAGAAGTTCTAAAAGAACATAAAATCAAAGTTAACATCATTCCTGATTATTATTACAAAGAGTTGGAGGGATAAAAATGCTGACACTTGCCGATTTTCAAATAAAAGCTATTGCCGACCTTATGGACGGAATGAATTCTGATAAACGTGATATTGTTTTAAAAAGCTGTACAGGAAGCGGAAAAACTATTATTCTGACACATTTTATGGATGAATACTGCAAAGGTATGCCAAACATGGCTTTTGTTTGGCTAACTCCTGGTAAGGGAAGTTTGGAGGAGCAAAGCAAAGAAAAAATGGACTTATATATTCATGGCAGTCAGACAAAACTTCTTTCTGATGTTATGACAGGGGGATTTGAAGAAAACGATTGCTGCTTTATAAACTGGGAAAAGCTCACGAAGAAGGGTAACAATGCTCTTAAAGATAGTGAACGCACTAATTTTCTTGAACATATTGAAAAGGCACATGACAATGGTTTGCAATTCATAATCATTGTTGATGAAAGTCATCAGAACAATACTGTAAAAGCTGACGATATTATTAAATATTTTAAAACTGATAAAATCATACGCTGTTCTGCTACGCCTACTTTCGTTGAAAATTCTTTCGTTATTGATATTCCTGAAGAAGATGTAATAGCAGCTGAATTAATAAAAAAATTACTGATTATCAACGAAAATTTTCTGCAAGATGTAAGTGTTGAAAACCAAACTGCATATTTGCTTGAAAAAGCATTAAATAAACAACAGGAACTATATGCCGCCTTTGCTGATAATAAGTCAAATGTAAATCCTCTTATAATTGTACAAATACCAAATAAAAACGATATTCTTCTTGATGAAGTGGAACGTTGGTTTGAATCCAAGTGTATTACATACGAAAATCAGCAGCTTGCTGTTTGGCTTTCTGATAAAAAGCAAAACCTTGAAGATATAGAAAAACCTGATGCAATACCTGTTGCTGTTATTATAAAGCAGGCAGTTGCAACAGGATGGGATTGTCCGAGGGCACATATCCTTGTCAAGCTACGAGATAATATGGATGAAAAATTTGAAATTCAGACAATTGGTCGAATTCGCCGTATGCCTGAAGCAAAGCATTATAAAAAAGATTTACTTGATAGCTGCTACCTTTACACTATGGATGAGAAATTTACAGAGAGTGCTAAATTGCATTTAGGTGATAAAGCTCTTAATGCTATAAAACTATTTCTTAAAGATGAATATCGTAGTTTTTCTATAATCACGGAATACAAAACAAATGTATCTACTTCAAGAGACCCTGTTGTAGCTTTAAAGGTAATTTATAAGCACTTTGAAAATGCTTATAAAATCAGCAGTAGAACTACTGAAAATCGCACTCGACTTGAAACAGCAGGATATAATCTCAGTACTGAAATTATTAACACAACAAAATCGGGTGAAATTACTACTCTTGAACAAAATGTAAAAAATCTTAACGATGTACGGATTCGTGAAAGACTGAATACTCATAAGCATGGTCAGCAATATCATCACGTCGTAGGTGAAATCGGTTTACGCATCAGTATTGAATATTCAAAAATAAATACAATTATTCGTCGTCTGTTCTTCCGTGACACAACATACAACAACAAAATTTTATCACTGGATACGCCATCGGCTTATGCTTTTGTTATCAACAACGAAGACAAGCTCCGTCATGATATTAGAAATGCTATGTCCGATATTAACTCACAAATGATATTTGATACTCCTGCTATTACAGAAAAAGAAATTAAGCTACCGCTTGAATGTATGTTTACATATGACGAAAAAGCAAAGCTTCAGAAGATTATGACAAAGAACGTATATGAGGGTTATTTGTCATCGGCGGAGGTGCGTTCTTCTTCTGAAAAAACTTTTGAAAAGTTCTGTGAAAATTGTAATTCCGTTGATTGGTTTTATAAAAACGGAGATAAGGGAGATGAATATTTTGCGATTGTATATATTGATACATTTGGTAAACAAAAATCTTTCTATCCCGATTATATAATAAGTGTTAACGGCGAACCTTGGATCATTGAAACTAAAGGCGGTTTTGACCGTTATGGCAATAGCCAGGATATTGACAAATTCTCACATCTAAAGTTCCCTGTACTTAAAGAATATTTGGATAAACATGGCTTAAAGGGAGGCTTTGTCCGTGAGGATGCTCAAAGTCAGGAGCTTTGTATCTGCATGGATAATTACAATGATGATATTCATAGTGAAAGCTGGAAGTTAATTGAGAAAGTAATCTAATTGGGGGATAGTATGAATAGCTTGAGTTTAACAGCATGTAGTTTTCATCTGAAAAAACTGAATAGTAAAAACCTAAATGGAATATATTATTTAAATAAAGATATTACTTATAATAACGAAGATGATGAGAATAAGGTTACTTCAGTTATGGAAATGTTTTCATCATTCGCCAATGAATATATTTCTACTGAAAACGATAATGAAAAGCAAAAAACATTTTCTTGTAAATATTTAGAGAATTATCATTTTTCAACAGATTCATATATTTGCCTGACATATATAGTTAAATCAGGCTATTATGGTAGCTCTGGTGAGATTTTTGATAGCGAAACCCGTGAACATAAGTATAAAATGACTCCCAAAGATGTAGTTGAAAAACCTTTTTATGTATTTATTATAATTCCGAAAGATAATAATAAAGTAAAAGTGAATAAAGGACTTCTCATATTTCAGAACATTGGTATTTTTGGAGTAAAAACTATTACATCCGATAAAATTAATGAATATTTCACTAAAAAATATCATATTTCAATGAAATGTGCTACGATTACTCCAGAAATATTTGTAAAAAAGGTTATTATCAAAGAAAACATAAAAAAACTGATTATGATTAAAAATCATAAATCAAGCGAAGACACAGATAAATATTATAACGGATATGGTACTGAAAGCCGAATAATTGGTAATCTTCATTTTGATGAAACAGCTTGGGGAAAAATTTTTTCAGGAATTACACATGTTATAAAAGGTAAATATAACTTGTTTGAGTTTGGTAATATATCTTATGATAAGTTAAAAATACAAGTAGATATTGGTGGTAGGTCAAGGACTATAGATTTAAATAATATTGAAAACCTTAGTGTCATAGAAGGAATTCCTGACGAAATCAGAACTGCAGATGGATATGCAGATTTAGAAAAACTAATTACTCATACTAAAAATGTAACAGAAGAATATATGAAAGAAATGGTTTTGGAAATAAAGTAAATAGGAGGCTATATGAAATTTTTATTAAGTAATTGGCCAGTTTGCTTGCTAATATTATGTGCCTTATTAATCGGATTGTATTTACTGAGAAAAAGCAATAATATTATTGATATGAGAGATATTATTTCAAATCACTTCGATTTATTAAAAGAAGATTTATTTACGATTGTAGTATTTATTTTTGTACCTATAATATCATCAATGTCCTGTGCATTTTTAAGATGTGTAACAGCTGATATTATTAATAACATTAATATATCTTTATCAATTTTTATCGCACTTCAATTTGCTATAGCAGGTATATTATGTAGTATACCTGCTGGAAACAATGCCTATGAAAAAATTAAGAAACAAGCTTTTAATGAAATATTATTTGAATGTGTTTTAACAATATTATCACTTGTATTATCTTTTGCAATTCTTTTTGTAGGAATAAATAAAATAAATACAATTGTTTTATTAATTATAAGTGCTATGCTGTATTGTTTAGTATTCAATACTGTGATGAATATATTTATAGTTTTAAAGCGTTTAAAATTACTATTTGATGAAAGATGAAAAATAATTATTTTCCACCGCCGAAAGGGGGTGATAGAAATGGACAATGAAAACAATCTCAAAAACATCAACAGAAATCTCAGTAAATCCGAACGCTCTAAACGAAGAAAAGCTGCCAAAGATCGCATTGTCAATGCTTATTCTGAAAACAGCAATGTTGAGGTAATACCTGCAAAGCGTGATATAATTCCAGCTATACCTGAGAAGCTCCATGTTGCAGCATACTGCCGAGTAAGCACTGATAATGAGGCACAAGCAGGTAGTTATCAGCTTCAAATTCAGTATTATACGGAGTACATACAGAACAATCCAAACTGGATTTTTGTAGGTGTTTATGCAGACGAAGGTCTTTCGGGAACATCTACGAAAAAACGGGTTCAGTTCCGTCAGATGATTGAAGATTGCCGTATAGGTAAAATTGATTTGATAATAACAAAAAGCATCAGCCGTTTTGCAAGGAATACCCTTGATACTCTTCGCTATATGCGGGAGCTTAAAAATTTTTCTAATCCTATTGGGATACAATTTGAAACTGAATGCCTTAATACTCTTGACAAGGGTGCTGAAATGATAATTACAGTACTTAGCTGTGTTGCTCAAGGAGAGTCAGAAGCAAAATCTGAAAGTATAAAATGGTCGGTACACCAACGGTTTGCAAATGGGCTTCCGTTGTGTCCGACTTATTTTTTGCTCGGTTATGATACGGATGAAGCTAAAAACATGGTTATTGTTGAAGAAGAAGCGGTCATCATCAGATTTATCTATGAAAAATTTCTTGATGGATATTCAGCAAGACAGATAGCAGAGATGTTAACTGACAATCATGTGCTTACTGTAAAAGGTAAAGAAATCTGGTCGTCAAGTGTTGTGCGGAGCATTTTACACAATGAACGATACTGCGGCGATGTTCTAATGCAAAAAACAGTCACAATTGACTGCCTTTCGCATAAATGTGTTAAAAATACCGGACAGGAAAAGCAATACCGCATGATTAACCATCATCCTGCGATTATTTCAAGAGAAGATTGGCTTATGGTGCAGGAAATGTTGAAGTTCCGACGATTTGCAAAAAATCGTGACGGTCCGCCAAAACGAAAAATCCGTCCAAAGTATGTTCATGGTGGCATACTGGACGGATTTCTTATCTTAAATCCCAAATGGGACGCATATGACATTCATACTGTTCTAAAAAAATATCAGGACACAAATTTTGAAAGTGAGGAATAATAATGTTTAATTTTAAGGATTTTGAGGTAATTTCGTATCAACCCTCTGCATTTAAAACCTACGAGCCGAGTGTTACAATATGTGACAGAAAAATGATATTTGGCTCCGTATGCTTTGTTAGGTTAGGCAAGCCAGAATATGTAAGGCTTATGTTTGATCCAAAAGGGAAACGAATTGCTGTTCAAGGGAGTAATAAAAAAACTAAAGATAGTATCTATCTTAATCCCGAGCGCAAATGTAAACAGTTTGGTATTTATGGTCAAGGATATGTTCCTGAAATTTGCAAGCTTATGCCTAATTGGAAAAGTGAATTACGCTACAACATTATTGGTGAATACTATGAAGATGAAAATGTTCTTGTTTTTGATATGAACAAGGCTGTTGCTTCAGAAGTTATTCATAAAAATAAGATGCAAGTCAAATCGAACTGACATTTTATAGCGGTTTAAAACAATTCACCTCCTGTATCTTAATAAATACAGGGGTGATGTTATCCATAAACGCTATATTCGCCAGTTAAATTGTGATTTGGTCAAAACTTCTTTATGGAACGAGTATCAGATTTTTTCTGCTGCTCTTTTTTTATCGGTGACAAATTTTTAGGGAATCTCACTTCTTGAAAATTTGGCATAAATACGATAAAAGAGGTCAAGAACATCATTTTTCAGGAGGTGATAATAAAGCCATTGATAATCAAAATTGTTTGTGATATAATTAGCATGAAAGATTAAAATATGAAAAGAACATCTTATTCTGATAAAATCAATGATTTTATTAACAAATATGGTTATACAATTTATCGGAATAAAGAGTTATGATATAAAAAAGAAAGTGGTGAATATTGTGCCCCCAATCCAAACAGCAGCAGCTTACATTCGTGTATCCACCGATGACCAGCTAGAATATTCCCCCGATAGTCAGGTTAAGAAAATTAAAGAATATGCTACGAATAATAAAATTCATATCAGTGAAGAGTTCATCTTTCTTGATGAGGGCATAAGCGGTCGTCAAGCTGAGAAGCGTCCAGCTTTTATGAAAATGATTTCTATTGCAAAAACCAAGCCTAAGCCGTTTGACATTATCCTTGTGTGGAAGTTTTCGCGTTTTGCTCGAAACCGTGAAGATAGTATCGTATATAAATCCATGCTGCGAAAAGAATGTGGTATTGATGTTGTTTCTATTTCAGAGCAGCTCGGTGAAGATAAAACATCTATCCTAATTGAAGCACTCCTTGAAGCTATGGATGAATATTATTCAATTAATCTTGCTGAAGAAGTTAAGCGTGGTATGAATGAAAAATTCTCGCGGGGTGGAGTTGTTTCACAACCTCCTTTCGGATATAAAATGGGCGAGGATATCTTTATCCAAAATGAAGAAACTGCACCCATTGTAAAGATGATTTTTGAAGACTACCTTTTAGGAATGGGTGCACGTCAGATTGCCATGAAGCTTAATAACATTGGGGTCCGTTCTATAAAAGGAAATAAGTTTGAAAACAGGACTGTGGAATATATTCTAACAAATCCGACTTATATCGGAAAACTTCGTCGAAATCCAAACGGACGTGATAATTCTGACCGTTTTCATCAATCAGAAGATACCATTATCGTTGACGGACAGCATGAGCCAATCATTAGCGAGGAAATGTTTAATAACGTAAATGAAAAGCTTCAAGCAAAGAAAAAGCAATATGTCAAGCATGCTCAGTCAACAAAAGCCGATTTCATGTTAAGAGGGCTTGTGCGTTGCTCAAACTGCGATTCAACACTTGTTCAGGCGGTAAAAGGAAAATCACTCCAGTGTCACAGATATGCAAGAGGGCAATGTGATATTTCTCACAGCGTCACTATCTCAAAAATAAATGAAGCGGTTCTCACAAAGATTGAATATGATTTAAACAACGGAATATTTGAATTTGATATAAACACGGCAGTGCAATCTAAAACCGATGACATTAATGGAATTCTTCTTGATAAAGAACGCAAAAAATTGGAGCGAGTAAAAGAAGCCTTTGAAGCAGGGATTGATAGTATTGATGAATATAAACTGAATAAAACTCGTATTCTGAAAAGGATAGCTGAACTTGAGGATGAACTTCCACAGCCTACTGAAGAAGAAATCAGAACATCTTTGATACTAAAAGCTGGTGAAGTTATATCAAAGCTAAAAAGCGAGTGTATTCTTGAAAATGATAAAAATGAACTTCTTCGTTCTATAATTTCCAAAATTGTTTTCAACAAAAAAAATCAAACAATTCAGATTTTCTATAATCCAAATTAAATTGATGTTTTTTTATGCTAGTTTACTATATCTTTATGGAGTACAGACCTCCAAGTTGTGTGATTATAACCTTAGCAAGCTTAGGGTTTGGAGTTTTAATATTAACAGGATATTGCAACTTTTTCTCATAATTCCACATAATTAATTCGCACCTCTTTCCCAAGGCCAAGGGCCATTTATCCAAGTCCACTGCTCGGTACTTTTAACTTGCTGTGGAATAATTGGTCCATATTGTTGTGCATATTGTTCACGTGCCTTGCTACTTAATTCATTGTATCTATGGAAATATTGCAATGCTACTGTACAGCCAGGATGTGTATCCAGATACAAATTAAGGTCCTTAATTGCAAAATCACATATTTGTATTGCTCTAAATAATTTTTCTCTTTCGTTCATATCTACAATGCACCTCTTTTAAAAGGAAAGTCTAGACTTGGAAACATAGTGCCTCTTTCAAAAGCTTGCTCTGCCTCATAGGGTTGTTCCCATGGTTGAAAAGGAACGTATGCCATTCCTAGGGGAGTTTGCTCAGGGAATCTAAGGTCAGGATTATAGTTTGGATTCATAGGATTAGGCATTAATCCTGTGGATTTATTGTAATTCAATTTCAAGCCCCTTTCGTATAATATTATATAGAAATAGTATAGTTTGTGTACACAATACATATTATGATTTTAAGGATTTAAACGTTACTAAAGATGAATCTAACTATATGCATAAAATAGAAAGTAAGAAATTAATTGTATTTATTTAGAAAATATTAAACAAAAAGTAGGTAAGCATTTTTAGCTTACCTACTTTAAGAATGTTTAATTTTTCTACACCAATCCGAAACAAAATCAAATAAAACATAGTGTCATTTGATGAACGATGTAATTAGGCTTTATATTCGTTATCTAAGGAGGAAAACGCATTACTGCCTAATTTTAATATCATTTTGGACTATTATGAAAGTGATGTACCATCTTTAGCTGTCATTTTTCCAGTAGCAATGGAAATAACATCAATAATCCACCAAATGCCAAAACCTCCAAAGGTAATAAGCTTTAAAATGCCAAGACCAGTATAACCAAGATAAAAACGATCTATTCCTAATTCACCTAAGAAAATAGAAATAATTAATGCTGTTGTTTTATTTTTCATTTAAAATGCCTCCAATTATTAATTTATTCGCCAGTGTATTCTAAGTTTAAGCAAACATATAGATATGCAATAATGTCAGTAGCATCTTCTTCTGAAACCTGTTCCATTTCTAACACTTCACCACTAGCACTTGTTAGTTCAAGCATAGAGCCATCAGTAGCCATATCCCAACTGAAGCTAGATACTAATGTGTTAGACTCATCATATAGATAGATTGAATCATAGTCCATGCTCCACAAATATGAACCCTCATTCATTGAGCCATCTGCATTTACCTCTATTAGCTCAAATTCTGAACCGTTCATGCTTACTGCTGATGCACTATCCTCATTAAATCCAACCCAATAAGTACCCTGCAAATATTCTTGCACTTGTGATGCAGTTGCCATCTGTTCAAGTGCTGCTGCTGCATCCTCCATGCCATAAGCATCTGTTTGAGCCATAATAACTGAGTCATTCAAAATCATAAGGTCATTTTCTGTGTCGTAGCTCCAAGGCATAGAAGCAACCTCTGTAGTTAGTTCTGCATCTTCAAAAATATAAATAGTTGGATCGCCGGCTGTTACGCCCCAGTATCCAGAAACTGATGAACCGTCATTAGCCTCTAAAACAATTTCTTCTTCACCGAATCCAAGTGCAAAGCAGTTATACTCAGTATCCATACCCAACCAAAGAGTACCTGCAAGAGCCTCAGCGTATTCAGCAGTATCAGTGTCTACACTTTCGCCATCATCTTCATCTTCGGCATCCTCATCATCACCATCAACTGATTGATTATCAGTTGCGGAAGATTTTGTAGTACTAGTGCTTGAGGATTTCTCATTTGAATTACAACCAGTTGCAACAGCAATTAACATAGTTAATGCAGCCATTAAAGCAAAAATTTTCTTCATTCTAATATGCTCCTTCTTTCTATTGATAAAATTAACAAACTTCAAAGATATTATTTGTATAACAAGGCAATCTTCTTGAAGTGTTTTTTATTATATCAGATAAATTCTGTATATGCAATTTTATTTTCACGAAACGCAACTTTCATTCGTGAAAAGCAAAAGAAATATATATAATTTTTATTTTTACATAGATTTATAGGGTAATATATGTTATAATATATACAAATTTATTATGACAATAAAAGTAATAAAATCGTAAGTATTTGAAAAGTACATAATATTCATAGGTATGGTAACATGATAAATTCAATTGGAGGTAATTTTATGAAAATTGCTATTGTTGAAGATAATCAATCGGATAGAGCAATTATAAAATCATATGTAAGCTTATACATGCAGGAGCATGGCCTTTCTGTTGAAATAATGGAATATGAAAATGCAGAGGAATTTCTTGAGTCACATAAGAAAGAAAAATTTAGAGTTGCTTTTCTGGATATATATATGAATGGAAAAACTGGCATGGAAGCTGCACAGGAAATATTTTCATTTGGGGGGCGGTGTGGGATTATTTTCATATCAAGCAGTACTGAATTTTTTCGACAAAGCTATGCTGTTAACGCAGTATATTACTTAGTTAAGCCAATAGTAGAGGTAGAATTTCGGCTTGCTATGAAATTTCTGAAGCTAGTTCCACAGTATGATGTCGATTTTATACAAATTAGTCATAATGGGGTTGAACGAAGTATTTATACACAAGATATCCTTTATATAGATGTACAAAATCACACTACAACGGTACATACCATAGACCAGTCTATAAAACTTAACGTATCATTTTACACATTGACAAATCCTCTTGAGGTGGACAGACGTTTTATCAAATGTATAAGAGGAGTTATTGTCAATATGCAACATATTATTGGAGTAGATGGGAATATGTTTATTATGAATAATAGAGAGAAAATTCCTATTAATATACGTAACCTAAAACAAATAACACAAAAGTGGAGAATATATCTTTATCAGCAGATGGAGGAAAATAAATGAATTCAATATGCAAGTTTTTTTTATCGCTAATGATATGTATAGGATTATTAGGTGTCGGAACGTTTACATATGCCTCAGAACACGAAGTTGTGAAAGAGGAGATTACTCATATAGCTTTATTTGATCTTTTTTACAGTGGTCAGATGATAGCTGTCGGTGATGAAGAAACATGGGAGGAGATTCAGCAATTAATTCAAGATAATTTATCATATATATGTGGGTATAATGAAGAAGGTGGTGAAGCTCTTTTGGAAGTTTCACAGCTTGATATGAGTAATGTTGATATAGAAGTTGTCGGAACATATGTGATAAAAGTTGTTTTAGATATATCGGAGGAGTATTCTGATAGTTATTTTCTTTCTTCTGAAATTACAGAAATTGAAGTACCTGTAAAGGTAAGTGATCCTGAGGAATTTGAGCTTTGGAAAGCACGCACAATCGAAAATCAACACATCATATATTATCTTACAGATATAATTCCATCAGAAACACAGATTTATTTTTATGAAAGTGAAACTAAGGTTTATTTAGAAGATTCTGAAAATTTAACATGGCAACTCTGCGATGATACTATTGCAACGATGAAGAGTTTTTCATTTGCTATAAATCGTGATGCACTTATCAAACAACAGTACACATATTTCTATCTTCAAAATGGTGATATGCGTTCTCGGATTATAGAGGTTTATGAAGATGGCATATTTTATTCTGTTGAAACAATTGGAGGGGATCGTGATGGTGGAGATACAAATTTAGGTTTAGATAAACCATTTACTCAACCAACTCCTGATTTGATTTCAGAAGAAACTGAACCTAAAGAAACTTTTGTTGAATCTGAGCAATCAATTTATACATCTACATCAGAAACTGAGATGTTGAATACTGAGAAAGCAAGAAATATTATAAAAGTAGATCCAATTAATCAGAGCTATTCGGTAGGGGTTGTTGCAGAAACTACATCAGATTTAGAGAGAAACAAAAGTGAAACTGAAACGCAATCCTCAAATAATGGAATGGAGTATTCTGATAACTATAAGGACATTTTTTCGGGCTATCGTACACGACTTTTAATGGAGGGTGGTGGAGGCACGGCTAAATTCTCAAAGCATGGAATTACTGTTGAAATACCTCAGGATGTACTTGCGTTTCAAGATGATGATATAATCACAGTGGAAATAATTCCAGACAATAATTCTGCTACATACCATATTAATATTTCTATAAATGAAACAAATGTTGTGCTTGAAAAAGCAGTAACAATATGGTTTCCAGAATCTTTTTTAAAAGGTGTAGATGCAACCGAGATTACTGTCAATAATTCTAATCAACCATTGGCTTATGATTCTGAAAGCAAGGCATTTTATTTGGTCACAACTGAGCTTGGCGAATTCGTGCTGATTTCTGATGGCGAAGACGCAATTGCTCATACATTGGATACTCCACAAAATCATAAAAGCAATTTTAATATTATAATAATAGTGAGTGTGGTATTACTTATTACTGTTATAGTTGTTGGTATGATTTTTTATTGGAGGAAACGCATTAAATGAAACGAATACAGTTTCGCATATTTGTGGGTATGATTTTGGTTGCAGTATTGGCATCAGCTTTTTTTGTTTTTTTATATAATTATAATAATAAATATACACATAAGGCGACACAGGCGATGAATGGACTTTTAGTTTTATCTGAAAAGGAGATTGAAACCACTCCATATCGATTTCTTTGGAATGATTGGGCGTATTATCCCAATGTATTGCTAACACCGAATGATTTCTCCGAAGGTGACCCAAAGCGGTATATGACTTATATTGATATAAGCACTGAAAATCGCATGGATATATACAATGAGAATAATAGTAAATCCAGATATGGTTGTGGAACATATATGCTAAGGTGCAAGCTTCCAAAGTCGAAATCTTTTTATGCACTGGATATGCCGGAAATTTTTTCTTCATACGATATGTACATAAATGATGAAAAAATTCTTTCTGTGGGAAACAATGATCCAAATAATTATAAAGATGCCACAGTAAGTCGTATGGTGTCGTTCACGCCAGATGAAAACGGTATGGCAACGATTTTGATTGCAGTGAATAACGAATCACATTTTTATAGTGGAATGATATATCCACCAATTTTAGGAACGGTTGAGTCGGTTGATTTTATTTGTGGCATAAGGACTAGTCTTCGCTTATGCTGGATATTTTTATTTCTAGTATCTTCATTCATTTCATTTTATTTATGGAAAAAGACACATTATCGAAATGCAATTTATTTCTTTATACTTTGCATTACAATTATTGGATGGACTAGCTATCCGATTATTCATGTAATTGCAACTCTGCCAGTATTTCCAACATATTTATTTGAAATTCTTTTTTGTTATTTAACACTGTTTATGCTTGTGCTTCTTCATAATCAAATATGTGAAGCTAATAGAATATCAGCATTAGTCAGCAATATTACATCAGCTAGCTTCTGTGTGCTGATAGCTTTATATGTTCTGTTTTCAAAACACCTTAACGACTATATTATAGATATATTTTCAACAGTAATCTTTGGATATAAGCTCATTCTTGCTATTTACCTTTTAATAACCTCATATATTTCTGTACGCACACATAAGAAAGCACTTCCTTTGTTAAATATGTCAGTGTTTTTTGCTTGTGCATGCATATGGGACAGGGCTTTGCCAAAATATGAGCCGATATTCGGAGGATGGTTTTTGGAATGGGTTTGCATGATACTAGTGCTTGTGGTTGGTGCTATGATTTGGCATTTTTTGGTTAAAAAATATTTGCAGAATATATTGCTTAATCAAAAATACTACAATATGGAAAATCAATTGACTATGCAAATAAGCTACACAAATCAGCTTAATGAGAGTATTGAGGAACGACGTAGACTTACACATGATTTTCGCCAGCATTTGCGAGTAATGCGAACTATGGCAGAAGGTAAGTCAAATACTGAAATTATGAAGTACCTTGACACAGTAACAGATTGTATTAATTCTAAATCTCAGAATGCTATAAAGCAATTTTGCAGCAGACTTGCTGTTGATGCAATTCTTAATTATTATGAAAATGTGGCAAGTGAACGTGGTATCTGCATCAGCATTCAATTTGCGTTGCCAAAGAATATGCCTATGTCCGATGTGGAGCTATGCACAATACTTGGAAATCTTATGGAAAATGCGATTGAAGCGTGTGGACATCTTGCAAATAATGTGGAAAAGAGAATTATAATAAAAACTGCAACAACATCAATGCTATGGTATATGACTATTGAAAATACTTTTGACGGAAAACTATTGCAAGAGGGTGGACTGAGCTTCCAAACCAGAAAATCTGATATATTGCATCATGGAATAGGACTATCCTCTGTTGAGTATATTTTAAAGCGATACAACGGAACACTGGATATTATTTCAAAGGATAAAACATTTCATGTAGGTATTGCAGTGCCTGTTGTCTTGGAAAGTTTAAAAACAGATGTTTAAGTTAAAGAACTTAAAGTACTTTCGAGGGGTTGGGTTAGAACATCTTTCTCTTTGGTGTTTTCTTTGTCTAAATTAAAAGATCTATATGTGGATGAAAATGCATTGACAGAAGATGAAATAAATCTGCTTAAGAATAAAGGAGTATCTGTATATGAAAGATAATTTAAGAGGAATAAGATGACTTTAACTAAAGTAATAAAAAAATACAGCAACCGTTATGGTTACTGTATTTTTTTTATAAAAACCTTAATAATTATGATATAGTATATTTTACTGTATTGCTAATTGGAACATATTGCCCTGATACCCACGCTTCTAAATAAATCTTTTCTCATCGATTTTAACAATACAGTGAATAGTTCGTCATGTTTCTAAACTGTAAAATTGGTAGTAGGAGGCTTAATATAATCATGAAAAACCATTAAATCCTTTACAACTTCGGGACTTTCAACAAGTAATAATTCCTTTTAGCATAGTAATTGGTCAAAGCTATAGTAATAACAGCTGTGCACGTTCCTATTAATGCAATCCATAACTCCATTTAGCCATTTGCTCCTTTCGCCTATTTAATTTTCAGCAAGATGCGTTAGGACTTTGTCAGTGCTCCAGAAGAAGTTATTACTACCCATTTCATCGGCGAAGCCACATCTCTCAAACATCTTCATTACTGGTGGCTGAACACAGGTGAAATATACCATTGTATTATTTTGAGAAAGTTGGAAAACAAACTCTTGCAATGCCTGAACTCCCGAAACATCGGCGAAGGGAACTCCTCTCATAGAAAAAATTAAAATATCATTTTCACTAATATCTGAAAGTTTATTTACAAGCAGATTAGCAGTTCCAAAATATAGAGGCCCAGTGATATAAGCAACGCTTGTTTTACCATGCTTTTCTAAGAACTTTTCATCGTCTAGCTTATTAGGATAAACTTCTGAAACATTAACCTGCATATCAGAAACCTTTACAACAAACATAACGATTGAGAACATAACTCCAATAAGTATAGCAATAGTCAAGTCGAATATTACCGTTGATATCATAGTAAGCAAAAATTGAAAGATTGATACTTTAATTTTCTTTTTAAAAATATTGCGTATAACTTTCCATTCGTTCATTCTCCATGCAGTGATAATTAGGACTCCAGCCAATGCTGAAAGGGGGATATGCGTAATAAAAGGACCAAGTAATAGCATTGAAATAAGTAAAAATATCGCATGAAATATACTTGTTAATCGTGTTTGTCCACCAGCTTTTACAGCAACAGAAGTACGAGCGAGTGCAGCAGTTGCGGGAACACCACCAAAGAATGGTATAATTATATTTCCAACACCCTGTGCAATTAGCTCTTGGTTATTGTTAAGCTTAACCTTTTTCATTCTCCCAGCAGAAGCACCACATAAAAGGCTCTCAATCATTGCGAGAGCAGCAATACTTATTGCGGGAGCGATAAGTGCCTGTACATCAACAAGGTTTATATTAAATAAGTTAAATCGTTCTGGAAGCAAAATGGTTTTAGGTATTACGCCAACCTCTGCAACATTAAATTTGAAAATAATATTTAAAGTAGTCGCAAAAATAATTGCGAGCAAGGAAGCTGGGAAGTACTGACTAAGCTTTTTAGGATAAATTATCATGAAGATTATTACAGAAACCCCAATTATAAAAGCAGTCAAATTAAAGCTTTGCTCAAGCCTAAAATAGCTAGTAATTTTGTTTATGGTAGAAGTGCCTTCAGAGGTAAGTCCTGTTAGGTTATTGATTTGCCCTAATGCGATAATGATAGCAATTCCCGAAGTAAAGCCTGTTATTACGGGCAATGGGAGGAACGAAACCAAGCCACCTAGCTTAAATAAGCCACATATCAAGAGAATAATTCCTGATAAAAAACAGGCAATAAACACTCCCTGAATTTGATATTTCATCATCAGTGATAATAAAATTGCTGTCATAGTTCCTGATGGGCCAGAAATCTGGAATGAGCCACCTGAAAGAAATCCAACAATAAGTCCAGCAAAAATAGCTGTAATTAGTCCAGCAGCAGCCGATGCACCACTGGCAACACCGAACGCTAAAGATAAAGGTAGAGCAACAGCGGCAACAGTAATTCCTGCAAGAAGATCCTTACTGAATTTTTTGCTGTTATAACCCTTGAACTCAGCTTTTAGCATTTTAATAAAATCCTTGTGTAAAGTCAACAAATGCACATCTCTTTTCTATTACATCATATAGGACAAAATATTTTCATATATTTTGTCCTATAAATATTTTACACCTAAGTAGTAAAACTGTCAAGGGATGTACAAATATTAAGTGAATATAAGATAATTATTAACAATAATCACAACGTCTTTTGTGAATTATTTTCATTTAAAATTCTACTATCACGCAAAAGCTCCCTTAATTTGTCGCTATCATTTCCACTAATTGCATCACGATAGCGAGTTAAATTATTCGTTAATGTGTCAATTTCAAAGATAAGGCTAACTCTGTTTAATAAAAATAAATTTGTCCACATATCCTCATTTAAAGTAGCAATTCTTGTCATATCTTGAAAACTCCCACCACTGAATCCTTTTTCCTTTTCCAATGTAGGACTTTTAACATATGCACTTGATACAATATGTGCAAGCTGTGAGGTGTACGCTATAATATTATCATGTTCAAACGGGTCAGTTTTTATTATTTGCCCAAAGCCAATTTGTTCAGCAAGAGTAATAACAATTTCAAGAGCGTTAGAGTTTGTTTTATCTATTGGAGTAATAATAAAATTTGCACCGTTAAATAAATCCTTATCAGAAAATTCAAAGCCAGAATGTTCCTTGCCAGCCATAGGATGAGTGCCTATATAATGTACATTATATTGCAATGCTAGGTCGGTTATGTCTGAAACCATCTGCCCCTTTATACCGCAAACATCAAAGACAATGCAGTTACTTTTGAATTTAGGAATATTAGTTTCCATAAAAGAACGTGACGCTACGGGATGGAGGCATACAATAACCATATCCGCATTACTAAACTCATTTTCGCTCACAGCTGATGAAATGCAACCAAAATCTAAAGCCTGTTTCAATACGTTTTTATCTCTATCATAACCCCAAAGAGCATGGGTAGTTTTATCACTTAAAGCCTTGCAAATTGAACCACCAATTAAGCCAAGACCAACAACTAAGATATTCATAGCCTACCTCCAATTTATAAATTTGATTTATTTAATTAGTATATCACTTTAAAGTGTAAAAGTCAATAGTAATATAAAGCACGTTAGTCAAATGTCAAAATAAGATTCACCACCCAACTAAAAAAAGTGGGTGGTGAATCTTATTACTATTAAGTAGGTCGTGGGTTAACGGGTACATTCACTAATTTACGCTATATAAAATTTCCGAATAGCTTGGATAAGCCCAATGTTTTGCAGCAGTAATCAATTCAAGTTCATCAACTGTAAGACGAAGCTCGCTCATTGCCAAAAACACTTTTTCACGATAAGCAATAGTCTGATTTAAGCTACCATTTACTTCTTTTACTTTAACTACCTGCTGTGAAAGATCGTCTAAGCGTTTAGCCAAGCATTTGGATAACTTGCTTATTTTAGAAAGCAGTTTTTCCTCTAAATCACAGGGGTAATCAGCTGATAGTGACTTTTTTGCTGAAATACTATTGCATAACTCATTTTGATAAACAATAATAGTAGGGATAACTTCCTTATTCACCATATCCAGCATTGTCAGAGCTTCAATGTTAATGGTTTTTGAATAGTTTTCGAGTAGTATTTCGTACCTTGAATGCATTTCACTTTCAGAAAACACATTGTGACTTATAAATAAGTCAATATTCTTTTGATTTACAAAATGAGGAAGTGCGTCAGTTGTAGTTTTAAGATTGAGAAGCCCACGATTTTCAGCTTCCTTTATCCATTCATCATCATACCCATTGCCATTGAAGATAATTCTTTTGTGTTTGCTGATAGTTTCTTTAATAATGTTACTTAAACCCTCTTTAAATATTGCAGAATTTTCGAGGACATCTGCAAACTGTCTTAGGCTTTCAGCAACAATTGTGTTTAGCACAATATTAGGTCCAGAAATGGATAATGAAGAGCCAGGCATACGAAATTCAAATTTATTACCTGTAAAAGCAAACGGTGATGTTCGGTTTCTATCTGTTGTGTCCTTAGGGAAATGAGGTAATACCGTTGCACCGATTTCCATTTGTATTTTCTCTTTGCCAACATAAAGATTGTCATGTTCAATTGCTTCCAAAATATCTGTAAGTTCCTTGCCTAAAAACATTGAAACAATAGCAGGAGGTGCTTCATTTGCTCCAAGTCGGTGGTCGTTTCCTGCACTTGCAACAGAAACTCTTAGTAAATCCTGATATTCATCAACTGCTTTAATCACAGCACAGAGGAACAATAAAAATTGTGCGTTTTCAAATGGTGTATCGCCAGGCTCAAGTAAATTGATTCCTGTATTTGTAGAAATAGACCAGTTATTATGCTTGCCACTACCGTTTACACCTGCAAAGGGTTTTTCATGTAGCAAACAAGCTAAATTGTGCTTAGTAGCAACACTTTTAACAAGCTCCATCGCTAGCTGATTATGGTCTGATGCAATATTGGCAATAGAAAATATAGGTGCAAGCTCATGTTGTCCTGGAGCAACCTCATTATGTTTTGTTTTAGCAAGCACACCCAGTTTCCATAATTCTTCATCAAGCTCTTTCATATATGCCGACACTCGTGGTTTAATTGTGCCAAAATAATGGTCATCCATCTCCTGTCCTTTAGGTGGTCTTGCTCCAAAAAGTGTTCTGCCACAATGAATTAAGTCTGGTCTTTTATGATATACATCTTTATCAATTAAAAAATACTCCTGTTCAGGTCCAACATCTGGAACAACTCTCTTTACAGTGGTGTTTCCAAATAGATTTAATATGCGAAGTGCTTGTTTGTTAATTGCCTCCATAGAACGGAGAAGAGGAGTTTTTTTGTCCAATGCTTCGCCACTGTATGAGCAAAAAGCAGTGGGGATACAAAGAATACCATCTTTAATAAATGCATAGGATGTAGGGTCCCAAGCTGTATAACCTCTTGCTTCAAAAGTTGCACGAAGTCCACCATTAGGAAAACTAGATGCATCAGGCTCACCCTTTACAAGCATTTTGCCTGAAAATTCCATAATAACAGTACCATCTTTGGTAGGCGTAATAAAACTATCATGCTTTTCAGCGGTTACCCCAGTCATCGGTTGAAACCAGTGTGTAAAATGTGTAACGCCTTTTTCAATTGCCCAATCCTTCATTGCGTTTGCAACCACATTTGCAACATCAAGTTCTAAATGTGTACCGTTCGCAATGGTTTTTTTGAGAGCCATGTATGTATCCTTTGGTAATTTTGCTTTCATAACCTTGTCGTTGAATACGTTACTTCCGAACAAAATTGGAACATTCATTATAAAAACCTCCTTATAAATGATACTAAAATAAAAAAGGTGCTGTGGGTTATTTTACCCACAGCACCTTTGCTGTTTATGTTAATATAATAACACTGTGTTTTAATTTTGTCAATCCTTTTTTGAAAAAATGAAAGGATATTATATATTTTTAAAATTATTATAAAAAAAATTTTATATTGTAGAATTATTTTGTATAAAAATATAATAATTAAATTTTATTATAAAATGATTTAGCAAAAGCATTGACAATCTGAGCATTTTAGAATATAATAAAAAAACGATGAACAAAGGCGTTCATTAAGCAGAAAACTGGCTGTTGTTGTCATTGTTTTTGTTTAATGAGAGCCTTTTTGCTGTATAGACTTAAAAATCATGACGATTAAAAATTATAATATATTGTAAATAAAATATTGTAAATAAACAATGGACAAAGGTGTTCATTAAGCAGAAAAGCTAACTGTTGTTGGCAAAAATTCTGTTTAATGAACACCTTTTTACTGCACAAGAATTATGAGGAGTTCACTTATTTATCGAACGATAAAGGCACATTTTTAAGTTATGGTGTGCTATGTTAAAGGGAGGTTTTTTAATGCAACGAGAAGGAGAAGTTAGAATACCATCAGGCTGTGCTATATCAGGAATGTTTTCTAAAGTCGGCAAGCGTTTTTCAGGTGAGGATATAATCACTTCCATATCTGTTATGCATGACCGTAGTAATGGTCTTGGCGGTGGTTTTGCTGCTTATGGTATTTATCCAGAATATAAAGACTATTATGCATTTCATGTTTTTTATGACAGTGAGTCATCAAAAGTGGAATGTGAAGAATTTTTAAAGCGACATTTTGATATTATCAATCTTTCAAAAATTCTAACTAGGAAAATGAAGGAAATAACAGATGAACCTCTTATTTGGAGATACTTTGTCACACCACTCCCAACTAGACTCTGTGAAAGTCAGCTTGATGAGAGAGAATTTGTAGCAAGATGTGTGTTCAAAGTTAATGCATATATTTCAGGTAGTTATATTTTTTCAAGTGGTAAAAATATGGGCGTGTTTAAAGCTGTGGGATTTCCAGAAGATGTAGGTAGGTTTTATCGTTTAGATGAGTATGAGGGTTATTGTTTTACGGCACACGGAAGATATCCTACAAATACACCAGGTTGGTGGGGAGGAGCTCATCCGTTTGCATTGCTGGATTATTCGGTAGTACATAATGGGGAGATATCTTCATATGATGCCAACAGACGAGCGATTGAAATGTATGGATATAAATGCACATTGCAAACTGATACTGAGGTAATTACTTATATAATAGATTATCTTCATAGAAGAAAGGGCTTGACGCTGAGTGAAATTTGCAGCGTAGTTGCGGCACCTTTTTGGCAGACTATTGAGAGAAAGCCGAAAAAGGAAAGAGAGTCACTCGAGTATTTGAGGAATGTATTTGCAGCACAGCTTATTACTGGTCCATTTTCTATATTAGTTGGTTTTGAAGGTGGGCTCTTAGCATTGAATGATCGATTGAAGCTTAGGTCAATGGTCGTGGGAGAAAAAGATGATATGGTATATATTGCAAGCGAAGAGGCTGCGATTCGTATTATAGAGAACAATTTGGATAAGGTTTATTCGCCCAAAGGTGGCCAAGGTGTTATTGTTCTTTTGGAAGGAGGCAACAAATAATGCCTATTAATTATTTACATACGGATTATGAAGTGGTAAGAAACTATGATAGGTGCATTAACTGTCGTGTTTGTGAAAGGCAATGTGCAAATGAGGCACATACTTTTTTAGAAGACCGAAATAAAATGATGAGTTATGATGAAAAATGTGTGAATTGTCATAGATGTGTATCCCTATGTCCTACAAGAGCATTAAAAATTGTTAAATGTGACCATACTTTTAAGAAGAATGCAAACTGGAGCGAGCAAACCATAAAAGAGGTATATAAACAAGCGGCAAGTGGTGGTGTTTTATTGTCCAGTATGGGAAATCCTGAAGATTATCCTGTTTATTTTGATAAAATATTACTTAATGCCTCACAGGTAACTAATCCATCAATCGACCCACTTCGTGAACCAATGGAAACAAAGGTATTCTTGGGAAGTAAGCCTAGCTCAATTGAAAGAGATGAAAAGGGAAGGATTAAAAATAACCTTACTCCACAGCTTAAGCTTTCAATGCCGATAATGTTTTCAGCTATGAGTTATGGCTCAATCAGCTATAATGCACATGAGAGTTTAGCAAGAGCTGCACAGGAGCTTGGAATTTACTACAACACAGGAGAAGGTGGACTCCATGATGATTTTTATAAATATGGAAGTCATACCATTGTGCAGGTTGCTTCAGGTAGATTTGGTGTATATAAGGAATATTTAGAGCAAGGTGCTGCCATAGAAATAAAAATGGGTCAAGGAGCAAAGCCTGGTATTGGTGGACACTTACCGGGAACAAAAATTGTAGGGGATATTTCAAAAACTCGTATGATTCCGGAAGGCAGCGACGCAATTTCTCCTGCTCCTCATCACGATATTTATTCTATTGAAGATTTAAGACAACTGGTTTATTCTTTAAAAGAAGCAACTGATTATAAAAAACCTATTATTGTAAAGATTGCTGCCGTACATAATGTATCAGCTATCGCAAGTGGAATTGCACGAAGTGGAGCAGATATTATAGCAATAGATGGTTTTCGGGGTGGAACAGGGGCAGCACCAACTCGTATCCGTGATAATGTGGGTATTCCAATTGAACTAGCTCTTGCAAGCGTAGATAAAAGACTTAGAGATGAGGGAATTCGTGATAATGTTTCAATAGTTGTAGCAGGTAGCATACGAAATTCTGCTGATATCGTAAAAGCCATAGCACTTGGAGCAGATAGTGTTTATATTGGTACATCAGCTCTTTTAGCATTGGGTTGTCATTTATGCAGAAGTTGTCAGACGGGTAAATGTAACTGGGGTATAGCGACACAAAGAGAGGACTTAGTAAAACGCTTGAATCCAGAACTTGGGTATAAAAGATTGGTTAATCTCCTAAATGCTTGGAAACATGAAATTAAAGAAATGATGGGTGGCATGGGAATTAACTCAATTGAGGCATTAAAAGGAAATAGGTTAATGCTTCGTGGCATTGGCTTAAATAGCAAGGAACTTGAAATATTAGGTATTAAGCATGCGGGTGAATAGATGTCAGCAAAAAAAAGCGGACTTTCTTGCTCTAATCAATACCTTTAAAGAAATGATTATCTTGAATGGAGTGGGGATATGAAACGTATTTTTGTAAATGAAAAATGGTGTCTTGGATGCCATCTTTGCGAATATTATTGTGCCTTTGCAAATACAAATGAGAAAGATATGGCATTGGCACTAAAGGATATTAAAATTAATCCGAAAATTAAACTAGAAGAAGGAAACGGAATTTGTTTTGCTGTATCCTGCCGTCACTGCACTGATCCAGCTTGTGTAAAGGGTTGTATTACGGGAGCTATATCTATAAATGATGGTGTTATTACTATTCAACAAGATAAGTGTGTCGGTTGTTATACCTGTATTTTGTGTTGTCCCTATGGTGCAGTTTCACCATCTGAAAATGGTGCGGCACAAAAATGTGAATTATGTATGAAAAACACAGATGGGCAACCACAATGCGTTAAAGGTTGTCCAAATGGAGCAATAGTATTTGAGGAAAGGGCTGATTGAAATGAAGTATGTAGTTATTGGTAATTCTGCTGCGGCAATTGGGGCTGTGGAAGGAATCAGACAAATAGATACAAAAGGTGAGATTACACTTATTTCAAACGAAAAGTATCATACATACTCAAGACCGCTTATCTCATATTTACTTCTTGGAAAGACTGACCATGAGCGAATGAAATATAGAGAAAATGATTTCTATGAAAAAAACAATTGTAGTCTTGTTTTTGGAGAGGTGACAAAAGTTAATTCCGAGAAAAAGACAATTGTACTAGCTGATGGAACAGAATTTGCATATGACAAACTTCTTGTGGCAACAGGTTCATCGTCATTTATCCCAAATATAAAAGGATTGGAACGTGTAAAAAATAAATTTACATTTTCATCATTGGAAGATGCAATGCTCTTAGACAAAGCCATAACCAATGATAGCAAGGTATTAATTGTTGGTGCCGGATTAATTGGTCTTAAATGTGCTGAAGGTATCAGTAAAAAGGTGAACAGTGTTCTGGTGGATTTATCACCAAGAGTGCTATCCAGCATTTTAGATGAAGATGGTTCTTTTATTATCAAGGAACATCTAGAAAGCAAAGGAATGGAATTTTATCTTGGCGATACCATAACCGAACTTACTGAAAACAGGGCATATCTAAAAAGTGGAACTCAGATTGATTTTGATATTTTAGTTTTAGCAGTAGGTGTTAGAGCAAATGTAAATTTAATAAAAGAAATTGGTGGTAGAATTAATCAGGGGATTCTTGTAAATGAGAAAAGCGAAACTAGTTTGCCTGATATTTATGCTGCTGGAGATTGCACTGAAAGTTATGATATTTCAAGCGATGAGTATAAGGTTATGGCACTACTTCCAAATGCATATATACAAGGCAATACTGCAGGAATAAATATGGCAGGTAGATCTGCAGAGTTTGATAAAGCAATACCAATGAATGCAATTGGATTTTTTGGAAAACATATTATATCAGCAGGTACTTATTCAGGACTAACATATGAAAGCAAGGGGAATGGAAGTTATAAGAAACTATTTTATGGGGATAATGTCTTAAAAGGATATATATTAATAGGGGATATAGACAAAGCAGGAATTTACACTTCCTTGATAAAAGAGAAAACACCACTTGACAGTATTGATTTTAATTTAATATGTGAAAAACCGTCGTTGCTAGCTTTCTCAAAGGAAAAAAGACAAGAAAAGCTCGGAGGTGAATAGTAAGATGAAAGAAATTAATGCATTAGAGTTTGATTATCAAGAATTAAATGGTATAATAAGAGAAGCTGAAGGTGATATTTTAGTGAATAATTGTCTTGGTGAACGATTTATTGGAAGTGGACTTTCAGATAAGAAAATAACAATTAATGGCACACCTGGAAATGCTCTTGGAAGTTATTTAGACGGTGCTACCTGTGTTGTGAATGGAAATGCACAGGATGCCGTAGGGGATACAATGAATGATGGACAAATATATGTACACGGTAATGCTGGAGATGCACTTGGATATGCAATGCGTGGTGGTAAAATCTTTGTTCGTGGAAACAGTGGATACCGTACAGGGATTCATATGAAACAGTATAAGGATAAATGCCCTATTATTGTTGTGGGTGGCTCGGCAGGTAGTTTTTTAGGGGAATATCTTGCAGGTGGTAAGATTATTGTTTTAGGACTCGACGATGAAGCTGTACCAGTGGGAAATTTTGCTGGAACGGGTATGCATGGCGGTGAAGTTTGGATAAGATCAGACAAGAAACTCTCTAATTTTCCACCACAGGTAACGGTTTCCAAGGAAAGACCAGACAGCATTTTGGATATATTAAATGACTTTGCCAAGATATTTAATCTTTCAATAGATGATATTTTATCAAAACCATTTTATAGATTAACCCCTAATGTAAAAAATCCGTATAAGCAATTATATACAGAAAATTGAACCCAATCTTGCGAAAGGAGAGTGTGAAAAATGACCAATACAGTTAAAGAGGTTTTGGAGTTTGTAAGTGAGAACGATATAAAATTTATCAAGCTTGCATTTTGTGATATATTCGGTGGACAAAAAAACATTTCCATTATGCCCGATGGACTAGAAAGTGCATTTTCAGATGGTGTGCCTTTTGATGCTTGTGCAATCAAGGGTTTTTCAGATGTAATTCGGTCGGATTTGTGCTTATTTCCAGACCCAACTACCATAGCAGTTTTACCATACAGACCACAGATAGGCAGAGTTGCGAGGTTCTACTGCGATATTAAGACCCCTGACGGTGAGGATTTTGAATGTGACACAAGGGCAATATTAAAAAAAGCTGTAAATCGGGCAAGTGGTATGGGTTTTGCAGCACAAATTGGCAGTGAGTGTGAGTTTTATTTATTTAAGACAGATGAAAATGGAGAGCCTTTATATGAACCTTTTGACATGGGTGGATATTTAGATACTGCACCAATGGACAAAGGCGAAAATGTTCGCAGAGAAATTTGCCTTTGTTTAGAAGAAATGGGGATTGAGCCAGAATCTTCGCATCATGAACAAGGTCCTGGACAAAATGAAATTGATTTTAAATTTAGTGAAGCTTTGATAGCGGCTGATAATCTTTTAAGCTTTAAAACAGTAGTAAAATCTATTGCTGCAAGGAATGGTTTATATGCTTCATTCTTACCTAAACCATTTGAAAATAAAAGTGGAAATGGGTTGCATATTAATGTTTCACTTTCGCAAAACGGCAAAAATATCTTTAAAATCAATAAAGATGAACAATCAAAAGTAGCTGAAAGTTTTATTGCTGGAGTTCTAAAAAGAGTTCCTGAAATGACAGCATTTTTAAATCCAATTGTTAATTCTTATGAAAGGTTGGGTAGCTTTGAGGCACCAAAATACCTTTCTTGGTCACATCAAAACCGTTCACAGCTCATCAGAATACCCGCTGCAAAGGGTGAAAAGGTGAGAATGGAGCTTCGCTCCCCAGATCCATCAGTGAATCCGTATCTTGCATTTGCACTTGTAATAAATGCAGGACTTGATGGTATTGAAGAAGAACTTGAACTTTCACCAGCAATGGATGTTGACCTTTATAATGTAGATGAAAGTCAAATTAAAGAACTTACCAAATTGCCTGAAAACTTAACAGAATCACTTGATATTGCAAAAAACAGTGCATTTGTGAAGAATGTAATTGGAAGTGAACTATTGAACAGATATATTGACTTAAAACAGAAAGAGAAATCAGTGGATAAAGAGCATTATTTTAGGACTGTTTAACATAAAACAAAACAAATGAAAGGTGGCGATTTCATGGGTAGTGCTATTGTTGTAACAGGTGGAGAAAAGAGCAGAATTTTTTTTGATGAAATTTTATCGGAAGCAGCCTACAGAAATATCGTTACCGTTTCAAATGCAGGTGAAGCAAGACGAGAATATATTAACCATGAATTTGATTTGTGTATTATTAACGCACCACTTACTGATGAATTTGGTATTAATGTTGCAATGTCGATTGCAGAAAATTATCAAACAACCGTTATTCTTTTTGTAAAAAGTGAACATTTTGAAGAAATATCGGAGAAAGCAGAGGGTAGTGGCATTATCACCCTTCAAAAACCAGTTAACAGGTCGCTTTTTTGGAGTACGTTAAAGGTTGCAAATGCTATGCAACGAAAAATTGAACGAATTGGTAGCGAAAATAGAAAACTGCTTCAAAAAATTGAAGATATAAAACTCACGGACCGTGCAAAATGTCTACTTATTTCTTTTTTGAAGATGACTGAAAATGAGGCACACAAATACATTGAAAAACAAGCAATGGATATGCGAGTTTCTAAAAGAGTGATAGCTGAAGAAGTTATTAAAACATATGAAAATTAAAGTTGGATGTGCAGTTTTCGTTATTGGAATAAAGTAAATGGTGGGAGAATTTCGTATAAAATCCAATAAGATTAATGATTTGGAATATTGATGTGTTACCATTGCGGTAGTATCTTGATTCTGAACATCCTTCTAAATTCATAATAAAACAAGAAAAATCGGCATAGTTGGTAATTCACACCAAACTATACCGATATTTTTCTGAAATTAAGAATTTCTAAGAATAGCACATCAATGTCGGATAAAATTTGTTAATCCAAAACCAATATAATTATTCATTTACTGCTTTATCTTTTATCATAATGTTTACTGCACTTACAAGAGCCTTGTTTGATGACGCTATAATATCAGTATCAATTCCAACACCCCAGTGAATAGTTCCGTCATCACCCTTAATACTAACATATGAAACAGCCTTAGAACTGGATGAACCATCTAAGTCATGCTCTTTATATGACTGCAATGAGTAGGACAAATTCAAACCTGATTTAATAGCACTACTAACAGCATTTAAACGTCCGTTTCCAAGAGCAGACAAAACTTTTGTTTCGCCGTTAAAGTCAACAGTAACACTTGCGTCAATACCATCAACCTGTTTATAATGTGTTTCAATTAATTTAATCGGAGAGGTAATATTTACATACTTCTCATTGAATATTGCATAGACTTCATCAGGCATCAATTCCTTATGATTTTGGTCAGACACATTTTTTACAGCATATCCAAAATGCTCACGCATCTTAGCCGGCAAATCATAACCAAACTGCTGTTCAAGAATAAAGCCAATTCCACCCTTACCACTTTGGCTGTTTATGCGTATAACATCGCCATCATATTCTCTGCCTATATCCTTAGGGTCAATAGGAAGATATGGTACATTCCAGTAGCAACAATCATTTTCCTCACGCCACTTCATGCCCTTTGCGATAGCATCTTGATGAGAGCCACTAAACGCTGCAAAAACAAGACTTCCACTATATGGCTGTCTATCATATATCTTCATTCTCGTAACACGTTCATACATTTCAGCAGTTTCAGGAATATTTTCAAGATTCAATTCTGGGTCAACACCCTGTGAAAACATATTTATAGCAAGCACTACAATATCAACATTACCTGTTCTTTCGCCATTTCCAAAAAGTGTACCCTCAATTCTATCAGCACCTGCAAGCAAGCCCAATTCGCTGTCAGCAACAGCACAACCTCTGTCATTATGCGGATGAAGTGAAACAATAATATTCTCACGGTTATTCAAATTGTCGCACATATATTCAATCTGATTTGCATAAACATGGGACATGGAGTGCGATACAGTAACAGGTAGATTTATGATTACCTTATTATCAGCAGTTGGCTTCCATACATCAATAACAGCATTGCAAACCTCCAATGCGAATTCCATTTCAGTTCCAGTAAAGCTTTCAGGGGAGTATTCAAAACGGAAATTTCCCTCTGTTTTTTCTTTATATTCATTACAAAGCTTTGCACCAAATTGTGCAAGTTCAATTATTTCCTTTTTATCACGCTTAAAAACTTGTTCACGTTGAGCAACGGAAGTTGAGTTATATAGGTGAACAATTGCGTTTTTCACGCCACTTAATGCCTCAAAGGTTTTAGCAATAATATGCTCTCTGCTTTGAGTAAGCACCTGAATAGTAACATCATCAGGTATTAAGTTTTGCTCAATCAATGTTCGACAGAAGTTGAATTCTGTTTCAGAAGCAGCAGGGAAACCAATTTCAATTTCCTTAAATCCAACACCAACTAAAAACTTGAAAAATTCAAGCTTTTCATCAAGGCTCATTGGAATAATAAGTGCCTGATTTCCATCACGCAAATCAACACTACACCAAATTGGTGCTTTGTCAATATAGTTTTTTTGAGTCCATTTCATTTCAGTTTTCGGCGGTGCAAAAAATTGTCGAGTATACTTTTCAAAGTTTTTCATATTCTTTTCCTCCCAAATAAAATATAGTTTATGTTTTTGGGCATAAAAAAACTCCGCTCCTATGCCCTTACAGCAAAGAGACGAAGTAAACTCCGCGGTACCACTCTTTTTGACACAATAGCCATATAACAGAAACAAAATGCTATAATCGTGTCCTCTCACCACATCAAATAATGTGTATCTCTATAACGGGAGAACCCGTTCACGCCTACTTTAAAATTTCAGCGGACTGCTCAAGGATGAGTTATGATTAAACGACAATACTGCTTCGCACCAAACAGCAGTTCTCTGAAAGAGTAGCTTAACTTTTTTTCCTATCGTTGCATTTACAAATATATTATAATACACTTTTTCAGTTTTGTCAATACTTGTTTGAAAAAAAGCTTTATGATATAATGAATAGTGAATAGATATATGTATAGAATATTTTATAAGGAATAAAAAAAGGTGGGCAGATATGAAAAAACTTGACAAAACAAATAAAATAAGGCTAGTTGCTATAATAATATTTCTTATTGTTTCAATTGTGATTACAGTTTTATCCATCCCTCTTTTGAGTAGCCTTAGAACTGAGGAGGGTAGACTTTTAATAAAGCAAAAGGTAGAAGAGTTTGGCATTTTTGCACCACTAATGTATATGTTTATCCACATGATTCAGGTAGTAATATCATTTATTCCAGGTGAACCGATTGAAATATTAGGTGGATTATTATTCGGTACATTTTGGGGATTAATATTTACACTTTTGGGAATTTTGGCAGGAAGCATAATTGTATACTACCTTGTTAAAAGCTTTGGAAAGCCCCTTGTTTATTCATTTGTATCAGAAGAAAAAATAAGTAAATATAAGATTTTGAACGATGAAAAAAGGCTGGAAATGCTAACATTTATACTGTTTTTATTGCCAGGAACACCAAAAGACGTGTTAACTTACATTATTCCTCTTACGAAAATTAATCCGATGAAATATTTTATGTTATCAACAGTTGCAAGAATTCCATCAATAGCAACCTCAGTTTTTGTCGGGGCATCAATAGGTAAGGGAAATATCCTCATAAGCGTTATAATTTTTGCCCTTACGGGAGCATTAGGTGTAGTGGGGATTTTATATAATAATAAGATGAACAAAAAGAATAAAGAAGAGGAAAAGAATAGCTGACTTAATGCTTTTTGCCAACTATTTTTGGTTTAAGCCACTTTGTGTATAAGGTTTTACATCCACTTAATGAATAGTCATATAACAGGAAAATAACATTGGTAAATGTTAGGAATATCCACAAAGCGTATTTGCCAAACTCTTGGAATTCATCAGCCATCTCTGTCATACCAAAAATGTGTATAGTAATATTGAAATTTAGTATTACACAAAAATTATAAACAGCTAATTTTATAAGATATTGTGGAATTTTAAGTTTTATTTTTTCGATATATTCTTTTATAATAGGATAGTGCCCGAAAAATAGTATGAAAATCAAGGCAGCCTCCTTATCGAAAGTGACGAAAATGGAGATTACACTTACTGATGCATATGTAAGGAATGCCCATTTAGAATTAATTTCAGTACTTATTATGGTTATAAGTGCCCCCGCAATCATCGGCAACACTAGGTAAAGTACAGGGAAAACCCCTGTTAAAAACATCGCAAAAAGGCAGAGTGCAGACACAATTCCACCTAATGCTACACGATAGCTTATATTGTTCATTTCACATTATCTCCTAATTTTATATATCATATTAATTTTAACAGCTATAATAATGTTTGTCAATCATGATAGTTGTGAATTTTTAAAGTGAAAGATTGGTGAAAGATTGACTTAGTGCTTGACAAGTAAATTTCGAAAGTGTATAATTAAATAAAACTGTGGTGATTTATTATTTGTGAATAATATAAAAATGTGTATGAAAAGTTTAATATTTAAGGAGCTAAAAATGAAAAAAATAAAAAAGACCCTAATTATAGTAGGAATTATTTGTGCAATGTCAGTTTCGTTTACTGCTTGTGAAAAAGACTCTAACAACTCAAAACTTAGTCCTTTATCAAGCAAAGCGGCAGAAACTACCGAGAAGGATAAGGATGCAGATGCACTAAATAAAGCTATGCAAGATGGTGATATTCTTTTTAATGTTGATGGTAACATATTGCTAGATGGAGATAAACTACCAGTTAAAGATGGTGACTCTTCTTCAGGTGCAGGTGATTCAAGTAAAGCTGATAGTGGTGCAAGTAGTGGTGCATCAAATAGCAATGGTAATTCAAGTGGCGACACTAATTCAAATGTAGATAACTCATCTTCGGGCAGTTCAGGACAAGTTGCAAGACCTGAGTATAAAACCATTCAGACTTATTGGGTTGACGATAAACTGCAAAAAGATTATATTTTTGACGGTGAATTCTTGCTGTTTACATTTAAGATTAAAGACAATGCTATAAATGGAACATATCCAATCAGCTTTAAAAGAACTGATTTCGCTGACTATGGCACAAATGATTCAGTTGATGAAAATGGGAAAAAGATAGAAGGAATTAAATCAAAGATTCTAGATGTTAAAGTTGTTGATGGATCTGTAACTGTTGGCGGAACTGCTAAAAAGGGTGAAACAGTTTTTGGAAGTGTATTTGCAATGATTGTATCAAATGAAAGCGGTAACGCTGGTGATGAAGTGACTGTTGGTATTGATTTAAAAAACAATCCAGGATTTGTCGGAGTTGATATACACTTGCAATATGATAGCAATGTTCTTGAGGTTGTAAAAACAAGTTCAGGTAAGGATTTTAAGGCAGCAATAAATAAATAATTAAAATTAAATGTTAACTACACTCATGAAATCAGCTGTATTTTTATATGGCTGATTAAATGGGTGCTTTTTTTATGAGTAAAGCTTGAAAAGTCATGAAATTTATGTTACTATAATTGAGAATAAGGAATGCGTAAAATGGGGGATTTTTATTGGATATTGTAAAAATAAGTGGTTTGAGTTTTAGTTACCCACAAAAAAATAATATACTTAATAATATAAATTTATCTGTATTAGATGGCGAATTTATTGTTGTTTTTGGTGAAACTGGCTGTGGAAAAACTACTTTATTGAAACTTCTCAAGCCCGAAAATTCTCCTGTTGGAAAGATGAGTGGCGAGATAAAATTCAAAGGTGTTGACATTAGTAAGCTAGATAAAAGGGTGTCAGCTTGTGAAATTGGGTTTGTGATGCAGAACCCTGAAGCACAGATTGTGACGGATAAGGTGAAGCATGAACTGGCTTTTGGACTTGAAAATATGGGAGTGAATTCTACTGAAATCAGAAGGAGAGTTGCTGAAACAGCTAACTTTTTTGGAATAAGTGGTTGGTATCACAAAAGCACTGCCGAATTGTCGGGAGGGCAGAAACAGATACTGAATTTAGCGTCAATTCTTGTTATGCAACCTAAGTTACTCATTTTAGATGAGCCTACTTCACATCTTGACCCGATAGCATCATCTGAATTTATCTCACTGTTAAAGAGGCTTAATGATGAACTGGGGATAACTGTAATTATTTCAGAACATAGGCTTGAAGAAATTTTTCCGATTGCAGATAAAGCAGTTGCTATGGAAAGTGGTGGGATATTGTTTTGCGATAGCCCTAGAGCAGTGAGTAATCAGCTTAGAAACATAAGGAATGACCACCCAATGCTTTTTAGTTTGCCTAGTGCAACGAGGATTTATAATGGATTAAATGCAAAAACAGATTGCCCTTTGACGGTTAAAGAGGGGATGAAATATTTGTTGTATAATTACAAGAATGATATAGTAGAATTGGAAAATGAGTATGTTAATTCAACTAAAAAAGAAATTGCAGTTGAGCTGAAAAACGTCTATTTTAAGTATGATAAGAACTCCGCTGATGTTTTATCAGGAGTGGATTTGCAGGTTAATAAAGGTGAGATATTTACAATTTTAGGTGGAAATGGTGCAGGAAAAACAACTACATTGAATGTTATTTTTGGCAAAAATAAGCCTTATTCGGGCAAGGTTTTGGTTGATGGAAAAAATATTAAGTCATATAAATATCAAGAATTATATCATCATAATATTGCATTTCTTCCACAAAACCCTCAAACAATTTTATTGAAAACAACGGTTAAAGCTGACTTTTATATGGTTTGTAAGGCTATGAATTATTCTGATGAGGAAAGCGAAAAGCTAATTGCTGAAACTGCTGATATGCTAAATATCACACCGTTACTGGGGGTTCACCCATTTGATTTAAGTGGTGGTGAGCAACAAAAAACTGCAATTGCGAAGTTGCTATTGCTGAAGCCGAAGATACTTCTATTTGATGAGCCAACGAAAGCAATTGATGCCTATTCAAAAATAAACTTAGGAGCTATTTTTCAACAACTAAAAAGAAAAGGTATGACTATAATAATCGTTAGTCATGACGTGGAATTTTCGGCCATAAACTCGGACAGGTGTGCAATGTTTTTTAATGGCGAGATAGTTTCTGTTGATTCTCCTAAAAGATTTTTTTCAAGTAATAGCTTTTATACAACAGGTGCTAGCAGGATTTCCAGAAATAGGTATACAAATGCTATTTCTTGCGATGATGTGGTTAGACTATGTAACTTAAACGGGCTGAAAAGTAAAAATAACCAAACATAATTTGAAAAATTGTATGACTTTATTTAAGCAATTGCTTGACAATTTGGCTATTTTGATGTAATATTATAATAATAATATGTATATTATATGTTTATTCATAGTACTACAATAGGTTATATGTAATATAATCACATACTTTTAAAAATAAGGGGGAGAAGTGATGAGTTTTTTTAAAAGAGCTATTGCAGGCGTGGCGTCAATTGCGTTATTAGCTTGCTTAATCCCATCTAGTTCATTGCAAGATTCAGCTAAAGCTGCTGCTACAAATGATCACTGGAATGACGATTGGCTTCATGTTAAGGGTAATAAAATTTTAGATATGAACGGCAATGAGGTTTGGCTGACGGGTGTTAACTGGTTCGGCATGAACTGTACTGAGAATATTTTCCACGGATGGTGGGCTAGTGTTGAGATTTCTGAAATGATTTCGGGCATTGCTGATAAGGGATTTAATATTATTCGTGTTCCTATTTCTACTGAACTTCTGGTTAGCTGGATGGACGGTACTCCACTTGAGGCGAAAGGCGTTACTGCTTATGATGACACAATGGGTGGGGGCATTAATATAGACCTTGTTCCCATTAAAACAGATTCTATGGCACTTTTTGACTACTTTATGGCACAGTGCAAGGAGTATGGCATAAAGGTTATGATAGATATTCACAGTGCCGAATCCGATAACTCAGGTCATGATAAGCCACTTTGGTATCACGGAGCATTTGATACAGATGACTGGATAGATTCTCTTGTTTGGCTTGCGGACAAGTATAAGAATGACGATACATTGCTTGCTTATGACCTGAAAAATGAGCCTCACGGTAAGGCGAATGATACAGCGAGAGCTAAGTGGGACGATTCTACGGATGTTGATAACTGGCGTTATGCTGCGGAAACTTGTGGAAAGAAAATTCTTGAAGTTAATCCTCATGCATTGATTTTAGTTGAGGGTGTTGAAGTTTATCCAGTTGAGGGGCATACTTATGCAGAGCCACCTATTGGTTATCCAGTAATTACAAATTATTACGGAGCATGGTGGGGTGGAAACCTTAGAGGTGTTAAAGATCACCCAATCAATCTTAAAAACCCATTAACTGGAAGCTCTCAACTTGTTTATTCACCTCATGAATATGGTCCTTCTGTTTATGCTCAGGCGTGGTTTAATAAGGACTTTACTCTTCAGACACTCCACGATGATTATATGCATGACACATGGGATTATTTGTTACCAGATTATCCGTTGCTTATTGGTGAGTGGGGTGGACATATGGATGACGGAATTAACCAAAAGTGGATGACAATCTTGCGTGATTATATGATTGAGAATAAAGTTCATCACACGTTCTGGTGCTATAATCCTAACTCGGGTGATACGGGTGGGCTTATTGGAAATGACTGGAAAACATGGGATGAGGAGAAATATGGGTTAGTTGAGCCTTCGCTTTGGCAGAATGATGGTGGCAAGTTTATCGGTCTTGATCATCAAGTTCCACTTGGTAAGAATGGTATAACTGTGTCTGAACATTATGGCTCGGAGGTTATTGTTCCGCCAGTTCCAAATGTTGTAGGTGATATTAACGGGGATAAAAAAGTGGATATTGCTGATTTAGTGCTTGCAAAAAGATATGTTTTAGGCAACTATAAGAATAGCAGTGCTAAAAATGGAGATGTTAACAAAGATGGCAAAGTTAATGTTTTTGATGTAACATTGTATATAAAATACTTGTTGGGGCAGATTGATTCTTTCCCACAATAAGTTAAGGCATTATGGTGTGAATAGGTGTGCGATGGAGATAGTCATCGCACACCTTTTTTACTTTCGCTATTGTTCTTGTTTGATTTATTGTCATTGGATATGGTTTTGTTTTTTAAATATGGCTGTGGTTCTTGTTTGCCTTGTTGTCATTCAATATACTTTCCGTATTGTTAAATCTAGTTGTGGGTGTTCATTTCTTTGTGCGTACAAAGAAACGAACCAAAGAAAAACGCAGCTCAACGCCGCTGAGGCTAGGCACGCTCAACCAAAATCAAAGAAGTTCGCTTTGATTAGTTGCTTTCCCGTCGCATCTACTCTACTTAGGAGGCGATTTCCATGTGCGACGGAAAAGCAGTTTAGGATTGTTCTGGCATAACTTTTACCACAGAATTTGATTTGAGAAAAAGTAAGAACAGTTTTGGTAATACCTCCATCATAAAAAATTTACTTAAATCAAAACTTAACATATTGGTATCAGTACCGTAAGCCAATGAGTCATCAAATAACAACCTCCTCGCATGTAAATGGCTTAGGAAAGATAATACATTGAATGTGCTTTTGTTTGTTAATTATAGCTTTGTTTTTTTGTTCTTATTTCCTTTATTGTCATTGATTATAGTTTGCGTTATTAGATTTGGAGAAGCATGGTTTTTATTTACCCTGCTTTCCCTCAACATACTTTTGCTTGTTAAATTTAATTATCGTTCTAATTTACCCTGACTACTCTCAATCTACTTTCTGTACGGTTAAATTTAGTAGAGGGTGTTTATTTCTTTGCTTGCACAAAGAAATGCACAACTACTGTTGAGTCTTTTTTTATATTAATCTACATGGCACAGTAAAATAATCCATAAAGTATTCAAAGGAAACAAAAACCGTACTTCACTAACACCAACGATACACAAAGTATATTCAAAGAAAACAAAGCAAACCAAAACCAAAAGCTATGCGTAAAATAAGCATCAAAATGTAAAAATAAATGAAAAAAGCATTTACAAAGTGAAATAGATGTGATATAATATATACATTCCGTGTACTTGGATTATGGATTATGCCTGAAAAGGAATTTACCTACCTTATTCTAAGTTAGTGGATGTAAAATTTAAAAGAGGTGAAATTATGTTACTAAAGAGCGAAAAGAATGAAGTTATTGAGGCGAATCGTACTCATGAAAATGATACAGGTTCACCAGAAGTTCAAATTGCAATTCTTACAAAGAGAATTAATGATTTGACTGCACACTTGAAAATTCACAAGAAGGACCATCACTCACGTAGAGGCTTGCTTAAAATGGTTGGTCATAGACGTAACCTTTTGCAGTATTTGATGAAGAAGGATATCAACAGATACCGTGAAATAATAGCTAAGCTCGGCATACGTAAGTAGGATAATGCGAAGAAGGCAGTTGGGATGAATTTCCTTTCTGCCTTTTCAGTGTATCCGACATAGGCAATAATGTTTATAAGAAATATGGACATTATATAATGACGGTGGTTGTTTTAGCATTAAACCTTGCATCTTGATTAATCAGGAATTGAGGTTTATTGCTAAAGCTACTGTCAAAAAATAGGAGGCAGTTTATGTTTGAAAATTATAAGGTTTTTAAGACTATGTTTGCGGGTAGGGAACTTGTTGTAGAAACAGGTAAAACTTGTGAATTGTCAAATGGTTCGTGCTGGGTTCGCTATGGCGAAACTGTTGTTATGGCAAATGTAACAGCAAGCGAAAAGCCAAGAGATGGAATTGATTTCTTCCCACTTTCAGTGGATTATGAGGAGCGTTTGTATTCAGTTGGTAAAATTCCTGGCTCATTTATGAAGCGTGAAGGAAAGCCATCGGATAAGTCTATTTTGACTTCAAGAGTAGTGGATAGACCTATTAGACCGTTATTCCCTAAAGATATGAGAAATGACGTATCTGTTGTTATGACAGTTATGGCAGTTGAACCTGATAATTCGCCAGAAATTGTAGGAATGGTTGCATCTTCAATAGCAATTTCAATTTCTGATATACCTTTTAATGGCCCTATTGGTGGTATTAGTGTTGGGCTTGTTGATGGCGAAATTGTGCTAAATCCTACTCTTGAACAGAGAGAAAAAAATGATTTACATCTTACTCTTGCTGCAACTATGGACAAGGTAGTTATGATTGAAGCTGCTGCAAATGAAGTTGATGATGATACTATGTTACAGGCTATTATTGCTGGACATGAGGAAATAAAGAAACTTGTAGCGTTCATAAATGAAATAGTGGCTACTATTGGTAAGCCAAAGTTTTCATTTGAGTCACAAGAAGTTGACGATAATATGTACGAGGCTATAAGTGCTTTTGCAATTGAAAAGGTTCGTGCTGCTCTTGATACAGATAATAAAAATATTCGTGAGGAAAGGTTGTCACCTGTTAAGGATGAAATTCATGCTAAGTTTGATGAGGTTTATCCAGAACAGATTGCCATGATAACTGAGTGTATTTATAAGCTACAGAAGTATGTAGTAAGACGTTGGTTGTTGGATGATGGCAAGCGTGTTGATGGCAGGGGACTTGATGACATCAGACAACTTGCAGCAGAGGTTGGATTATTGCCAAGAGTTCATGGTTCAGGTATGTTTACAAGAGGACAAACTCAGGTATTAACAGTTGCTACATTAGGACCAATAAGCGATTCACAGAGGATTGATGGACTTGATGAAGAAGTAACAAAAAGATATATGCATCATTATAATTTCCCATCATATTCTGTTGGTGAAACAAGACCTAGCAGAGGACCAGGACGACGTGAAATTGGACATGGAATTTTGGCTGAAAAGGCTTTGGAGGCTGTACTTCCAAGCGTTGAAGATTTTCCATATGCAATGCGACTTGTATCAGAAGTATTATCATCTAATGGCTCAACATCACAAGGCTCAATTTGTGCCTCTACACTTGCACTTATGGATGCTGGTGTTCCAATAAAAGCACCTGTTGCTGGTATTTCATGCGGGCTTATAACAGAGGGTGACAGATGGATGACGATGGTTGACATTCAAGGTCTTGAGGATTTCTTTGGTGATATGGACTTTAAGGTTGGGGGAACACATAACGGTATTACTGCGATACAGGTTGATATAAAGATTGATGGATTGACTATTGAAATCATCAAGGAGGCGTTTGAAAAAACACGCAAGGCACGTTGTTATATACTTGATGAAATTATGTTGAAGGCTATCAGCACGCCTAGAGAAACTGTTGGTGAGCATGCTCCAAAGATGCTCCAGACAAAAATTCATGTTGACAAAATAAGAGATGTAATAGGACAGGGTGGCAAGGTTATTCAGAAGATTTCTGCTGAATGTGGCGTTAAAATTGATATCAATGAAGAAGGAAATGTATTTATTTCGGGTGTTGATATGGAAATGACTAAGAAAGCTTTGCAGATTGTTGAAACTATTGCAAACGACCCTGAGGTTGGTGCAATTTACAAGGGTAAAGTTGTTCGCATTATGAACTTTGGTGCTTTTGTTGAGATAGCTCCTGGAAAGGATGGATTGGTGCATATATCCAAGCTTGACAATTCAAGGGTAGAAAAGGTTGAAGATGTTGTGTCAGTTGGCGATGAAATTGTCGTAAAGGTAATGGAAATTGACGCACAGGGAAGAATCAATCTTTCTAGAAAAGATGCATTAGCTGATATAGAAGCGAAAGAAAATAAGTAAACTCAAAACTAAAAGCCTTAATTCAACTGTTTTACAGTAGAATTAAGGCTTTATTTTATATAATAAAAAACTTACTCTAAAAAATGATTTTTCTATTTGAAATGTCGAAGCTTTCATTGAGGACAGCAATAAAGTATCTAAAACGCACTTCACCATCAATGTACATAACATCGCCCTCTTCTTTAACTCCTAGTAATTTGTAATCTTCAGCCGTAAGCTCGCTCAGATAAACCTTATCGGTTTTTTTTCTCTTTATAAGCTGTAACTGGTCCTCACTCAAATTCAATTCAAGCATAGGATTAAGGCTAAGTAGATGAGCAACAATGTCATCACGTTTCTCAATACGCCATTCAATCAGTAAATCATGCCCACTTTTTCTGCCAATACTATTATCTACATAAACCCTAGTCTTATATCCCTTAGCCTCAAATGTAACAAAATCATTTGAAATATCATAGTTATTTGGCTGAACATAAACTCTAGTACCAAGAGTGGAATTTGAATCAGTATCTGTAATATAACACCGATAAACACCAGATTGTGAAACTATATGACTTCGTATAGTTGTTTCCTTGTAATCGGTTGAGAAAAGCGTTGTAAGTAAGAAATACCCTAAAGCACCGAAAATATAGAGCAAAAGAAAAAGTGTGCCTAGAATAGTTTTCGTTCGTTCGGTTGCACCACACGCAAAAAACATGACTATAACCATTGTACAGATTGGAATAATTATCGCCCACTCACCAAAATAGAACAGGATTATTGGCAGTATTGCTGGCATCATAAGCATTGATACAACTCTGGTGATAACTTCTTTTCGTGTAAAAATCATAATTGTACCGAAAAAGAGAGTAACTCCAAGCAATAACATAGAAAAGGATAACTTATCCTCTAATGCGACGGTATAGAACAGTGAAAAAAATGAAAAAGCATAAACAATTATAGCATAAAAAATACTAAAAGATGATAGAATATGTTTTGTCCATGCATTATCCAGAATTTTTTTCATAAAGTTCTCCTCCTTTTGTCAGTTTCCATAAAACATATTAATTATATCACTTATTTATAAATATTACAAGCAAAATTTATTTTTGTTATAGAATTTTAATAATAAAATAACCAGCAAAACACTTAACTTGCAAAAACATCACTAACTTTAATTTGTTAGTGATGTTTTATCTTTTTAGAGATTAATTTTCTGTTAGCTATTTTTTACTAAGTATGGAGATAAAGCTGAAGCAACATTAGACGCAGGCATAGTTTGTAGCCAAATATGTCCAGGACCAGTCACCTTTGTATTGAACAAGCCTTCGCCACCAAAAAGAACATTTCCAACACCCTTGACAGTTTGAATATCAATAGATACAGTGCCGTCCATAACAGCAAGATGTCCAGTGTCAAGAATCATTGTTTCACCAGGAGCAAGGTCATACTCAACGATGCTACCATCAATTTCAAGGAAAACCATACCGTTACCTGTGAATTTTTGCATAATAAAACCTTCTCCACCGAAGAAACCAGCCCCAAGTTTTTTCTGGAAGAATATTTCCATATTAACATCTTTTTCAGATGCTAGGAATGCTGATTTTTGAGCAATGATTGTCCTGTTAGCCGAAACTTCCATAGCTAAGATGTTACCAGGAAAGCTTGACGCAAAAGCAATCATGCCAGGCCCACCTTGTGAAGTATAGACATTTTGAAAGATTGATTCGCCAGAAATTGCACGAGAAAACATTTTCCCAAGTCCGCCTCCAGCATTAGTTTCCATTTGCATATTTCCTGACATCCAACTCATAGCACCTTTTTCGGTTTTTAACGATTCACCAGCTTCTAGATTACAAACTACAACTGGCAGTGGGGCACCTTTAATTTCGTACTTCACTTAAAAAACACTCCTTTAAAATTATTTATTTAATAAAAAACTTTTAGGTAGCAGTTCTGACAAGGAATATGTTTCGATTTCATCGTTATTCTTCAAAATAATTTTGAAATCTGGTGGGCAAAATTCAGCCATAACTTGACGACACGCACCGCACGGCATACATGGCTCATTTGTGTCATTAAATCCACCCACAATCGCAATCGCCTCAAATTCATTGTTGCCCTCTGAAACAGCTTTAAAAAAGGCTATTCTTTCAGCACAACAAGTCATAGAGTACGATGCAGACTCTATGTTACAGCCAGTAAAAACACTACCATTTTTCAGTAATAACGCTGAACCGACCTTGAACTTTGAGTATGGTGAATAGGAATTTTCCCTTGCAAGTTCTGCTTTTTCTAAAAGTTTAAAATTCATCTTAATACTCCCAAAAACTATTTTATTTAAAAGAATCTATACGAGATACTTTTAAGCTATTTCATGTAAAATTATGTTAATAAAATAGGTGTTGCAATTAGTAGGTGTGATGTGATATAATTATTAGTATTGTAAAAGATATTTAAATAGAAATAACTTACTTATTTAATACTAAGTCCTTAGTATCCCTAGCAATAAGGAGTTCTTCATTAGTAGGAACAACCCAAACCTGTACTTTTGAGTCATCGGTCGAAATCTTGCTAAGTCGTCCTCTTGTTCCTTTATTTGCCTTATCATCAATCTTTATTCCCATAAATTCCATATTAGAACAAGCACCACCACGAACCTCAGGTGCATTTTCACCGATACCACCTGTAAAGATTACAGCGTCAAGTCCGTTCATAACAGCGGCGTATGCACCGATATATTTCTTAATCTGATAGCGAAGAAGGTCACAAGCAAGAATCGCTCTTTTATCGCCCTTTTCACAAGCTTCAGCTAAGTCACGATTATCAGAAGAAATTCCTGAAACTCCCAAGAACCCACTTTTTTTGTTTAGGAAATCATCCATTTCAGATGGATTTAAGTTTAGCTTTTTTGCAACATATGTTACAGCGGAAGCATCAACTTCACCACTTCTTGTACCCATTATCAAACCGTCAAGAGGAGTAAATCCCATTGATGTGTCAACTGATTTTCCACCATCAACACAACAAATTGATGAACCGTTACCTAGATGGCATGAAACTATCTTCAAATCTTCAGGTTTTTTACCAAGAACATTTGCCATTTCTTGTGTTACAAAACGGTGTGATGTGCCGTGAAAACCATACTTACGAACATTTAACTTTTCATAACATTCGTAAGGTAAAGCGTACATATATGCTTTCTTTGGCATTGTTTGGTGGAATGCTGTATCGAACACAACGACCTGTGGAACACCGTCAGGCAATACTTTTTTACAAGCCCTCAAAGCTAATGCATGAGCGTGGTTGTGAACTGGTGCAAGCTCGGCTAATGCGTCAATTTCATCAATAACAGAGTCATCAGCGATAATTGTTTTAGTGAACTTTTCAGCACCTTGTACAACTCTGTGTCCAACTGCTGAAATTTCTCCCATGTTGCTGATAACAGAAGCATCACTTTTAGTTAATGTGTCAACCAGCTTTAAGAAAGCCTCCGTATGTGTTGGGAATGAACAACTTTCATTTAAGGTTCTTCCATCGAATGCCTTGTGTGAGATATTACCATCAATGCCAATTCTGTCACAATTCCCCTTTGCGATTACGGTTTCACTTTTCATATCAATAAGCTGATATTTCAGAGATGAACTTCCAGCGTTAATGACCAAAATAATCAAAATAACTCATCCTTTCAAAATAAATAATAAATCATTACGATATTGTATTATACACCTTTATTCAACAAAATGCAAGTTATTTAAAAATAAGAGTTAAATATATTTTTAAAGGTTGCAAGTTATTAACGATAAATTCCGATAAATTTTATATTTGGGGTGATAAAATGAAAGTATCAGGTATTATCTGTGAGTATAATCCGTTTCATAATGGCCATCTGTACCACATACAGAAAACTAGGGAAAACGGTGCTACTCATATTGTTGCAGTGATGAGTGGCAATTTTGTACAGCGTGGTGATGTAGCTGTTATAAATAAATTTGATCGAGCCAAAGCAGCAGTAAAAGCTGGCGTTGACCTTGTAATTGAGCTACCTGTTGCCTATTCGCTGTCATCAGCAGAAGTTTTTGCAAGGGGAGCAGTTTATCTTTTGAATGCATTAGGTTGCGTTGAGGAACTTTCATTTGGTAGTGAGTGTGGGCATCTTGAGTCACTTTATGCAGCAGTTCAGTCGAGTATAACCTGTTCAAAGCTACCTGAGTTAAGAGAAATGATGGAGGTGGGGACATCTTATCCTGTTGCATTAAAGGAGCTTATTAGAAAGAATTATGGTAGTGTTGTTGCAGGACTTTTTGATGGACCAAATAATCTCCTTGCAATTGAATATATAAAAGCAATTGTTTTGGTTAACTCCAAAATCAAGCCCTTTACGGTACAGAGAAAAAGTGCAATGCATGATGCGAACAGTTATTCCGGTAATATCTCAAGTGCATCATACATTAGGCAGTGCTTGGTTGAGGACAATGATTTTTCTGAACTTATTCCGATTGAAACTGCAGATTTGATACGCAATGAAAAAAGAAAAGGAGGTATTGCGAATATAAGTAATTTAGAAAGAATTATTCTTTATAAGCTTCGCAATATGACTGACGAGGAGTTGAGGGGGATTCCTGATATTGGGCAAGGGCTTGAAAACCGAATTCTTTCTGCAAAAGGCTCTACATCGTATAACGAGCTAATTGTTGAGATAAAGACTAAGCGATACCCAATGGCAAGAATTCGACGTATTTTAATGTGTGCAATTATTGGCATACAAAAAAAGGATTTAGCTCAACCACCACCATACGGAAGAATTTTAGCGATAAATGAGCGAGGATGTGATATACTAGCAGAAGCGAGGGAAAAAAGCACGATACCATTTGCGACATCGCTTGCAAAGCTTTCAGAAACGGGAGAAATTGCTAAACGATATACAGAAATAGAATCACGTTCAACTGATATTTATGCTCTTGCAACGCCAGAAATTCAGTCAGCAGGAATAGATTATCGTGCTAAGATAGGAATATTAGAATAGACATAATAAATTTGACACTATTGAAAATATGACGAATAAAAAACAATAGGAGATTCTTAATGTTAAAAAATGTTACACGGAAACAAAAAATAACTGGGTTAATAATTATACTGTCAGTAATTGCTGTTATTATTTTTATAAACATATATAGCAAGGTTGAAGGGGACAAATCTAATGAAAAAAGTGTGATTGCAATGAAGGGTGATATTGATCAAACAACGGACACAACGGAAGTGACAACAGTAACAACGAAGGTTACTAAAGTAGTTACAACTACGGAAGCTCAAACAGAGGAGAGTGTTACTGAAACTGAGGTGGTTACTGAAACTGTAGCTGAAACAGAAATGAGAGTTATGCAAGAACCTGTCCCAGAGCCTGTTCCACGCACTAAGTGGACATTACAGACAGTTTCGCCTAATTTGAATAATGCCTTTTCCGATATTTTATCTAATTTAGAATATATTACGCCTGAGTCACATCAAATTAATGTGAATGCTGTTTATCAAAACCCTGAGTTACCGACAGGCTGTGAGGTTACTTCACTTACCACTGTTCTAAATTATTTTGGGTATACAATTGGGAAAATGGATATGGCTAATAATTATCTTATAAAAGAGAAATATGGTGCAACTGATTTTAGTACTGCTTTTATTGGCAATCCCCAAACGGAAAGAGGCTATGGCTGTTATTCACCAGTCATTGTTAATACTGCACAAAAATTTTTAAATGATTATGGCAATATGCACTCCGTTGTAGATTTAAGTGGCTATGAGCTTTCAGACCTTTTTAAGGTGGTTTCAAGTGATTATCCGATAGTTGTATGGTGTACGATGTCGCTAGTTGAGCCGAGAGAAATATATGCATGGTCTTTGGCTGGTAATATTGATGTTTATTGGATGCAAAATGAGCATTGTGTAGTTCTAACAGGGTATGATTTAGTTGAGGGAACAGTAACGGTTTCTGATCCACTTAAAGGTATTGTTAAATATAATTTACAAGCATTTGAAAAAAGATATATTCAGCTTGGTAAACAGGCTGTTGCTATAAAATAACAAAAGTAGGAAGTGATTGAAATATATAAAGGCGTAATTTTCGACCTTGATGGCACTATTCTTGATTCAATGGAGGTTTGGGAAAGAGTAGACGAGATTTTTCTTGCTGAAAACGGTATAGTTAATCATTCAAATATTTCAGATATTGTAAAGAAGATGTCGATTGAGGAGTCAGCACAGTTCTTTATTGACGAGTTTAAGCTTTTACATACGAATGATTATGTAATAAAAAGGATTGAGGAAATTGTTTGTGAACAGTATGCGAAAAATATTGAGTTAAAGCCATATGCAGAACAGTTTCTTGATTGGCTAGATGAAAAGAATATACCATACTGTGTCGCAACTGCTACATATAAAACACTTGCGGAGTCAGCACTGAAACGTTTAGGTGTGATTGATAGGTTTAAGTTTGTGTTGACTTGTTCGGATGTAGGGGAGGGGAAAACTTCTCCTAAGGTGTATCTTTGTGCAACGGAAAAACTAGGGCTTTTACCATCTGAAACCGCTGTTTTTGAAGATGCCTTGCATTGTATGGAAACGGCTAAGAAAGCTGGGTTTTATGTGATGGGTATGTATGATAAAATATCGGCAGATGATTGGAACGATATAACGAAAATTTGCGACAGGACAGTTATGTCATTTAAGGAATTAATTGATAATTAAGGGAGAAACTATGAGCAAGAAAGTAATGGTTGGAATGAGTGGAGGAGTGGATAGTTCTGTTGCGGCAAAGCTTCTGCTAGATAACGGCTACGATGTGACAGGGGTTACGCTAAAGCTTTTTTCCGATTATGATATAGAAATTGATGATACATCACGCACTTGCTGTTCGCTTACAGATGTTGAGGATGCAAGAAGGGTTTGCTATAAGCTTGGGTGTGAACATCTTGTTTTTAATTTTAAGGATAGCTTTAAGCACGATGTTATGGAGCATTTTACAAAAAGCTATCTTAAGGGGCAAACGCCTAATCCTTGCATAGAATGTAATAGGCATATTAAGTTTGATAAAATGCTTAATCGTGCTGAAACATTGGGGTATGATTATATTGCAACTGGACATTATGCTACTGTCGATTATGACGAAAACATTGGTAGATATTTGTTGAAACGTCCAAAAGACAGAGCTAAAGACCAGACTTATGTTCTGTATTCGCTTACTCAGTATCAGCTATCTAAAACCTTGTTTCCACTTGGGGATTTGGATAAGCCTGTTGTTCGTGATATTGCTGAAAAGGCAGAGCTTATTAATTCACGCAAGCCTGATAGTCAGGATATATGCTTTGTTCCAGATGGTAATTATGCTAGCTACATCAAGGCTAATACAGAAAGCGAAATATTGGAAGGAAGTTTTTTGGATACGGATGGTAATATTATCGGTACACATAAAGGCATAATACATTACACAATAGGGCAGAGAAAGGGGCTTGGTATCTCCTTTGGAAAGCCTGTTTATGTCGTTGGTAAGGATTCGATTAATAATACTGTAACGCTTGGTGACGAGAGTGAGCTTTACACAAAAACGCTGATTGCTGAAGATATAAATCTTATTTCTGTTGCAGAAATTACCGAACCGATTAGAGTAACTGCAAAAACAAGATATAGCCAAAACGAACAACCTGCAACAGTTTCTGTAAATGGTAATGGACAGCTACTTGTTACGTTTGACACGCCACAGAGGGCTGTAACAAGTGGTCAGGCAGTTGTGTTCTATGATGGTGATATAGTAGTTGGTGGTGGCACGATTGTGTGATGAAAGCCTGTTGCATGGCTGAAGTCACATACTTTTATTTTAAGGAGAACAATAATGGTACAGGAAAAAATTGATAGAATAAATGAACTTTCAAGAAAATCTAAGACTGTTGGATTAAATGATGAAGAAAAAGAGGAACAGGCAAAGCTAAGACAGGAATATAGGGATTCATTTAAGAGAAGTATCGTATCAACGCTTGAAAGCTGTGTTATAGTTGATGAGGACGGAAATAGAAAAAAGGTTAAGGCTAAGGAAGATTGATGGGAATGAATAAAATTGCTCTTGTAACGGGAGGCTCAAGGGGGATTGGGGCGAAAACAGCTGAGTTTTTATCGTTGAATGGATATACAGTTGCTGTGAATTATCTCAATAATTCTAAAAAGGCTTGTGAAATATGTAACAATATAAATGGCTTGGCTTTATGTGCAGATGTCGCTGATTATAATCAAGTTTTGGATATGGTTAATACGATAATTCAGAAGTTTGGCAAAATAGATTTACTTGTGAATAATGCTGCAATTTCTACGACAGGGCTTTTTACGGATATTTCCGAATGTGATGCAGACAGAATTTTCGATGTAAATGTAAAGGGAACGCTTAATTGTGCTAAAGCAGTTTTGCCACATATGATAAATAGGAAAAGTGGCAAAATTATAAATATTTCGTCAATGTGGGGCGAGGTAGGTGCGTCTTGTGAGGTGCATTACTCAACCTCCAAAGCTGCTGTTATTGGCTTTACAAAGGCACTTGCAAAAGAGGTTGGACCATCTGGAATACAGGTTAATTGCATTTCTCCTGGAGTTATTATGACGGATATGAACAAAAGTTTGAGCAATGATGAAATGAATGAATTGAGAGATGAGTCGCCACTCGAAAGGCTTGGAATGCCTGAAGATGTAGCAAATGCAGTGTGTTATCTTGCATCTGATAAAGCAGATTTTATTACAGGTCAGGTTCTTGGTGTGAATGGTGGTTTCGTTATCTAAATGTTAAATATTTATAATAATTAGCAGAAACATTGTAAGAAATAGCTAAGTTTAGACGAAAAAGATTGGCTGTTTTTATGTAAATAGAAGAAGTATTTTTTTTTCTAATATTACAATTGAAGTTTTGAATTTAATGTGTTATAATTATTATGTTAAATATAGATTAATTTACTATAAAATAAATATTATAAAAAGGTGATTAAATGAAAGAAAAATTCTCATTTATTACAAGATTATTTTCAACAATTAAGTCGAAAGTAAACAAGTTTAATGCTAAACGTGAGCTTAATACCACTAAATATAGCATGACTAATCGCTTGTTAGTTCTGCTTTTTCCGATTTTTATAGTTAGTATGGCTGAGATAAATCAGGCTAAACATTTAAGTAAATTCGTGCTTTTTGTTGCGAATAAGCCACTTGTTATGCTTTTTAATATTTTGATGGCATCGCTGATTTTTTATGCGATTTTGTTAATATCAAAACGTGGTTGGCTGGCAATGCTTTCTGTTGGGGTAACCTATTTCTTTTTGAGTATAGTCGAGCTGTTTAAGTTTGGCACAAATGGAAACCACTTAATTTTAACAGATATGCGTATGGCTAGAAGTCCAAAGAGCCTAACATCGTTCGCTTACATCAAAATCACGCCGATATTAATTGTCTATACGGTGATTGTGTTAGCGTTTATTGTTGCAGGATTTTGGTTTAATCCTAAGATTAGAATTAAATTTTCTAAGAGGATTTCTGCTGCTTTTGTTTGTATTGCAACCTGTCTTTCAATTGTTGTAATACCATCAGTATCAATGCCTGTTTATTCTCTTTTTGACATTGACACAACGGTATCAAGTAATAGTTTTAAGCTTAATGAGAAGTTTGACAATAATAGCTTTTTGGCATTCTTTGTACAGACTACTTCTGAAAATTTATCTAATAAATTAGTTGAGCCGACTGATTATGCACTTAATACAGTTGATGGCTATTTAAAGGACAGCTTAGAGGTCGAGGCAAGTGAAAGTTTTGTTAAGCCTAATGTTATTATGGTAATGTCGGAGGCTTTTGCTGATTTTAGGGTTTTTGATGAGCTTAACCTTGATACTGACGCATATGACGGATATGATTGGGTTGCAAAACAGGGGTATAAAGGAACGACAGTTGTTCCTACCTTTGCAAGTTTTACAGTTAGAACTGAGTTTGAGCTGAATTTCGGTTTGCCAGTAAGATCACTGAAAGACCCTAATATGCCTCAACGATTGCTTGAGAAAAGAGAACAGCCAACTATCGCAAGAATGTATAAGGATATGGGTTACTCAACTGCTTACATTCACCCATTCCTAAGCACATTTTATAGCAGAGAAACTAAGTATTCATACTTTGGTTTTGATACAATGATATTTCAAGATGATTTCACAGTAGATGTTGATTATTATACATCATACATTTCTGACGAGGTTGTTTTCGACCAGATTAATCAGCTTGTTAAAGATACAGATGAACCACTGTTCATTCACACAACAACAATGCAAAATCATCAACCTTATAATCAAGGGGATGACCCTAATGATGAGTTGACTAATTATCTTTCTGGAATTAAATACACCTCTGATTCACTTAAAGCTTTGACTGAGGATTTAGATAAATTGGATGAGCCGACAGTTTTAGTTATGGTTGGCGACCACTTCCCATCATTCAAGGGTGAGGATAATATTTATGATACATTAGGAATTAACGGGGATAATTGCTCTGTTGTTTATGAACAGCCATATGTTGTTTGGAGTAATTATGATCTTGATTATAATTCAGTTCCAGATGAAAAGACTTCAGTATTTTATCTACCATATATAATTATGGATTTGATTGGTGCTCCTAAGAATGGTTTTACTACAGAAATGCTCAAGAAGATGGATGAATTTCCTATTTACTCAACAAACCATAGCCCAAATGTGCCAAGTGATGAAACATTAGATGTATTGACATATGATAGAATTATTGGAAATATTTATTCTGATGAGGAGCTTATGGATGAAGAAGTTGAATAATGGTGTTATTGGAAAAGCTGATACAGTTGTTGATGAAAACAATACAGCAGACGCTGTTGGAAGTGGCTCACTAAACGTTTTTGCAACACCAATGATGGTTGCGTTAATGGAGAAAGCAGCAGTAAATGCTCTTGCAGACTTTCTTGATGAGGGTGAAACTACTGTTGGAACAGGCATAAATATTTCTCACGTTGCTGCATCACCTGTTGGAATTGGAGTTACTGCAACAGCAGAAGTAACTGATGTAAAGGGCAGGGAAATTACTTTTAGGCTTAGTGCATCGGATAGTGCAGGGCTAATCGGTGAGGGAACTCATACAAGGTTTGTAGTTAATGCTGAAAAGTTTCAAAGCAAAACAAATAATAAAATTTAATATTAAAAAGCGAAAACTGTTATGGTTTTCGTTTTTTTATGAATAAATGAATTAAAGTATGAAATAATAGATTTAACGGAGCAAAAAATTATATTAGCTCCCAATCAAAGCATACTAAATGTTTTGTCAATACCGCACAAGTTGACAAGACTTTGCTTTGGTTTATTGTGCGAAGAATGGAGAATTATTATGGCTAATAATCAAAACCAAAGAAATCAAAATGGTGAAAACAAGCAGAACAACAATCAAAAGAATCAAAACAATCAAAAGAATCAGAACAACCAAAACAACCAGAACAAACAGGAACCAATAAACGACTAATTATGCTTTTATAAAGTTAAAGGGTAGAGTTAAATTAACTCTACCCTTTAACTTATTATCCAACGACAAACATTGATTTTAAGGTTGACCATGTGTTAGAATTGGAGTCACGGTATATAATGAGTTCATCCATTGTCCTAACGTCTTTTGCGAATGCAATTACTTCACAAATTATTCCACAGTACATATATTTTCCACCAATAATTATTTCAGCGTCATAAATGCTGTCATGACTTAGAATCTCAACAGGTTTATCAACAGCTTTGTTCTCAGCTAGAATTGCAGCTGAGAATGCAGGAACTTTAATCCTTGATGTTTCATTTTCTATAACAACAGGAATATTGTTGAGAATATCGAATAAAGGCTTAACATTAGTTTTAAAGCTGAATTCAAACTCCTTGTCCTCCAAGTTCAATGCGATATAAACTACTTGTCCATCTGCCTCACGCTTGAAAAGCATTTGTTGATTTCTGATAGTAATTGTTTGATAGCTACCAGAACCCAACACAGGATAGGTCTTATGGATTTCACCAAGCTTTACAAGATGCTTATAAATATGTGAATTAGTCTTTGGCATTTTTTCGAAGTCAAGGCAAGGTCTTAGATTATCATCAGAATTATTCTCCTTTATACCAGCAACGCCATATTCGCCACCATAATAAATTGACGGAATACCTGGCATTGTATAAAGCAGAGTATAGCAGTTGAAAATATGCTCTTTATTCTTTAGCGTACTAATAATTCTGTTAACATCATGGTTATCTACAAAATTATATAGATTAATATCCTTATAAATTCCACCGTTTCCTTTTTGCCTATTTATAGAGTAATCAATTTCAAAATAGTTCTTTTCATTGTGGGAGGAAAAAATTCCCTTATAACATTCATAGTTTGTAACACTGTCGAGCATTTCAGGATTTGCCCATCTATTATAATCACCATGTATAATTTCACCCATAAGCCAAAAGTCGCTTTTTTTACCCTTGCAGAAGCTTTTAACTCTTTTGAAAAAGTCGAAATCTATGCAATCAGCAGCGTCAAAACGTATCCCGTCAATATCAAATTCATCAATCCAAAGGTTTATAGAATCCATGAGATAATTGCACACGTCTGGATTTTTTAGATTTAACTTTACAAGGTTATAATGACCATTCCAACCCTCATATGAGAAATTATCACCGCAAGGACTCTGACTACCAAAGTGAAGATTATAAAACCAACCACAATAAGCTGACTCATGACCCTTTTCTTGAATATCCTTAAACGCCCAAAAATCTCTTCCAACATGGTTAAATACGCCATCAAGAATTACCTTGATACCATTATCATGAAGCTTTTTGCAGATTTTCTTAAAGGATTCATTATCGCCTAAACGTCTGTCAACAAGCTTATAATCTGTTGTGTCATAGCCATGTTCAACGGATTCAAACACAGGTCCAAAATAAATTGCCCCAACATTCAGCTCCTTAAAGCTGTCAATCCAGTCATAAATTTTATCAAGGCTATAAATAACATCTCCGTTATCATTAAATTTAGATGCCCCACAAAAACCTAGTGGATAGATATGATAAATGATTGTATCATCATACCAAAATGCCATAAAACACTTCGCCTCCTATTAAATTTTTCCCTCAATATAGTATGTAGCTTCCATATCTGCGACACTTAAAGCAAATGCCAATGGAAACATTTCAAATGCATCACCAATAGCACGCTGGTCTTCTATTCCTGAAAACCCCATGTGATAACGAATTGCAAAAGATTCCTCCCTTGAAAGACGCATGAATCCAGACGCTATATAAACAGACTTTTCACCATGACCATAGGGGAGTTGGTCAGCGAATTCATAAGTCGGAACTTGTCGCCACACTCCGTCCTCACCTTTAACATTTCTAGTCCCTTTTTTATAAGTATTAATCTTACATATATCATGGAGCAGAGCAGAAATTGCAATAGTTTCTTCAGTAAAATTCATATTATACATATTTTTCACTCTATCACGGCTTAAATAGTCTTTAAGGCAATGATAAACATTAACGCTATGCTCAACAAGCCCCCCATCATATGACCCATGAAATCTCGTGCTACAAGGTGCAGTAAAGAAGTCGCTTGAACTGGATAAAAGGTATTGCAAAAGCTTATCCGAACCTTTTCTGGTGATATTTTCGTTATATATATTTAGGAATTCCTCATATTTAGTCATATCTGCCTCCATAATAAAATGTTACTATATTTATTCTACCATATAATCAACTTCAATTCAAGTTAAACTTTTAAAAAACAGCTTATAAATACTGACAAATTGAATGAATTTTTTTGGAAGTGTTATTGCATATAAAGATTTGAAATATCGGCAAGTTTACTAAAATAATCTATAAATATTGTACATTATTATAAACTTTTTCAGATAAATTTATTATATACTTGCCAATTTTTTTTTATATGTTATAATGAAAGTATTAAATAAATATTGGAGGAATGGTTAATGCAAAAGTCAGTAAAAAGATCGCTAGCATTATTTTTAAGTTTGATTATCTGTATTATAGCTATACCAGTAACATTTGCTACGGCTGAGGATTCAACTTCAGGTGGGTTGAGCTATTATGATACGGGTAGTGGAGTAACAATCACAGGTTGTGACGAAAAGTTAAAAGATGTTGTAATTCCTGATTTAATTGGTGGTAGCCCAGTTAAAAGTATCGAAACTCAAGCATTTATCGGATGTACAGAACTAGAAAGCATTACTCTTGGAGCAAATGTTTCAAGTATCGGTAATGGTGCATTTGCACCATGTATCAGCTTAGAAAATATCTTTGTTGACGAAAACAATGATAGACTAAGTGATATTGATGGAGTTCTTTACAACTTTGAACAGACAAAACTTATTACTCACCCAGCAGCAAAAGCACAGGAAAGCTATGTTATTCCTGAAACAGTAACAGAAATTGTAGGTAGAGCTTTTGCATGGTGTGGCTCAATAGATGAGATTATCATTCCTGATAGCGTTACAACTATTGGCAATATGGCATTTTTAGCTTGCACAAGCTTAACAAGCATTGAAGTGCCTGATAGCGTTGTAAGCATTGGTGATGAGGCATTCTCATGGAATGAGGATTTGGTAGAAATAACATTACCACAAAACATTAAAAGTATTGGCAGTAGAACGTTTATTTATTGCTCAAGCCTAAAGACAATTACAATTCCTGATGGTGTAACATCTATTGGAAACGAAGCTTTTGCATATTGTGAGAGTTTAACAGATATTACAATTCCAAATAGTGTTGAAAGTATCGGCGACAGAATATTCTCGTATTGCTTTGATTTGAAGAACGTAATTCTTTCAAATAATATTGAAAGAATTGGTGATAGAGCGTTTTATTTCTGCGACAAGCTAGAAGTAATTGACATTCCAGTTGGAGTAACAAGTATTGCTGATTATGCTTTTGCATCTTGCACAAGACTATCAGATTTAACAATTCCTGAGGGCGTTGTAAGTATTGGTAGTAATGCTTTTGCATGGTGTTCAGCGTTAACAAGTATAACAATTCCAAACAGCACTGAAACTATCGGTGAATCAGCGTTTACACGTTGCACAGGTCTAACAGAGTTAGTAATACCTGAGGGTGTTATTAGCATTGGAAACTTTGCGTTTTCATCATGTAAAAACCTTGAAAGCGTATCAATTTCAAACACAGTTGAAAAAATAGGCGAATATGCTTTCTATTCATGTGATAAAGTAAAGAACATAGGAGTTCCTGCCAATGTTGCAAATATTGGATATAGAGCTATTGGATACGGATATTTCTTAAATGGTAGAACATGGGTTCAAGCAGTTTATCCTGACTTTACAATAATAGGTGATAAGGATACAAGTGCTGAAGCTTATGCAACTGCAAATGGTATTTCTTTTGATGGAATTTATGAAATAGGCGATCCTAATGGTGATGGAATAACAAATATTGTTGACGTAATTAATCTACAAAAGGTTCTTTTCGGCAATGTTAAATTAACTCCAAACCAAGCTATAGCAACTGACCTTAACAATGATGGAAAGATTGATATTTTTGATTTAGTAATGATGAAAAGACTGATAACACAAGCATAAAATTAATAGAGATTTATTTTATAAAGCGAAATAATTGAACTTTGGTTCAATTATTTCGCTTTTAATTTTACATAGATTTAACATTACGCTGCTTTAGAATTTTACATACATAGTATATTATATGATTATACAATAAAACAATATAAAAATTACGGAGGTAGAGTAATGAAAAAGATTATAAGTATAATATTATCAACTGGTTTGTTTATCACAACAATGGTTGGATGCACAGGTGATGATAAATTTGATGCTAAAAAAGAAATTATTGTAATATCTCGTGAAGATGGTTCTGGAACAAGAGGAGCATTTGTCGAATTGTTCGGGATTGAAGAAAAAGATGCTGATGGAAATAAGGTTGACAACACAAGGGAAGATGCAGAAATAACAAATGATACTTCTGTTATGATGACTACAGTTGCTGGGAACAAATATTCTATCGGATACATATCAATGGGTTCATTTAATGAAACTGTTAAAGGTATAAAAATTGATGGTGCAGAACCAACTACGGCAAATGCTAAGAGTGGTGCATATAAGATTTCACGTCCGTTTAACATTGCAACAAAGGGAGATGTAAGCGAAGTAACACAGGATTTCATTGATTTTATATTGAGTGATGAAGGTCAAAAGGTTGTTGAGGGTGAGAAATATATTGGTATATCAGAGGGGACAGCTTATAGTGGAGATAAGCCAAAGGGGAAAATTGTTATTGCTGGTTCATCATCTGTAACACCTGTTATGGAAAAGCTAAAGGAGGCATATCTTGCTATTAACACAAATGCAAAAATTGAAATTCAACAGAGCGACTCAACAACTGGTATGACATCTGTTATAGATGGTATTTGTGATATTGGTATGGCATCAAGAGAATTGAAGGATAGTGAAATTGAAAAAGGAATAGAAGGAACAGTAATTGCAAAGGATGGGATTGTGGTTATCGTTAACAAGGAAAATATTGTAGAGGAAGTTTCTTTAGAACAAATTAAATCTATATTCACTGGTGGAATTAACGAATGGTCTGAAATAATAAAATAAGACAATATAAAATGTGGATTAAGTAATACACATTTGGTCTAAATAAGCAAAAAAGGCAGTGATTATTTTATCATGCCTATTCTGCTAAATGGAGAGAGATATGAAAAAACATAAAGAAAAGATATTTAAAATTATATTCCTAGCTACTGCTTGCACTTCTATACTAGCAGTAGCTTTAATCTGCGTATTTTTATTTGCAAACGGTATACCAGCGATAGCTGAAATAGGAGTTTTTGATTTTTTGTTAGGTGAAAAGTGGCGACCAGCGAACGATATTTACGGGATACTTCCAATGATACTTGGTAGTATTTATGTAACAGCAGGAGCAATTATAATAGGCGTTCCGATTGGAGTACTCACTGCAATATTCATGGCAAAGTTTTGCCCTAAATGGCTTTATAAGATTTTACACCCTGCACTGGAACTTCTTGCTGGAATCCCATCTGTTATTTACGGATTTTTCGGCTTGATTGTAGTTGTTCCAATTGTTAGCGATTTATTTGGTGGCAGTGGAAAAAGTATGCTTACAGCGTCAATTCTACTTGGAATTATGATATTGCCAACGATAATCGGGGTGAGCGAATCAGCAATTCGTGCTGTTCCACAAAGCTATTATGAGGGAGGACTTGCACTTGGAGCAAGCCATGAGCGAAGTGTTTTCTTTGCAACAGTCCCAGCGGCTAAATCTGGTATTATGGCTGGTGTTGTTCTTGGCATTGGTCGTGCGATTGGTGAAACGATGGCTGTAATTATGGTTGCAGGGAATCAGGCTATGATGCCTAAAGGGGTTGTTAAAGGAATAAGAACGCTTACAGCGAACATTGTAATTGAGATGGGTTATGCGGCTGATTTGCATAGGGAAGCCTTGATTGCAACAGCTGTTGTGTTGTTTGTGTTTATTTTAATTATAAATCTCACTTTCTCATTAATTAAGAGGAGGATGGATAAATGAAACCGATAAATACACAAACTACTCGCCAAAAGCTCAACGCATACAAAAAAAGTCCACTATCACTTGTGCTTTTTTTAATGGTTGCAATAGCGACATTTTTAACAGTTTTCGTGTTGTTATTCTTGATTCTATTTATTTTGGTGAAAGGAATTCCGAGCATAACAGCTGACTTATTTGCGTTGGAATATACAACGGACAACTTATCACTTATGCCAGCATTAATTAACACAATTGCAATGACTTTTATATCGCTTATTATTGCTGTTCCACTTGGAATTTTCTCAGCAGTTTATCTTGTTGAGTATGCAAAAAGGGGCAGTAGGATAGTAAAAGTTATAAGAATTACTGCTGAAACTCTATCAGGAATTCCGTCAATTGTTTATGGATTATTCGGGCTTTTGTTCTTCGTTACAACACTTGGTTGGGGATATTCAATGCTTGCGGGTGCATTTACTCTTTCAATTATGATTTTGCCGTTGATTATGAGAACTACGGAGGAGGCATTATTATCAGTTCCCGACACATATCGAGAGGGAAGCTTTGGTTTAGGTGCAGGTAGGTCGAGAACAGTGTTTAAGATAGTTTTACCATCAGCAGTGCCAGGAATTCTTGCTGGCGTAATTCTTGCAATTGGAAGAATTGTTGGTGAAACAGCAGCACTGATTTACACAGCAGGAACAGTGGCAGATATACCTGATAATCTTTTGTCATCGGGCAGAACATTGTCAGTGCATATGTACACCTTGTCAAGAGAAGGCTTGCATACTGATAAAGCATATGCAACGGCAACGGTTCTTCTTTTAATTGTTATGGGTATAAACTGGTTTTCAGGATTTGTTGCTAAGAAAATATCGAAAAGGTAGCGTGGAAAGATGAATAAATTTACGATAGAGAAACTTGAACTTTTTTACAGCGATTTTAAGGCGTTAAAGGGGGTTGATTTGAATATTGGAGCAAATGAAATTACTGCTTTTATAGGACCTTCAGGTTGTGGGAAATCAACACTACTTAAATCCTTGAATAGAATGAATGATTTGGTTGAGGGGTGTAAAATAACAGGAAAGGTACTTCTTGATGATGAAGATATATATGGCGATATGGATATAAATATGTTAAGGAAAAGGGTTGGAATGGTGTTCCAAAAGCCTAATCCATTTCCGATGAGCATTTATGATAATATCGCATTTGGTCCTAGAACTCATGGTATTCATTCAAAGGTTAAGCTTGATGAGATTGTAGAAAAGTCATTGCGAGATGCTGCAATGTGGGACGAGGCAAAGGATAGGCTTAAAAAGAGTGCATTGGGTTTATCAGGAGGACAGCAACAACGTCTTTGTATTGCAAGAGCGTTAGCAGTACAGCCTGAGGTGCTTTTGATGGACGAGCCAACTTCTGCACTTGATCCAATTTCAACTTCTAAGATAGAAGACCTTGCATTAGAGCTGAAAAAGGATTATACTATAATTATGGTAACTCATAATATGCAACAGGCAGCAAGAATATCGGATAAGACAGCATTTTTCCTTTTGGGAGAAGTGGTTGAATATGGCGATACTGAGGAGTTGTTTGCTTTGCCGAAAAATAAAAAGACAGAAGATTATATTACGGGGAGGTTTGGATAGTGAGAAACAAATTTTCAGAACAGCTTGAACTTTTAAACACTAAACTAATAGAGATGGGTGCTTTATGTGAAAGTGCGATTGCAAATGCTGCAAAAGCACTTATGGATGGCGATGCAACTTATGCAGAAACAGCTATGTCGATGGACGATATAATTGACCGTAAGGAGAGGGAAATAGAAAGCCTTTGCTTGAAATTATTATTACAGCAACAGCCAGTTGCAAGAGATTTGCGTCAGATTTCATCAGCATTAAAAATGGTAACGGATATGGAGCGTATAGGCGACCAAGCAGCTGATATTGCTGAGATTTCAACTATGGCAAATGTAAGAACTGAAAATAATACAATTCATATTGGTGATATGGCAAGAGCCACTATCAAGATGGTGTCGGATAGCATTGATGCTTTTGTTAGGGCTGACTTAGAGCTTGCAAGATTTGTTATGGACTATGATGATGTTGTTGATGATTTGTTTAATCAAGTAAAACAGGAACTGATTGACTTGATTGGGATTAGTAAAAAAAATGGTGAGTATGCTATTGATATTTTGATGATTGCTAAATATTTTGAACGTATAGGCGACCATGCCACAAATATTGCTGAGTGGGTAGAGTTTTCAATTACGGGGCAACATAAAGGTGAAAGAAAGATATGATTTATTGTGTAGAAGATGATGATAATATTAGGGAGCTTGTTGTTTATACTTTGCAAAACACAGGGTTTGACGCTACTGGTTTTGTTAATGGTAAAGATTTCTTCAAGGCTTTAGATGATAATACTCCTGAGTTAGTTTTGCTTGATATTATGTTACAGGACGAAGACGGAATAAAGATACTGAAGAAGTTGAAAGCCAATAATTCGACCAAAGATATTCCAGTAATTATGGTTACAGCTAAAAGTTCCGAATATGACAAAGTTAAGGGGCTTGACAGTGGTGCAGAGGATTATATAACAAAGCCGTTTGGAATGATGGAAATGGTTTCGAGGGTTAAGGCTGTTTTGCGTCGTACTAAGCCAAAGATTACAAGTTCTGAACTAAGCATTGGTGATATTTCTGTAAACATTGATAGACATCTTGTGATGGAAAAAGGCAATGAAATTGTCCTAACATTTAAAGAGTTTGAGCTTTTGCGTTATATGATGGAAAATAGAGGAATCGCCCTTACTAGAGATAATATTTTAGAAAAAATATGGGGATATGATGCAGAATGTGAAACGAGAACTGTTGATGTTCATATTCGTACCCTTAGGCAAAAATTGGGCGATAGTGGCGATTTGATTAAAACTATACGAGGTGTAGGTTATCGAATGGGGTGAGTAGATGAAGCGAAAAATATTCTCAAGTATGTGCATAATAATAACTATAACAGTTTTGCTATCCTCAACGCTTATCTCTATTTTGATGTACCAAGAGTTTTATAATGATGTAAAAAGAGATGTTAGAAACGAAGCTGAAATAATTGCTACATCGCTTAATAGTTCTGATGATGATTTATGGCTTGTAAGTAAAATTGCAGGCACTAATAGAATTACATTGATATTGAGCGATGGTACAGTTTTTTACGATGATGAGGCTGATGAAAGCGAAATGGACAACCATCTTGATAGACCGGAGGTTAATTCTGCGATACAAAATCGTCATGGTGAAATAACTAGATTTTCTGATACTCTTGATGAGCAAACTTTTTATTATGCTGTTGTGTTAGATGATGGAACAGTTCTTAGGGTTTCAAATACGGTAAAGAGTGTGTTTTCAATTTTAGCTAACTGTATACCATATATGATTATTATTTGCGTGGGCATTTTTATTGTAGCAATTTTGCTTGCTAATTGGCAGACAAAGAGGATTGTTGCACCTATTAATAATTTAGACTTGGATAATCCTATGGCGAATGAAACATATGAGGAATTGTCGCCTTTGATTGCCCAAATTACAAGGCAAAATGCTCAAATTTATGAACAGATAAATAAACTTCGTGAAAAGCAAGAGGAGTTTTCGGCAATTACTGAGAATATGAAAGAGGGACTTGTTATAATTAACTCAAAATCCACAATTTTATTTATCAATGGGAGTGCATTAAGTCTATTTGATGTGGATAAAGAGGATTGTATTAATAAGCATATTTTTAGTATGAATCGTAGTAATTTGTTTCAGGAATGGATTGAAAAGGTTTTAAGTGGTAAGTCATTTGAAGAAATTGATATTATTAAAGGCAGGATATATAACTTTATTCTAAGTCCAGTGCTTGTTGATAATTCTATCAAAGGTGCAGTATTGTTGATTATGGACGTTACTGAAAAACAGGTTGCCGAGAAATTAAGGCGAGAATTTTCTGCAAATGTATCACATGAGCTAAAAACACCGTTAACTTCTATTTCGGGATATGCTGAAATTATGAAAAATGGCTTGGTAAAACAAGAGGATGTACAGAGGTTTTCAGAGCGTATTTTCAACGAGGCAAGTAGGCTGATTATACTTGTTGAGGATATTATTAAGCTTTCCAGACTTGATGAGAGCAATATTGAGATTTCGTTTGAGAATGTTAATCTTTTGGATTTGCTGAAAGATAATGCAGAAAGACTTACTCCACAGGCTGAACAAAAGGGTGTTGAAATATCTGTTGATGGCGACAGCTTAACTATTTATGGAAACAGGCAAATTATTGACGAGATGGTGTATAATCTTTGCGACAACGCTATTAAATATAATCGTGAAAATGGACAGGTAAAGTTATCTGTTTTCAGTAGCGAAGATGGAATTATTCTCACAGTTGAGGATACAGGAATTGGTATACCTGAGGCACATAGAGAACGTGTATTTGAGCGTTTCTATCGTGTTGATAAGAGCCATTCAAGAGAAACTGGAGGAACGGGCTTAGGGCTATCAATTGTAAAACATGGTGCGAACTATCATAATGCTGTTTTAAAATTGAGCAGTCAGGAGCATATGGGAACAAAAATTAGCTTGAAGTTTCCTATAAATAAAAAGTGAACTATATGATTTATGATAAAAAAAGGCATTTACAATTTTAGTAGGTGTCTTTTTTATATTCACTGAAAATTAACATTAAATCTTATAGAAATTTGTTTAAAATGTAGATATTACAGCGAAAATATGATATAATGAAAAAACTAGTCGGTTTATATCGGCATGATTAGATGTAAATTTATAATGACATAAAAAATTATATTATTATGCAACTTTTTGTACAGTTGCAAAGTTAATATAGTGAGGGGAGGAAATTAAGCGATGGCAATACAGTCCCTGAGATCTGATGATTGTATTGATGAAGTTTTTGATGAATATAAAGATATGGTTTTTCGGTTAGCTTTTTCTCTAGTAAAAACTCGGCATGATGCACAAGATGTTTGTCATGAGGTTTTTATGAGATATATCAAAAAAAATCAAGAATTTGAAAATGAAGAACATCGTAAAAAATGGCTTGTAAAGGTAACTGTGAATTGTAGTAAAAGTTTGTTTTTGTCTTCGTGGTATAAAAGAACTACTGAGTTGGATGAATCTTTCTGTACGGATTCTAATGAAAAGGCATCAGAAACAAAAATAGATATACATAATGCTTTATTAAAGCTTCCACAGAAATATAAAACGGTGATACATTTGTTTTGTTTTGAGGAAATGTCTATTAAACAAATTAGTGATACTTTGGATATAAATGAATCCACAATTAAAACACAGCTAAAAAGAGCTAGAGAAAAGCTGAAAGTATTGTTGAATGGAGGGTATTCTGATGAATGAAAAGGAAAAATATAAGGAATATTATTCGCAGATTAAGCTTGACGATAAGACTTCACAAAGAATAAGAAACGCTATGCATTCAGCAAAACGTCAAAAGAATAACTCTCTTAGCGTACATACTTTCAATCGCTATGCGTCATTGGCATCATGTTTTCTTGTAATGGTTTTTGCTTTGAATAGTATTGCAGGCAGGACATACACTCTCCCCGTATATCATGTCGAAACTACTCAAGAAACATCGGCACAAGAAACCGAAACCGAAATTGTAACATCTGATGAAACAACAGAATATCATTATAGTACTGAAGATGGCGATATAATTACAACAACTGTACCAGATGATCTCCCCTCAGAGAAAATTACTGTTGTTCCAGATATAGATGATGAAGATGAAGGTATAGTTACGGATGGTGAAAATGATGGAGTTACCACTGAACCTTATCAGGAAAGCTCACAGACAAAAACTGGAGATGTTACAACGAAAAGACCACCAGTTACTAGACCTCCTAAAAACACAGAAACCGCAAAGCCAACCACCCCTACAACAAAGCCACCACAAAGCACAACAACTACAAGGACAACTACAACAACACAGACGACACAAGCAACGGGAGCAGTCACCACAGCAACGCATACGCATACAACAATCAATCAGACTGAACCCCCCGTTGTTACTACCGCTGAAGGAACGTCAATTTCGTTTGTAACATCTATTGAAACCGTAACATCAATAGTTGAAGTAACAACCTTTGAACTTACTGATGAAAACCCTGCTGAAACAGCACCTTATGAAACAACAGCTAGTGAAACAGAAGGTTGGTTTACGGAAACAATTTGGGTTGAAGAAACAACAGCCGTAGAACAAACCGAAATAGCCACTGAAACATCAGAACAATATTATATTCATGTTTTAGTTGCAGTTGATAAATCCTCAAATATAGATTTATCTAAGGTAATTGGTAAGGATACATATACTGGAATTGGAAAATATTCTGTTCTTGGCTTGGAGATTATTAGCTCCGATCATACTAATTACATAGTTGAATTTATTTTAATTCTAGATGATCCAACTAAAACTAATACTAGCGATGCTGTTTTACGGATAAAACGAAATCCAATTGAAGGGCAAATTTCTGTTTATTATTCAAATTAGTAAAGTAAATAATAAGAAAAAGCTAATGAAAATCTAGGTTGACTATAAGTAATATTGCTTTAATATTTAGCAAAACAACAAAATGAGTAAGTTAAAATTGCCCCTGTATCTTTAGATATAGGGGCAAATTGTTGCGTATTTTTATTGAATTTACAATTTTTTTTATTTAGTATAGTTGAATTTAATGTAGAAATATGGTATGATATAAGTAAGTATTTGCAACAAAAGATTGATAAAAACAAGAGTTAAATTAACAGAATTCGAGGTTAAAATGAATTTATTTGATATTAAAAAAATTCCTAACTCTGATGAGTTGGTTGAAATATTGGCTGAAAGTAAAAGTGTTAGAATTGAAAGAATAGTTTCTTCTGGACATATTTCTCCGCAAGGCTTTTGGTATGATCAGCACGAAAATGAGTTTGTTGCATTGCTACAGGGGGAATCCGTTATAACATATGAAGATGGAAGCATTCGACTCAAGGCAGGCGACACTGCAATTATCCCAGCACATAAAAAGCATAGGGTGGATTTTACAAGCATAGAACCTCTTTGTGTATGGCTTTGTGTTTTTTATTTGTGAATGGTTATTGGGGATTAACAACACTTAGTGTTATATAAAATAATTTACATTAAATATCTCTCATTAGCAAAAGGAGGGCTAAAATGAAGTCTGTTAAAAATTTAGTAGCAATACCACTTGCTTTGTTAATTTTGTCCTGTATTTTTGTTGGGTGCAATCCTAGTGACAGAGATAAGGGCATAAATAGCAATGTTTTGAGCAATGGAGATTTTGTGGATGAAATAACTTTTGAAACAATCAGAGATGCATATGATAGAATAGATTTTTTGGGAGAATTCAAGAAACAAAACACCGATTTAGATGATAATTATAAAGAACAGTTTTATAAATTGCTTAAATGCAACAAAACCTTTTGGGATAAGCAAATGAAAAATGAGTATTATGTTAATAAATTTGGTAAAATGAAATATGAGTATTCTCCTAATGATTATGTATATTATTTTTTCGATATGGATAGTGATGGTACGCCAGAACTAAGTATTTCTGATGGTACAAGTTTTATTTATATTATGAAGTATTATTCAGATATAGATAAAATTATTTTATGGCATGAAAATGACACAACTTGGATTAAGTTAATGGGAAGTGGAAAGTTGTGGCTTTATGGAGGTAGCTCACCGTTAATAGAGTATGCGTTTTTGGAGTTGGATGAAAATGGGGAAGAAGAATTCACTGTTCGTTTTTATATTGAAGTGCATCCCGATGCTGATAAAAAAGAACATAATGAAATTTACATGGTTGCATTGCCTAAATATGCTGACGATACTGATATTTCTGAAAATATGAAACAACAGGGTAAAAAGAAAGAACCTACTGATGATTTTTATTTTAGGGTAACAAAACCACAGTGGGAGGAATTAACGGGTGACTTCTTTCACGCTAAAGATTTGTCGATAGATAATATTGAAAACGTCAGCTTTATCTTCGAAGAATTATTTGGTTAAAACTCAAAATATATCCGATTATAAATAAAAAAATGCTGTCAGATTAACTCCGACAGCATTTTTTATTATGGTGTAAGTCTATTAATATCTCTTGGGAACATACTTGTTTGTCTAACATTGGTTAAATTGAGTAGTTTCATAACCAATCTTTCAAGCCCGATTCCGAGTCCACCATGTGGTGGAAGTCCGTATTTATGTGCGTCAAGGTAATGTTTGAAATCTTCTGGATCAAGTTCCATTGCCTCTAGCTTTGCGATTTGCTCATCATAATTATGAATACGTTGCCCACCACTTGTTATTTCAAGACCTCTGAAAAGCAAGTCGAATTTGCAAGCAAAACGAGGGTCTTCCTTATCATTCATAGCATAGAATGGAGGCTTTGAAGATGGGAAGTGAGTTACAAAAATGAATTCAGAATTATGCTCTTTTTTAGCATACTCACATAAATTAACTTCATCCTCAGGTTCTAAATCAAGCTTATTTTTAGAGCCTTTATCACCAAGTATTTCCTTTGCCTCAAGCAGAGTGAGAACAGGGATTTCGTCAATAACAGGAAGTTTAGCATCTAAAATTTTAAGCTCAGGCTGATAATTTTCCTCAAGATACTTCATAACATATTTTAACATTGCAGTTTCCATACTCATAACATCATACATACTTTCGATAAAGCCCATCTCAAAATCCAAGCCAATATACTCGTTAATATGCCTTGATGTAGAGTGCTTTTCAGCACGATAAACAGGTGCAATTTCAAAAACTCTATCAAAGAAAGCGACAGCAGTTTGTTTATAGAACTGAGGAGATTGGTTTAGGAAAGCTGGCTTATCGAAATATTCAATATGGAAAATATTCGCTCCACCCTCAGCACCCTGAGCAACGATTTTTGGTGTATGAATTTCAGTAAAGTCATTCTTCATCATGAACTCTCTAAATCCATTACATACGCCTTCTTGAATTTTAAAAATCGCTCTTTCATATGGATTTCTAAGTGAAACAGAACGCAAATCCAAATTAATATCCAAAGAACAGCCTAATTTTTTATGTGAAACATGCAAAGGATAGTCGTTATACATTTTTGCGATAACTTCGATAGATTTCAGCAAGAGTTCAATACCATTATAGGCTCTTTCATCCTCTTTAACACTACCAACAACCTTAACATAACAGCCCTCTCTCACGTCGTCAAGTGAGTCACTGCAATTATCAGATGAGTAAATAGTCTGAATAAGATGCCTACCTGTTCGCAAAATAACAAAAGCAAATTCGCTCATTCTTCTTACTTTATGAACACAAGCAGATATTTCAATATCCTTACCGATAGAATTTTGAGCCTCTTTAACATCAAATTCCTTAATAAGTTGACTACCGTCAATTTTTATCATATGAAAAAACACACTCCAATCAATATATGGTAAATTTAACTATTTTAATTTAGCCTCAAGAGTTTCCTTAATAACCTTAGGTGTGCAAACTCCCTTTAGGTTTTTGGTGCATTGCCCCATCAAGAAACCGAATACTTTAGTGTCACCATTTTTGTACTGCTCAACAACAGCAGAATTTTCAGCTAATACAGCAGAAATAATCTCATCAACCTTAGACATATCAGTAACAATAAGGAATCCGTTTTCCTTAGCAATATCTTCAGGGGACTTTCCAGTTTCAATCATAAAGCGTAATATTGTCTTTGCGTCATTTTTAGAAACCTTATCAGTATCAGCCATCTCAGCTAAAACAGCAAATTCCTTAGCTGAAAACGGTAAGTTATCCATAGATACTTCACCAAGATTTACACGTCTTAAAAGCTCTACTGTTACAAAATTTGAAATACTTTTTGGATTATTATATATTTTTACTGTATCATCATAAAAATCAGAAACAGTTTTTTGGTTTACAATAATTTGTGCATCAGTTTCAGACAAACCATATTCATTAATATAACGGTCAAGCCTCTTGTCAGGCAATTCTGGCATCTCTGCCTTTATTGCTTCCAAATCCTCGTCAGATAAATTAACCTGTGGAATATCAGGGTCAGGGAAATATCGATAGTCATGTGCATCTTCTTTACTTCTCATTGACTTTGTATCGCCATGATTATCATTATAACGGCGAGTTTCCTGAACAACCCTTTCACCGCTATCAAGCAGTTTCGACTGACGCTTTATCTCATATTCAATCGCACGAACAATTGATTTTAGCGAGTTAAGATTTTTAATTTCTGCCCTTGTTCCCAATTCAGTATCAGTAGGTTTCATCAATGAAATATTAACATCACAACGCAAAGCACCTTGCTCCATCTTACAGCTACAAACTCCTGTATATTGCAACAACAGACTTACCTTTTCAACAAAAGCCTTAGCCTCCTCAGCAGAGTTAATATCTGGTTCTGTTACAATTTCAATAAGGGGAATTCCACCACGATTAAAGTCAGCAAGTGAAACACCGTTGAAGTCATCATGTATAAGCTTTCCAGCATCTTCTTCAAGATGAATACGATTAAGTCTTATATTTTTTTCCTTGCCATCAACATTAACAGAAAGATTTCCATTAATACAAATCGGAAATTCAAGCTGAGAAATCTGATAAGCTTTAGGCAAGTCAGGATAGAAATAATTTTTTCTATCAAAAACTGAGAACTTATTAATATCACAATTCATAGCCAAACCAGCCTTAACTGCATAATTAACAACAGTTTTATTTAAAACAGGCAAAGTACCAGGCATACTTGAACATCCAGCACAGCAACGTGAATTTTGCTCCCCACCGAATTCAGCACTGCATGAACAGAATATTTTTGAGTTAGTTAATAGTTCAGCGTGAATTTCAAGACCAATTACTGGTATATATGACATATAAAAACCTCCTTATATCAACTTTGGAGAAACAGCATTAAAGCATTTCTCAAAAGCATCAGCAACTTGAATAATGGTTGCCTCATCAAATTTTTTGCCGACAATAGACATACCGATAGGCATACCGTTTGAGTCATATCCGCATGGTGTGGAAATTGCAGGAAGTGAAGCAATATCAATGGATACGGTACAAATATTAGATGAATAAGTCTTAAAAGGAGTTGTAATATTTTCATTTATTCCAGTAGCAGTGGACAGTGCAGTTGGTGTTAAAATCACGTCACATTTTTCAAAAATATTTGCATATTCTGCTACAAACCTTTGTCTTAAAGCCAACGCCTTTCTATAATAATCATTATATTGTTCACTTGAAAGTACGAAGTTTCCAAGTAAAATTCTTCTCTTAACTTCATCACCAAAGCCCTCAGTTCTTGAGTTCATAATCAATTCGTTAAAGGTTTCGCCCTTAGTTGAACGATGACCATATTTTATACCATCAATACGAGATAGATTAGAAGCAACCTCAGCAGATGAAAGAATTAGATAAGTAGCAACAGCATATTTCAAGCTAGGCAAACTGCAATCTACAAGTTCAGCACCCATTTCCTTATACTTTTCAGCAGCAGCAAGCACGCTATCCTTAACTTCAGCGTTTATACCATCAGCATAGAAATCCTTAGGTATTGCAATTTTCAAGCCCTTTATGCTTTCACCTATTTTAGATGTAAAATCCATAGTTTCTGTTTTAGAGCAAGTACCATCATTGCTGTCATATCCAGCAATTGTGTTAAGAATAAACGCACAGTCATGTGCATCCTTAGCAATTGTACCTATTTGGTCAAGAGATGACGCAAAAGCAACAAGGCCATATCGTGAAACTCTTCCATATGTTGGTTTTAAGCCTGTAACTCCACAATATGAAGCAGGCTGACGAATTGAACCACCTGTATCAGAGCCGATTGAAGCAACACAAAGAGAGGCAGCAACGCTCGCAGCAGAACCACCAGATGAGCCACCAGGAACTTTCGATAAGTCATATGGATTTTTTGTTTTTGCAAATATAGAGCTTTGCGTTGTAGAGCCTATTGAAAACTCATCAAGACTTGTCTTACCGAGCATAACGGCATTTTGTGCATTTAGCTTGTCAACAACAGTAGCGTTATATTGTGGAATAAAACTCTCAAGAGCTTTAGAACCACAGGTAGTTTTTATGCCATCAGTGCAGATATTATCTTTAATTGAAATAGGAATACCACAAAGTGGACTTGAATTCCCACTATCAATTTTAGCTTGTGCATTTTTAGCAGAATCCATTGCAGATTTTCCATCAAAAGTGATATAGCTTTGGATTTTGTCATCAAATTTATTTATTCTATCGACATATTCCTGCGTTAATTCGATAGCAGAAATAGATTTCTTATCCAGCAAATCACGCATTTCTCTAAGTTTAAGATTTGTAACGTTCATTATATTCTCCCTCTATTCAACAACTTTTGGAACAATAAAACAGTTATCGCTGTTTACTGCATTCTTCAAAATTTTATCAGTAGCCATACTTTCTTTAGCAACATCTTCTCGCAAATCATTGACATGAATATTCCTATTATCGGCAAGGGGATTATATTCAATATCAACTTCCTTAACAATGTTTACAATTCCAACAATGCTACTCATATCACTTGCGAATTTTTCTAATTCGTCATCAGTGAAACTTAACTTACTAAGATTGGAAAGGTGCGAAATCATTTGTAAATCCAATTTTAAAACCTCACTTTATAAAAAAATACCGATTTTATTAAGTGTACTATATAATTTGCAACTTTTTTGAAAGAGAAAATAAATACACTTTTTGAAATCATAAAAGATATTTAATATTATACTACATATTATAGTCTTTTGCAAGAATTTTTTTCTAGTTATTAAATATTTGTGTTGATTTTTTAAATAGAATGTTATATAATTAGGTTATGTAAGAGTTGATAAAGAGGAGGGTTTCTTATTAATTTTTCAAAAATGCATGGGATAGGCAATGATTACATCTATGTTAATTGCTTTACAGAAACCGTTTCAAACCCTAATGAAACGGCTATAATTGTGAGTGACAGACGTTTTGGTATTGGCTCAGACGGGCTTGTTTTAATAATGCCGTCCGAAATCGCTGACTTTAAGATGAGAATCTTTAATGCTGACGGTTCGGAGGCTATGATGTGTGGAAATGCTACACGTTGTATAGGTAAGTATGTTTACGATAAGGGGCTTACTGATAAAGAGGAAATAACGCTTGAAACGAATTCAGGCATAAAGCTTTTGAAATTGTTTATTAAGGATAATAAGGTGGACTCTGTTGAGGTGGATATGAGCAAGGCTATTCTAAAGCCGAGAGAGATTCCTGTGGATTCGGATTTGGACTTGTTTGTATCAGAGCCTGTTGAGGTAAATGGTACAGAATATGCAATAACTTGTGTGTCAATGGGAAATCCCCATGCAGTAATTTTTATGAATGATATAGATAAGCTTGACCTTGAAAAGATTGGCAGTTATTTTGAAAATCATTCACTTTTCCCAGATAGAATTAACACTGAGTTTGTTGAGGTTATTGACAATAAAACCTTGAAAATGAGAGTGTGGGAAAGGGGAAGTGGTGAAACCTTTGCTTGTGGTACAGGTGCTTGTGCAACGGTTGTAGCTGCTGTTCTTAATAAGCATTGCAGTATTGACGAGGAGGTTACCGTGCATTTGCGTGGCGGTGATTTAAAGATTACCTATAAAACTGACGGAACTGTTATGATGGTAGGACCTGCTACTCATGTTTTTGATGGGGAGATTGAAATATAATTAATATTCAGGAGGAAAATATGACTAAGATTAATGAAAACTTTTTAAATTTGACTGAAAGCTATTTGTTTGCAGAAATTGCTAAAAGGGTGAAGAATTTTACAGAGGCAAACCCTGATAAAAAGATTATAAGATTGGGTATTGGTGATGTTACACTTCCAATTGCACCAGTTGTTATTGACGCAATGAAAAAGGGATGTGACGAGTTGGGAGAAAAAGCAAGCTTTAAGGGTTACCCTGACTATGAGGGCTATGCTTTTTTAAGGGAGGCTATTGCAAAATATTATGCGAGCTTTGGCGTAGGGGTTGATGCAGGTGAAATTTTCGTTTCTGATGGTGCAAAAAGCGATGTTGGAAATATCATTGACATATTCTGTGTGGATAATACAGTTTTAGTAACTGACCCTGTTTACCCTGTTTATGTAGACACAAACATAATGAGTGGCAGAAACGTTATCTATGCTAATTCAAATGAGGAAAATGGCTTTGCAGCTATGCCAGATAAAAATGTTAAGGCTGATTTAATATATTTATGCTCACCAAATAATCCAACAGGTTCTGTTTACACAAAAGAACAGCTAAAGGAATGGGTTGATTATGCTCTTGAAAACAACTCTATAATTCTGTTTGACTCAGCATATGAGGCATTTATTACAGAGGATTTGCCAAGAAGTATTTTCGCAATTGAGGGTGCAAGGAAATGTGCGATTGAATTTTGTAGCTTGTCCAAAACTGCTGGATTTACTGGTACAAGATGTGGCTATACCGTCATTCCTAATGAATTAGAGTTAACAGCATCAAATGGGGATAAGGTAAGTGTTAAAAAGCTATGGTATCGCAGACAGGCTACTAAATTTAACGGTGTATCATATCCTGTTCAATGTGGTGCAGCGGCAGTTTTCTCTGATGAGGGAATTGCACAGGTAAAAGAAAACATTAACTATTATATGGAAAATGCAAAGATAATTTCTTCAACGATGGATGAATTGGGCATTAGCTATACGGGTGGAATTAACTCACCTTATATTTGGTTGAAGTGTCCTAATAATATGTCAAGCTGGGATTTCTTTGACTATCTATTGGAGAATGCAAATGTTGTAGGAACTCCTGGTGAGGGCTTTGGTAAGAACGGTGATGGTTGGTTTAGGCTTACTGCATTTGGTGATCGAGATAATACAATTGAGGCTATGGATAGGTTTAAAAAGCTTATTGCAGGCATGAAATAATCAACATTTTGCGGAATGATATGAGGGGGTTACTCTGTCAAAGGGGTTATCATTTATCGTAAACATCACTAAAGCTACACCTAAAAGTTTAGGGAAGTTTTATTCAAACTTCCCTAATTTTTGTTTTCTATGTTGTATATTATAAGTTATTTTGTTTAACAGCTTGTATGGTGTAATTCTTGACGCAAAGACACATATTTTCATTCTCAATGTAGGGATAATCAGTGGAGTTCCCTTTAATGCGTTGTCTATGCCATATTTAGCTACATATTCACTTGATGCAGGCTTGATGTCAAAAACGACTCCAGCACGATTGTTAAAGTTAGTTTCAACTGGTCCTGGACAAAGCACGCTGATTTTTACATCACTTTTTTCACGTTTTAACTCCTCGTGAATTGCTAATGTAAGATTCAGAATATAGCTTTTAGATGCGTAATATGAGGAGAACAATGGTCCGGGCATAAACCCTGAAATAGATGATGTGTTGAGGATAATTCCCTTGTTTCTACGCTTGAAATCAGTGAGAAAAAGTTTTGTAAGAATATGAACTGCACGGATATTAACCTTTAGCATGTCCAATTCGCTATCAAGGTTTGTTTTGGTAAAGTTTCCAAAAACACCGTATCCAGCGTTATTTATAAGCAAATTTATTTTTTTGTTTTTACAGGTATTATATAACTTAAATGGGTTTTTTTCTTCGGATAAATCCAGTGGAATTACTGCTACTTTATTATTATACTTTTGTTTAAATTCAGTTTTTAATTTATATAATTCAGCTTTACTTCTTGCAGTTAGGATTAAGTCCCAGCCTAAACTAGCAAGGTATCGTGCCATATCTCTGCCTATTCCCGAGCTAGCACCTGTTATTAATGCTGTCATAAGTGATACACCCCTATTTTATTAAATTATTATAATAAAATTATATCACAAAAGGCAGTAAAAATCCACGATAAGCTATATTTAAACATAAATAAATTTTTTTATGGAAACTATAGACTTGTAGGAAAAATTGTAGTATAATATACTGTAACTGAATATCATTAACATTAAAATTGGAGGTAAAATTTAATGGCGAAGTTAAAAAAAATATCAGCAGCCTTTATTGCATTTATCATGATTATATCAATGGTTGGCTGTGGAGATACTTCATGGGCAGTGAAAATTGATGGTTATGAGGTAAGAGCAGGAATTTACATTTATTTTTCGTATGATGCATACACGCAGGCATTGGAAAAAATAAAAGCAGAGGGTGTTGACACAGAAGATAAAAAGGCAGTGAAGAAGGCGAAGGTTGAAAATGTTCCTATTTTAGAATGGGTTCAGAATGAAGCAACTAAGCAGTTAAGTAAGTTTGTTGCAGTTGAAAGAGAATTTGATAAGTTAGAACTTTCTTTGAGTGAGGATGAGCTTAAAGAAATAAAACAAAATGTATCAAGTTTTATGGATGCAAAAGGGAAAAATTTTGAAGAAAACGGTGTTGGTGAGCAATCGATAAAGGATATTATTACATCAAGCTATAAGGGTGTGGCTGTATTTAAAAAATATTACGATATAGGTGGGTTAAATTCAGTTACCGAGAAAGAGTTAAAAGATTACTATTTAGATAATAATGCAAGAGTTAAATATATTCAGATGTCTTTGAGGGATGGTTCAGGTAATCTATTAGAGGGCGATGATAAAGAAGAAAGAATAGAAATGGCTGAGGGGTATCTACAAAGGCTTAAAGATGGTGAAAATATTGATGACTTGCTTATTGAATATTCTGAATTTTCAGCAGCTTTAGTATCAGAGGCAGCTGCTGCAACAGCAACTGATGTAAATGGTGAAACTCTAGCAGTAACTACAACGGTTACAACTAGCGTAACTACTATAAAAGAAACTGAAACAACTGAAGTTGAGGCTGGAACTAATGAGGATTTAGACTCAGAAACTTTGGAAGATGAAGAAACTAGTGTAACTACTTCTGAAGAAGATGAAGATACTGATATAAGTTTAGTAGAAACTACTACAACTAATCCGTATTTGAACGAGGTAATTATACAAAAGGTGACAACTCCTGTTGTATCAGAAGAAAGCGAGTCTGATGAAACAACCACAGTAAATTATAGACCATCAAAAAAGAGTAATGAGGCTATATTTGGTGATACTGTTATAGGCAAGCCGTTCCTTGTTGAAGAAGATGACGCTTGTTATATAATATTAAAGCTTGATATTGGAGAGAGAATGACTGATGATGATTTATGGTCGCAGCAGTCTATCGACTCTTTAATCAGTTTTTTATACTATGAGGAATTCGATAAAATGATTGTTAGTTGGGCTGATAAGTTTGAGATTAATAGAAATGATGAGGCATATAAAAGATACAATCCACAAAAATATGATTTCGATCCAGTACAATAATAAATAGCCGAATAGAAGAAAAAGAGGAAATGCTAATAAAGTGTTTCCTCTTTATTAATTAAGTTTAAACTATGGTTACAAATTGGAAATAAGTTTTCTTTATGGGTGTTCTTTTTACACAGGAAGTGTTATAATGTTAGATAAGGGGAAATATATTACTGACAACTGGAAGTATATTTAAATTGGATTGATTATTTGAGTTTCAAATAAAAATATATAATATAAAAAAAGGGGATGGTTTTAATGGACGAGAATTTGAAAAATGTAATCCTTAAGAAAATCAGCAAAGTATCAGAAGGGTTACAAAAGAACAACATGGATTTTTACTATGCAGAAACTAAGGAAGATGTTCCTAGCATTATTGAGGATCTTCTAAATGAAGGCGACATCGTAACAACAGGCGGTTCAGCCACGTTAAAGCAGTGTGGTGTAATTGATTTGCTAAAAAGTAATAAATACAAGTATATGGATAGAGATGCTGTGGGAATTGATTCCATTGAGCAGCTTTATCGTGCCTCTTTTTCATCAGATGCTTATTTATGCAGTACGAACGCTATAACGGAAAATGGCGAATTGTACAATGTTGATGGGAATAGTAATAGAATTGCAGCAATAGCTTACGGACCTAAATCTGTTATAATTGTTGCGGGCTATAACAAGATAGTTAAAAATATTGATGAGGCACAAAACAGAGTTAAATCCATCTCAGCACCAGCAAATACCCAAAGGCTAAATTGTTCGACATACTGTTATGAGAATGGTGAATGTTTATCATTTAGTTCATCTGACCCAGAAATAACAACAGGGTGTAGCAGTGACGCAAGGATTTGTTGCAACTACTTAATTTCTGCAAAACAAAAACATAAGGGAAGAATTAAAGTAATAATGGTTGGAGAAAATGTTGGATATTAATAATAAAACAAAAATCACTGATTGATTAATAATCGTCAGTGATTTTTGTACATATTCTACATCTTATCTTTGATACTGTCAATCAGCTTTTGCGTTGCAATGGTTAAGTCGTCAAAATTAATGGAGCGGATATAATATTCCTCAAGCTTATCATGAATATCGCCAGCTGTTGTTATTGCTGAGGACGCTTCGGAGGCTAATTCTAAGCAAGCTTTTTTATCAAAAGCTATTTTTTGTTTCTTTGAGTAAAGCGTTTCTTTATCGTAAAAACGGTTGAAGTTAATTGCTTTTTCGCCATCAAGTTTTAGCTTGTTAAAGAAATTACAGGAGATGAAAGCTAGCTTTAACTCAGGTATAATCATATGTTCATAGGTATTGCTTGACAAGGCTGGACATTCACTTATTATTATATTCAGTCCACGATTTAAAGCTATATCCGAAATAGATTTCAAGAAATAATCACTGCCTGCAAAGCAATCATCATTAAGCGTATAGATTTTATAATCATCGGGGATTGGTTGAGTTAGATAGCCCTTTGCAGTGAAGGCAGAAAGCTGTCGAAACTCAATTTCACAATGCTTTTTATCACCCTTAGGGAATGTTTTTTGCACAAGTCTGTTGATAAAGTTATCAAGCTTATTAGTGTTTATACAGCTATTAGCTATTGAATAAATATTGCTGTTGAGTGCTGCAAATGCACGAACATAGCGTTTTGCTCTGCTATGGCATTTAAGGTTTTCATCTGTGCAATAAATAATCGCATCCTTATGTGGTAACAACTTATCACTGTCCCAAAACTCACCAAGATTTATTATTTCCTGTGAAACTGCTGGATAAGTGGGGTCGAATACATGAGGTGCAGTACCGTCTACGATAATGGTTTTCAAATCCTTAATTATTACTGCGTCAAGTGATGATATGTCTGAGGAGCAATAGAAAAGTTCTATGTCTTTATCATCAAATTCGCTTGCTACTTTATTCATCAAGGTGGATTTACCAGTGCCAGGACCACCTTTTAATATATAAGTATAGTAATTATGCTTATTAATTAAATGAGAAAATTTTGACTGAAAGCCGATAGGGGAAGTGCTACCTAAAAAATAAAGCTGTTTGTTGCTCATTTGTATCCCTCCAATATGATTTTATTACATATTATGTTTAAAATAATAAAATGCTACAAGGATTGCTAATAAATAATCATCATTGGCTGTTCTTCGTTTTTTTCTAAGAAGCCATATTTTTTGTAAAATGCGACATTGCTGTTACTACATATTAAAATTTTACGGAAGGTGTCATTATATCTCTTTAGCATATATTGTATAAGGCTTCCTCCAATACCTTTTTGTTGGTAATTGGGATGTATTAGCAGGTACGGGAAGAAAACGTTCATTTCTGTGTCCGATATAGCAGTCATTAAACCGATGAGTGTTGCGTCATGCCATGCAGAAACGACTGTTTCAGATGATATTACTGCTGTGTAAAGCTTTTGAGGAAATTTTGCTGACTCCCATTCAACAGAGAGAAAGAGTTGTGTTATTTGCTCTTTGGTAAAGAGTTTTTCTGATTTATAAATTATCATAGTTGCCTCCGTAAATAATTGATAGAGAAACCTTTGTTTTAATTATATAAAAAAACGTGCTTGGCTATTCTTTTATGGGTTAGTTTAGTTAATTGGACGCTCAATCGTCGCTGGGGCTATTTGTTTTGCTTTCGCTTTTGTTCTTGTTTGCTTTGTTGTAATTGAGTATGCTTTTGCTTGTTGGATTTAGTGGATTGTTTGTTCTTATTTACCTTGATTGGTTTAGTATACCTTCCGTTAACACCCCAAACTAAATCTAACAAACGGAAGGTATATTAAAACCAATCAAGGTAAACAAGAGCCAATACAAACTATATTTATTGAAAAAACGCTAAAGGACTTGACCAAATGCAAAAAAAGTAGTAAAATTAAAGAAATCATATATTTAAGGGAGTTAATAATTATGTCAAAAAAGTTTATTATTGAAACATCTGCAAGACACCTACACGTTAGTAAGGAGGATTTGGAAACCTTGTTCGGAAAGGGTGCAAAGCTTACATTTAAAAAGGAATTATCACAACCAGGTCAATTCGCTTGCGAGGAAAGAGTTACAATAGTCGGCACTAAAAAGGAATTGGCTGGCGTTACTATATTAGGCCCTGAACGTTCATCTACACAGGTTGAATTGTCTGCTACTGACGCTCGTTCAATCGGCATATCTGCACCAGTAAAAGAATCGGGCGACATTAAAGGCTCTGGTGCTTGCAAAATAGTTGGCCCATGTGGTGAGGTTGATATTTCAGAGGGCGTTATTATCGCTAAAAGACATATTCATTTAACACCAGAGGACGCTGTTGAACTTGATGTTAAAGATAAGGAAGTTGTTTGGGTTAAGGTTGAAACTGAGGACAGAAAAGCTATTTTAGGCGATGTTGTAGTGAGAGTATCTGAAAGCTTTGCTCGTGCAATGCATATTGATACTGATGAGTCAAACGCTATCGGTGCTGGACTTAAGCTAGAGGGTGAAATTGTAAGATTTTAGTTATCTTCTGGGATATTGTTAACAGAAAATTCTTGAACTTTGTTTTTAAAGTTATTGACAAGTATTATGTATAAATGTTATAATGTAAGGGACACTAAAAAGTGTTATTAATTAAGCAAATTTTCGGAATCACCAACCGCATAGGTGATGTAAGGTTATTATTTTAATAAATTTGAAATGCGGAGAAAAGAGGAATATTATGGCGAAGTATGAATGTGTATGTGGATATGTTTATGATGAGGAAGTTGGCGACTTGGACGGTGGGATAGCTCCTGGTACTAAATTTGAAGATATTCCTGATGATTGGGTTTGCCCAGTATGTGGACTTGACAAGAGCAATTTTACAAAGGCTGAATAGGAGATAATTTATGTTAAAAATCAAGGACGATGTTTATTTCGTAGGTGCGATTAACCCTAATTTACGTGTCTTTGATATTATTATGACTACTGAGTATGGGACATCATATAATGCATATTTAGTGGTGGGTGAAAAGATTGCACTGGTTGAAACTGTGCATAACAAATTTAAGGATGTTTTGTTTGATAATATCAAGGAAATCTGCTCACTTGAAAAGATTGATTATATCATTTTAAATCATACTGAACCTGATCATTCAGGTAGTGTTGCAGATTTGGTTGAAATCAATCCTAATATTACAGTTATTGCTACAATGGCTGGAATTAAGAATTTGAAGTCAATCACAAATGTGGATTTTAATGCACAGGTTGCTAAAACGGGTGATAAGCTTGATTTGGGTAAGGGCTTAGAATTGGAGTTTATTACTGCTCCTAATCTTCATTGGCCTGATTCAATGTTTAGCTATTTACCGAGCAGAAAGACCGTGTTTACTTGCGATGTACTGGGTTCTCATTATTGTGAACCGCAGATAATGGATAGTAAAATAACCTATCCTTTGGCTTATGAAGAAGCTTTCTTGGGGTACTATACTGCAATATTTGGTCCGTTTAAGAAATTCGTTATGGATGGATTGGACAAGCTTGATAAGTTGGACTATGATACTGCTTGTACAAGTCATGGACCTGTTTTGCAAAAGGAACTTCAAAAGGCTATCAGTTTATATCGTGAATGGTCTGCACCAGTAGAAAGAGAAAAAAATGTTGCGATTTTCTATGTAACGGCTTATGGTTATACGGAAGAGATTGCGATGACAATTAAAAATGAAGTAGAGGCAATGGGTGTAAAGGTTAATGCTTACAATATCATTGAAACGGAAACTAAGGTATTGCTTGATGCAATTGAGGAAAGCTCCGCAATTATGTTTGGCTCGCCAACAATTAATCGTGATGCTTTAAAACCTGTATGGGACTTGATTTCATCAATGGATGCAATCACAAACAAGGGAAAGCTTTGTTTTATATTTGGTTCATATGGCTGGAGTGGTGAGGCTTGTAAGGCTCTTGAAGAAAGGGTTAAAACTCTAGGGTTAAAGCTTTTTGACGATAGTTTAAGAGTTGTTTTCAAGCCAAGCGATGAAGAAATTGCTAAGGCTAAAGAAATTGCTAGAAAGTTTGTAGAAGCAATCTAGTAATACTGCAATGAATAGTGAAGTACCGGAAACGGTTACTTCACTGTTTTATTAATTGGAGGATTATAACATATGAAAAAAGTCGGAATTATTGGGGCAATGCCATCAGAGCTTGCTGACATAAGAAGTATTTTGGGTGAGGCAAAAGTTGAAAATTACTCAGGCTTTGACTTCTATATTAATGAGATTAACGGCGTAACAACTATTAATGCCTGTTGTGGAATTGCAAAGGTAAATGCTGCTATTTGTACACAGGTTATGATTGATAGATTTAATGTTGATGCAATTATAAATACCGGTATTGCTGGTGGGATGAATTCTGATGTCAAGGTATGCGATGTCGTTATATCAAATGAAGTTTTGCCACATGACTTGGAATTGAGATTTTTGGAGAATTATCCTCCTTATTGCAGCGTGTTTAAGGCTGATGGACAGCTTATTAAGCTTGCTCAAAAGGTGTGCAGGGAATTCGATATAAACTGCTTTGTGGGAAGAATTGTTTCGGGAGAGGCTTTTATATCTAGTAATGATATAAAAATGCAAATCGTTGAAAAACTTAATCCTTATGCAGTAGATATGGAAAGCTCTGCTGTTGGGCATTGTGCTTTTATGAATAAAACACCGTTCGTAAGCGTTAGATGTATTTCTGATAACGCTGACGATGATGGAGCAATGTCATTTGATGAGTTTGAGAAAATTGCAGCAAAAAGAGTTGCTGAAATAGTTTTAGAAATGGTAAAATACATTTAATAGTTAGCAAAAAAGCGATACAAGTTTATAGGTGTATCGCTTGTGTTATAATAATATAATTTTTTATAATTACTGGTGGGGAGAAAATAAATATGTATTTGTTTGATGATGAGTTTTTTAAAAAAGAATATAATAGCTATTATGACTTGAGGGAAAAAGGTCTTAAAAAAGAGGCTAATGAGAAGTTAGAAGAGCTTATGGAATATTTTGATTCTCTTGATGACGATATGAAAAGAAGTATCTGTTACGAAATGTGCAGGCTTTATTTGGATGTAAAGGAAATATCAGAGCTACAATTTCCTTTGTCACACCGCATTATTGCAATACTTGCTATGGATTGTGAAGAGAATAAAATGCCACAAATGCGATGGTATTATCAGCTTACTGGTGATAAGAAAATGCTTAAAAGAGCTTTTGAGCAGAAAAAGGACGATAAAAAAACGATACATTTGATGGTGGAATCGTTTCTATATGAGTTGTGGAATGGCTCACATCATATGCCTTACTGTTGTTTGATTGATAAAGAGAGAAGTGATGAGCTTCTTGATAACCTTAGGAAGATTTTGGAGAGTTGTGAGTTGCCCGACGACATAAATAAGGAGTATGAGTATTATTTTAATCTCTATAATGACTGGTGGAGATTTGATAAGGATATGTCTACTAAGGGCTTTTTGGAATGGTGCGTTAAGAATAAACGTGATTATGATTGGGTTAAGGAATACTGTTTTGATAAGGATTAAGTCAAGGGTTTAGATTTTCCTGTGTATTGCATAGCAATTCTGTTTTCGGGATTTTTATCGCAAAGATACAATACAAAAAGGAATAACCACTCCAATGGTTTCATTACCAAATATGTAAAATCTGCTCTTTTTGCTGTTGTTATATGCTTTGATAAGGGATACCCATATTTATCATAATTAGTTCTGATAAATTTGTGTAGCTTTGGAGTTTTCTCCTGTATTAACTGTTCAAATGCGTTAGCAATGCATAACTGACGATTAACTACTATTTTTACACCATATCTTATACCACATCTTGTTGGTTTTACAAGTTGTGGATGTCCATTTACAGCTACTGTACAAAGATAATGCCCCTCATACATGACTGGTGGTGGAGATACCTTTTGAGAGAGCGTCCAATCACTTGTTTCAGTAAAGGCTTTTATTATTGCGTCAGGCTTTTGTCCGAATAATATAAGTATTATTAATTGAATTCCAAGTAATGGGATAGCTAAAATAAAGGGAATGAGATACCAACCAAGACTACGCTCAAGATATTTACTGAATGATGTTAATAATGCACTTTTATATGTAATATTATTTTCTTTTATTCGCTGTACCTCAATATTAACCGTTTTTCTGATAAGCCTTATAGAGCAAAGTATGTAGTTGATTGGGAAAAGCATCATATAGATACACAGAAAATTTGAAAAAATATTTTTACTCATTTGAATAACGAAAACAGTGCAGAGTGCAATGCCTATATAGATAGACGATATGCAAATTATGGACATTATCGGTGGTAATTTTCCAAGCTTTTTGCTTAATATAAAATATCCTACGATTGCTATAAAAGCTAAAAATAAAACTGTTGGTTCATGCCAAGTGGCAATGGGTGTATGGTAATCAGTTGAACTACCACCCCCTAAAATTAAAGGCTCATTATAATCAAATTGCGAAAACTCTGTCCATAATAACGCTGAAAGTATTATTCCTAATACAAATGTTAATCGGTCAACTAGTTTCTCTTTGATAGGATTCTTTTTAAATATATTTATGATATTGAGAATTGTTAGTATTAGTGGAACAATAAAAATAATTGTTATTAATAAAAATTCACCTATACCATATGAGTCATACATACTAGTGTCACACTCCTTATTAATATATAGCTATATTAACACATTTAACTAGATAAGTAAAGAATTATATTTAAAGTTGGATTGGATACTAACAATGCTATAAATTTAGCATTTTATATAAAATAGTGCTTGAAAAGTTTAAGGCTTTGTTGTATAATTATGGGGTATAGAAATATGAGTTTATCGTTTGTGCGTATCTAATTTTTTAAGGAGAGGAATTAACTATGAAGAGGTTATTTATACGAAGAGTTAAAGCGTTGGCAACCTGTTCCGCACTCTTATGTACGGCATTGGCTTTTCCGATGGGAATGAGTGGACAAAAGGTTGAGGCTGTTGATGTAGAAGTGAATTTTGCGAAAGCACTTCAGTATTCAATTTATTTTTATGATGCCAATATGTGTGGTACAGGGGTTTCAGAGAATAGTGAGTATGCTTGGAGGGGTGATTGCCATACTCAAGACGCAACACTTCCACTAGACAGCAAGCATACCAATATGTCGGAGAGTTTTATTTCTGCAAATAAAGCTGTGCTTGACCCAGACGGTGACGGAACAGTTGATGTTGCAGGTGGATTTCATGATGCGGGTGACCATGTAAAGTTTGGCTTACCAGAGGCTTATTCGGGTTCAACTCTTGGTTGGGGATATTATGAATTCAGAGATGCATATAAAGAAACTGGACAGGATGCACATATTGAAACGGTTTTGCGTTACTTTAATGATTACTTTATGAAAAGTACATACAGAGATGCAAGTGGTAAGGTTGTTGCATTTTGCTATCAGGTGGGCGATGGAAAGATAGACCATAGCGATTGGAGTGCACCTGAACTTCAAGGGGATATGTTTAGACCTGCACGTTTTGCTACTACTGAAGATGCGTCCACTGATTGCGTGTCAAATTCGGCAGCATCACTTGCAATAAATTATCTTAACTTCAAGGATACTGACCCTGAGTATGCGGCACAGTGTCTTGATTACGCTACTGCATTATTTGAATTTGCAGAGGGAACTGCTAATAAGGACTGTGGAAGCGATGGTGGTGGTGGATTTTATACTTCACAAAAGTGGGAAGATGACTACTGTTGGGGAGCAGTATGGCTTTATACTGCAACAAAAGAAAAAAAATATCTTGATATAATTTTTGATAACCTTGATTATTATGCTCCATCAAGCTGGGTACATTGTTGGAATGATGTTTGGGGTGGAGTAATGTGTGTGCTAGCAGAGGCTGATGATAGGGAAGACTTTGTTGGTGCATATAAGACATATAAAGGCAAGGAATATGAGGATATTGATTTTTGGAGTCAAGTTGGAAAAACTGTTGATGTATGGATGACACAATACAATACTCCAGGTGGATATGCGTTCCTAAACACGTGGGGTTCTGCACGATACAACACTGCTGCACAGCTAATGGCACTTGTTTATGATAAGCATAATGGCGTATCTAAGTATGGTGAATGGGCTAAGGGGCAGATGGAATACATAATGGGTGATAACCCTCTTGGCAGAAGTTATATTGTTGGATATAGTGAAAATTCAGCTAAATATCCTCACCATAGGGCAGCATCAGGCTTGACAATGGCTGAAGACCCTCGTGAACAAAAGCACGTTCTATACGGTGCATTGGTTGGTGGACCTGGTGCTAATGATGAGCATAATGACACAACTGCTGACTGGGTTTTTAATGAGGTAACAATTGACTATAATGCAGCTTTTGTAGGGGCTTGTGCTGGGCTTTATGACTTATTTGGTGATGATACAATGAAAGTTACACCTGATTTTCCACCTGCTGAAAGTGAAGAAGCTGCTGAAACCAAATATTGGGTTGAGGCATTTGGCGTTGATGATGGCAAGGTAACTGCTGTAACTTTCTTTGTTTATGGCACTGCACCTGTTGCTGATAAAAAGATTTCAGTAAGATATTATTTTGATTCAGCAGGGATGACTTCACTTGATAAAAATGATCTTGAATTTAGGCAATATTACGACCAGGTTTCAGCAGAAACTGATTTTACAGCAAAGCTTTCAGGGCCGTTCCAGTATAAGGATACATCTACATATTATATTGAGGTATCATGGCCAGGTTTTGCAATAGCAAATTCAAATAAAAAATATCAGTTTGCGATTGGAAGTTATGATGTAAATAATAAATGGGTTCCTAATGATGATTGGAGCCATCAAGGCTTAGAAATGGCTGACGATGCAGTGACAGGAGTTCCAGCAGAAACTGCAAATATTTGCGTATATTCAGATGGAAAGTTGGTTGGAGGAATGGAACCAGACGGCTCAACACCAGTGAAGGAAGTTACGTTAAAGGACGTAAAGAAGTCAGTTCTTGGTGCAAAAAAATCAGCTATTGCTGAGGATTTAAACGCTGATAAGAAAATAAATGTTTTTGATGTAGTTGCAAAGAAGAAGTCTATGATTAGTAAATAGCTGTTAGAATTAAAAATATCCGTTGCTCAATTAAGAGTAACGGATATTTTTGTTTAGGTTTAATCTTCAATAGTTTTTAGTATCCTTGCTGGATTACCACCGATTACAACATTATCACCAAAGCTTTTTGTAACAACAGCACCAGACGCAACGACGACATTATCACCAAGAGTAACGCCAGGATTTATAGTAGCATTGCCACCAATCCAACAGTTATCACCAATAGTAACAGGCTTCCCTAATTCTAAGCCAAGACAACGCTCGCTTGCTTTAATGGGGTGAGTAGCAGTATATATTCCAACCTGAGGTGCTATAAGGCAGTTCTTACCAATAGTAACCTTACACACATCAAGAATGACACAGTTATAGTTTGCGTAAAAGTTTTCACCAACATGAATATTACAGCCATAATCGCAGTTAAAGGTTGGCTCAATATAAATTTTATTACCAGTTGAGCCAAAAAGCTTTTTTAGAATATCAGTGCGTTCTTCCGTATCTGCTATTGATGTTTTATTGAATTTTTTAGTCAATATTCTAGCGTTATATCTAAGCTGAGTCAACTCCTCATCATTAGGGTTATACAGTTCTGGGGCAATCATTTTTTCTTTTTCAGTCATTTTTTCTCCTTTTAATTGTTGTTTTTGTTACAAGGATATACAATCCTTGCCCATCCCTTTCGCTCTATACAAGGCATCGTCAGCTTGTCTAAGTAAGGTGTCTTTTGAGTATTTGTCACCAGGAGATAAAGTCACAATTCCGACAGATATCGTAACTACGTTAGCAACTTCAGAACTTTTATGAGCAATTGCCAAGCTTTTAATCGCTTTTCTAAGCTTTTCAGCAACCTTAATAGCTCCTCTTTTATCTGTTTCAGGTAGCAAGCAAGTGAATTCTTCTCCACCCCACCTAGCAACTAAATCACTTGGTCGCTTGAGTGTTATTTTTAACTCTTTAGCAACCCTTGCTAAGCAATTATCACCCTCAAGATGTCCGTATGTATCATTATATTTTTTGAAATTGTCAATATCCATCATAAGAATCGACAGGCATGTACCAGAACGGATCGTTTTTTTCATTTCATCAGATAATGCCTCATCAAACCTACGGCGATTAGGTATTTTTGTAAGAGGGTCAATAAATGAATTTTCTTTAAGGCAATCCTTATATTTTTTCAAATCAAGATGATTTTTAAGCTTTGTTTTAACAATAGGAATGCTGAAAGGCTTTTTAATATAGTCGATAGCACCAAGCTTTAATCCATATTCCTCGCTTTCGACATCTTGTATTGCAGTAAGAAAAACAACAGGAATATCCTTAGTTTTTTCATTTTCTCTAAGCTTTGAGAGCACCTCATAACCATCCATTCCAGGCATGACTATATCTAAAAGTATAATATCAGGTGGAGTTTCAACAGCAGTATCTAAAGCATCCCTACCATTTGTTATGACAGTAATATCATATTCAGAGGCCAAAGCAATTTTTAACAACTCTAAATTCATAGGCGTATCATCAACTATCATAACTTTTTGTTTTCTTTCGGGATAAAAGTCTACATCATCAAACAAAGTTTCCATGTAATGCTTTATTCTTGTTTTTGTTGAATACAGCAGAGATATTGTAGCATATCTTTTCAGTATTTCATTTAGGCTATCAAAATCCAAAGGATTTTGAATAACTTCATCCATCCCAGCATCGAAACATTTGTTTTTTTCATATTGATTATTGTGAGTAGTTAACCCAATTATTGGAGTATGTTTAACGTTGCTTTCAATCTGTCTAATTTGCCTTGTTGCCTCATATCCGTCCATTAACGCCGTTTTACAACCTATAATCACAATATCATAATCTGAGTTTGCAAAGGCAATTACAGCCTCCTGCCCATCAAGAGCCACATCATAATTATAAAATTCAGTTGAAATGTGAGTGATAAGTGCGTTTATGGTTAACTTGTCATTTTCAACAATAAGTACTCTTATTTTATTATCAGAGGAATGTTCTGGCAGTTTATAATTTAGAGTGTCACTTTTCAATATATTTGTGTCATTGGTTTTTACATTACCAAAGGTTTTCATAAGGGAGCTATAAAGGTCATCTTTTCTGAAGGGCTTATAAATTATTTCAACATTATTATTTGCTTTGATAAAAGATAAATTGTCAATTGCTTTTCGTGGGAATATGAGAAATAATGGTGTATATTTAGTGGAATCAATGGATTTTACAGCAGAAGTAAACTCATAGGATTTAATGTCATATGTGTCGTGGGAAATGAAGAATCCATCATAAATATCTTCAGTATTTTTTATAATATTAACAATTGCATCAGCACTATTTCTATTTTCAACAGCTATAATACCTTTTTCATTTAGGTAGCTTTTTATTATATTATTAGTTACAACATTACTCCCAACTACAAGAACTTTTTTATTTTTAAGCAATGAATAATCGGTTTTGTTATAACTAGGCTTTGCTTTTAATTTTTCAAGCCATACTGTAAAAGTGAAGGTAGTACCCCTGCCGACATTGCTTTTAACTCTGATTGTACCATTCATTTCGTCAATTATAGCCTTAGAAATATATAACCCAAGCCCAGATCCCTTGAACTTGTTATGAATAGTATTTTCAACCTGTTTAAAAGGTGTGAATAGTTCATCAATTGATTTCCGGGAAATGCCAATACCTGTATCTTTAATTTTAAATGAAATTTCATACTTTTTTTCATTGGTATTATCAAGTGTAACTTCGACAAAAATGCTACCCTTCTCAGTGAATTTAACGGCATTATTAAAAATATTTGAAATCACCTGTTTAAGCTTTGTGGAATCACCTAACACATAATTAGGTACATCTGGACGAATGAACAGATTAATATCAAGATTTTTATTATATAAACTTGCAGTGAAAGGTATAATAGCGTCCTCAATAGTTTTACATAAATCAAATGGGACATTAACAAGTTTGATACCCTTAACTTGAATTTTCGATACATCAAGAATATCATCAGTTACAGTTTTCAAAAGCTTTGAAGAAATTTTAATATTATTAACAAACTCCGTCTGCTGTTGAGTTAACTGAGTGTTATCTAAAAGCTGTAAAAACCCCATTAGACCGTTTAAAGGAGTCCTTATTTCATGTGACATATTTGCAAGGAACATACTTTTAGCCTCGCTATGAGCTTCAGCATTTTCCTTTGCTTTCAACAATTCAGCTGCTATTCTTTTTTTATTTGTAATGTCCCTAGAAATACCAAATATTCCGCATATTTCACCATTTGTATTGCGAATAGGCGTTTTATATGTTTCATAAACAAATCTCCCATTTTCATTCTCAACGACTTCCTCAAAATAAGTTCGCTCGCCTGATTCCATTACAAGCTTATCTTTTTTAAGATATTGTTCAGCAGTTTGAGGAGGGAATATATCCTTATCAGTAAATCCAAGAATTTTGTCTATTTTTTTACCCCATGTGCGAGCAAACTCCTTATTGACATCAAGATAAACACCATCAGTGTTCTTAATCCAAGCCTGTATTGGAAGCGTATCAAATATTGCCATAACCTTAAACTCGGCATTTTTTAGTTCGTCTTCAACACTTTTTTGATTAGTTAAGTTGTAGATTATAATTACATATTCTTCGTTTGTATTTTTGTCTAAAACATCGCCGTACAATTTACAATGAATAGTGCCGTTATGAGTATTAATTTTCAACTCAAAATTGCGTAAACATTCTTTATTCTTTATATATTCAATTAATTTATCCATCGCAGAAATATCAGAAATCAAGTTCACTTCATTAATAGTTTTACCAATTAAGTTTTCTCTATCACACCCTAAGATCTCAACAAAAGCATCATTTATTTTATTGAAGGTAAACTTTTTAATGTCAATTACAGCAATGATAGAAGGGCTTAATTCAAAAAGAGTTTGAAAAGAACTGTTGTTAATACCATTTGAATTGTCCATAATATACCTCCATACAAATAAAATAAAGAGTTAGATACTTTAATCATCTAATTTTCACATATTGCCTTACTAAAGTAAACGGTTAAAAGTAAACTTTTTGTAAATTTTCTATTGATTAATTACAATACATTGTATTTCTCAACTATATTTTCCATTAATGAGCTTTTATTATTGGTTATTTTGCCATCAATAACATCACTTAACAACTGCTTTAAAATTCCCCCTATTTGCTTTCCTTTAAAGCCCATAGCCAGCAAGTCGTATCCATCAATATCCAAAGTTGAAAGAGAGATACAATCTTCATCTGCTATAATTTCCCTTGCAATTTGCTCAACCTTATTCAAATCCACCAACCTATCAAGGCAGAAGTCTTTTTTTGCACTTGCGTCAGCTCTTTGCACATCAAGAAGCTTAAAAAAAGCCTTTTCATCAAGCTTTGACATCAAACGCTTTATACTTTTTTTACTTTCAAGCATACGACTGTGATATTTTATAAGTAAAACAACCTCCTCAATGGTTTTGTTGTCATATTTCAAGCGTCTTAAAGCCGTATCAGCGAGTTTTGCACTTACTTCTGCATGATTTTGAAAATGCCCAAAACCATCTTCATCAAGAGTAAAGCAGGCAGGCTTACCAGAGTCATGCAAAAGCATTGTCAAACGAACTTCTCTATTTTGAACAGCACAAGCAACTGCTAAGGCTGAATGAACCCAAACGTCATATTTATGATACTTATTATGTTGTTCAAATCCGATTGAATCCTTAATTTCAGGAATAACAACTGCAATTACGTCGCTGTATTCAGTAAGCACAGAGAACGCCCCGTCACCCATAATTAGCTTATCCAACTCTACATGAATACGCTCGGAGGATATTTCAAGAAGATTATTTTTTAACTCATGAATTTGAACGCTTGTTTCATGTTCTATTTGGAAACCAAGCTGTGACGAAAACCTCATAGCACGAAGAATTCGCAAAGCGTCCTCCTGAAAGCGAAGTCTTGCATCGCCAACACAAACTATTTTACGTTGTATAATAGCGTCTTGTCCATTGAAAACATCAATAATACCTTGCTGTGGATGATAAGCAATTGCATTCATTGTAAAATCTCGTCGTGATAAATCTTCAGTGATATTTTGGGAATACACGACATTTGATGGGTGACGCTTATCATTATAATCACCGTCAATTCGATAGGTAGTAATCTCCAGCTGCATTTCACCAATTATAACAGCAATTGTACCATGCTTTATTCCTATATCAATTATTCGGTATTCGCTAAAAATATCTTTTATCTGCAATGGCAGTGCATTTGTTGTTATATCATAGTCAACAGGAACCCTTTTCAATAGCAAATCCCGTACACAACCACCAACGATAAACCCTTCAAATCCATTAGTATTTAGTTTTTTTAGTGCAATTAGCACAGGCTCTGGAAGATTAAACATATTAGCTCCTTTAGAAATAAATGATATTGTGAAATCTTAATGTATGTTTATTTGGCTCTCTTTTCAAAAGACTATCATATTATTATCACATAAAAGTTTATAATATAAGTATACCCTGAAAATATAAATGGAATAGAATAGAGAGAGGATGAAGGTTATGACAGATAATAATGATAATATGGTTAACAAAAACATTGATAGCCAGATTAACCAAACAAGTGAAGTAAGTTATACCCCAATAGATGAAAATATTAGCACAGTTAAGTTGAAAAAGAAGAAGAAAGTGAAAAGATTATTCAAAACAATTGGAGCGTTAGCTCTTGTGGCAGTTATTTCAATAGGTTCAATTTCGGGATATAAATGGGTTGATGAAAATGAACCATTTGAAAAGATTGAAGAGTTTTTTGCATTTGGTGATAATAATAAGAAAAAAGATAAATCTGAAGACAATGACAATTCTAAGAAATCAACTAATGATGAGAACGTTGGTTTAAGCGATTCGGCTCAAGTAAAGGATTGGGTTGAACTTGCATCAAGAGAAAACGCCTTGAGTATTCCTGCAATTGTTGAAAAGGTAATGCCCTCAGTAGTTGGAGTTTCATCAACACTTTCAGGAGGTACAGCAACAGGCACAGGAATAATCATGACGGAAGACGGATACATTGTTACGAATTGTCACGTTGTTGAGGGTGCGACTGAAATAATGATTGTATTGGAAAACGAGGAGCAATATAAAGCAAAGCTAATTGGAAGCGATTCTCAAACTGACCTTGCTGTTTTAAAAATTGATGCTGACGGTTTGACAGCAGCAGAATTTGGCGACAGTGATGAAGTTGTTGTAGGAGAGCTTGCAATCGCAATAGGAAACCCATTAGGATTTGAACTATTTGGTTCTGTAACAAGTGGTATAATATCTGCACTTGATAGAGAGATAACGATAGATGATAGAACAATGAGCCTTATTCAAACCGATGCTGCAATAAACTCTGGAAACTCGGGAGGACCTTTGGTAAACAGCTATGGGCAAGTAATTGGAATAAATTCAGCTAAAATATCCTCAAATTATTACTCAAGCGTTGAGGGGTTAGGTTTTGCTATTCCAATAACTGAGGCAAGAATGATAATTAATGACTTGATAAATGTGGGATATGTAACGGGCAGACCATCGCTAGGTATATTCTGTCAGGAGATTGATGAAATGACAGCAAGGTTTAACAATCTTCCACAGGGAATATATGTTGTTTCCGTTAATAAGGACGGTGCAGGAGATAAGGCTGGAATTAAATCTGAAGACGTTATAATTGGCATAGACGGTCAAGCAGTTACTACTTATTCTGAATTCAATGAAATAAAGAACAAATATAAGGTAGGCGACAAAATAACAATTACAGTATCGAGAAAGAATCGAGATATTGATTTGGAAGTAATTTTAGAAGAGGTAATAAGATAAAACTTAATAAAAGTTACCCTCCAATTTTAATTTTATATAGGTAAACAGGCAGTCTTACTTAGGACTGCCTGTTTACTTTTCATCAACATTATCCTTTTGGCAGTGATTGAGATAAAATGCTCTTACAGAGAGATATGACGATAGTATTAGGATTACACTTAAAATGAGTAGCCATGTCGAAGTGATATTACGCTTGGAATAAACTTCACTTATTGGAACAATGCCGAGTATGATTTTATCATCTTGAACAGAATATCTTATTAATGACTTTTTCCCGTTTACTTTCGAGTAAAAATCACCTGATTTATTTTCAAAGTCAAAATCATCTTCATTAAACTGAGAAGTTAAGCCGATAACCTCAGAATTTGTATGGCTTAAATATTTATATGTGTTAATGTCAAGTATTGCTGTACTACCATTTTTATAAAGAGGATATTCAGATGTTACAAGTGAAATATCCGAGTAAGCTAATGCCTTATTTAACTTTTCGGGTGTATATACAATCTGTACAATACCATTACTATCAATTCTTGATGTTCCAGAAATCAACACTAGATTATTATCAACAGTTGAAATTATCGTGTCAGAAAAGCTCTTATCTTTTATTGCATTAATAAAACTAGAATCAGTAGTTGTTTCCTCATCATGCTGATTTGTGCTATATTTTATTATACCTTTTTCATCAGTAACACTAATCTCATCAGCACTAATTAGTGACTTCATTTCCTCTAATGCGATTTCATTATCAAGAACAGTAGGGTTTTGAGCAATCAGCATAGAGATAATACTTGCCCTATGTTCATAATCAGAAGAAAACTCCTCTAAAATAAAGTTTGTTTCGATTTCATTTTCTTCTATTTTTGTTTCAAGCTGATGAAGTCGCCTATCAACGGTTTTGCGTGTGCTTGCCTTGCTAACAACGCCGATTGAGTAATAAGCTGTGGAAATGATAAAAATTGAGGATAATATCATTGAAGTTAATACAAGTTTATATGGTTTCTTTTTCATAATATTCCTCCTTCGAATACTTAGAATACGGTTATTCTGAGCGTTTAACAAGTTCATTATAAATTAAATAGAGTTTTTGCACATTATTTTCAAGAAAGTAATAATGCATAACATAAGGTATAACCAGTCCGAGAAGAATAGCAGTTAGCAGTATTAGTGCAGGAATTTGAGTTATCAGGAAAATTCCGATTGTGATAAACAAAAGTATAGCAAAAAGACAGGTTACAATAAGATGTATAAATCGCTCATGTTGCATAAACTTTATCTGTATTAGATGTTCGTGAATAAGTTTATCAAAATCACATTCAACATCACTGTTTATTATGTCCTCAATATATTTAATATAACCATTAAGATATTTTTTCATTATAAAAACCACCGTACCAATTTATTTTCATAATTATAACATACATATTCCTTTAAAGCAATTAAATATGATGAATTTTTTATTAACTCTTGACTAATTGGCGTAAAAATATTATAATTAAACTATTAATATTGACGAAAAGGAGAAGATGTTTTTATGAAGAATTATGCTAAGAGATTTATGTCAATGCTTACTGCGACAATTATGCTATTAACAGTGTTAGTGGCGACTCCGATTTATGCTGGAGCTTCCCAAGTTCCACAAATGGAATGGGGAAGACTTCCAATAGGTGGGGGAGGCTTTGTTTCAGGAATTGTTACAGGGCAAGAGGCAATGTACCTAAGAACTGACGTTGGTGGTGCTTATCGCTATGAGGACGGAAGATGGATTCAACTTCTAAGCGGTGTTTCTGAGGAAGACAGGGGCTATTTAAGCGTTGAAAGTATCGCTATTGACCCAACTGACGACGACATAGTTTATATGTTTGCTGGCTGTAATTATTTCAGCAACGCAAGAAGTGTAATCTTTCGTTCGACAGATGGTGGAAGAACTTTTGACACTGTTGATGTGAGTGATTATATAAGAACTCATGCCAATGGTCCGGGTAGGCAAAATGGCGAGAGATTGGTTGTTGACCCTAACAATACTAATGTAATTTATTGTGGTGGAAGAACTGGTGGACTTATAAAAAGTACAGACTATGGTAAAACATGGGTTATGGTTGAAACACTTGATGTGATGGACACAGAAGTAAAATGGCCACAATGGACTGATTTAGTACTTAAATCAACTGCAAACCAAAACGGTATTTGTTCAGTTGTTGTAGATGCAAATGATTCTGATACTGTTTATGTTGCTGTTTCTAAAATAGGTGAAACTAATGTTTATGTAACAAGGGATGGTTGCAAAACATGGACAGCTTTGGATAAAACACTTCCTACAAATCTATATCCACAGAGATTAAAGCTTGATGCTAACAATGATTTGTTTATTGCATATTCTGATGGAATAGCTTGCAATGGCTCAAGTGGTGCGGCATACAGATACGATACAACTACGGGAGATTTAACGGACATCAGTTTGCCAGGCAAACATCCTGTTGGAGATATAACTTCTATGAAGGATGATGCAAATAAGCTTGTTGCAACTACTTGCGGTCGTTGGTGGACACAGGCTTGGTCTGACGACTGGAATCAGAACTGTTATGGTGATATTACTTTTGTATCAACTGATGGTGGTGCTACATGGAAGCAAAATGATATTGGTGGAGCTTATGGTTCTACTAACACACTTCATGATGGTGGGTTTACTTGGATTTTTGGCAAGGCTATTCATTGGAGTGGTTGTATTGTTATAAATCCTAATAATGAAAATCAAGTTTTTATAACATCTGGTAATGGTGTGTTCTCAAGTGATAATATTTGGGATGAAAATCCACAGTTTTACTTCAATTCTCATGGTATTGAAGAAGTAGTTGCACTTGACCTTGTAAGCGTGCCAGATGGCTATGTTTACTCTGCAATTGGTGACTATGATGGCTTTATACACAAGAATTTAACCGAATATGCCCCTGTTCACAGCCCTAATCTTGGCTCAACATCAGCTATTGCATATTGCCCAAGTAATTCTGATGTAATGGTTCGTGCGTCATTAAACGGCACATCAAGTCCAACTGGATATTATTCACTTGACGCTGGTGAAAGCTGGACAGCATTGGGTGATGGAAAGAATTTATCTAATGGAAAGTGTGCAATTACAGAGCTTGATGACGGAACTTACAGGATTATATGGAGTGGAGTTGAAGCTAATGAAACTTTATATACAGATGATTTTGGTGCAACATGGACAAAGTGTGCAGGAGTTGCCGGTAAGTTATATCTAACAGTTGACTCTGAAAAACCAAATTATGTTTATGCTGGAGGAAATGATAATAACCCATATGACCCTAATTATAAGAGTAATAACTTCTTATATGTTAGTGATGATTATGGTGCTACATTTGAAAAGAATAAAATCTGTGAATACGATAAAGCTGAAGAATATGGTAGAATTGCTTTCTCAACAGGAACTTCAGGTAAGGTTTTTGCCCCTGCTGGATATTATGGCTTGTGGGTTACAACTGACTATGGCAAGAACTTTAAGAAGTTTGATGATGTTCAATATTGTTCAGCAGTTGGTGTTGGTAAGGCTGAAACAGCTGGAGGACCTCTTGCGATTTACATTTGGGGAGATGCGAATGATACTGGAGTGAGAGGTATTTACCGTTCAACAGATGATGGTGAAACTTGGATAAGAATTAACGATGATGATAACCAATTCGGTGGGCCAGGAAACGGTAAATTCATTGTTGGCGATATGAATACATTCGGCACTGTATATATGAGCACAGTTGGTATGGGTATCGTTTACGGTAAGGAAACAGGTGGAACACAGCCTGAAGAAGTTTTAGGTGATGTGAATGGTAATGGAGTAGTTGAAGTTTCTGATATTATTGCATTGAAAAAACATCTTCTAAATGTAAAATCACTTAATACTACACAGGCTAAAAGAGCCGATGTGAACAAGGATAAAAAGATTGATACTTTTGATTTAATTAGAATAAAGAAGATTTTACTAGACGCATAATAGTATTTGATTTTGTTAGTATTTAGTATAAAAAACAGCAAAGGGAAATTCTCTTTGCTGTTTTTCTTGAAATATGACTTAAATCGAGGATAAGTATTGTAATATGATTGTATTTTTGATATACTTAGTGTAAGTACGCTTATATTATAAAAACAAAGGGGTTATTTTATGAATATAGTTGTTGCATCTTCAGGTGGACCTACAAGTGCGATAAATGCATCTGTTGCAGGTGTTTATTTGGAGGCTGTCAAGCATAGTAATATTAACAAAATTTATGGTGCATTAAATGGAATAGAGGGAATATTAGAAAACAGGCTAGTTGACTTGAGAGAGGTGCTTAGTAGTGATGAGGATGTTGAATTGCTAAAGAATACACCATCAACAGCACTTGGCTCATGTAGGTATAAACTGCCAAAGGTTGAAATTGAAACCAGTATTTATGAGAAAATAGTTGCCCATTTTAAAGAGAATGATATTGGTGCATTTTTCTATATCGGTGGAAATGACTCAATGGATACTGTGTGCAAGCTTTCAAAATATATGATTGAAAATAATATTGACATTAAGGCTATTGGTATCCCTAAAACAATTGATAATGACCTTATGTGTACCGACCATACACCTGGATTTGGCTCTGCTGCTAAATATGTTGCGACAACTATGAAAGAAATAACTAGGGATAGCATGGTTTACAGTGCAAAATCAGTTACTATTGTTGAAATAATGGGACGTTATGCTGGTTGGCTTACTGCCTCCTCATGCGTTTTAAAGGCGAGTGGTGAGTCTGCTCCACATTTAATTTATTTACCTGAAGTTCCGTTTTCAACAGAAAAATTTATCGAAGATGTCAGAAATAAGCAGAAGAAGCATAAGGCTGTAATTGTAGCTGTATCAGAGGGGGTAAAGGTTGAAGGTGGCTGTTACGTCGCTGAATGTTATCAGTCGGGTGAGAATGATGCGTTTGGACATAAGTATCTTTCTGGAGTTGGAAAAATGCTTGAGGATTTAGTTAAAAAGGAAATCGGTTGCAAGGTTCGTTCTATTGAGTTGAATGTTATGCAGAGATGTGGCTCGCATATTGCATCTAAAACTGATATTGATGAGGCAGAAAAAATTGGCTCAAAGGGTGTTATTTCGGCACTTAATGGGGAAACAGGCAAGATGATGGTTTTTAATCGTGTATCCAACAACCCATATAAAGTGGAAATTCAAACAGCAGATGTAAGCGATGTTGCAAACCATGTGAAATATCTCCCTCTTGAATGGATTAATGAAGATAAAAATAATGTTAAGAGTGAAGCTGTTGACTATTTCTTGCCACTGATACAGGGTGAGTTAAATATTAAAATGGAAAATGGAATGCCTGTTCATTTCAGAATAAAAAGTAACTGTAATTTAGGCTAATTATACATATTTACTTGACAAATGGGGTAAAAAGTGAGATACTTTATATAGTTGGTAATGGAAATTTATAATTAATTAAGGAGGGAATTATATGAAGAAGATAGTTAGCATAGCTGTCGCATTGGCTATGACGGTTGGAACTGCGATGACGCTTGTTAGTTCAACATCTGACGATAGGGTTGAGGCGACTTCAACTGGATTTAACCCTAACTATACAGAAGCACTTCAAAAATCACTGTATTTCTATGAAGCACAACAGGCTGGCCCTTTACCAGATTGGAATCGAGTTGCATGGCGTGGAGATGCAACAATGAGCGACTATGTTTTGGGTGGATGGTATGATGCGGGCGACCATGTAAAATTCAATTTGCCAATGTCATATACGGCTGCAATGCTTGCATGGGGCTTGTATGAATATGGAGATGGGATTCAATCAAGTGGTCAAAGAGAAATAATGGAACAAAATCTTGAATTTACGTTGGATTATCTAGTTGACTGTGATTTGGGTGATGAGGTAGTTTATCAGGTAGGTGATGGAACAGACGATCACGGTTGGTGGGGTTCTGTTGAATTGCTGGAGTATATGATGGAAAGACCGTATTTCACAACTGACGCATCATGCGTAGTAGGAGAAATGGCGGCTGCACTTGCTGCTGGCTCTGCTGCACTTGATGGAAGATCACCAAAAGCTGCTACTTATCTTAAACACTCAAAAAGTATGTTCGATTTAGCGGATACTGTAAGAAGTGATGCGAATTATACTGCTGCAAATAATTTCTACACTTCATGGAGTGGATTTTGGGATGAGCTTTTCTGGGCAGCAAACTGGCTTTATATTGCAACTGGCGACCAATATTACCTAGATAAAGCAACATCGTATATACCAAACTTGGGGAAAGAAATGGTTTCTAAGGAATTGAAATATACTTGGGCACATTGTTGGGACGACGTTCAACAGGGTGGAATGCTCTTGTATGCAAGGAACACAAAAGACCCTACTTATATAAAACAGGTGCAAAAGCATCTTGATTATATGACAGTTGGTTATGATGGAAATATGGCTACTAAGCTTGAGGGTGGTCTTGTATATGTTGATATATGGGGTTGCTTGAGATATGCTTGTAATGTCGGGTTTGTAGCAGCTGTTTATTGTGATACTGTGATTGATGACCCTGTTTTGATTAAAAGGTATACGGATTTATATGAAACACAAATCAACTATTGCTTGGGTGATAATCCAGATAATAGGAGTTATGTAGTGGGATATGGAGAGGATTATCCAATTAATCCTCACCACCGAACAGCACATGGAACATGGGCTAATAGCATACAAAATCCTGCTGATAACAGAAATCTTCTGTATGGTGCATTAGTCGGAGGTCCAACTCAGTCCGGAGATTATGAGGATAACAGAGAAAATTATATTAATAACGAGGTTGCAACGGATTATAACGCTGGATATACTGCATTGCTATGCAAAATGGTTAGTAAATATGGTGGAAAGGCACTTGCGGATTTCCCACCTAAGGTTGTGAATGCTGATCCAGAATTTTTCGTTGAAGCAGCTGTTGGAGCAACAAATAATCAGTCAACAGTTGTGAAAATGAACCTAACAAACCACTCAACAGCTCCCGCAAGAGTTGCTGATAACCTTTCATTCAATTATTATGTTGATTTGTCGGAGGTATTAGCGGCTGGTAAGAGTGTTAGTGATATATCCATTTTTGCAGATTATGACGAAAGTGGAATCGCAAAAATTTCTGGGTTACAACAATATGATGGTTCAATATATTATATTAATATTTCGTTTGAAGATGGTGAGGTTGTTATGCCAGTTTCAGCACAGCTACATCAGACAGAGGTGCAGTTGAGGATAGTTTTACCTCATGATGCTACCTGTTGGGACGCTGAAAATGATTATTCAAATCAGGGGATTATGGGTATTAAGGACATAGCTATTACTGATAAGATAACAGTTTATGAAGATGGAAAGCTTATTTATGGCATTGAACCAGATGGCACTGTTCCAGATGATACACCTTCAGTTTCAGAGGTTAAGGGTGATGTAAATTGTGATGGGAAGATAGCTATCAATGATGTTGTGATGTTAAAGCAGTACATTTTGAATGTAAAAAAGCTTAGCACACAGGGTGGTAAAAACGCAGATATGAATGATGATAAAAAGGTTAATTCATTTGATTTATCATTTTTGTTACGCAAGTTAATGGCTTAATAAAAAAAACGGAAAGCGAATTTGCTTTCCGTTTTTATGTTTATAAAGTACCCGTCAAACCCGCCCCACTTCCAAAACAACCGTCCAGATGATAAAATAGGAGAAAATCATTTAGGGGTTGATGTAAAGTGAACGGAGCTGAAAAGTGGACTTCATTAGTGCAGAAATTTTGTGCAAGCGGAAAAAGTCAGCGGGTATGGTGTTTGGAGCAAGGATTGAAACGTAGTAGCCTTAGATATTGGCTTGAACGACTTGATGAGATTTCGGAGGGTGAAGAAGTAATATTTGCAGAAATTGAAATTGGCGGTGAAAAATCATGCTAATAATTAAGCCGTCGAAAATATATATTTCGTCTGCAAATGTGGATATGAGAAAAGCGATAGATGGGTTATCGGGGATAGTGCAAGGAAAGTTTAAGCTTGACCCGATGAGTGATGCAATGTTTGTATTTCACAACCGTCACTGCGATAAAATTAAGATTTTGTATTGGGACGGCAACGGATTTTGTTTGCTTTACAAGCGAATGGAAAAAGGCAGATTTTACTTTCCGAAACATCTTAATTCTTGTGCTCTACAGTTAATTTTTTTGAGGCTTCAATTACCTCGTCGCTTGCTTTTTTGGGGTGCCTAGATCTTGGCATAACTTTTCGCCACTCGTGACGCTCCAAAAGCATATATATGTACCCTCTGCCCGTGTCCT
>JAEWGD010000029.1 GCA_023388515.1 Bacillota bacterium
ATGGACGGTGATCCCCATTTTTATTTCATTTTCCCGCTGTTTTCAAGATCCTTTGCGTAATTGTTGCTTTCATTAAAAATTCAAACCCGATTTCAATGGCGAAATCGGGGTTTTTCTACGGTCTGAAATAAGGACTTGCTAACTAATGTTAACAAGTCCTTATTTTTTTATGCTGTTCAAACTTTCATGCTTTTGTATTTCATAATCAGATTGCAAATTTGGTTGTAGTTTTCTTCTAAATCCAAAAAAGTTCCCTCAACATCGCCAAATTGAGAGTTTCTGACATCTCTCATAATTTTAGCTGTAAGCTGATAAATGCTATTCATGCCAAGATTTGCAGTTACGCCTTTTAGTGTATGTGCAACAACAAGAATATCCTCATCAAACTCCCTATTATTTACTTTATTCTTTAACTCCTCAAATTGCTTTTCTTCAGGAAAGCGATATAGAAAAGTTAAATATAGTTCTTCATTGTCCATAAATCGGCTTAAAGTTTTAGTAACATCCACTTCAACCTTTTCTAAATCAACCAATAAATTATTCATAACATCTCACACCCCAAACCCAAAGATTTACTCACGCTTAGCGTTCATAAACCCTACATGATTTTTTCTTATTATATAACAATAATATAGCAAAAACGTTCATATGTCAAGGAAAAAACTAATGTTTCGACAAATACATATTATTGTCAGTAAGGTTTACTGCTTTGTTATACAATTTACAAGCTAATTCTTGCTTTTACAGGTTGTTATTACAAATTATCACTGTAAACTAATGTATATTCTCACATATTAAAATACAAATTGTTTGATGTCTTATGTTTTTTGATATTATAACCAATTATTTTTTGTGATTTATGTATATAATTTCTTAACAAAAAAGTAAAAATTCAATAAAGCTTCAATAAAGATATGTTACAATATAGAAAAAGGGTGGTGATTTAATCATGAAGAAGAAAAATAATCTTCTTTGCGTCTTTCTGTCATTTTTAATTTGCGTGGTTATGCTACCAATTTCAAATGTCAGTGCTGCTACAGTTTTAACCGAAAACAAAACTGGTTCAGAAGACGGGTATGACTATGAGTTGTGGAAAGACAACGGAACAACTAGCATGACGCTTACGGGCGGAGGCACATTCAGTTGTTCATGGAGCAATATCAATAACGCACTGTTTCGTAAAGGTGTTAAGTTTGATAGCACAAAGACATACAAAGAAATCGGCAATATTACAGTTGATTTTGAATCTGATTATAATCCGAATGGTAATTCATATCTCTGCGTTTATGGTTGGACTAGAAGTCCACTTGTAGAGTATTATATCGTTGAGTCATGGGGTAGCTGGCGTCCACCTGGAGCTTCCTCAAAGGGCACTGTGTCAATTGACGGTGGTGTTTATGACATCTACGAAACAACAAGAGAAAATCAACCGTCCATTGATGGAACTGCGACATTCCAACAGTACTGGAGCGTTCGTCAAGATAAACGAACAAGTGGTACTATTAATGTAGGGGCTCATTTCGCCAAGTGGGAAGATATGGGCATGCCTATGGGCAAACTCTATGAGGCTGCACTTACTGTTGAGGGCTATCAGAGCAGTGGTTCGGCTGTGGTAAGTAAGAATACAATATTAGTCGGTGGAGAAATTCCTAATGGAGGAAGTACCGATGAGCCAATCGAACCAGATAAAGAGGGATATTATTTTAACTCAACCTATGAGAGTAGCACAGACAGCTGGGCTGCAAGGGGCGACGCTACCATTAAGGCTGTGAATACGAAGGCTTACGCTGGAAGCCAGTCACTTAGTGTTGCTAACCGTACAGACTCATGGAATGGTGCTTCACGTTCACTCAGCACGTCAACCTTTGTACCTGGTAAATCATATAGCTTTAGCGTCATGGCTATGCAGAATTTAACATCATCTGAGGATTTCAAGTTGACTCTTCAGTATGCTTTAGATGGAGAAGATAACTATGACACAATTGCTGAGGCAACAGGCAGTAAAGACGAATGGGTTCAGCTTGCAAACACAAGTTATACAATCCCGTCGGGAGCTACAAATCTTCTTCTCTATGTAGAAACAGCCGATAGCACAACTAGTTTCTATATGGATAATGCAATCGGTGCTCCAAGTGGAACGGTTATCAAAGTGGATAAGAAATATTCTGTTGGCGATGTTAATTCTGACGGAAAAATTAATGAAAAAGACATTTTAGAACTAAAATTATTTATTCTAAACAAAAAATCAAATGCTAATTTTGAATCGGCAGATATGGATAGAAATGGTGTTCTTAATTCCATTGATTTAGCACTTCTTAAAAAGGCTATTATAAAGAAAACGGACACCCCGATTATCGACCCGATTCCTGATGATAAAGACATAGATGCAACTAAATATATGGCAAATGTTAGAGCAAATATGACTGCAAATGTTCCTTCTTCTGCAACAAGTACATTGGCAGGAACGAACTATGGAACGCTTAAACCTATCACATATTACTCAACAAATGCTGCAAAGAATAAGAAAGCAAACGTTCTTCTTCCTGCTGGTTATTCAGAAAACGAAAAATACCCTGTTCTTTATGTTAATCATGGTATTTTTGGAGACGAAACCTCTATGCTTGATGAAGGCATGAAAATTAGAACCATGGTTGGGAATCTTGCCCAGAGTGGTGATGCTAAAAAGATGATTATTGTCTTTACATCAATGTATACAAGCAAGACTTCTGATACCTGTAAAGGTTTCACTGTTGAAGAAACAAAGGCTTACGACGACTTCCTTTACGACCTTACCGAAGACCTTATGCCTTATATGGAAAAGAATTTTTCTATTAAAACTGGTAGAGAAAACACAGCAATTACTGGCTTTTCTATGGGAGGAAGGGAATCTCTATATATTGGAATCATGCGTCCAGATGTCTTTGGTTATATAGGTGCGGCTTGTCCTGCTCCTGGAGTAACTCCTGCGACAGATTCTTTTATGGCTCATCCAGGAAATATGCAGGAAAGTGAATTCAAGATTAAGAATACTGCGTATAATCCATATGTTTTGATGATAACTGGTGGAACAAATGATACTGTTGTTGGTACATTCCCAAAAAGCTATCATAATATCCTTACAAAAAACAATCAAGACCATATATGGCAAGAAATACAGGGTGGAGGACATGATGGAAGTTCAGTAGTTCCTCTAATGTATAATTTTATCAGGGGCATTTTTAAAACTGGCGAAACTGTGGTTGTTGATGAACCAACAAAGGGTGGCGTTGATATTTCATGGATTGACCCATCTAAGCCAATGGTTGCCATTTCATTTGATGACGGTGCAGTTGGAACTGCTCCTAATTCATCATCTATGAGAATTCTCAACTCGCTTTCAAATTCAGGATTCCACGCTACATTCTTCTATGTAGGTAACTGGACTAATTCAAGCAATCAGGGTGAAATTAAAATCGCTTATGATATGGGCATGGAAATTGCAAACCATACTACTTCACATCCTAATCTTACAAATCTTTCGGCAAGTGAAATTCGACGTGAATACGATAGTTGTGAACAGAAACTTAAAGGCATTATCGGTGCAGATCCGTCCCCGCTTATGCGACTTCCGTACCTTGCTTCAAATAGCAACGTACAGTCTGCACTCTCCGATGTTCCGCTTATAACTTGTTCGATTGACACTGCGGACTGGAACAACGCTTCAAGCGACCAAATTATCAACAAAGTTAAAACAGCAATGAGCAACGGTACACTTGATAATTCTATTGTTCTCTGCCATGAGACATACGATTCAACAGCAACAGCTATGGAATATCTCGCTCCTTACCTCAAATCACAGGGTTGGCAGATTGTAACTATTTCAGAAATGTTTGCAGTGAATGGGAAAACCCTCAATGGTGGGCAGATTTATTCAAAGTGTAATTAATTTACCATCTCTTGATTTTTTTCATATAGATCTCCTTAACACACGAAAACAGGCAGTCCTCACGGATTGCCTGTTTTCTATTTGTATATTTTTATAAGATAGGAATTAATATATTGCCATGTGTTAGTATCGTGCGGGCAAAGTTATAGTAAACGTAATGATTTTATCGTTACAAGATGCACAAATATTACCGTTATGCAGTTCCACAATAGCCTGTGCGATTGAAAGCCCAAGACCAAACCCTTCTTGCTCGTGGATACGGTCATTATCTCTACGATAAAAACGTTCAAAAAGCTTTGATGTATCGTTCGTCAGATAATCCGAGCATAAATTTGAGCATTTTATAATTACATTATCCATTTCCTTATACACAGAAAAGGTTATTTCACTCTTCGCATCGGAATACTTCAGTGCATTGTCCATAAGAATTCCCACCAACTGGGATATTTTGTTTTCATCACAAGGTATGCTGATATTTTTTTCTATATCATATTTTAGCGTTTTTTCACTTTCATAAAGCATACTTTCAAAATAAAGAAGTGAATTGCTAACAATACTGCTTATATCGCTTATATCAAAGTCACTTATTGCAGTATTTGTTTCAAGCAATCTCGACAAATCCAACATTTCAGAAACAAGACAGTGCATTTTTTTCGTCTGCTCCTTTATACAATCTGTCCAACGGTCCTTACCATTTTTACTACTTATAATGTCAATAGTTGCAGAAATTACAGTAATTGGAGTTTTAAGCTCATGGCTTGCGTTTGATATAAATTGTTTCTGTCGCTCCATATTCTCGGCAACAGGCTTAGTTATATATCCAGAAACAATAACGACAAGCACAAATAAAATCAGCCATATCATCCCCCCAACAAGAAGTGAAATTCGCAGAAGACTGCCATTAGCAGCATCAGTAAAACTATCATTTACAAAAATAATAATGTTCATATCTTCCATCTTGCGAACAGTGTAGCTATAAACTGTTCCATCTTTTTTTATTTTCCCACTTGCCCTATCTGAACTAAGAACACTCGATGCGAACTCCTTTGCCTCTGCATTTTCGATAGACTTCATCAAATTACCATCATTTATTGAAACAAGCTGATTTTTTTCATTAGTAACAAGATAAAACGCACTCGTGTTATTGAGAATTTCTGGTATATAATTATCAAAAATATCCGAAAAGCTACTGTGCGAAACTAACTGATTAGAAAATGAAAGTGTTGCTTGCTGGTCTTTATAGTGTATTTCTATACTGTCTATTGTAAGTGAAATATTTTCATCAATCCCTATCGGTACATTGCTTGAGTTTTTCCACCACACAACCGAAACAAGAAAATAATCGCTTATAATCTGCGATTCGTCAATTGATAATGTATCATAATCACTTTTTATATTTTCATAATTGCTAAAATTAATAGAAACATTCGTTGTGTCCTTATTAAAAGTATAATCCTTGTAAACCATTTTAATTTCATCTTCAATCTTCGCTTCAAAAAGCAAACCGCCCCCTGCACTATACCAAACAGCCGACTTTTCGGCATAAACTATATTCCCACTAACAGTAATACTTGATATATTACGAACATTACGAGGAATAATATAATCGCCATTTTCAGTCTGTTCAGCGTCGCTAAGATTAAATTTCTCTTTATTTGGCTGATTTATCCGTGTCGTCGCCACCTGTCTAATTACGCTTTCAATCATTCTGCCTTCGTTTTTATAAGCAACTCGCATAAGCAAATTAAGTATTAAAACCATAAGCAAAATTACACAAAACACTATAACCGACGCAGTAACGATATACTTTTTCTTTAATTTATTCAGCGAGTCATTCATTCCTTTTCCCCCAACGAATAGCCAATGCCCCTTACAGATTTTATAACCACCTTTGATTTCAAAGCGTTAAGCTTTTTTCGCAAAAAAGATATGTAAACATCAGTTGAATTATATTCGATGTCAGATTCAAATCCCCATATTTTTGTAATGCAATATTCTCTTTTCACAACGCTATCCTTGTTCAGCATAAGTATTTCCATAAGCTGATATTCCTTTGTACTGAGCATTATCCTTGAACTTCCCTTTTTCAGCTCATGATGCGTTCTGTCAAGTTCAATATCGCCATATTTCAGGGTTTCCTCCACATATTCCATTACATTCCTACGAGAAAGTGCCCACACCCTTGCAATAAGCTCTTCCGTTACAAATGGCTTTGTCATATAGTCATCTGAACCCGACTTCAAACCTCTAATTTTATCCTCTATTTCCGATTTTGCCGAAAGCACCAAAACAGAAGAAGATATCTGATTCTTGCGTATTTCTTGCAAAACCTCAATACCATTCATTTTAGGGAGAGTAATATCAAGAATAATAATATCGTATACTCCGCTTAAAGCATTGTCAAGCCCGTCCACTCCGTTATATGCAGTATCAACCAAAAACCCCTCACAGACAAGTAGCTCCTTTAATGCCATAGAAAGATCTTTTTCATCCTCTATAATTAGAACTTTCATATAAATCTCTCCCCCTTTTCGTTTCCTTTTTATAATTATAGCATATTTCAACCAATTTGTCATTTATATTTCTTCAAATTTAAACAATAAAGCCATTAAAAATGCACCAAGTATTACCTCGCTTATGCCTTTATTTAGTATAACAAAAGCGACTAAATTCTCGATTAGTCGCTTTGTATAATATTAAATCGAAATTTACAAACTTTTATTCATGGAAGAAATAAGGAAGTGCATCATAAATATAATGTCTTACATATCCCCACCAGTGAGTAGCACCTGGAGCTACAAGGAAGTAGAAATTACCCTTAGAGAAATCTGAAGTGTAATCAAACTGTGGAAGTGGCTTCATCGCTTCAATTTGTGGTCCAATATTAGGATATGCAATATCTTCTGAACCAGTTGCAGCAAAAATGAAGTACTCTCTCTTTGAAAGTCCAGATTTGTTAATTGCAGAAGTAACCGAATTAGCCTTATCTTGAGCAGAATTTCCTGACCAATGGTCACCACTAAGTGGCATGAAATATCCAACATAATCAAGGCAATTAACCATTACTACCCATGTTGAAACTGAACCCATTGAGAATCCACCATAAGCCCTGTGCATTCTTGAAGCAGCAATTCCCTCAGGTGTTGTTGATGTTGCATAAGTAGAATATTTGCCTTCTACAAACGGAATTACATTTGCTCTGAATTCATTATAGAAATTCTGTGCTGTGCAGTTTCCACCGTTGAATGTAGGCGTTACGACAATCATAGGCTCAAGTTTGCCGTTCATAATCATGTGGTCAAGAATAAGATTCATCTTAACATCACTACTAAAAATTGTATTTTCATTTTCTCCACCACCATGCATGAGGTAGAAAATATTGTATTTTTTGCTTGAATCATAACCGTAAGGAAGATATACATTAAGACTCTTATTTCCATTTATGCTGCTATATGTTTCTTTGACAATCTTTCCAGACTGTGAACATTGAGTTAGATAAGAATCAGGAGCTGCACTATACTGTAAAGCAGCTTGATAATTAAATGTAGGTTTCTCTGGCTCAGGTTCTGGTTCTGGTATATCAGGTGCATTATCAGGGAACTGATTAATCACGCCCAAAACGAACTGTTTAAGATATTTAACATCATCAATATCCACAACTCCGCTTCCGTCAACATCAGCAGCAAGTTTAACACTATTGC
>JAEWGD010000007.1 GCA_023388515.1 Bacillota bacterium
GTATGAATGTATTTCTGGAAAAATTGTCAGAATCATATGTAAATGACTTTATTTTGCTAGTTGCTGACGGAGCAGCCTGGCATAAATCAAAAGGGCTTAAAATACCACCAAATATCGAGATTTTCTCCTTGCCACCGTACACTCCCGAGATGAATCCGATTGAACAAATTTGGAAGGAAATTCGTAAACGAGGCTTCAAAAACGAGGTCTTTTCAACACTGGCGAAAGTCGTTGAACGACTCTCCGATACCATCTGCTCTTTATCCCATGATACCATCAAAAGTATAACTAATCGGGATTGGATTTTGTCTATCGTTTGATTTGAGATTAGTATTAAACCCATAATCTTACCATCATTCAGTTCTTCTGCGTTTGATGCATAAACACTAACCAATGCAAAGTCAATTTCGTTATATTTCATGAAAATTACAGAAGGCTTGCCTGTTTTAAATATAGAAAAGGTTTCAGAATCCCACTCAAACCCCTCTCCCAAATCTTGAATTGTAAATGGAAATGTAACATTTTTGCCATTTATATATATAGTTTTATTTAATGTTTCAGCAGTCCACCCCTCCATAGGAACAGGCATTGTTTCGTGGTATGTATTAATGTCAATGCTTTCTAATACGCTTTGTGAAGATGTAGAAGCTTTATCAGAGGAATTTTTATCATTTTGACATCCAACCATCAGAATTGATAAAGCAACCATCTACATTACTAAAAGCTTTTTTAATTTCATTTCATCGCCTCCTTAAATTGATGTTTTTAACCTAATTACATATTATTTCTACTTTTATACAATACTATATACACCATTTTATGTAAAGTGAAAAGTAGAAATCAACCTCAAATAAAGCAAATTATCTAATTTCAGCAACTGCTCATCTGTCAATTTATTCTGTTCACTCATTTTGTACTTCCTTCCTGTCTCATAAAATATTTGATTAATTCATTTTAAAACAATGTGCTTTTTGACCTAGTCACATCAAGCAATTGAAAATTAACCGCCACCTGGCATGTATAGCCATTTTTTTGATGTTCATATTAGCCCAGTAATTAGTTTCATCTATCTCCGTATTAATTTTATCATACACTTCATCCTCAAAAACATCGATATGTATTGCCCCTCTTATATCGCTCCTTTGCTTCATTATTTTCATTAATTCCTCCTCAATATTGTATTTTTTTGCCTCTGATAGATTTATTACTATTGTAAAGCTAAGAGTACAAAGATTTTCTTTTGATCTCAATGCTCCAAGAACTTCCTCCAAGCTAGTGTCTGCTGTAAACTCATCCGGGTATATGGTTGATGTGCTTTCATAAAAAATCTTATATTCATTAAAACTTTTATCAACAATCTTTTTCATCCACTCTGTTAAATCATCTTCGACAAAACTGGAGAAATAAGTATCGTTTGCACTGTACAAGTCATATTCTTCGATATAAAAAACATTGACTTTGCATGATTCCCTTGTGTCAATATTTACTGCTGTACATCGATAATGACTTTCTGAAAAACCTGGTGTGCTTGCTATGCGAATTTCAAACTCATCCTTGTATTTTTTATCCATATACTGTTTTGCGTACGCTTCAATGTCCTTTATTCGCTCTTGCATCTTTGATAAATCCTCTTCACTATCAGAATTATCTGTTGTTTTTGGTAGTGAAGTCTTTTTTGGAATTGGTAATCCGCACCCACTAAGCATCATCATGCCCCCTAATAAAACTACAAGTAAAAATATAATCGGCTTTCTCACAATATCAATCTCCCATTTAATATATAGTAAAACATCAATAAGTCATAAAGGTTATATTGTAAATATGAGAAAATCATCATATCTGAGCAGGAACAAGCAGTCTCATAGTTTTACTTAGTTCTTTCCAATGATAACTTAATTAATATGATATAAAGCACTAATTAGTAGTATATTACAATTGAGCAAATATGTAAATAACTTTTTTAACATTTAACACTTAATTCACATTTTAACTCACAAATAAGCCCACATTAATTATGTATCTTATTTCACCTCCCCCACAACCTCGACCCCACCTTTAAACACAATCTGAATCTTATTAGAGGAAATCACTTTAACATACTCAACAACCTTCCGTATGACCACATCATCAAATTGTGTCAAGGTACCATTATGTGAATTAAGAATTTCCATAATTTCATTCACCCTAGTAGAATTATATTTGCTTGATTTCTGCTTAGATTTTTCAGTTTCTATTTGTATTTTCAAGTTACTAATTTCAGATGAAATTTTCTGAAACTCTGATTCAAATTTGGATTCACTGCCAGTATTTACACTAAGTTTAAGAAGATCACTTATCGCAAGATTGAGTTCTTTTAGCCTGTTTTCCATAGCTATAATATTCCGTGACCCATCATATTCCAATACATTTTCAATATTCATTTTAAGGATCCCCATAGTTTCATCTTTGCAATTAAAATACTGATTTAAAGCGTCTAAAGTTGCGTTGTGCAGTTTATTCTCTTCAAGCGTTGGCGATTTAGAACAATATTTTGTGCCATTTTCAAGACGGTTAATACACCGCCATACTGTCTTTTTCTTTCCCTTTTTAGCCCATGTTGTCCTGCGGTACGGTGTGCCACAATCTCCACAAATAAGCAGTTCAGAAAGTGCATACTTACTTGAATACTTTCCATTTTCAGTGGTGGTTTTATCTGAAACCTTACGCTTTGAAGAGCGTCTTGCCATTTCTTCTTGTACCTGATTAAACACTTCCCTATCAACTATTGGTTTATGATGGTTAGAAACAAGATATTTAGCACGTTCGCCATTGTTTTTCTTCACCTTTTTGGTGATGCAATCTGTTATAAATGTCTTTTGTAAAAGTGCATCACCAACATATTTTTCATTGGTTAGAATGTTTTTAATCACACCATATGTCCAATTTGTCTTTTTCTGTGAAGTCAGTATTCCTCTGCTTTCAAGTTCATCACAAATCCCCTTAAGGCTTAATCCATCTAGATAAAACCTATAAATAAGCTTAATCGTTTCTGCTTCCTCGGGGATAATCTCGGGCTTTCCATCCTCACCTTTTTTATAACCCAGCAATCGCTTATACTGAAAAACCACCTTGCCGTCCCGATATGCTTTTTGCTTACCCCATGTGACATTTTTGCTGATGGATTCGCTTTCTGCCTGAGCAAAACACCCCATCATAGTGATGACCATTTCGCTTACCATTGTTAAGGTGTTTATGTTCTCTTTCTCAAAAATAATGCCGATTCCAAGTGCCTTTAATCTTCTTACATAATTTAGGCAATCCACAGTATTTCGTGCAAAACGGCTGATAGATTTTGTAATAATCATATCAATTTTTCCCTTTTCGCAAAGCCTTATCATGCGTAAAAATTCAGGTCGCTTTTTTGCCTGTGTGCCAGAAATACCTTCATCTGCAAAAACCCCAGCCATTCGCCATTCCTTATTCGATGAAATTTTATCTGTATAATATTCAATCTGTGCCTGATAGCTGTTTTGCTGTTCCTCAAGTTCGGTAGAAACTCGGCAGTAAGCTGCAACTTTTAATTGACGATATTTGTGGTAATGATGCTTTATTAGCTATATCTAGCTTCCAGCGTGATGTGGGGCTTAAGGTTAATGGAATTTGTGATAAGCCAACAATCACAAAATTAAGATTACAAATATTAAAGCCCAGCGGATTAGCTTCCGTTGAGCTTACTTTTTTGGAACAAAAATCTATTTATTCTTAAAACATTTACATATATTTAACATATAGCATCAAATAAGGTGTTATCATGTAATTATAAAATATTTTAGGAGGAATGTAAAATGAAAAAGCAATTATCAGTTATTGTGTCGATCGCATGTCTATTGGGAGTGGTGACAGGTTTTTCTAGTGCTGCCGTTGCCCCAAAAGAAAATTCTTATGAGCAGGATCTCGCTGCAGCTTATCAATGTCTGGAGGTGTATGGTGAATTATTAGACGGTTTTGCTTTATCTTCGACTGCTCTGCTTAAATCAAGTGAAAGAAAAATTGCAATGGATGATATAGATTATCCAGATGATTACGCAGGAGCATATTTTAACGCCGACGGAGATAGAAAACTTAATATCTATTTAACTGATTTTGAGAACTTAGATTATTATAAAGATATTCTAGGAGATAAAATAGTTAATTATTACGATGTAGACTACTCTTTTAACGATCTTTATAATCTTTATGATTTTTCGGACAATGATATGATTAAATGGGGTATTAATTCTGTATCAATTGATGATAAAAATAATGAGGTAGATATTACTATGAAAGATGATAAATATATTTCACCTTTTGTAGATTATTTAAAATTGAACAACTATGATCCAGAAATCGCAAACTTCGAAGTTAGTGATGAACAAATTTCAACATTAAGTGAAACAATAATTGAAAACGCTAACACAGGAATATCCTCTACTGATATAACGACTTCTGCTACTAAATCTGCACGTAGTGGTGAACTTGTTAAGGGTGTTTCAGATCAGTGGTTTCTTCATCCAGATGGTTATTATTACAAAAAGGTATCACTTGGCACTATTACATGCAATGCATATGACCCAACCACCGGAAAATATGGAGTTATTTTGTCAGGGCATCAAGTTACTCCTTCAATACCTACAACATTTAGAAATACAGAAGACGAACTTATTAACTCTAATCCAGCAGAATGGAAATCATCTGTTGTGGAAAAAGGAGATTGTGCTTTTATACCTTTTGATTCATCAATGAATTACGTTCCTTCTATATTTCTAACTAATGCAACTAGTGGCTCTTTATCTTTCATAAACAGAACTCAATTTATAACTTCTCCGGGTCTTAACGGAAGTCCTATAGTGCAGTATGGTAATACTACAGGCAAGCAAACAGGCACTATAACAAACCTATTCTATTCATATCCTACGACAAATGGGCTTGTACATACCGATTTTATACAAACTGATATTACTGCAATTTCAGGAGACAGTGGAGGACCAATGGGTATTGATACCCCAGACGGTCTTTACTTAATGGGGAATATAACCGCTGGAGGGCCATCAATTTCAACTATAACAAAATACAATAATATTGAAAGCATTCTTGGCGTTGAAATTCTAACACTCAATTAATAATTAATTACTTTGAGGACTACCTTATAAGGTAGTCCTCTTTGTTTTATCCAACTCCCCTACCCCTCTGCGTCACACACGCCAAATTAAACATTCTGTGCAGTTTCGTATCTGCCTCAACAATTTCAGTGCCAGTCAGTCCCTCATCGGCATAAATATCTACCAATTCATCATTCTCACTGCAATTGAACTTATCGCTGTAATAACTCATCTGTGCCATAAATGAATTCAACTGGTCGGCAGAATCAGAGCTTACACGACAATATGCAGCAATTCTAGTTTTGTTTATTTTTGCTTCTATAATTGTAGGCTGTATTACCGTTACATTTGCCATAGCAATCTCCTTTCATTTACAACACATGATATCACAAACCTTCGTAAATTGGTATCACCATTACCACTGAATTTAAGTGATTTTTCCAGTGCAAGATTGATAATTTAGTTTATCAATCTTATTTGCCTCATTTGGATTTAAAAGACCCTTATCAAGCAAATCTTTAACAATACTTTTCATAACACCGTACATATATTCGCCCTTTATCTGTTGCTTAGCCATAAATCTACCTCATAAATATTTTTTATTAAGTCCAACACTGATACCAATCCCTTTATTAATATCAGCCATGATTTTTTTATCCAAGAAACCAATATATTCACCCAACCTTTGCTTATCAATTGTCCTTATTTGTTCCAAAAGCACAACCGAATCCTTTGGCAAAATATTTGCATAACAATCAATTTTAATATGCGTAGGCAGTTGTGGCTTTCCTGTTTTTGTTGTAATCGGTGCGATTACAATTGTAGGGCTATATTTATTTCCAACATTGTTTTGGATAACTAGAATTGGTCGAACACCACCTTGTTCTGACCCCACAACGTCATTAAGGTTTGCATAATAAATTTGGCCTCTTTCAATTTCTTTCATTTTTACCTCCAATTTTTTATGTAAACGATGGATAGAAAGCTATCCATCGTTCCATCATTTTGCCAACTATTTGTATTTACAAACAGTATATTTTGTCATATTTATCCTCGATACCCCGACAAAGGGAACACTATAAACTGTCGGTCGCTTACCGACATCATGGGAATCCCACCCCTCTATGGTTCTCATAGAACCGCCCTCATTGCGTGATCCCTCTTTCGGGAGGGGCTGTGACTGGACGGAAGTATCATTATCCTCTCACATTTCATCGCCAACTTTGAAAGCTATTCAAAGGTTGAAGAAAAATTTATCGCAAGCGTAATTCTTCGGTGGCTACCGAGATTTTATACCGGCTGTGAGATTAACGTATTTCTGATGCTGTTATTCAATTTTCAAGTTGCTGTGAAAAAGCTTTTTATTTGCCCCTTCACCTTTACTAACAGAGAGAGGGTGTTTGAGAGGGGTATTTATAAAAACTTTTTTATTTTTTAAATTGCACCTGCGATTGATTCCCGAACCGACATGTCTGAAACGCCATCAATTTTAGCTATCTGGCGATATGTATGACCTTGAAAATAATACAGTGTGATACGCCTTTTCTGATTTTCATTGAGGCAATTCAAAGCTGATAAAATCTTTTCTTTTTCAAGTTTTGAAATCACCTCATCCACCACAGTAGGAGTTTCAATATTTCTAATAATCTGCTCGGTATCACCTTCAATATATCCGTTCATATCAGCGTGGCGGATGTCACGCATTTTGTATTTCATATCGTTCCTCCATGACATAGTAAAGACTTTGTTTATTGCACTCCACTCTGCAGATGTATAAAGTTGAAATTCACTTGCATTTAATTCAGGATACTGAGCAATAAGCTGTGAAAGCGATAAATTTGAAATTATAACAATCGGCTTATCACCGACAAAGTTTTTATATTCTATTCTGAGGTCAAACCTCTCATATTTTTTACCCATTTTCTTTCCTCCGTTTTGATTGATTGTGGTTTGTTAATCAAAACGAGAGTTATGGATACTTAGCTATAAAGCATAACCATTTAAAATTAAGCATAAAAAAGTCCTTATTTCTTTAGAATTTGATACTTCTAAAGCCATAAGGACATAAAAAGAGGCAGAAATCCGACATAGCTTTAAAAGCTACTGTCAGGCTTCTACCTCATTCATATTGCTTCCAATATTAAGACTGCAAACACTTCTGCAATCCAAAAC
>JAEWGD010000016.1 GCA_023388515.1 Bacillota bacterium
AATCTGCTTCTTAAATTCGTCTGTGTAATTTTGCTTTTTTCCAGCCATGATATCCTCCCTATTTTACGCTTTTTCTCATTATACCATGTCCGAATGCTTTTTGTCTAATTTAGTATAACCGATCCAGTGCAGGAAGGCGTTGTGGGTTTACTGGATGACCTTGATGCTGATTGTTTATTTGAACATATATTTGGAAATGCCCCGGACGTTATAACGGATCCGCTCGAAACAAAGGATTATGAGATAACTGTAGACTTCAAAAAAAGACCACAGCTTTCTATCAAGGGCACCTACGACAAGAATGGACTGCCGAGTGACTTCCCAGAGTTCGCTGAGGATATACTGAATTTCATGCTATTTTACGGCATGGGAGAAATTCTCGATCCATCCGTATATACGAAAGTAAAGCGCAAGACCAATGATTATATCTTTTGCAGCGTGGAGTTTAACGAGGGTGGAAAAAGCTATTATTACATAACCGAGGATGATACTCTTAAAATCGGAGATGATGTCTTGGTCCCCGTTGGAAACGATGGGCACACAGCCATCGTTAAAATCGTCAATATCGAGTATTTCCCAGAGGACAAGGTTCCGTTTCCGCTTGATAAAGCAAAAAGCATCATAGGGAAATGCACCGAGGACGAATTAAATCCACCTATTCTCAATGGCGAACCTTCCGAAAACACAGAATTTTTTTGTCCTCTTTATGATGGTAACATCAGCCAATACGACTGTTATGAAATATCCTATGGCGCGAAACACGGCTGGATGCCAAACGATGGACTGCCTAAGCTAATAGAGATCGCGACAATAAAAGAGAAGCAAGAATTGTGCCTCGCTTGTGAAAGAAATAGAAGCAATATTGGGGAAGCAACGATGTATAGCGATAATTGGTTAAAGCAGGGATATACCAGCGGTAACAGAATTAAAGTGTCAGATACCGTTGATTATCAAGTTTGGTCGGATAATGCAGGCGCAGCGGTCGGTGTAACCGTTGACTTCGAAACCGCCGATGATTTTCACTACGAGTTGCTCATAGCAGATTGGCACAGGTTCCTATTCGAAGTATTATGTATTGCTGACATGTCAGCGGCCATTACGGTGTTCCAAGGCTTTTTGAAAAGAAACACAAACCTGTTCGCTTTTGAAGAGTCATTAAATGAGCACGGTATCAAATATAAGAAAATTGCCTTCTATTAAGAGACGGTATTGATTTGTTCCCTCGAACGGACAAAATCTGTTGAACTGTTCCCTCGAACCGAATACCCCCATAAAATCCACTATTGACCTGTTCCCGAGAACGGAAAAAACGAAAAATACATACCAGACATCAATCTGATGCTATCGTGCCACGTTGAGACGGTAGTCTTGATGTCAAGGGTAGAGAAGTAAAAGGTTTAAAAGTGTAGTAAATAAGGGGTTCTGCGTGTTTTGCTGATTTGCAGAATGGCAGAACCCTTTGTAAAATCGGTACTTTGCGGGAAGTGCTCTACTGATGAAAAGTCGCATAGTTGAGTAGACAGGATTACTTTTGGGTAGGTTGAGGAGATGGAAATGTTGTGAAATAGGCTAATCATCATGATGAAAATATGGTAAAATGATAGTTAGTCTAATACCGATGGCAAACTGTAGTGGATTGAATATTATAAGCGTCCGGCTCTGTGCTTGAAAGAGTAAAAGATATAAGCAGCCAATTTTCGCTATTTTCGCGGAGGGATTCCATGGAGAAGCAGGTTAAAGTGCTGAATGCCAGGTATAGATTGTCTGTGTTTTTAATTACTCTTTTAATTTCAGTAGTTATCATGCGCTTGCATGATGCACTTAACAGAAGGTGCTTTTCTTCCTGTACATCTAAAGGATCCATTCTAATATCAATGAGCGGTTTATCGGGGTCATTGTTGCACCTGTGGGAAAATACAGAGATCTTTTTCCAAAGTTTTTTTTGACTTGTGAACTGCCTTGGTAGCAAACTGATATGTGTAATATTGGCCTTTTATTCATGACGATACCTCCTTTGGTAGTGTCATATACTAACTCTAACGGAGGGTATTATCAAGGTGTAGAATGAACAATAAATTTGAATTTGTGGAGGAACTAAACTATGAGAAGAAAAGACAGGGAAATCGCAGATTTTCATAAAATGATTGAAATATTAAAAGAGTGTGATTGTTGCAGGATTGGACTTGTAGACGATATTGGAACATATATTGTGCCTATGAATTTTGGATATGAGGAACAAGATGGAAAATTGATTTTATATTATCATGGTGCAGCGGTAGGTAAGAAAATTGAGTTAATAAAAGAGCAACCAGTTGCTTCTTTTGAAATGGATAGAAAACATGAATTAGTTGAGGGTGAGATTGCCTGTTCATATTCTTATCGATATCAAAGTATTATGGGCAAGGGAAATGTGCAAATTATAGAGAATTATAAGGATAAAGTTCATGGACTTCAAAAGATTATGTCACACTATTCTGATAAGCAAGAGTGGGAATTTAAAGAGGAACATGTCAATATGGTTTCAGTTATAAAATTACAAGTGACCGAATGGTCCTGTAAGGAACACTAAATTCCAACTTGCCTGTTAGTGGAAGCATATTATAAGGAGGGTCATGTATTACAACTGTTGCTTCCATAAATCTACACACCAGCCGAACTCAAGAATATTAATAACAAGACCGATGACAATATCATGCATTTCTTGTGATTTAGAGAAGCAGATAGATTTGCGTGTTAATCTTTTAATTCTTGTTCTGAGTGTGAGATTTTTTCTTTCAATAGTTTGAGTGTTACGTTTCCCAAAAGTATACGCAAGAATATCTCCCGTAGCATGATTAATAGCAAGCCATAGCCATCGCTGATTACTCTTTTTTTGGACAAAACTCCACATTTCATCAAGTTCCGCCTCTTCAACTTGGTCATATAGTACAACATCAAACTGTACTTCATATAATTTTTCCTGTGATAAAATATATTCCAT
>JAEWGD010000017.1 GCA_023388515.1 Bacillota bacterium
TAGCGACCTAAAAGCCAAAACGGTCTTTGTTTTGGTTTTTAGTTGAGCGTACCAAGCCTCAACGGCGTTGAGTTGCGTTTTTCTTTGGTTCGTTTCTTTGTACGCACAAAGAAATGAACACCCACAATTAAATTTAACAATACGGAAAGTATATTGAATGACAACAAAGAAAACAAGAACCATACTTTACTAACTCCAACAATACAAAGCATATTCAATGATAACAAAGCAACCAAGAACAATACTTTACTAACTCCAACAATACAAAGCATATTCAATGATAACAAAGCAATCAAGAACCAAAACAAGTTTTGCAATAAAAAATCAGGTCTTTAGCTTGCTTTTAATTATATCTTCATACGAACTACACAACTCAGAAGCCGTTTCTGACGAAAAGCTTTCAGCAAACAAAAGTATGCTTTTCCCAGTCTTCGATGGGCGAATAAAAACCTCACCAATTTCTTCCTTAACCCATACGCCCTCATGTTCAAAATCGCTACTGTCAGACAACTCCTTTATAAAGTTGAGATTTTGACTCTTACAGCTTATCGAACGAGATGTAGTAAAGGTTTGTGGCAAGGATTTTACAATATCCTTAAACTGGACATTCCTTTCCGTCAATATTCTCATAATATCGAACATAAGAATAATTCCGTCATTTGGAAAGTTTAACTTCCTTGCAAGCTGTCTTGCACCAGAATCAGAACAATTATCGGGGCAATCATAATATCTATGAACTTTTCTACCATATTGCTTAGCAACCTCATCAATAGTTTGAGAAAATGAGTAGGGTAGAGCAACATCTTGACCATGTTCAAACAGATTCTGACAGCAAATTGCAACAAGCTTTTCATAAAACACAAAGCCTGTTTCCTCACTAAAAGCAGAAGCTTTTTTTCCGTTAGAGGATATTTGAAACACAATTCTTTCGCTATTATCTGTATTTGGCTTGATCAAGCGATTGAAAAGCTTTTTAATATACTTATTAGATGTGCTTATTCCTATATTAGCATTAAGATTATCTGGAATACGTCTTATCAGCTCTAATTCATAAAGCTTTTTCATTTGCTGTGCGTCGGATATTTCACCAAAATTATCATAAGATGCCCTTAATGATGTGTTTCCATTTAACCCAGATTCTATTGAAGCCTCACATAATCTATCAAGCGTTAAGCCATCTTTTGAAATAAGCTTTATTTTTGTGACAGAGTTTGATTCGATATATACGCCTAACTCTTGCTTACATTCTGTTGTGAGGAAGGCAAGTTCACTTTCTATGCATTCGCCTATAATCATGGCATTACCACCAGCAGATGCAATACCTGCACATAGGGCAGTTGCGATGCAATGTGAAGTCTTGCTATTTGGTTTATAACCGACAGCAATATTTTTTCCTGCATTAACAAGACTAATACCTGTTTTTACTGCTGTATAAGCTGAAATTTCGCCGTTTGTTTCTCCATAAATACCGTCCTCGCCTATATGCAAGGATTGTATATTGCCATGACGAATATCAAAACTAGCCACAGTATTTCGTTCAATCCGCTTATTATTCCAAACTCTAACGCTATCTTCTATTACTGAATTTTCACCGATAATTGCTGATTCACCAATAATGCAATGCTCATTTACGACAGAGGAATTGAGAAGGGTTGCATTTCGACATATTACACAATTGGTACACTCAACACGGTCGCCTAAATAAGCACCACTCATAATTATTGCACCATAAAGCTTTACGTTTTTTCCGATAGTAACATTGTTGCCGATAATTGTGTTATTATCTATAATAGTACCACTGCCAATAGAAACATTTTTTCCTATATATGCAGGAGAATTTATTTGTATGCTAGGTGGGAAATCATATAAATCAGGGGTGACGATTCCATTGAGCATTTTATGCCCACCAAATTCAAATGGAGCTTTGGAAGTTAGGACATCTCTTTGGCATTTCAAAAGCTCCTTGATATTGTGAATACTGTACCAGTATCCTTTATCTTCAAAGGCAGAAATATTGAAATCCTTAGCAGAAACTCTATGCTTTGTAATGTAGCTTTGAAAGAAATGGTGGGTGTTTTGTGAGGGGATAATCCAAACACCTGTGTTGGCAAGATTACTGTAAAAACTATTGTTGGATTGCTTGCTTAACATGGACTCTACCTGTCCATCTTTATTAACAAGAATAAGCTCCTTGTTTTGTGAAGTTGCAACTGGCTTTGCAATAATTGTTGCAAAAGGCTTTGCTGAAAGCTGATGATTTAGTGCCTCATATAAATTAAAGTTAAACAGCATAACATCGCTGATAAAAACAATATCATCATCAAAAGTATAATTAATAAGCTCATCGGTAGTCAAAAAGTCTAGCTTAACATTTTTGAAACTGCCCGATTTAAAAAGTAAATTAAGTTTATCCTGATTATTATCGCTTACAATAAACGCATGAGTAATATCATAATTATTAACGGAATCGAGAACATAATGCATAGCAATACGCCCACATATTGGTAACATAAACTTAGGCATTGTCGATGTAATTGGCATCAAAGCATTTTCATCACTATCACAAAAAATAACAGCTTTCATATAAACATCCTTTCACAAACAAATTGAACTTTAATTACTTATAATTATTGTCCTTATGTTTGTGATTTATACGTTTATTTGGTATTTTAATTTTATAACTTAAAAGCAAAATTCCTATCAGATTTGGAATAGCCATAAGCCCATTGAAAATATCTGAAATTGTCCATGCAATTGAAAGTTTAGTGGTTGCACCGATTATGATTATAAAAATAAATAAAAGCTTATAATATTTTATAGCTGATTCACCAAAAATAAAGCGTATAGAGCTTTCACCACAGTATGACCAACCTATTAAGGTTGCAAAGGCAAAGAGGAGTATCGATATTGTGATAAATATACCTGCATACTGCCCGAAACCATTTTCAAAAGCCTTGATAACAAGGTCTATACCGTCTAGGTTTGAGTTTGTACTGTTTGTTGATAAAATAACTAATGCTGTTAGCGTACAACAAACGATTGTGTCAACGAAAACCTCGAAAATGCCCCACATTCCTTGTAATTCTGGACTTTTCGCATCGCTTGCTGAGTGAAGTAGAGCAGAACTGCCGAGTCCTGCCTCATTGGAGAAAACACCCCTGCGTAAGCCTATGTTTATTGCCCTTTTTATCACAGCACCACTTACGCCACCACCAATTGCAGACATACCGAACGCTCCGTTAAATATTTGTGAGAACGCATTAGGAATGTTTTTGAAGTTAATCGTGATTATAAAAACTGACGCTAGTATGTATAAGATTGACAGTAGTGGAATAAGCATTTGAGTGATACTTCCAATTCGTTTTATTCCACCAATAATTATTATTCCAACTAAAACAGCAACGGTTATTCCAGTTGCAAGAGGGGATATGTTAAAGGTTGAGGACATTGCAGACGAAATAGAATTCGCTTGAGCCATATTTCCCATTCCAAAAGAGGCTAATATGCAAACAATTGCAAATAATACAGCAAGCCAATGACAGCCTAAACCCTTATCAAGATAGGAGAGAGGTCCACCAATCCACTGATTTTTTTCATTCTTATAACGGTATATTGTGCCAAGAAAATTTTCAGCATATATAACAGCCATACCGAAAAAAGCAGATACCCACATCCAGAATATAGCACCTGCACCACCGATAGTTATCGCAGTAGCAACACCGACAATATTCCCTGTACCCATTGTTGCAGCGAGTGCTGTTGAAAGAGTCTGAAATTGAGAAATACTATGTTTATCGCTTGAGCGAGTTGTGTTCTTGTCCTTGAAAATTGACAGAAAAGTATTCTTTAAAATATATTTAAAATGAGTTAATTGGAATAGTTTTGTTTTAAGGGTGAAGTAAAGTCCAATGCAAAGGATTAAGAAAATCATACCGTTTCCCCAAACGATGTTGTTAAGAGTTTCAATCATATTAAATAAATCCCCCGTATCTTCATGGATATTCTTGTATTCTATTTTGGTTTTATGTTATACTAATTGAGAGGTGTTGAAAATGAAAAGATATTATGCAGATAGAACAGGTTTAAATGTACTTCGGATACTTATATTTATAGTAACAGCGATAGTGGCATTTCTAACATATCGTTACCTGTCCTTTATACCTATCTTTATGTGGATTATAATGCTTGTATTCATTACAATATGCTTTTTTGTTGCCATTATATACCTTCCGCTATATTTTAAAAGTGTGAATTATTATGCAACAGATAGAAAAATAATCAAGCACAGTGGTGTTTTCTATAAAACCAATCAGGTTATGAGATTTGATTCAATTCAATATACAACGGTAATTTCAACGCTTTTTTCTAAGAAAACAGGGTTTAATTTTGTTATGTTAAATGCTTTTGGGGGAAGAATGATACTTACCTTTTTAAGGCAAAGGGATTTAGAGGAAATCATGTCGGAAGTGCAGATTTATAAGTAAATCTGCGTTAGTGCAGTAAGTGAGGTGTAACGGTTGATTTATCAGCATCCATATAAAATACTACAATATTCTGCTAGAAACCTTTGGTTGCTGATATTTCCGTTACTAAGGGGACTTGTAGCAATAAAGCTTGATATTAACGAGCTTTATTTATGGCTTAAAGGGGCATGGTTTGATATACTTATTATTTTAGCGATATTAATAATGGGTTATATTAGATGGCGATGTAGTTATTTTACAATTGAAGAGGACAGTATAATATACCGAAAAGGAGTTTTTTTAAGAACAAGAACAGATATACCGTTCAGTAAAATATCCACAGTATCATCTGAACGAAGGTTATTGTATTTATTTATACAGGCAGCAGATGTGATTATTGATACAAATGGTGCAGGACATTCAAAGGCAGATATGAAGTTGTTAGTGAAATATAGCGACCTTAATGATATGGAAGAAAAAATAACTGTAATGAAGAAAAAGGAGGGCATGAAGTATACCTATAAGCCGAATTGGTGGACTATGGTTTTCTTTTCGGTTGTATTTTCAAGCAGTTTTTCAGGGGCGATTTATATAGCAACGGCTTTTTTTCAGACAGGTAAAATTATTGAGGAGATAATAAACAGGAAATTAACGGATACACTTAGCGATGTAACTAATGAGGTTGCAACAGATCTTGTGCCGAGAATTCCTCCTATTGCGATAGGAATAGCCTTATTGGTACTTTTGAGTTGGTTTTTATCTTTTGCTAGAAACGTTTTCAGGTATGTAAGATTTAAGATAGAAAAGGATAAATCTAGCGTTAAAATCAATATGGGAATTATAAAAAAATATGTGTATTATCTTGCTTTACAAAAAGTTAACTATGTCGATTTAAGGCAGAATTTAGTGATGAAACTGTTTAATGTGATGTCAGTAAATATAAGTTGTTCAGGTTATGGGAACGAAAAAAATGAAATACCAGTGTTTGTGCCGATAATGCAGAAAAATCAAGTGCAGAACGCTTTGAAAATTTTTACAGGGGATATAAAGTTTCATAAATCAATGCTAAAACCAAGAAAAACTACGGCTTTTAGGTATAGCTGGATGCCACTATTTTTTGCTGTTATCGTTTTTATGGTTGGACAGTTGATGTTAAATTTATATCCATCGCTAACCGAAATCATCAGGTTTGTTTTAGTTATGGCAGAAATTCCATTAGTTTGGCTGTTCATTGTAAAACTGGTATCGGTTTTCACCAGTGGCTTTTCAATTGAGGGTGGCCAACTTTGCATTTGCTATTGCGGAATGTTTGCGTATCATACTATTATCGCAAAAAAAGACAAGATAAGTAAAATAAAAATCAGGCAGAGCATATGGCAACGCTATTTTAAAAAATGTGATGTGATTTTTTATCTTAATTCTAAAACCTCAAAAAGACATATTATCAAAGCGTTATCCTTGTCAGAGGTTGAAAAAATTCTTGAGTTTAGGTATATTAAGCCTTGAAATTGCATTAGCTGATGAACGTAATTAGTAAAAATAGGCATAAAAATCACCTTCTTTTAATGAAGGTGATTCTCTTTTTTAGTAGTGTACAAAACTTGTTGCTACTAATTTATTGTCAAGTCCTTATTATGAGCTTGTAAAAAAATACTTTTTAAATTTACTAAAACATGATATAATATATATTTGAATTTCAAATTTATTAACTGGAAGTGGAGGTGGTAGTTATAGATTACCATTCGGAGCCAAATAGTTGTCAAAATAAAAAAAGGATCTAGTGCCATAACTACTGCATATGTTTAGGATATGGCACTACTAAAAGGAGGGCCATAAATGAACAAAAAAGTTCTTAATCTTATAGAACAGGGCAAACATTTAGAAGCACGAAATGAAATTATAAATATGAATGTGGTTGATGTCGCACAACTATTTGAAGAAATTGAACAAAAGGAATTATTGGTAGTTTTCAGGATTTTACCAAAGGATTTTTCTTCTGACATCTTTACTCATATGACAAGTGAACTTCAAGAGTGTGTTATAGATTCGGTTACAGATCAAGAAGCTGTTGACATTATAGATAATCTCTTTATGGATGATGTTATCCATCTTATAGAAGAAATGCCATCGAATGTTGTGAAAAGGATTCTGGAAAATACTAGTGATAAGACTCGGAAGATTATTAATCAATTTTTAAATTATCCTGTGGATTCTGCGGGTAGTCTAATGACGATAGAGTATGTTGATTTAAAAAAGGAAATGACAATTAAGGAAGCAATACAGTATGTTAAGAAAATTGGAATTGATAAAGAAACAATTGATACTTGCTATGTTATTAACAGCAATAGAATTCTTGAAGGTGTTATTTCGCTTAGAAAATTAATACTAAGTGATGAATCTACGGTTGTTAAGGATGTTATGGAAACAGAAATGATATCGATAAACACCCATGATGATCAAGAAGATGTCGCTAGTTTGTTTAAGAAATATGATTATTATGTTATGCCTGTTGTAGATAATGAGAATAGGATTGTTGGGATAATAACAGTTGATGACATTTTAGATGTTATCGATCAAGAATCTACGGAAGACCTTCATAAAATGGCCGCAATGCAACCACTAGAAAAGGAATACTTAAAGACAAGTAGTTGGGTACTAGCAAAGCATAGAATGCCATGGCTTTTAATACTGATGATTTCTGCCACTTTTACTGGGGCGATAATCATAAGGTATGAGGATGCATTGCAGTCAGTAACAATACTATCATCCTTTATACCAATGCTTATGGACACAGGTGGAAATTCTGGTTCACAATCCTCAACACTAATTATAAGAGGATTAGCATTGGGAGAAGTTAAACCTAAAGATATCCTGAAGGTTTTAAGGAAAGAATTATGTATAAGTGGTATTGTTGGGATAGTTTTATCTGTTGTCAACTTTTTAAGAATATATTATATTGGTAAGGCTGATATATTAGTAGCTTTGACAGTGGCTATCACATTGTTTTTCACAGTTGTTTTATCTAAGGTAGTGGGCGGTATACTGCCTATCATAGCAAAAAAGCTCAAACTTGATCCAGCAATTATGGCAAGCCCATTAATAACAACGATTGTTGATGCTGTAGCTCTAATGATATATTTTACAATGGCTACATTACTGTTAGGTATATAAACTAATGCATTAAAGTTTTTCTGGTTTCATAAAATCTATTTTTCATTGTAACAATATTACTGTTTCACATAAGTATTGATGTTTTTCAATCCACATCTTCATCTAAAGCAATAAATGATTTATATTGATAAATTAAGAATGCTATGAAATATATGCTCCAATATAGAAGAACAGCAATCGAAGTTAACCCTATTAGCCCATCTGAAAACCTGCTAAAAATAATAAAATAAATTATGTTTAAAATTATGATAAAAGGAAGGTTTAAAGCTACAACATAAGAAATTAAATTTTTATATTTATTGATTAAGGGAAAGTTGGTTGAAGTCCTGTCCAGCACCATTCTTGTTTTAAAAATTATTGAAGTCCAAACCACAGCAAATGCTATAAATAAGGTACACACACCAAAATTATGATGGTCTTTGAATATGTTCAATAGAATTCCATATGGTTTTTGTGGGATTAAGCCTACGTTGCTAGAAATAAAGCCAAAAATAAAAAATAGCAATGGGAAAAAGGCGTTAAGTATTTTTTCCTTATTTGTATGTACATCTTTAAATAAAAAGTAAATAATTTTTATTGTACTAAGAGTAAATATAAGAAAAAAGATGCAATTATACGCTTTCTTCCCATCAAAAAATCATTTTCAGTAAGTGTCTGTAAAAACATCGACTCTTTCATAAATGCATATGAAATCCCTGAATAAATACAGGTTATCCAAATCAATACCCAAACAAGGAATGAAAAGAATTTTTTAATTATATTGCTCATTTATTATTCCTCCTCTAATGTTATTCCTAATACTTTACCCTCACTTATACCAAAAGAGAGACTGTAGTTATCAAAATAATAATACATTTCAAAAAAACTATCTTTATCTTCTGGTGTATCAGTTTCGCCAAATGCTTTTATTACATCCCCATAGGTACTTCCTTGAGCGATACCATTTAAGTATAAAAGATTTTTACACTTACCGAAACCACATCCAAAGGATGTAATTTCAGCAGTATCCACTTCGTTTATATTTTTTTTCTCAAATCTAACAGACAAAAAAAGTTCCTTATTATAGCTGATAGTTCCTGCTTTTAATTCGCTTTCACCAAAAAAACCTTCCGTTTCCCACTCAAACCCCTCTCCCAAATCAGAAATTGTAAATGGAATCGAAATATTCTTTCCGTTTATATAAATCACTTCATTAATTAATTCTAAAGTCCACCCCTCCACAGGAACAGGCATTGTTTCGTGGTATGTATTAACGCTAACACTTTCCAATACGCTTTGTGAAGATGTGGAAACCGTATCGGAGGAATCTACTTCTTTTTGACATCCAACCATAAGAATTGATAAAGCAACTACGGACATTACTAAAAGCTTTTTAAGTTTCATAACGTTGCCTCCCTTTAATTGGTGTATTGATCTATAGGATCATAAAAAATAATCGAAAATGCATATAACTTACCTTCATTATTAAAGAAAAAACCAATGCTGTTTTTCGATGTATTTCCAACTGCATAACAGATAGCCGTATCAGTTTTTTTATCCGATACTCCAAAAACAGATTCAACCTCATCAATTGATGCCCCAAGTCTAATTCCGTTAAATACTATAATATCACTATATGCATGAGGGTCATCATCAAAAATATTAACACTGATAGCAGATGGTTCTTTTGTTTGTAACTGTTCAAAATTTTGAATATCTGTGTAGTTGATGGAAATACAGTCTAATTCTATGTCATTATAACACAGTTTAACGCCACAAGCACCACTATCTAAAATCTGGCTGTCCTCTTCATTTATACTATATTTATCTCCCAAGCTTTCGATTGTAAATGGATCTTCAATGGGTTTTCCATTTAGGTAAAATGTCTTCGCCACTTCCTTTGCTTGTTCAAAAGTCCACCCCTCCACAGGAATAGGCATTGTTTCGTGGTATGTATTAACGCTAACACTTTCCAATACAACTTGTGAAGAAGTAGAAACCGTATCGGAGGAATCCACATCTTTTTGACAGCCAACCATTAGAATTGATATAGCAACTAGGGGCATTACTAAAAGCTTTTTAAGTTTCATAACAACAATCTCCTTAATATCAACATTCAAATCATAATATCTTTTTTTAACATTCATATAATACCACAAATCGCCTTTTATAGCAAGCGAAATGCCAATAGGAAGTAGATAAATCTCAGCAACTAAATCCTCACAAGAATCAAAGAAGATTCGCTCTGTGTTCACTTGAGTTTTTTCTCTTAATAAAAAACTAACTAGCTTTGTTTTATCTGCTTTCTTCTGATTTTGCTACACCATTTTTGCACTGAATTGCGTGGAATTTGCTTGAAAAGGGGGCTTTATCAAAGGTTGAGTAGCTACTATATGTAGTGGTTGGCTATAATTCGTGAATTCCTTTATTTATCCTTATTTTAGTCATGTTTTCTTAATGAGCTATCAATATTTATTAGTGATTATATACAACGTTAACATCAAATAGAGGAGATTATTTTTGCTTTGGCGTCTTGACAATATCTACACTATGTTATATACTAATAAATAGTTTATTAGTAACCACAATATATAGTATCAAACTGGAGGTTCTAAATTATGATAATACAAATATTGAAAAGGGATGGGCGTAAAGTCCCTTTTAATATCGAAAAAATTGCAAATGCCATTTTTAAAGCTGCTCAATCCGTTGGTGGAACAAATTATGAGGAGTCAATGAATATAGCTGTTTCTGTCTGCAACTTGATTGAGGAGAAATATAATACCGATACTCCGACTGTCGAAGAAGTCCAGGATATGGTAGAAAAGGTTCTTATTGAAAATGGACATGCTAAAACTGCAAAGGCTTATATTCTATACCGTTATGAAAGAACACGTTCAAGAGAAATGAATACAAATCTTATGAAGGTTCTTACGGATTTAACGTTTAAGTCTGCAAAGGATAGCGATATTAAGCGTGAGAACGCAAATATAGATGGCGATACTGCAATGGGCACGATGTTGAAATATGGTTCAGTGAGTGCGAAAGAGTTTTATGAGTTGTATGTTCTTGAGCCAAAACACGCTAACGCTCATTTGGAGGGAGATATACATATTCACGACTTGGACTTTCTTACATTAACCACTACTTGTTGCCAGATAGATTTAATTCAACTTTTTAAAAATGGCTTCTCAACAGGACATGGTTTTCTAAGAGAGCCTAATGAAATTGCAAGCTATTCTGCTTTGGCTTGTATTGCAATTCAGTCTAATCAAAACGACCAGCATGGTGGGCAAAGTGTTCCGAACTTTGATTATGCTATGTCAGATGGCGTGAAAAAAACTTATAGAAGACGTTATATGCAAAATATTGCAAGATGCTTGAATTTGCTTGCTTTTGTTGATGATTATGACGAAACTGCTAAGAAAATTGTAACTGATGTTCATGAGGAAACGGGGTTATATCCTATTCTTTCAAATGAAAATGATTATCAGAAATATGAGATTGAAAAGCTACTTGAATATACCGATAAGGAAACTGCTGAAAAAATACAGGCTTTTACGTTGAAAGCAGCGTTTAAGGAAACTAATCGTGCTACATATCAGGCTATGGAGGCACTTATTCATAACCTTAATACTATGAATAGTAGGGCAGGGGCTCAAACTCCTTTTAGCTCGATTAATTATGGTACTGATACAAGTCCTGAGGGGCAGATGGTAATTGAAAATATTCTTTTGGCTAATGAGGCTGGCTTAGGAAATGGTGAAACGCCTATTTTCCCAATACATATTTTCAAGGTTAAAGAGGGTATAAATTATAATCCTGAAGACCCTAATTATTATTTATTAAAGCTTGCTTGTCGTGTGTCTGCAAAGCGTTTGTTCCCTAACTTCTCATTTTTAGATGCTCCGTTCAATCTACCTTATTATAAAAAAGGTGATTATAATACTGAGGTTGCATATATGGGATGTAGAACCCGTGTTATGGCAAATGAGTATGACCCAACAAGAGAAATTGTGTGTGGCAGGGGAAACCTCAGCTTCACTTCTATAAATTTACCAAGGCTTGCTATTAAGGCAGACCATAATATTGGTGCGTTTTTCGATAGCCTTGATGAAATGATGGAGATTACTATTAGTCAGCTTATGCATAGATTTAGAATTCAGGCAAGTAAAAAGGTTAGAAACTATCCATTTTTAATGGGACAAGGTATTTGGATTGATTCTGAGAAATTAGGAGCTGATGATAGCGTTGAGGAAATCCTAAAGCATGGTACACTTTCAATTGGGTTTATCGGACTTGCTGAAACCTTGAAGGCACTCATAGGTGTGCATCATGGCGAAAGTGAGGAGGCAAGAGCGTTAGGTTTTGAGATAGTAACGAAGATGCGTGCAAGGCTTGATGAAGAATCAAAACGAACAGGCATGAATTTCAGTTTGCTTGCAACACCTGCTGAGGGCTTATCAGGTAGGTTTGTTAGAATTGATGCAGAGCGTTTCGGAGTGATTGAGGGAGTTACTGACAGGGATTACTATACAAATTCATTCCATGTGCCTGTATATTATCCGATTAGTTCTTTTGATAAGATAAAAATTGAAGCACCGTATCATGGGTTAACAAATGCTGGACATATCAGCTATGTTGAACTTGACGGCGACCCAGTGGATAATTTGGGTGCTTTTGAAAAGGTTGTTCGTTGTATGAAGGAGTCTGGCATTGGCTATGGCTCAATTAATCACCCTGTTGACAGGGACCCTGTATGTGGATATACTGGTATTATTAATGATGTTTGTCCGATGTGTGGACGACGTGAGGACGACCATAAGGTTGCGTTCGATAGAATAAGAAGAATAACTGGCTATCTTGTAGGAACGGTTGACAGATTTAACAATGCAAAGCGTTCAGAGGTTGAGGATAGGGTTAAGCATATTATTTAGGTTGGTGTTATATAATAATGGAAGTAAGAATTGCTGGAACGGCAAATGATTCAATAGTTGATGGGACTGGATTAAGGTTTACCATTTTTACTCAAGGGTGTCCACATAATTGTGAGGGCTGTCATAATCCCCAAACACACGCATTTGATGATGGAGAGGTTGTTAGTACTGAGGAGATTTATGAAAGAATTATAAAAAACCCTCTACTTGACGGGGTAACATTTAGCGGTGGTGAGCCTTTCTGTCAAGCGATTCCCCTTGCGAGGCTTGGGGAGAGAGTTCATGAACTTGGCTTGAATATCATCACTTATACTGGCTATACTTTTGAATATTTGCTTGAAAATTCAGATGAAATCAATGGATATCTTGAGCTTTTAAATGTTACTGATTTTCTTATTGATGGTAGGTTTGAAATAGATAAAAAAAGTTACTTGTTGAAATTTAGGGGTAGTTCGAATCAACGGTATATTGACTGTAAAAAAAGCTTAAAAACAGGTAAGGTTTGCATTATAGAGGACTAGGAGGACATCGTGAAAAAAGTCAAAATATTATTTCTGACGGTTATAATTTTAATAACATCACTTGCTTTTGGTTGCTCACGCAATAAGAGTGATGGCTCTGACTTTCTTTTTAATTGTAGCCTTTTGGGAAATCCTCAAAACCTAGATCCCCAGATGGCAACAGATACTTCCTCCTTTACGGTTATAAAAAATATGTATTCAGGGCTTTTAAAGCTTGATGGCAACGGAGTTCTGACTAATGATATAGCCAAAAGTTACACTATTTCAGATGATGGTTTGAAATATACTTTCGAGTTAAGGGATAACTGCTACTGGAGTTCAAAGGACTTTGAGGAGGGCGAGGAAATTAAAGTCACTGCTAAAGATTTTGTTTTTGCATTTCAGCGAATATTTAATCCACAAATGCAATCACCATATAGCAAGGACTTTATTTGCCTTAAAAATGCTAACGCAATAATAAATGGAGATATGGATTATACTAATATTGGTATTACTGCTGTAAGTGATTTTCAGCTTGAGATAGAGCTAGATTACCCTAACGCAAACTTTCTCACATTGCTGACGACTCCACCTGCTATTCCATGTCATGAAGAGTTTTTTAATAGCACAAAGGGGAGATATGGGCTTGATAAGGATTCTGTAATTTCAAATGGCTCATTCTATTTAACAGAGTGGTTTTATGACCAATATGGACCAGAGAATATTCTCATCATGCGTCGCAATAGCTTTAATTCAGAGGTGAATAAAGTTTATCCGTCATCATTAAAATTTATAATTGAAAAAGACTATGATTCACAGCTTAAAAACTTTAATGATAAAAAAACCGATTATATTATTACCGATGTTTATCCCGATAAGTTTGATAAAAAGGATTATATAATTAACGAGTATGAAAGTTTTACTCTTGGAATTATTTTCAACTTAGATGATGAAGTTTATTCAAATGAGAATATCAGACACGCCTTTGCGTTGAGTATTGATAGAGAGGATTTGCGGAGTGAACTGAAAACTAATGAGGTTTCCGTTGCAAGTGCTATTGTGCCACCAAATACTATTTTGCTGAATAAAAGTTATCGTGAACTTGTGGCAGAAGAACATTTAAGTGAATATAATGAAGGTAAGGCAATAAAATCGCTTGAAGATGGCATGGCTGAACTGAATATAAGCTCTTTGGATACGGTTAAAATATTGATCGCAGAAAATACGATTAACTCCGATTATATGCACTTTTTCACTCAAAAGTGGCAACAGATTTTCGGTGTATATATTGGTTTTGAAACCGTAACACAAAGTGAATATGAACAAAAATTGCGTGATGGAGAATATCAAATTGCTATATCCGAAATAACTGGAAGTTACAACAGCGTTTTCTCAGTTTTGAGTAATTTCTCAAGTGAAAACAATACATTCGGCTATTCAAGTGTTGAAACTGATAATCTTTTATCAAGTGTTGAATCAACCTCTAGCCTTAGTGAATGTGTTAATATTTTTCGTGATATTGAAAAGCAAGTAATCAGCGACAGCTCCTTTATACCTATATTTTACAAGAAAAAGTATTTGGTATCTAGGAAAACTAATGTTGATATAGTTTATCACCCATTTTCAGGGCAAGTTGATTTTCAAAACGCAAAATATTTTGAGGATTAAGGGGGGGATGAGATTTTTTCAAAATAAGTAAGACATATCGAAAATTTAATGCTGATATGGTCTATCACCCGTTTTAAGAGCAGATTTATTCACTAACGTAAAGTATTTGAGAATTAAGGAGGGTTTTATGAAATTTATTTCTTGGAACGTAAATGGTCTTCGTGCCTGTGTCAACAAAGGTTTTCTGGATTTTTTCAATGAAGAAGATGCTGATTTTTTCTGCATTCAGGAAACGAAAATGCAAAAGGGACAGCTTGAACTAAATCTTGAGGGCTATAAACAGTTTTGGCATAGTGCTGAAAAAAAGGGATATTCAGGAACGGCAATTTTTACAAAGCATGAGCCTTTGAGCGTTTCCTATGACTTTGGTTTGGATATTCACAACACTGAGGGTAGGGTTATAACACTTGAATATGAGCATTTTTTCCTTGTTAATGCCTATGTTCCAAACTCCCAAAGAGAGCTTGCACGCCTTAATTACCGTATGGAATGGGAAGAAGCAATGCTCAACCATCTTGTAACTCTTGATAAAACTAAACCTGTTATTTATTGCGGTGATTTAAATGTTGCACATAAAGAAATAGATTTGAAAAATCCTAAAACTAATAATACTAATGCTGGCTTTACTATTGATGAAAGAAATAAACTAACTACTTTACTAGATAGCGGATTTGTGGACACATTTAGGTTGCTTTATCCTGATGTAACTGGTGCATATACTTGGTGGTCGTATATGTTTAATGCTCGTGCTAACAACGCAGGTTGGCGTATTGATTACTTTGTCGTTTCGGAGCAACTGAAAGATAAGGTAAAGGAAAGCGTGATTTATGCAGATGTTTTAGGGAGCGACCATTGTCCTGTTGGGCTTCTAATATCCTAGAAACTATGCTGAAGTCGGTTTAATTATTGATTTTCAATGGGGAATTCATGGTTTTATATTCATTATTGAATAATCGAGAAATAAATAGAGAATAAATCCTATTTGCTTAGTTGTCGAAATCATGGTTTTAATGGTTACAGGTTTAATTACAATTAAGAATGTTAAAGCAACTGCTTGATAAATACATTTCTTCCCACCAAAAAGAAGATTATTACAGATGGGCTGTTATTGACAAAGAAACAAATCAATGTATTGGTTAGATTGCATATTTTCTTGTTGATAACAAAAAACCATTTTGCCGAAATAGAATATTGTATAGGCACTGAATTTCAATGTAGTGGGTTTGCCACGGAGGCAACAAAAGCAGTTATTAAATATGGCTTTGAAAATATAAATCTTAATAAAGTACAAATCATAACTTTTTCAAAGCAAACTTGACTGAATGCTCTTATTTATAACTAAGAAATGGAAATATATAATGAAAAGACTAGCGATGTTATTAGTAATTGTTTTAACTTTTTCTTTAGTCGGTTGTAGTAAAACGAATGGTAAAACGAATGAATACACAACTGATTTTTTTAAATTTTCACTTAGCGATAAATTCGAGAGATTTGAGAAAACTGGAAAAAATAGTGAGGGAATATGGTTTAAGTATAAGAACAAGAATAACGGTATTCATGTTCTGGAATTATCTAGTTCTAATATGACTGTTAAGGCTTACAGCGAAAGCCTTGCAGATGCTTATCGTTTGGAAGAAAGCTTTACCAATGTTTCTTGCAAGCCGTATGAAAACGCAAGCTTGGATGCTTATGTCATTAATCTTGTTCAAGAAGATAAAACTGGTACTCATAATTTAGACTATTATATTTTAAATTCACAGTACATGAACATGGTTGTAGGAGTCTCTTTTCAGGACAAATACAGCAAAAAGCTTACACCTTTGCTTAATGATTTGTTACAATCCTTTGAGTATACGGATGATTACTACTTTCCGACCACACCACAGGAGTTTGAAAATGAATACTTCTCAATAAAATTTGATCCAAAGTGGGTTGCATCAGCTACTGGGCAGAATAAAGAAGAAGTACATATTAGATATGCAGCAGCGGACAATATAGATAAATCATTTACGCTTTTTGGAGTTTACCCCCAAATTGATTCGGAGTATGATACCATCGAGGAGATGGTGCAAGCAAGGTTGGAAGGTTTCAATAATTCAAAATATATTACAGATGTTACAAGTGAAGAGTCTATTTTTCTCGGATTTAATGCCACAAAAATTAGCTTTACAGACAACGTGGGCGAATTTACACGTCACAGCGAATCTTGTTATTTCGTTTCTAATAATATAATATATACTGTAAGTTACACTGTACCTATTGTTGAGGACGCAGAGGTTATGTCTGATATTCAAGAATTGATTGATGCTTTAGTAATTAAATAGCATTAACCAATTCTACACTTTACAGCAGTTATACGGAAATATAATGTAGGCTGAGTATGTGCTAAGATGTATTTTGTAATCTAATAAAGCGAGAATTAATTCCAATTAATATGAAAGGTTTTTGGTGCTAAATATGAAAACAAGGAAAAAAATTGCTGTTATTTTTCTGTCACTGCTTATGTGCGTTATTACTGCTTCCTGTGGGATTAGTGACTATATTTTTGAACCACAAGATGAGGACTCTTCAGAGTCTAAGGTAACTGAAGTAGAGGACTCTTCAGAGTCTAAGGTAACTGAAGTAGAGGTCACCCAAAAGAAAAAAACTTACGCCAGATCCACTGAAAAGGATTTTGAAATAGTCGGTGGAGTTTTAATGAGTTACACTGGTAATGAATCCCATATTGTAATCCCTAACAATGTAATCAAAATTAATGAACGTGCATTTTGGAGTATAAATACTTTGGAGTCGGTTGTAATACCAGGTTCAGTTAAAGAAATAGGCAGTTCTGCGTTTTGGAGCTGTGCTGGACTCGAGTTTGTGCATATTGCTGAGGGAGTGAGAACCATTGATAAGTCTGTGTTTTGGAGCTGTCCATCGCTTGCAGATGTTAATCTTCCCAAATCTGTCACAGAAATAGAAGACTCTGCCTTTGCAAACTGCGATGCGTTAAAAATCCATGCTCCTAAAGATTCAGTTTCAGAGAGTTATGCGATAAAAAACAAAATTACATATGATAATTCAATTGTCGTTTATTCACCAGATGAAGAAAGTAAGAAGACAAAAATTCCTGCGTCTAAGTATCAGTACGGAACGTTTACCTCTTTTGAAATTGAAGACGGCATTACAGAAATTGGAGCAGATGCTTTTAGCTATTGTAAGACATTGGAAATGATGAAGATTCCGAGCAGTGTCAGGAAAATCGGAGGTAATGCTTTTGAATATTGCTATTCATTGTCATTTGTTGACATAGATGACGGTTGCGTGGAAATCGGAAGTGGTGCATTTGAATACTGTCGTTCATTGAAGGACGCAAATATTCCTGAAAGTGTTGAAAAAATTGAGGATTCCGCTTTTGATTATTGTGGGGAGGATTTTACAATTCATACCCCAAAAGGCTCTTACGCTGAAAGCTTTGCTATTAAAAAAGGTTTTGCATACGATAATACTGATGTAGAAAAATAAAACTTGACATATTTCACTCAAAAAACCTAATTTATATATTCAAAAGTGCAAAGGAACGATACAGAAAATATCCATAGCCAAAGTGGAAATTGGAACTTTTATTTCAACATTATCCGTTTGCTATGAAATTCAAGGTGAAATGTTAACAAAGGATATTAGTATATCTGATAGTTCTTTAAAAACTGGAGATACAGTTGATATAAAATACTCCAATGAGAAGCCAGAGGTATCAATTATTGCTGACGATGTTTACAGTTTTGCTAGCAAGAAAAAAGCAGTTCTGGCGTTATTAGCAGTTTCGATATTTATTATTCTCATAACAGGTTTTTATTTTTGGGTTATGTAATAGACCTGTCCACTAACCTTGCAATCAGGGAGATAAGTGATATAATTGAAATGGTAGTAAACAATAAAAAATAAGCGTGAAAGTCTTTAAATTAAGGACTTTCACGCTTTATTATCTATTCCCACTCAATAGTAGAAGGTGGTTTTGTAGTAATATCATAGACAATTCTGTTTACACTTTTAACCTCGTTAACAATTCTTACAGACACCAATTCAAGCACGGCATAAGGGATTTTTGCGAAGTCAGCAGTCATGAAGTCGGTTGTTGTAACAGCTCTCAAAGCAAGGGCATAATCATAGGTCCTTTCGTCACCCATGACACCAACTGAACGCATATTTGTAATTACTGCAAAATATTGATTAATATCTTTATCAAGTCCAGCCTTAGCGATTTCTTCTCTAAAAATATAATCTGCATCTCTTAAAATATCCAGTTTTTCGTCAGTAACCTCACCGATTACCCTTATAGCAAGTCCAGGACCTGGAAATGGTTGACGCCAAACAAGCACATCTGACAGACCAAGTTCAGTACCAAGACGGCGAACTTCATCTTTAAAAAGCATACGAAGTGGCTCAATAATTTCCTTGAAATCCACATAATCAGGTAGTCCACCAACGTTATGATGAGATTTTATAACAGCAGCGTCGCCCTCACCACTTTCGATAACATCGGGATAAATCGTGCCTTGAACTAGGTAATCAACCTTACCAATTTTCTTAGCCTCCTGTTCAAACACACGAATGAACTCCTCGCCGATAATTTTACGCTTTGTTTCAGGGTCGGAAACGCCGTTCATTTTAGCCATAAATTGAGCCTTAGCCTCAACTCTAATGAAATTAATATCCCAATCAGCGAAAGCTTTTTCTACCTCATCGCCCTCATTTTTACGCATAAATCCATGATCAACAAAGATACAGGTAAGCTGATTGCCGACAGCCTTTGCAAGCAAAGCAGCAGCAACAGAGCTATCAACTCCACCAGATAATCCAAGCAAAACCTTTCCGTCGCCGACTTTTTTACGAATAGCATTTATTGCAGTATTGGCATAATCACCCATAGTCCAATCGCCTGTAAACTTGCAAGCCTTATATAGAAAGTTTTGTAGCATTTTTATGCCATCAGCAGTATGATTAACCTCAGGGTGAAACTGCACACCGTACAAGTTTTTACTAGGGTTTTCCATAGCTGCAAGAGTGCATGAAGTCGTGCTTGCAGTAGCAATAAAGCCATCTGGAAGTTCAGAAATATAGTCAGAATGGCTCATCCAAGACACATTGCTTTTACCTAAGCTTTCAAAAAGCAGAGTGTTTGTGTCATAGTTTGTCAAAGTTTTCCCATATTCAGGAGTTAATGCATTTGCAACTTTTCCACCAAGAGTATGTGCCATTAGCTGATAGCCATAGCAAATTCCCAAAACAGGGATACCAAGTTCAAAGATTTCCTTACTTATCTTAGGCGAATTTTCAGCATAAACGCTGTTAGGACCTCCAGTGAAAATTATTCCAGCAGGATTTAACTCTTTTATTTTTTCTATTGGTGTTTTATAGCTGAAAACCTCACAGTAAACACTACATTCACGAACTCGTCGTGCTATAAGTTGGTTATATTGCCCACCAAAATCAAGGATCATACAAAGCTGATGTGACATAAACAAAGCTCCAATCTAAATCATAAGTTTAATTGCCAATTTCTCTGTTTAACGGAAAAAGGCATAATAATTATAACACTTTTTATCGAAAAAAAGCAATAGCAGTGAAAAAAATTATTGTACCTTTGAATCGCCCCTGCTTGTAACGATTTCAAAACCAGCAGAAACCACACGTTTTTCTAGGCAAACACGGCATTCAGCTGCCTCATCGCCTGTACAAATCTTATTATCATACAACGCATAAAGCTCCCTAAAACGTGTTGGGGATAGGTTTGGCATAACAACATTCGCACCAGCCTTCAGCCCCATCTCTCTGCCTTGAGGATTAATTGTACCTAAAGCAGTGGTTGATGGAAGCAAAACTCTCGGCAACAAAAGCCTTGTAAGAGCAACCATAACAAGAGTGTCACGCAGACTTCCTTGCTTATGCTCATTAAAAGGAGTATCCTTATGAGGAATAAAAGGCCCTATTCCAACCATATGTGGATTAAATTCTTTTAGAAACAGCAAATCATCTGCAAGATTTTCAGTTGTTTGATAAGGAGAGCCAACCATGAACCCAGCACCAACCTGAAAACCGATTTTCCTAAGCTCTAAAAGGCAGTCGATACGAGTTTTAAGGCTCATATGCTTTGGATGTAGCTTTGCATAATGCTCTGCACTTGAGGTTTCATGACGCAATAAATACCTATCTGCACCAGCCTCATAAAGTAATTTATAGCTACCAAAGCCCCTCTCACCTAATGAAAGCGTGATAGCACAATCTGGATATTCTGCCCTAATCGTCTTGATAATGTCACAAAGCATTTCATCAGTATAGAACGAATCCTCCCCACCCTGTAACACAAAAGTACGAAAGCCAAGCTTATGCCCAGTTTCACAGCACTCAAGTATTTCCGATTTAGTCAAACGATAGCGTTCTACATTGTGATTTTCGCCACGAATTCCACAGTAAAGGCAGTTGTTTTTACAATAATTTGTAAACTCAATCAAACCACGAAGATAAACTTCCTTACCATAAACAGTTTGCCTTAATTCATCAGCCTTATCAAAAAGATAATCATCATTTTCATGACTAGTAATTACCTCAATAAGTTCATCTCTTGTCGCATTATTTTCTGTCGCAATTTTGTCGATTAGTTCAGTGAATTTTGTTGACATGGTGAAAACCTCCATTTATCCATTAATCCGAATCATAAAAAACATGATGTTTTTTCTCACGATGTGAATAGGTACTCATAACAAAACCTATAGCAATAAACATACTCAACATAGCAGTACCACCGCCACTTAAAAACGGGAGAGGGATACCGATAACAGGCATAACTACTAGAACCATGCCGATATTCATAAAGCAGTGAGCGAAGATTAATGCAAATGTACCTATGCAGATATATTTACCAAGACTATCCTTTGCTTTTCTGCTGTTTGCGATAAGCTTTAGGCAAATATAAGCTAAAACAGCCACAACTATCAGCGAGCCAACAAAGCCAGTAGTTTGTCCTATATGTGCAAAAATAAAATCATTATGCATTTCAGGTACAGCAACATAACTTCCACCGAAAAGACCTTGCCCCAACAATTGCCCAGAGCTTAAAGCAGCCTTGCCTAAATCCTGTTGCCACTCCATTCCCAGAGGGTCGCTTCCAGGATTAATCAAAATTAGTATTCTATTCTTTTGCATATTGCTTAGGAAGTAATTCCACAAAATATAAATAGCAATAGGTGAGGCAATAAGTGCGGATATGATGTATTTCCAAGAAAGCCCTGCTGAAAAAAGCATGAACACAAACATTATGCAAAAGACAATAGCAGTACCATGATCGCCTTGTGCTACAATTAGTAAGATTGGGACAGCCCCATGTATAATTAACAGAAGTAGTTGTAGTGGTTTGTTTATCGACTCTTGAACCTTTGATAAGTGGTGAGAGAATGTTAATATGAATGCAAGCTTTAAGAATTCAGATGGCTGAATTGTTGTAAATCCTAAATTAAGCCAAGCCTTATCGTCAGCCCCCTCACGTTGAAGTCCGAGTGAAGTAAAGGTGAGCAAAACTAAAATCATGCAGACGGGGGCATATAAAAACCACAGCTTTGCAAGAACATGATAATCAATCAAAGAAAGTACCAAGCATATGCCGACACCGAGGACAGCAGCAATAAGTTGAGTTTTGTAGTAGCTTGAGCCGACCGTTGGTAATATATTATTTGAATAAATTGAATACAAAAGCAAAACGCTAAACCCAGCACAAAGCATAACTGGTATCAGCAGTTTTTTATCAAGTTTTTTATAAAATCTTAAAAACCACTTTAAGACCATTTTCATTTTACTACACCCCTCTTCGGAAATAATTATTAGTTTCCATTCCAGTATTTTCTGTCAAGACTTCTATATTGAACAGCTTGAGCGATATGCGATTTCTTTATAACTTCTGCACCACTCATATCGGAAATAGTTCTAGCCACCTTTAATATTCTGTCATATGCCCTAGCAGAAAGCCCCATCTTATCGAAAACATCTTTAATGAGTGAAACTGCACCATCATCCATTGGGCATAACTCTTGCAATTTATCGGGAGTAATTCTTGCATTACAAGTAATCCCCGTACCCTCAAAGCGATCTGTTTGTATTTTCCTTGCAGTCTGTACACGCTCTCTTATAATCTCAGAGCTTTCATCTTTAGTTTTAGAGGAGATATGTTCAAACTCAACAGGAGCAACCTCTATGTGTAAATCAAAGCGATCAAGAAGTGGGCCACTAATTTTAGAAAGATAGTTTGCAACCTGATTAGGATTGCAAGTGCATTTACGTTTAGGATGCCCAAAAAATCCACATGGACAAGGATTCATTGCAGCAATAAGCATTATAGATGACGGATAGCTGATAGTTCCAGAAACCCTTGAAATAGTAACTTCTTGATCCTCGAGTGGTTGACGGAGAATTTCAAGCGTTCTTCTGTCAAACTCAGCAAGTTCGTCAAGAAACAGCAGTCCATTATGTGCAAGCGATATTTCACCAGGTTGAGGAATACTACCACCACCAGCCAATCCAGCAGTAGAAATTGTGTGATGAGGCGAACGAAACGGTCTGACTGTTACAAGGGGAGTATCTTTATTTATAAGCCCTGAAATAGAGTGAATATTCGTTGTAGCAATTGATTCACCAAAAGTCATTGCTGGAAGAATCGAAGGCATACGCTTTGCAAGCATACTCTTACCACTTCCAGGCGAGCCGATAAGTAAAGCATTATGTCCCCCAGCAGCAGCAATTTCAAGGGCACGTTTCGCAATTGGCTGTCCCTTTACATCAGCAAAATCCAGTTCGCCGAAATAACTAGTAGGAGGTATGCTATATTCCTTTTGCAATTGAATTTTTGTAAATCCAGAAAAATGCTCAATTATTTCAGCAACAGTCTTAACGCCGTAAACTTCAATCCCATCAACAACAGAAGCCTCATAAGCATTGTCAAAAGGAACATAAACAGCCTTAACTCCATTCTTCTTAGCAAGCAATACCATAGGTAACACACCTTTTACAGCACGAACATCACCATTAAGAGAAACTTCACCTATAAAGCTACTATTATCTACATCTGTATGAATATAATCCATTGCCTTTAGTATTGCAATTAATATCGCAAGGTCATGCACAGAACCACTTTTCTTTGTGTCAGCAGGAGCAAGATTTACGGTAATTCTTGCAACAGGCAACGCTATTTCACATGAACGGAGTGCAGAACGAATACGCTCACGGCTTTCCTTAACAACTAAATCAGGCAAGCCCACCACTTCAAAAATAGGTGTACCTCTACTTATATCAATTTCAACATCGACATGAAAAGCATTCAAGCCGAACAATCCTAAACTGTTAACTTTTGCAAACATATGTCTTTATGCTCCTAATTATAGTGTTTTATTTTTGCCATCATATATTGTTTCATACTGTGAAAAGTAGTTAGAATATTTCAACTTAAACTCCTCAACAACGTCCTCATTGTTTTCCTTAGCTGGCTCAGGTTTCTTTGAAACAACAGCAACCATCGGGTTTTCGCTTGTGTCAGCTATTTTAGTAGCGATAGGTTTTTCCGTTGGACTAGGTATTTTAGTAGCCACAAGCTTTTCATTTATGCTAGATGGCTTATTTGAAATAGACGGTTCTCTTGTTTTTAATATTTCTGATTTTACAGGTGTAACAAAATCCTTAGCGTCAAGTTTTGAAAATAATTTAGAAGTATCTGTATTGAGCTTGTTTTGTTCTGCGATATTATTTAATGTATAGCTAAGTTTAGAAGTATTAACCCTAGCCTGTTCTTTTACATTTTCCAATGTTGGCACAAGTTCTGTTATAATAGAACTAACCTGTTTATCAACAACAGGCTTTTTCGGGAAATACATATCTTCCACCTGTGGAAGTTTATCTAAAACAATTTCAAGGTTTTTATTTTTAGGTGGCTGAACAAACTGTCGATTATTAACCTGTTTATATCCCGTTGTGTCCATGCGTCCACCATTAACCTTAGAAACTGTTTGGTGAGTTGGAGAATATTCATTATCCTGTAATTCAAATCTCTCATTAAAATGAGGGAAACCGTCAAGCTTTTCAAGCTTTTTATATTCACGCAAATCCACTATTGTTATAATAGTGAGAACAAGACCAATAAATGAAAGAAATGGATTAATTGCACCCACATTAGAAAATACACCAATAACTTGAAAAGAGAAAAGGATTGCTAGAATGTATTTTGGAATGTAAGATTTAGTCCATGCCCAAAAAGCCAATCCAGTTAGAAGAAGTGACATAAAAACTTGGACTAATCCAGCTATCACTCCACTGGTACCAGTAGTTATAATTGCAGTAAATACGTTAGTAAAGGCGAAAAAACAAGTGAAAATAAATGCGATTTTGGAGTTTCTATTTACTTTATGAAGTCTTAGAAGTGAAGTCGCAAAATGGGAACATTTTTTTTCAAGCTGAACCCTTTCCTCATTTGTCATAAAAACGCCTCCTTGAAAGTCAAATTATAAAGATGTATTCAAAAGATAATTATAACATATATTTTTTTGGATTTCAAGCATTTAGAGTGAATAATTATGAGGAATAAGCCAATGATGGAAATTAAAAGAAAGGTAATGATAATAGGGATTTGTGTACAAAAAAACGCATTCAAAAAAGCTTGAATACGTTGATTGTTACAAATATGAAAAAAGCACTTGACAAAGGTGACGAAGTGTAATAAAATATTATAATGTATCATAATGGCTATGAGTATGTGCTTTTGAACTAGTATAACATATATTATTAGAAATAGCAATAGAAATAATAAAAATATTTTTTAATGTGTTGCCATTTGAATTCATTGTCCATCAACAGCGAATGATTCTAAGTTGTTTATAGATAGAAAAAGGAACAGAACTGTTGATTACAATTAAAAGGAGGACCCGCCTATGGTGAATGTCAAGCCTAAGCAGCTCGGGAAAAATGTAAGAATGAGTTTTGGAAAAATTAATGAAGTTTTGGAAATGCCAAATCTTATCGAGGTGCAGAAAAATTCCTATAAATGGTTTAGGGAGGAGGGACTAAAAGAAGTTTTCCGTGATGTTGCGGCGATTACCGATTACAACGGAAATTTAGTCTTGAATTTTGTTGATTATAAAATTGACGATACTCCTAAATATAGTATTGCTGAATGTAAAGAACGTGATGTTACTTACGCAGCACCCTTGAGAGTTACTGCTACGTTATGGAACAAGGAAACAGGTGAAGTTAAGGAAAGCGAAATCTTTATGGGTGACTTTCCTCTTATGACAGATAGTGGAACTTTTGTAATTAACGGTGCAGAGCGTGTAATTGTTTCACAGCTTGTCCGTTCTCCTGGTGTTTATTATTCTTCTGAAAAGGATAAAACGGGTAAGGATTTATTTAAGACTACTGTTATTCCAAATAGGGGAGCATGGCTTGAGTATGAAATGGACTCAAATGATGTTGTTTACGTTAGAATAGATAAAAACAGGAAGATACCGATAACTACTTTTATTAGGGCGTTAGGTGTTGGTACTGATGAAGAAATATATGAATTGTTTGGTAATGATGAAAGAATTAACCAAACAATTTTGCTTAAGGATGGAACCAAGAATAATTCTGATGCTTTGATTGATGTTTATAGAAAATTACGTCCAGGTGAACCACCAACGGTTGAGAGTGCTATTTCACATATAAACAATTTATTTTTTGATGCTAAGAGATATGATTTATCGAGGTTTGGGCGTTATAAATACAATAAAAAATTGGGTATGGGCTCACGTTTATCTGGACATATTTTGTCAAGACCGATAGTTAACTCGCTAACAGGTGAATTAATGGGAGATGAAGGGGACTTTATAAGCTACGAAAAGGCTATGGAAATAGAGCGTTCGGGAGTTTATGAAGCTTTTGTTACCGTTGAGACGAAGGAATATTATGTCAATGAGTTGGGCGAAAATCACACTCGTATGGTTGAGAAGGAAGTTAAAATAATCGGTAATGGCATGGTTGATATTAATGACTTTATTGATTTTGATGCTTCTGAATATGGGATAAATGAGAAGGTATCCTTTAAGGTGTTGAAGGATATTCTTGAGAATTCTGCTGATAGCGAAGAAATTGAAGAAAATGTTAAGAAAAGAGCAGATGAGTTAGTTCCTAAGCATATTGTTCTTGATGATATTTATGCAACTATGAGCTATTTCTTGAATTTATGTTTGGGTGTTGGTCATGTTGATGATATTGACCATTTGGGCAATAGACGTATACGTTCTGTTGGTGAGCTTTTACAGAATCAGTTTAGGATAGGTTTTGCAAGGATGGAAAGGGTTGTTCGTGAAAGGATGAATATTCAATCACAGGATATGGACAACGTAACTCCACAGATGCTTGTGAATATACGACCTATTACTGCTTCTATTAAGGAATTTTTTGGCTCATCACCACTATCACAGTTTATGGATCAGACTAATCCATTGGCAGAGCTTACGCATAAAAGACGTTTGTCTGCGTTAGGTCCTGGAGGATTGTCAAGAGATAGAGCTGGGTTTGAGGTGCGTGACGTTCATTATAGCCATTATGGAAGAATGTGTCCTATTGAAACTCCTGAAGGTCCTAATATTGGATTGATTTCTTATCTTGCATCTTATGCGAGAATAAATGAATATGGTTTTATTGAAGCACCATATAGACGTGTTGATAAGGAAACTGGAATTATCACTGAAGATGTTGTTTATATGACAGCTGATGTTGAGGATAACTATACAATTGCTCAGGCGAATGAGCCTATCACAGAAGATGGAAGATTTGCTAGACCAAGAGTTAATGCACGTTATCTTGATAAAATTCTTGAGTGCGAGCGTGAACGAGTTGACTTTATGGACGTGTCGCCAAAGATGGTTCTTTCTGTTGCGACATCAATGATTCCTTTCCTTGAGAATGATGACGCTAATAGAGCGTTGATGGGTTCTAATATGCAAAGGCAGGCTGTACCATTGCTTAAAACTGACAGTCCTATTGTTGGGACGGGTATGGAATATAAGGCTGCGGTTGACTCTGGTGTATGTATAATTGCTCTGGAAGATGGGTTTGTAAGTAGCGTTTCAGCTGATGAGATAGTTGTTAAGAATGAAGAAAATGTTGACCATAGATATAAGCTAACGAAGTTTAAACGCTCAAATCAGGGTACTTGTGTAAACCAAAGACCTATTATTGAAGTTGGCGAAAAAATCACTGCAGGACAGGTGCTTGCAGATGGTCCTGCGACTTCAAATGGAGAGATTGCAATTGGAAAGAATGCGTTAATTGGCTTTATGACTTGGGAAGGTTATAACTATGAGGACGCTATATTGCTTAATGAAAAGCTTGTTAGAGATGACGTATTTACGTCTGTTCATATTGAGGAATATGAAATTGAATGTCGTGATACAAAGCTTGGGCCAGAGGAAATAACAAGGGATATACCAAACGTTGGTGAGGATTCGATGAAGGATCTTGATGAGAGTGGTATTATTCGTGTTGGTGCTGAGGTTCATTCGGGTGATATACTTGTTGGTAAGGTTACTCCTAAGGGAGAAACTGAGCTTACTGCTGAAGAGCGTTTGTTAAGGGCAATTTTTGGTGAGAAGGCTAGGGAAGTAAGGGATAATTCACTTAAAGTTCCTCATGGTGAATCTGGAGTTATTGTTGACGTTAAGGTATTTACAAGGGATAATTGTGATGAGCTTAGTCCTGGTGTGAATATGCTTGTACGTTGTTATATTGCAAAGAAAAGAAAGATTTCAGTTGGAGATAAGATGGCTGGTCGACATGGTAATAAGGGTGTTGTTTCTAGGATTTTACCAGAAGAAGATATGCCGTTTTTACCTGATGGAACACCACTTGACATAGTGCTTAATCCGTTGGGTGTACCTTCTCGTATGAATATTGGGCAGGTGTTTGAGGTGCATTTAGGTATGGCAGCAAAGGCACTTGGTTGGAAGATTATGACTCCAGTATTTGATGGGGCACAAGAGGAAGATATTCGTGATTGCTTTAGAGCTGCTGGGATGGAAGAGGACGGTAAAACGGTTCTTTATGATGGCAGAACGGGTGAAAAGTTTGATAATCGTGTTACTGTTGGATATATGTACTACTTGAAGTTACATCATCTTGTTGATGATAAAATTCATGCTCGTTCAGTTGGACCATACTCACTTGTTACTCAACAACCACTTGGTGGTAAGGCACAGTTTGGTGGACAGAGATTTGGAGAGATGGAAGTTTGGGCGTTGGAGGCATATGGTGCTGCTTATACCTTACAGGAAATTCTTACAGTTAAGTCTGATGATACTGTTGGGCGTGTAAACACCTATGAGGCGATAGTTAAGGGACAGAACGTACCGAAGCCTGGTATTCCTGAATCATTTAAGGTTCTTATTAAAGAATTGCAGTCACTTGCTCTTGATGTTAGGGTGCTTGACGTTGATGATAATGAGATTGACTTAAGGCAGAATTTTGATGAGGACGATAATATAATTCCACCTCCTGTTCAAATAGATGAAGAAGCTGAAATTGATGCTGATATATCATTTGATACTACTGATATTGAGGATGATGGCTTTATTATTGAGGACAGGGATGATGAATTAGAGGATTTGGACGGTGAAGCTGAGGTTGATACAGTCTTTAGTTTTGATGAAGATGAGGACGGTCAAATCTAAAATCTTGCGATATTAGGCTGTAAGTTTTGCAAGATAGAACTATTTTACAGAGTATAGGTGAGCAGAAATTTGGTTTCTGCTCTGATATAAATGAGGAGGTTATACTTTGGAGTTTAATGAATTTAAATCCATAGAAATAGGCTTAGCTTCACCTGAAAAAGTTAGGGATTGGTCTTATGGTGCAGTAGAAAGACCTGAAACAATAAATTATCGAACTCAAAAGCCTGAACGTGAAGGACTTTTCTGTGAAAAGATTTTTGGACCATCGAAAGACTGGGAATGTCATTGCGGGAAGTTTAAGAAGATACGTTTTAAAGGTAAAGTATGTGACCGTTGTGGAGTTGAGGTAACTCGTGCAAAGGTAAGACGAGAGAGAATTGGGCATATTGAACTTGCTGCACCTGTATCACATATTTGGTATTTCAAGGGAACACCATCAAGAATAGGACAGGTACTTGAAATATCACAAAAGCGATTGGAAGAAATTCTATATTTCACTAAATATATCGTAATTGATCCAGGAAATACAGATGAAGATCTATCAAAGAAACAGTTGCTGAGCGAGAAAGAATATCTTGAGGCGTATGAGAAATTTGGTGATGAGTTTATTGCAGAAATGGGTGCTGAGGCAATAAAAGAATTACTTGCAGAATGTTCTCCTAAGAGATATGAAACCTTTATGTTAACTCATTCATCATTGTTTGCTAAAGCAATTGGCATAGAGCAATCTGAGTTAGAGAAATGGTTGAGGTATAGAAAATATAAGGTTACTGTTTGTGAGAATAAGTCTAAAGAGGACGAAGAAGGCGTAGTTACTTATGCGTTGCATTATAATGATAATAGTCCTGTTAATGTTGGAGATTTTATTACAAGGGCTCAATATAAGGAAATAAATGACGCATCACAGGTTAAGGATTGTAAGTTTGAAGCTATAACTGGTTCTGACTATATTAAAGATATATTTATTGAAAAATACGAAAGTATTGATGATAAAAGTAAATTTGAAGAAATTGACCCTATGAAATGGTGTGACACATCATGTGAAGCTGGGAATTTAAATAATCTTAGGATGTTGTCTGATGAGTTAAAGGAAGAACTGAAAGTAGTAACTTCTGCACAGAAGAAAATAAAATTACTGAAAAGGCTTGAGATTATCGAGGCATTCAGACACTCCAGCAATAAGCCAGAGTGGATGGTTTTAGACGTTGTACCAGTAATTCCGCCTGAACTAAGACCGATGGTTATGCTTGATGGTGGACGTTATGCTACATCTGACTTGAATGATTTGTATCGTCGAGTTATTAACAGAAATAATCGCTTGAAGAGAATGTTGAGCCTTGAAGCACCTGATATTATTATTAGAAATGAAAAGCGTATGCTTCAAGAGGCTGTTGATGCTTTGATTGACAACGGAAGACATGGCAGACCTGTTACAGGTCCAAATAATAGACCGTTGAAGTCACTTTCTGATATGCTTAAGGGTAAGCAAGGTCGTTTCAGACAGAACTTGCTTGGTAAGCGTGTTGACTATTCAGGTCGTTCAGTTATCGTTGTTGGCCCAGAATTAAAGATGTATCAGTGTGGGTTGCCAAAGGAAATGGCATTGGAATTGTTTAAGCCTTTTGTGTTAAAAAGGTTGGTTGATACAAAGGTTATTGCTAATATAAAGAGTGCTAGAAAGATGGTTGATAGGGCAAGTACGGAGGTTTGGGATGCTCTTGAAAATGTAATTAAGGACCACCCAGTTATGCTTAACCGTGCTCCTACACTTCATAGACTTGGTATTCAAGCGTTTGAACCTGTTCTTGTTGAGGGTAGAGCGTTGAAGTTACATCCACTTGTTTGTACAGCGTTTAATGCTGACTTTGACGGCGACCAGATGGCTGTGCATTTACCACTATCTGCTGAGGCACAGGCTGAGGCAAGATTTTTGATGCTTGCTGCAAACAACCTGTTGAAGCCATCAGATGGACGTCCAGTTGCCGTGCCTACACAGGATATGGTACTTGGTGCTTATTACTTAACAATGCAAAAAGAGGGAGAAATCGGCGAAGGTAAGGTGTTCAGGGATGTAAATGAAGCATTGATGGCATACCATGAAAAAGACGTTTCTCTACACGCTGCAGTAAAAGTAAGGGTTACTAAGGATATTGGAGGCAGAAAGGTTTCTAATATTATTAACTGTACTGTTGGGCGATTGATATTTAATGAAAATATACCACAAAATCTTGGTTATGTTGATAGAACTAATTCAGATAGGCAGTTCGATTTGGAAATAGAATTTCTGGTTGGAAGAAAACAGCTTTCGGATATTATTGAACGTTGTATAAGAATTCATGGAACTACTACAACTTCGGAAGTACTTGATAAAATAAAGTCAGTAGGGTTTAAGTTCTCAACTCAAGCAGCGGTTACAGTTGCAGTTAGCGATGCTGTAATACCACCTGAGAAATCGGGAATACTTTCAAAGGCTGATGCAGATGTTATAGAGATTGAAGATCAGTACGAAAATGGTTATATTTCTTCAAATGAAAAGTCCAAAAAGATTATTCAAATTTGGAATGATGCAACGGATGATGTAACAGTAGCACTTAAAAAGGGACTTGACAAATATAATCCTATTTTCATGATGGCTGATTCGGGTGCTAGAGGTAGTATTAACCAGATTAGACAGCTTGCAGGTATGCGTGGACTTATCGCAAATACTTCTGGTACAACAATTGAGATGCCTATTCGTTCAAACTATCGTGAGGGATTGAATATTTTGGAATACTTTATTTCTTCTCGTGGAGCTAGAAAAGGTCTTGCTGATACAGCACTTAGAACTGCTGACTCAGGATATCTTACAAGACGTTTGGTTGACGTTTCACAGGACGTTATTATTCGTGAGAATGATTGTTTGGCTGAGGAAGGTATTGAGGTTTACGCAATTAAGAATGGTAATGAGATAATAGAACCGTTGGAAGAACGTTTGATGGGACGTTATCTTGTTGAAGATTTGCGTGATGAAAAGACAGGCGAGTTAGTTATTCCTAAATCAAGAATGATGTCCGAAAGCGATGCTAAGAAAATCGTGAATATGGGTGTCGAGAATATAAAAATTCGTTCAGTATTGCATTGTAAATCAAAGACTGGAGTTTGTTCTAAATGTTACGGTGCTAACCTTGCTAATGGAAATCTAGTTGCAGTTGGTGAAGCGGTTGGTATTATTGCTGCTCAATCAATTGGTGAACCTGGTACACAGCTTACAATGAGAACTTTCCATACGGGTGGTATTGCTTCTGCTGAGGATATTACTCAAGGTCTACCTCGTGTTGAGGAATTGTTTGAGGGCAGACATCCTAAGAGTGCTGCAATTATTGCAAGGATTGACGGACGAGTTCGCATTGAGGAGATTAAAACAACAAGAAATGTAATAGTTGTTGATGAGGAAACGGCTGTTGAAGAAAGCTATATGGTTCCATATAACTTCAAGATTAAGGTAAAAGATGGCGAAGTTATAAAGAAGGGTACGAAGATTACAGAGGGTAATGTGTATCCAGCTGATATACTTGGAGTATTGGGAACACAGGCTGTTCAAAACTATATTATACATGAGGTACAAAAGGTTTATCGCTTACAGGGTGTTGATATTAATGATAAGCATATTGAAGTAATTGTACGTCAGATGTTAAGAAAAGTTAAGGTTGAGGATGCAGGAAGTAGCTTCTTACTTCCTGGAGCAATGGTGGATAACAAGGAAATTGATGAGATTAACAAGGATATCCAGATTGAGATAGATAATGGCGACTTAGACGCAGCACTTATTACTATCGCACCTGTTTTACAGGGTATTACTAAGGCTTCATCAAGTTCGGACAGCTTCTTGTCAGCGGCTTCATTCCAAGAAACCACAAAGGCATTGACTGATGCTGCAATTCGTGGTAAGAGGGATAATTTGCTAGGATTGAAGGAGAACGTAATTATTGGTAAGCTAATACCAGCAGGCACAGGTATAGAGGCTTACAATAGCGTTGAAATTGTGAAGAATGAGAGTTTGGCTGAACATTCAAACAGTACACCTAATGTTGTAGTATCGACTATATAAAAAATAAAAAGAGGAGCATTTGCTCCTCTTTTTTAATTTAAGAATATCCCTATGGAAACCTATTATAATGAGTTTCCATAGGGAATTATTCACTCTGGTGGAGATTGGGGGAGAGCCCCATTATAAATCCAACGGAGATATTATTATAACATTAGCTCACAGATTTTATTTGAGAAATCAACAGGGTCGTCGATTGGAATCCCCTCAATTAGCAAGGCTTGATTATATAAAACATCGCTATACATAGCAAGTTTGTCCTTATCAGTTTCATATAAATTCTTTAGCTTTTCAAAGATTGCATGGTCAGGGTTAATTTCAAGAACCTTATCAGCCTTTACCTTTTGGTCGGTAGGCATAGCGTTCAGCACCTTTTCCATCTCAAGAGAAAGCTCACCATCACTAGTCAAGCAAACTGGATGTGACTTCAAACGCTGTGACAAACGCACTGCCTTAATTTTTTCGCCAAGCTTGTCCTGTATAAACTCAAACATATCCTTATTTTCCTCAGACTTAGCCTTAATTTCCTCCTTTTCCTCAGGAGTATCAATATCAAGGTCGCCAGCTGAAACGGATTTAAACTGCTTTTCATTATAACTCATAAGCATTTTAACAGCAAACTCATCAACATTTTCAGTTAAGTATAATATCTCATAACCCTTATCTTTTACCATTTCAGTTTGTGGAAGATGGTCGATACGAGCAATGCTTTCCCCAGTTGCATAGTAAATATATTTCTGTTCCTCAGTCATTCTCGACACATATTCATCAAGAGTAACAAGCCTGTTTTCCTTTGAAGAATGGAACATTAGCAAATCCTTGAGGTTGTCCTTATTTGCACCATATTCATTATATATACCAAATTTAATCTGCAAACCAAATGCCTTATAGAACTCATCATACTTTTCACGTTCATTTTTAAGAAGTCTGGTTAACTCGTTTTTAATAGTCTTTTCAAGGTTTTTAGCAATGATTTTAAGCTGTCTATCATGTTGCAACATCTCTCTAGAAATATTCAACGATAAATCCTCTGAATCAACAAGCCCCTTAACAAAGCTAAAATGGTCGGGTAGCAAATCAGCACATTTATCCATAATCAACACGCCATTAGAATAAAGCTGCAAGCCCTTTTCATATTCCTTTGTATAAAAATCATAAGGAGTTTTACTAGGGATATAAAGTAATGCGTTGTAGGTAGCATTACCTTCAGCTTTTATATGCATATGAAGTAATGGGTTAGTATAATCAAAGAACTTTTCCTTATAAAATGTATTATAATCCTCATCAGTCAACTCACTTTTATTCTTACGCCATATTGGAATCATACTGTTGAGCGTGGCAGTTTCTGTATAATCTTCACATTCATTTTCAGTACCCTCTTTAAGACGGCTTTTCTGCATATCCATCTTAATTGGGAAGCGAATATAATCAGAGTATTTCTTAACAATGCTTTGAACACGATATTGCTCAAGATATTCGCTGTATTTTTCATCATCAGTATCATCTTTAAGTTCAAGAATTATTTCTGTACCAATGCTATCCTTTTCACATTCCTTTATTGTATAGCTTTCAACGCCCTCCGACTGCCATTCATAAGCTATATCCGAACCATAGGCTTTAGTTCTTACTGTAACTTGTTTTGCAACCATAAATGCAGAATAAAAACCTACACCAAACTGCCCGATTATATTCACATCGTCTTCTAAATTGTTTTCAGCCTTAAAAGAAAGAGAACCACTATTAGCAATCATACCAAGATTATTTTCAAGGTCTTCACTAGTCATACCGATACCATTATCAGCTATTATAAGCTTGCGTGTGTCCTTGTCAAGCGATATTGTTATAGCAAAATCATCCCTTTTTAGGCCAACCTTATCATCAGTAAGCGATTTAAAATATAGCTTATCTATCGCATCACTTGCATTTGAAATTATCTCTCTTATAAAAATTTCCTTATGGGTATAAATCGAGTTAATCATCATTTCAAGTAAGCGTTTGGATTCAGCTTTAAATTGTTTTGTTTCCATATAAAACAGTCACTCCGTTCATAAATTTTAGCACTCTAAGTTTTAGAGTGCTAAATATAGTATAACGTGAAACCGTATAAAAATCAAGTGTATTCACAAATTATATAATATTTATTTACACTTTGTTTACAAATCACTTGCAATTACAAAGTTCAAGGTATTCTTCTAGGGTAAGTCCTTTTCTAGTCATAATCTCTGCATGAGGGCAACCAACATATCTATAATGCCAAGGTTCATAGATATAGTTTGTGATATGGCTTTTTCCTTTAGGGTGTCGAATTATAAATCCAAAGTGTGGAGCATTTTTTTCAAGCCATCTAAATGCCTCTGTTTTTTCAAAGTTCTGCCAGTTCTCACCCTCCCATCCATCACCACTGAGGTCTGCCGCAAGTCCTGCATTATGCTCACTTGTTCCAGGTATAGCGATACTATCAGCTGTATTTTTATATGCCTCCTCATAGCTTAAACCTTCATTCATTTGCCTTTTCACATCATTATTAAAAAGGTTTTGTTGATAATCAAGAGTTCTATATGCAGAAAAAACATTTATTGCAATACCATCTTTCTTAGCTGCTGCAAGAAGCATTCTAAGGCAATGTGCGGCTCTCTTTTCCATATAATACCCGTTTTCAACCTCCTCCAATACAGGATTATATCCAGCAGGTATTGGGTTTTCTTTAGTAATTAACGGTATTTTCATTGCTATCTCCTCTTTCTTAAAGACTGGTATATATTTTACATTAAGCATTAAAAAACAAATTATAATAAATATTATGAAAAGTACTTGACATTTATTACAGCTTGAGATATAATAAAATCAACCCAATAGAACATATGTTCTACAACCCGTAAAACTTGACTGAACATAATTTTATTTATCTATAAAACTTAACCCAAACAACATATTCAACATAAAATGGTAACAACAATGTTTGACAGGAGGATTGAAATGGCTAAAAGAGTACCAATGTCAGTATTAGAATTTGACAAGAAGATAATAGAAATGGCGAATGCTAGCAATGCTAGTGATAACAGCCAGACTATTGCAAAAGTGAAAAAAGTTATGGTTGAGGTTATAAAAAATGATTTAACCCCAAGACAAAAGGAATTAATTATGTTATACTATTATAAAAACATGAAGGTTATCGAAATAGCCGAACAGCTTAATATAGACCATTCGACAGTTTCAAGAACGCTTTCGAGGGCGAGGAAAAATATTATGGAAAGACTTAAATATTATTTCTAAATGGCTGTATTGGCAGTGTATTGCTAAAAAGGAGTGAAAAATGCAAACGCCAATTTATGATTTTCTACTGAAATATTCAAATAGGAAAATGCTCCGTATGCATATGCCAGGACATAAGGGGAGGGCAGGTGACAATATTTTATCGAGAGTTTATCCTTTTGATATTACTGAAATAGACGGTGCAGACAGCCTTTTTGAAGCAGATGGTATTATTGCAGAAAGTGAGCAAAACGCATCTAAGCTGTTCAAAACTAAGGCTACATTCTATTCAGCACAAGGTTCAACCCTTTGTATTCAGGCAATGCTTATGCTAATGAAACAGGAAAACCGAAGAATTATTGCTGTGCGTAATTCACATAAGGCATTTTTAAATGCGTGTATATTGCTGGATTTAGATGTAGCGTGGATTTATCCCAATTACGAAAACAGCATTTTATCGGGGGAAATAGATATTGATGATATAAAATCAGCATTACAGAAATCCCCAAACCCATCATGCGTGTATATTACATCACCAGATTACATGGGTAAAATGGCTGATATAGCAACAATATCTGCCGTTTGCAAGGAGCATAACGCAACTTTAATCGTTGACAACGCTCACGGGGCACACCTTGCTTTTACAAGCACTGTTTTGCACCCAATAGCACTGGGAGCAGACCTTTGCTGTGATTCGGCACATAAGATGTTGCCAACGCTTACTGGCTCTGCATATTTGCATATTGGCAATGAAAAGTATCTGAATAAAGCGAAATCGGCAATGTCACTTTTTGCATCTACAAGCCCATCTTATTTGATTTTAGCATCACTTGATTTATGCAATTTATACCTTAATGAAAGTGTTGTTGAGGACATGAAACGCTGTGAAAAAAGCATATTATTACTAAAATCAGCATTGAGTGGTGAGTATATATTCTATGAAAGCGAGCCTTTTCACCTTACTATAATGGGCAAGAACGGTTTTATTCTTGCAAAAAAGCTTATAGAACAGGGGATACAGCCTGAATATTATGATAGTGAATGTGTTGTGCTTTTGTTTTCGCCGACAAATACTGATGAGGAATTCACAAGGCTTGAAAAAGCGTTAAGGGGTATAAATTTGCCTGATGTTTCGGCTAATGGCAGGATTTTTCTTCCTAATTTGCAAAAAGCAATGTCGATGAGGGATGCTGTTTTTTCGGAGTATGAGGAGATTGATGTTGAGGAGAGTTTTGGACGGGTATGTGCAAGCGTGAAGATACCGTGTCCGCCTGCTGTGCCGATTATTGTTAGTGGCGAGGTAGTTTCGTGGGATTGCATAAAGATTTTCAAAAGGTATGGTATTTCTAGAATCAATGTGATAAAATAAGAGTAGACGCTCAGTCGCCGCTTGGCTTTTTGATTTCGCTTTGGTTGTTGGTTGCTTTGATGTCTTTGAATATGGTTTACGTTGTTTATTTTAGTTAAATATGGTTCTTGTTTACCTTAACTTCTTTCAATATACTTTCCGTATGGTTAAATTTAGTTGTGGGTGTTCATTTCTTTGTGCGTACAAAGAAACGAACCAAAGAAAAACGCAGCTCAAGCGCCACTGGGCTTGGCACGCTCAACCAAAATCAAAGAAGGGTACTTTGATTTTGGGTCGCTAGTCTGATTAGTTGCTTTCCCGTCGCATCTACTCTACTTAGGAGGCGATTTCCATGTGCGACGAAAAAGCGATTTAGGATTGTTCTGGCGTAACTTTTACCATAGAATTTAATTTGAGAAAAAGTAAAAACAAGCAAAGGCATATTCAATGACAACAAGGCAAACAAGAACAACATCTCACTTAATCATACAAGCACAAGGCATATTCAATGACAACAAAGAAAACAAGAACCAAAGCAAAAGCATATTCAATGAAAATCAATGTAAATTTACATAAAATAAAGGAGGTTTCCATGAAACTGATATTTGCAATCATCAACAAAGACGATAGCCACACCGTTTCAAAAGCTCTAACAAAAGCAGGTCACTTCGCTACAAAGCTTGCCTCAACAGGTGGCTTCCTAAGTGCTGGAAATACCACTTTTCTCATCTGTACCGAAAACGAAAATGTCGATAACGTCATTAAAATTATTGAGGAAAAAAGCCACAAAAGGAAACAGTTCGTACCCTCCGCAGCCTCATTCGGTATCGGCACTTATTCCTCGTTCCCCGTTGAAGTTTCCGTCGGAGGTGCTACAATTTTCGTCACTGATATAGAAAGATTTGAAAAGGTATAACCGATGAGCATAAAGATTTATTCAAATAATAACACACTAAACACCCTTAACTCTATGCTCCAAAGCAATAGGCTTGCTCACTCCTTTCTGCTTTATGGCGATAGTGGAATGGGCAAAAAAACTATCGCTAAATATTTTGCAATGAGTTTAATATGCGAAAATTCACAAAACACCCCGTGTCAGCACTGTGTTGCTTGTAAAAATATCCTAAATAACAACCATCCTGACGTGATTTGGGTTGAGCATAGTGGCAAGCTTCAAGGGTTTTCTGCTGAAACTGTGCGAAATATATGCAGTGATGCTTTTGTAACACCAAATAATGCCAATAAAAAGATTTATATTTTTGCTGATGCCGATAATATCACTATTCAGGCACAAAATGCACTGCTAAAGCTTGTTGAAGAGCCACCAAATTTTACATATTTTATATTTACTGCAAAGGCTAAAAACGTGTTCCTGCCAACAATAATTTCTAGAATTATCTCTCTTGGCGTGTCCGAATGTACAGAGGCTGAATGTAGGTTAGCACTGGAAGAACGGGGCTTTTTAAACGATGATATTGACGACGCTATCAGCTGTTTTCATGGGAATATCGGGCTTTGCATTAGCTATATACAGGATGAGAAATTACAGGAAATTGTTAAATTGACAAAAGCCATAACCAATGCTATAATAAATAGGAATGAGTATGAGTTAACTGTGGGTTTTGCTGTTGTTGAAAATGATAGAATTATGGCAAAAACTGCTCTAACGCTCCTGGACAAGCAGTTTCATGACGTTTTGACTGCAAAGTTTACAGATAGGTTTATTGGTTGTTATCCAATTGGCTCGAAAAAGTTATCTCAGAAAATTACTTCATCAAGCTGTGAGGAATTGCACTTACTTGTGAGAAATGCTATGTCACAGATTGACTCAAATGTTAATTTAAAACTAATTCTATCCACATTATGTGGTGAAATAATTAATGCAACCTAATTGCAGAGTTATTTATTTAGGAGGAAAAATGGTTGAAATAATTGGAGTTCGCTTTAAAAATGGTGGTAAGGTTTATTACTTTGCTCCAGGAAAAGTTAAGGCAGGAACTGGGCAGAAGGCTATTGTTGAGACAGCAAGGGGCATTGAATGTGGTGAAATAGTGATAGCTAACCGAATGATTCCTGATGAGGAAATTGTAGCACCGTTAAAGGAAGTTATCCGTATTGCAACGGCGGAGGACTTGAAAGTTGTTGATAAAAACAAGATTAGGGAAGAGGAAGCTTTTAAGATTTGTGAGGAAAAAATCGCTTTTAGAAAGCTTGATATGAAACTTATTGACGTTGAATGTACATTTGATAATAATAAGATTTTGTTTTATTTTACGGCTGAATTAAGGGTTGATTTTAGGGAACTTGTGAAGGACCTTGCATCAATTTTCAGAACTCGTATTGAATTAAGGCAGATTGGCGTTCGTGATGAGGCAAAAATGCTTGGAGGACTGGGTATTTGTGGGCGTGAGTTTTGCTGTAAGAGTTTTCTAGGTGACTTTCAGCCTGTTTCGATAAAAATGGCTAAGGAACAGGGGCTTTCGCTAAATCCGACTAAGATTTCGGGGACTTGTGGAAGGCTAATGTGTTGTTTAAAGCATGAACAGGCTACCTATGATGAGCTGTTGAAGATTACGCCAAAGACGGGTGCATATGTTGAATTTGCTGATGGTAGGGGAGTTGTGACGGAGGTTAATCTAATTACAGGCAAGCTAAAGATTAGGCCTGACGGTGAAAATCCTATTCCTGTTTTTTTGGATAAATCGGAAGTAAAGATAATTAAAGACGCTGAAATTTGCCTTAATAAAGATGAATTAAGGGAATTAAAGGGACTAGAGGGCAAGTGAGTTATGGCATAGAAAAAGCAGAACCGAGTGCATTCAGTTCTGCTTTTTGCTTTCATTTTGGTTTTTAACACAGAGGTTTAGTTTAATTACCCTCCGACAGCTTCCCACCCTGTGAGTATGCAATCCCTAAAATTATCCAGAAATATGGTGCAACAGTATTAACGCTTATTCCGATAAAACTAACAAGCAAATACGAAATAATTGCTATCAAAAGCCCTGCCCCAATCCACTCTGATTTCTGTTTCATAAACACATTAACGCCACCAAACGCCTTCTTCATTACAAGAAAAATCAACGCTAAATAAGCGATTAAAGACGGTATACCCCTTGTAACAGCGATGTAAAGATAGTCGTTGTAGGGTCTGTCAAAGGTGTTTGGGTCAGATATCACATCAGAAACAGTGCCCGTCTGCGTGTAAATCAAACAGTCAGCACCTACACCGAAAATTGGATTTTCTTTAATTATACCCGTTGTTTCACCCCAAAGATATGAGTAGGTATCCACTGGGTTTAAAACGTCAAAACCAGCTAATTTTGCAGAATGGGGTCCTGATGTTCCTAAGCGAACGGAAGAATCCTCCCAAACGATTGCCCCATCATATAAATAATAACCATTTTCGACTGGTTCATCATTGAAAAGTCCAGTAGTAGTATTATAAATTTGTGGTGAAAATACATTGAACACAACCGAAATTGCAACTAGAGCTGTAAGGGCGATAAACTTGACGAAAACAGGCTCGAAAGCAACCTCATTTTCCTTTTTTCTAAGCTTAATAATAGCCGTTATGAGCGATAATGCAAGCACAAGAATTACACCTACTAAGCCAATTAGTGTACTTGTTTTGATTGCAAAAAATATGAACATAAGTGATGATGTTCCGTAAAAAATTCGCCTCTTTTTTGAGCCATCATATAACATACCCGTTGTCGAAATAGCCAAAGAAATCGTTAAAATCATGGCAAAAGTGACAGGACTTCCAGCAGTTCCACTTGCAAGAAAAACATCTTTTCGTAGCACTGTGAGAATTCTGTCATAATCATAAACCATACCTATATCCAAGATATGCAACAGTGACCACAAACACTGGAATAGCCCCATTCCTACCATGAAATCCAAGAATTTAGTGATAGCTTTTTTCGATTTAACAAGCGTTCCCATAAAGAATAAAAACGAATAAAATATCAGCGTCAGCAAACCCTCGCCACGCCCGTCTTGTCCATAAAAAGCTGTTTCAAAGCTTATCGATTGAAGCATAGAAATTGCCCCCAACCCCATCAAAACAGCAATAATACAAAAGGGAGCAATAAGACTTTTACCCGTTATCTTCTTCGCAACAGCAATCATCACGATAATCATTGATAAAACACCAATAATAATTATGCCCACATCAGGCTTAAATGCCTCTGGAAGCCTATTTATCGTATCCAACAGGCTTTCGCTTTTTATAAAATTAGGTGCATTCCTATTAAACATAGCCAAAAGTTCAGAAATAACCGATAAAGCGGGAATGAGTATACAAGCCCCTATAAGCGTCCTGATTATCATCTTATTCAGCGTTTCTTCCTTCATATTTACAATGAAATTCGACTTCTCTGAAGTATTAAAAATAGTTTTTGCCATGACTAAACCCCCTTAAAAATATTATGATTTACTTATAATAATATTCATCAACACAACTGAATTATATCCGAAATTAACCCTATATCTCAAAATACCCTACGGTTTAATCGTAGGGTATTTCAATTAAATTTTAATTACTTCGCATACTCAGTAACACGACTCTCTCGAATTAAATGAACCTTAACTTGTCCAGGATACTCCATGTCGCCCTCAATCTGTTTAGCGATATCTCTAGCAACGAGTACCATTTTCTCATCATTAATAACTTCCGGCGAAATCATAACCCTAATTTCACGACCGGCTTGCACTGCATAGCATTTATCAACACCCTCATACGAGGAGCAAATTTCTTCAAGTTTTTGTAGACGCTTAATATAATTTTCGTAATTTTCACTTCTAGCAGCAGGTCTTGCCGCAGAAATAGCATCAGCCGCTTGAACAATACAAGCAATCGCTGTTCTAGGCTCAACATCGTTATGGTGAGCTTCAATTGCATGAATAACTTCAGCATTTTCCTTATATTTCTTACAGACATCAACACCAATCTGTACATGAGAACCTTCGATTTCGGCTGTAAGCGCCTTACCAATATCATGTAAAAGACCAGCACGTCTAGCAAGATTTGCATCAACACCAAGTTCAGAAGCCAAAATTCCAGATAGCTGTGAAACTTCAATCGAGTGGTTAAGAACATTCTGGCGATAGCTTGTTCTAAATCGCAAACGCCCAATAAGCTTAATCAACTCATTATTAATACCATGAACATTAGTTTCAAGGACAGCTCTTTCGCCCTCCTGTTTAATTCTATGCTCAACCTCACGCCTTGCCTTATCAACCATTTCCTCAATTCTTGTTGGATGAATTCTTCCATCAGCAATAAGCTTTTCAAGAGCAATCCTCGCAACCTCACGTCTTACATGGTCAAAGCACGAAAGCGTAATTGCCTCAGGCGTGTCGTCAATAATCAAATCAACGCCCGTTAATGTTTCAAGTGTTCTGATGTTTCTGCCCTCACGTCCAATAATACGTCCCTTCATCTCATCGTTTGGTAAGGCAACAACAGAAACAGCGACCTCAGAAACCTGTTCAGCAGCACATTTTGCAATAGCAAGCGAAACATAGTTTTTAGCGATTTCGTCACAATCATCTTTAGTTTGTTGTTCATAATTTGTAACTTTAATTGCCTTTTCATGAACAAGATCATCTTCGAGTTCTTGAAGAAGATATTCCTTAGCCTGTTCCCTTGTAAGCTCCGACAAGCGTTCCAAAATATCCATTTGACTTTTCTTAATTAATTCTGCCTCTTTTAGCTTTTCATCAGCAGACTTAATTTTGTTTTGCAAAGTTTCTTCTTTTCTCTCCAAATTTTCATTTTTCTTTTCAATTGTTTCTTCTTTTTGCTGAATACGTCTTTCCTGACGTGAAACTTCAACACGCCTGTCCTTAATTTCCTTTTCAGCATCAGAACGCAGTTTATGTATATCGTCCTTAGCTTCAACAAGAGCAGACTTTTTCTTACCTTCAGCATCTTTATTAGCAGCTTCGAGGATTCTTTCAGCCTCTTTCTCAGCCGAACCTATTAATGATTCAGCAGTACGTTGTCTGTATGCAATGCCTGATTTAAACGATATGAAGCCAGCAATAACGGCTCCTATTATAAAGCAAATTATGCACAAAACAATTCCCAGAGTTAAATCCATAGTCTTTGCATTTCCCCTTTCATTAAAATAGTATGAAATTCATTGAAATAATATTATCTGAGTATTAAAATTGATAAATGCAATACATCTATTGTAAAGCTTTTTAGCGTTATTGTCAAGAACATTTTTGCTAATACAAGTGATTTTGTTTAAATTTGCATTGTTTAGCCCATAATATAACTGATAGCGAAAACATAATATGCACAATATAACAAAAAAGCCATATTTATCAATCCTGATCCATATAAGAAACACAAGCTTGCACAAAAGTCTATGCTATATGTTAAACAAACTGTATAATTTATATCATAAAATATAATTAAATAAAAAATTTGAAAAAGGCTTGACAATGGCTTTCTATTGTGGTATACTATTTTAGTACCTTAGTTAAGGAACACAAGAAACATTAAGAAAAATATTTCGCGGGGTGGAGCAGTACGGTAGCTCGTCGGGCTCATAACCCGAAGGTCGTAGGTTCAAATCCTGCCCCCGCAACCAACGTAAAACAGTCGTTTGTAGAAATACAGACGGCTGTTTTTATGTGTTGAAAAAGTGGGATAATTCAATTATAATTCAACTTTTTAATTAAAAGATAGAAATAGATGCTTAAAATAAGACATGAGCAGGACGGCTAAATTTTCAGCTGTCCTGCTCTTTTATTTTGCCTTTCTAAGAAATATATCTGCAATACATTCCGCTGATTTTTCATCTGCTTGCTTTATGATATGGCTGTAAATGTCTGTTGTATTCAACATTCCAAATGGACACACAATTATATTATCTTCTCAACCCGCCTATTTTAGGCGGGTTCTTCGTTTTTAGGTATATCAAGATATCTCTTGTTTTGGTCATGTATTACAACTGTTGCTTCCATAAATCAACACACCAACCGAACTCAAGAATATTAATAACAAGACCAATAACAATATCGTGCATTTCTTTTGATTTAGAGAAGCAAATAGATTTGCGTGTTAATCTTTTAATTCTAGTTCTGAGGGTGAGATTTTTTCTTTCAATAGTTTGGGTGTTACGTTTACCAATACAATGGTTATTAGGTTCTAAATTACGCTGATAACTGCCCCAATCATCGGTATAGAACATAGTAATCCCAAAAGGTTCTAAGATTTTTTTGAACTCTTTGAAGATCGCATCTTTTCGTTTCCCAAAAGTATACGCCAAAATGTCACCAGTATCGTGATTTATTGCGAGCCATAGCTATCGCTGATTACTCTTTTTTTGGACAAAACTCCACATTTCATCAAGTTCCGCCTCTTCAACTTGGTCATATAGTACAACATCAAACTGTACTTCATATAATTTTTCCTGTGATAAAATATATTCCAT
>JAEWGD010000044.1 GCA_023388515.1 Bacillota bacterium
AATCTGCTTCTTAAATTCGTCTGTGTAATTTTGCTTTTTTCCAGCCATGATATCCTCCCTATTTTACGCTTTTTCTCATTATACCATGTCCGAATGCTTTTTGTCTAATTTAGTATAACCGATCCAAAATATAAATAGACAGTTCAGAATCAGTTTCGACTGCTACGCGTTCAATCATTTCTATTTTCTCGGAATAAAACAGTCTTGCTTGTACGCATTTAACAGTAGGGTCACTTATCGTATTTGTCTTAGAATAAACTAAGTCAAGCGGCCTATTACTTAACCCATCCAATGCGGAATATGCTTTTTTCCATATGGTGTACTGAAGACAAAAATGTTTCAATTCGTAATAGCGATGTTTCTCAATCCAGTATTTGTTTTTCTCAGATATTTTAGGTCTAATTGTTGTACTCATTGTCTTTCTCCCTTCCAAATATAACCTGTTTCTTCCCAAAGAAGTTTTGGTGAAATGTAAAAATTGATTCTTCCTTTCTTTGAGTTTATTTCTTCAATGGTGGTTATACATTTTCCATTTCTGATAGCTTTACCGATTGGTAACCAACCTGCTATGATCCCTGCTCTCACCCATGATGCATCTTTCCCATACACTTTTGCTGCCACTAAAACTGGTACTGAACCAGTTGCGAATATAACTTCATTCACTTGCTATTACCTCCTTCCTATGACTATTCTAGCTTAGGAACAGGGTTTTGTAAAAACAACAAAAGTGGAAATAATATAATTTATTCAGATTTTAGACAGGATTCGTATTTTCTGCATTCTCCATCTAATCATTGTCATGTCGCATGGATAATCTTCGTACCCTAATGTTTCAGAAGTTATAAACCCTTCTAAGACTCCAGTTATTATTTCAGCTTCATATTGTTTATATGGGAATATACAGTTAGGTAATTCTCTATGTAATGCTCCACAAGCAAGACATCGTAATCTTCTTATTTTAATTATTCTTGTGTTTCTCCCTTTCGTACGAACAATTCTTTGAACTCTATCGTAATATTTTAAAGTCCCTTCACAAAAGGGACAAATTGATTCATTATTAGTGATCATATGACACCTCGTTTTTTAATCTAGATTAAAAACTATCAAAAAAAATAGTATAGGAGTTGACAATTCCTATACTATCATATATGATTATTAATAATAAATCAAACGGGAGGATTATGTTATGTTAATAAAATGTCCTGAATGTGAGCTTCAAGTAAGCGACAAAGCCACATCATGTCCTCATTGTGGATATCCAATGCAGACGAATATAAAAACAAGAAGCACCCGCAAGTCAAATAAGAGAAGACGACTACCTAATGGATTTGGTCAGATTAGTGAAATTAAAAACCGTAACCTTAGGAACCCGTTTAGGGCAATGGTGAGTATTGGTAAAACTCCTACTGGTCGCCCTATTTGTAAACCACTTAAACCAGAATCCTATTTTCCTACATATAATGACGCTTATACAGCTTTAGTAGAATATAACAAAAACCCATATGACTTAGAGCCTTCTATCATAGTAAAAGAGTTATATGAAAAATGGACGGACGAATATTTTAAAACTCTGAAATCTGACTCCAGTGTTCGTACGATTACTTCTTCATGGGCTTATTGTTCCTCTGTATATAATATGAGAGTTATGGATATACGTGCAAGACATATAAAAGGATGTATAGATGATGGGACAGCTCTAATAAAAGGCAAAGAACGACGTCCTACAGCCGGAGTTAAAGCTAGAATTAAATCAATGTTTAATCTCATGCTGGATTATGCTTTGGAATATGAACTAATAGATCGAAACTATGCTAGAACATTTAACTTATCCGATGATATAATTCAAGAAAAAGAACAATCTAAAAGAGGACATATACCGTTTAAAGAAGAAGAAATACAAACCCTGTGGAATCACGTGAATGACAAAATGTATGTAGACGTGATTCTTATACAATGTTATTCTGGGTGGAGACCTCAGGAACTTGGGTTGCTGGAACTTGAAAATGTAGATCTTGAAAATTGGACTTTTACAGGTGGTATGAAAACAACTGCTGGAACTAACAGAATTGTTCCAATTCATTCAAAGATTAGACCATTAATAGAAAAGAAATATCAAGAAGCCATTAATATTGGGAGTAAATATCTTATCAATTGTACAGATGCTCGTACTCATATGAACAATTATATACTTACATATGACAAATATCAAAGTAGATTTGCTAAAATTAGAGATGAATTAAAATTAAACCCACAACATAGAGCTCATGATGGTAGAGTGCATTTTGTAACCACAGCTAAAAAATGTGGTGTGGACGAATATGCTATCAAATATATAGTTGGTCATTCCATAAACGATATAACTGAAAAAGTGTACACACAAAGAGAGATAGATTGGTTAAAAACAGAAATGAAAAAAATAAAATAAGATGTAGGAATATAAGTGTAGGAGTGGTGTAGAAACAATGTATGAATTACATACATTTCTATGTTTCTAACCACTCCTAATCACTTCTTATAGCCTCAATATTACGTTATTCTTGACTATTATTAGTCTTTTGTCGCTTCTTCAACCGCAACTGCACAAGCAACTGTAGCACCAACCATAGGGTTGTTACCCATTCCGATTAGTCCCATCATCTCAACGTGTGCAGGAACTGATGACGAACCAGCGAACTGTGCGTCGCCATGCATTCTTCCCATTGAGTCAGTCAAGCCATATGAAGCAGGACCAGCTGCAACGTTATCTGGGTGTAATGTACGGCCTGTACCACCACCAGAAGCAACGGAGAAATACTTAACATCGTTTTCCATAGTCCATTTCTTATATGTACCTGCAACTAAATGCTGGAAACGAGTTGGATTAGTTGAGTTACCAGTTATTGAAACGTCAACCTTTTCACTCTTCATAATAGCAACGCCCTCAAGGACATCATGTGCTCCATAGCAACGAACCTTAGCCTTATCGCCATCAGAATATGCAACTTCCTTAGTGATTTTCAACTCACCAGTACCGAAATCAAATTCAGTTTGAACATAAGTAAAGCCGTTAATTCTTGAAATAATCATCGCAGCATCTTTACCTAGACCATTAAGCATAACTCTTAGTGGAGTTTTGCGAGCCTTATTAGCTGTCTTAGCGATACCAATAGCACCCTCAGCAGCAGCAAATGACTCATGCCCAGCCAAGAAGCAGAAACAATCTGTTTCTTCTCTTAAAAGCATAGCTCCAAGATTACCATGACCAATACCAACAAGTCTTTCCTCAGCAACTGAACCAGGTATGCAGAATGCTTGCAAGCCAATACCGATAGCTTCAGCAGCCTCAGCAGCCTTTGTTATACCTTTTTTTAGTGCAATAGCAGTACCAAGTGTATATGCCCAAACAGCGTTTTCAAATGCAATTTGTTGAACACCTTTAACAATTTCATCAACGTCAATTCCTTTTGATTTACAGAAATCAGCAGTTTCATCTATATTCTTAAAGCCATATTCAGCAAGACATTTCTCAATCTTAGGCATTCTTCTATCTTGACCTTCAAATTTTGCCATATTCTATATACCTCCCCTATTCTTCTCTTGGGTCGATATGCTTATAGCCTTCATAACGACCATATGTACCAATATTTTTTTCATAAGCTTCAGCAGGTGATACGCCATGACGGATATCCTCTAGCATCTTGCCAGCCCTTACAAACTTATAACCACAAACTTCATTATTATCATCAATAGCAACCTTTAAAATGTAACCCTCAGCCATTTCAAGGTAACGAACTCCCTTTGCAGCTGTTGAGAAAACTGTACCAACCTGTGAACGCAAGCCTTTACCTAAATCCTCAAGACCAGCACCAATTGGCAATCCACCCTCTGAGAATGCAGTTTGTGTTCTTCCGTAAACTATTTGTAGGAACAATTCCCTCATAGCTACGTTAATAGCATCACAAACAAGGTCAGTATTCAACGCTTCAAGCAAGGTTTTGCCAGGAAGAATTTCTCCAGCCATAGCAGCTGAGTGTGTCATTCCTGAACAGCCAATCGTTTCAACTAATGCCTCTTCAATAATGCCCTTCTTCACGTTTAAAGTAAGCTTACAAGCACCCTGTTGAGGTGCACACCAGCCTACACCATGTGTTAATCCAGAAATATCGGTAATTTGATAAGCCTTAACCCATTGTCCCTCTTCAGGAATAGGTGCTGGGCCGTGATTTGGTCCTTTGGTGAGAGTACACATTCTCTCGACTTCATGAGAATAATTCATATCTTTACTCCTTTCAAAATAGCACATGACTTTCATATACTAAATATATGTTAATTATATATCATATTAAGATTTTAATCAAGTTTTTTTTGCTTTTTTTCATACTAATAAATACCGAACATTAATTTTCGACATCTAATACAAAATAAAATCAATTGTTATAATATTTTTATATAATTATTTCAGTTCACATAATTAAAGCAGGATATTAAGTCCTGCTTTAATTTAATCGTTAATATAAATTCCCTAGTAATTCATACCCATTTCTATTGCTTTCATATTCAAATCTATCATAGCTGTTTTTGTTGGTGGTATTGATTTTCCCATTGCCTCCCTAACAGTTTCAAGGCTGAACAAACCAGTTTCCTTAATAAACTTACCAAGTAGAATTATATTTGCTATTCCATTTAATTTATTATCAGTAGCAAGCTGTGTAGCAGGCACATAGAAACACTCTATATCAGTTCTATCCGACTTTACCTCAACCATCGTGCTATCAATAAAAGCCTTTCCACCAGCCTTAACGCTATTAATAAACTTTTCATACGATGGTAGGTTCATAGCAAGCATTAATGATGGATTTAAAACAAGCGGCGAGCCTATCGGGTCATCAGACACGCATACTGAACAGTTCGCTGTTCCTCCACGCATTTCAGGACCGTATGATGGTAGCCATGAAACTTCCTTTTCATCTATAAGACCACAATACGCAAGAACCTTTCCAGCAAAAAGTACTCCCTGTCCGCCAAATCCTGCAAGTATAATTTCTTCAGTCATTATTTTGCTACCCCCTCTACAGTTTTATCCTTATATACGCCCAAAGGATAGTAAGGTATGCAATCTTCACGAAGTCTATCCAACGACTCTATTGGAGTAAGTCCCCAGTTTGTTGGGCAAGTGGATAGAACCTCAACTATTGAAAACCCAAGCTTATTCTTTTGATTTTCAAACGCTTTTCTAATGGCCTTTTTTGTTTCCCTAATATGTGGTACATTATCAACAGAAACTCTTTGTGCCAAAGCTACACCATCAAGCGTCGCTAGCATTTCACAAACTCTTATAGGAAATCCCTGTGTTTGAGTATCACGCCCAAAAGGTGTTGTTTGAGTAACCTGTCCTGGAAGTGTTGTTGGAGCCATCTGCCCACCCGTCATACCATATGTTGTATTATTAACAAATATTATAACAATATTTTCTCCTCTAGTTGCACTATGCACTGTTTCAGCAGTACCAATAGCAGCAAGGTCACCGTCGCCTTGATATGTGAAAACAAACTTTTCAGGCATTGCTCTCTTTACGCCTGTTGCAACAGCAGGAGCTCTCCCATGAGGAGCTTCAATCATATCACAATTGAAATAATCATATGCCATAACAGAACATCCTACAGGACATACACCAATTGTATCCCCCTCGATTTCCATTTCATCTATAACCTCAGCAACCAATCTATGAATAATACCATGAGTACAACCAGGACAGTAATGAGTCGGTTTATCAGTTAAAGATTTTGGTTGTTCAAATACTACTGCCATTATTTTGCACCCCCTATTTTTATAATTTCTTCAAGAATTTCAGTAGGCTTAGGAATAACGCCACCTGTGCGTCCAAAGAAATGCACAGGCTTTGAACATTCTAACGCAAGCTTTACATCGTCAACCATCTGTCCCATGCTCATTTCAACAACAAGAACATTTGATGCAGACTTAGTTCCCTCAACCATCTGTTTCACTGGGAATGGCCACAATGTCATCGGACGGATAAGTCCAGCCTTAACTCCAGACTCTCTCGCTTTATTAACAGCTGACTTTGCAACTCTTGCAGTAGCTCCGTATGCAACTACTACAATATCAGCATCTTCAGTTTTATAAAGTTCTGCCTCACTGTGATTTTCCTTTATATCATCATACTTAGCAAAACGGTCTTGAATTGTTTTCTGCAAGCCATCAGGTTGTAGGTATAATGAATTAACTATATTATGTTCACGCTTGAACTGGTGACCATTAGTTGCCCAAGGCTTTTCAACTTCATTCGCTTTTATTTCTGGGAAAGTAACAGGCTCCATCATCTGACCTAACAAGCCATCTGCAAGAATCATTGCTGGCATTCTATACTCATCAGCCATATCAAAAGCTTTTGTAAGCATATTAATCATTTCCTGTACTGACGCTGGAGCATAAACCAGAAGATGGAAATCCCCATGTCCCAATGCCTTAGTAGCCTGCCAGTAATCAGCCTGTGATGGTTGAATTCCACCCAAGCCAGGACCACCACGTTGAACATTAATGATAACGCATGGTAAATCACTTCCCGCAATATATGAAATCCCCTCTGATTTAAGACTAATACCTGGTGATGATGATGATGTCATAGTCCTTACACCCGTAGATGCAGCACCTAAGACCATGTTTATTGCAGCGATTTCAGATTCAGCCTGTAAAAACACGCCACCCGATTTCTCCATACGCTTTGCCATGTAAGCAGAAAGCTCTGTTTGTGGTGTTATAGGGTAACCAAAAAAGCATTTACAGCCAGCTCTAATAGCAGCTTCAGCTAAAGCTTCATTACCCTTCATTAAATTTCTTTCCAAAATTGCAACTCCTTTATGCATAGAATTTTGTAATCGCAAGCACCGCTTGTCCAAAATTTAGTTATTTCTCAACTGTTATCGCACAGTCAGGGCACATAATTGCACACATAGCACAACCTATACAGGCAGACATATCAATACATTCAGCAGTAAAATAGCCCTTTTTATTTCTCTTCTCTTTTTGCAGCTCAACAATCTTTTTTGGGCAAGAAGTAGTGCATAATCCACAACCCTTGCACTTCTCGAAAATTACTTCCATTTTCGCCATAATTATTCCCTCCTTTAATGTAGTAACAAATAAAAATTCACAAATATAGTTCCTATACATTATCTGTAAATTATTCAAGTTTTAGTAGTAACCGTCAATATTCAGCTTTCCCATAAGGGCTTAACAAATATCTCCACCTCTTCAAAGCCTTCAACCTTTTCCATGTCAATATTTTTATTATACGCATGAAAAATTATTGGAAGACTAGCTTTCTCTGCAATTTCATCTGCAAATGCTTTAGATGATTTAACATCTTCCGCAGTAGTTTCACTCCCTAAATTAGAATTGTTTATAATTCCTGTATGTTTCATCCTTGAGGCTGTTTCAATCTCATCCATTAACCCTAACGCCTCATCAGATGTTCTGGTTAAATACCTATAACAATTAATTACATAATACATATCCAAGTCGGATTGATATTTTGACAATGCCTCAGCATAACGCCCAAGAGCTGTTGCACCAACATCATCTCCACCAACGTCAATTATAATATGTCCATCCTCGCTGACTATACGTTCCAAGTCAAAGTTTATGGCAGGTATATCTAAGTTTGAATTTGCGTACATAGGTTTAATTAACTCTATGTTTCGGCTCTCAAACAGTTCACCAAAGTCAGCTGTACGAAAATATGGATTAACAATATCCAAGTCAACAACAGTAACCTTCTCGCCTTTATCAGCAAGCTTTATCGCAAGATTAACTGAAATATTAGTTTTGCCAGTTCCATAGTGTCCAGTAACAACAGTTATCTTCTTCATACTACCACCACTTTTCTTTTAAAATGAGGTTATATATCATATAATTTTATTTTCTGCACAAAATTTATATTGCACTATATTTCTAGCTAGTGCAATCCAACGTTACTTTGTACATTAAAAAAATTATATCATAAATGCCTAAAAAAATCAATAGTTTTTAATGCATTATTAACGAATAATATTTTATTTCCTTATTTGCCTTGATGTGCATTATCTTTTTATACATTTTTTGTGGATAAGAATAGAGTTGATTTTTTTTTGCTTTTATGTTAAAATTAAATACGAATTCATAAACTCATATAATCACTTTACTGAATTTATGATGTATGTAATCTATCTTAATATAAAAACTAATGTTTGGAGGGCTAAGAATGCAACTGCATCAATCTGGTGAAGATTATCTTGAAACAATTTATATTCTAGATAAAAAAACTAAATACGTCCGTTCCATAGATATTGCGACAGAACTCGGCTATTCTAAACCTAGTATCAGCAGGGCAATGAAGATTTTAGCCGAAAATAACTTTATTGAAGTAAAAGCTGATGGACAAATTATCTTAACTGATATTGGCTTGGAAAAAGCTAAGAAGGTCTACGAACGTCATCTTCTCATAACCGAATTTCTCACTGATATACTCCATGTAAGCAAGGAAAATGCCGAATGTGATGCTTGTAAAATCGAACACGTTATCGGCGATGAAGCCTATATTAAGCTGAGGGATTTTGTTCATAACTATATCGGTAACTCTACTGATTAAAAATAAAATTTATATAAACCCATATAAATATACATGATATATATAGATTATTATTTTCTTATACTTTGAAATTTTCCGTAACACATTTTCTGCTCCTACATACAATGAACTATGGAACGGAACACAAGAAAAACTCTTAAAGTCTTGTTTCTGCTTCTTACATTATTTAATAAAAGGAGTGTTTTTTATGAGTTTCGGATTTGGTGGCGGTAGCAGTTGTTGTTGGATTATCATCGTTCTAATTGTTCTTTTTGTTTGCTGTGGTAATAATAATAATGATTCTTGCGGATGCAATTCATGTAACACAGGTTGTGGATGCTAATTATTTACACTTAATTGTTTAATCCCAAAAATGGTCGGCTTTAATTTAAGCCGACCATTTTCTTTATAACCTCAATGCTTCAACAGGTTTTAGGTTTGATGCCCTATATGCAGGATACACGCCAAATGTTAATCCTGTAAATAAGGTGAAAATAAACACACCTATTATAAGCTTTATATTTATTATTGTATCTATACCCATGATTGCACAACCAATACTTCCGATTAATACGCCTAGAATTATTCCTACTACACTACCTAGTAAAGTTATTAATGCAGACTCTATTAAAAATTCAATTAATATATCCTTTTTTGATGCACCAATTGATTTCTTTATACCTATTTCCCGTGTTCGCTCACTCACTGCTACCATCATTACTGTCATAATTGATAAGCCTGAAACTAAAAGCGATATGCCTGCTATAAAGGTTAATATGATTGTAACAATATCCAAAATGCTAGATAGTGCGTCCTTTTGCCCTAATAAGTTTTCTACGCTAACTGCTGTTCTGCTTTCATTTCCAGCCGTTATTGCTGTTTCAATTTTACCATTAACACTGGAGTTTGAGTCGTATAGCTTAACTGCTATCTGGTCAAAATGGTTCTTTGAACTTGCACTCTGAAAGCTTGTGTAGGGAATATATATAAATGATGGTATAACATTCCCAAGCATTGATTGCAATACATTTACACCATTTTTCACGATACCAATAACCTCATATTCATGCATCACACCATTTATGTCAACGCTTATCTTCTTGCCAACTATGTTTGAACGGCTATATGACTCTTTTGCTAACTCCTCATCTATCAAGCACACCTTAGCATTGCTTGAAACATCACCCTTATTAATAAGTCTACCATGAAGTACATCTAATTCAATAACATTATTTGCATCTTCATTTACTCCCCATAGCATACAATCACTGTTAGTTTCTCTTATAACGCTATATGTCACCAAACTCATAAGTGGTATTGCTTTTCTTATTTCCTCAATATCTGTTAGTTTAGATAAATCTTCCTCACAAAGCCCATTGCCTTGCCCACCATTTACGGATACTACAACGCTGTCAAGCCCCATACTTGTGAGCTTTTTATCAACTGTACTTTTGCCAACATCACCTAACATAGAAATTATTATTACCGATAAAACGCCTATTGTTATTCCACCAACTGTAAGAAATAGCCTTAGCTTATTTCTACATAGCTCTCCCATACCCCTTTTTATTGCGTCAAGCATTATTCTACCACCTTAACATAATTTCCGTTTTCTAACTCCTCCTGTGATGTTAATACCTTATCATTCGGATTTAATCCTGATAAAACCTCTATCCCATCACTTAGCTCTAAACCTGTTACAATATCCTTGCGAACTGCTACTCCATCACAAAAAACATAAACATACTCCGTTCCGTCTTCATCTTGATTTACTGCTTTATATGCCACAACTGATATTTGTCTTTGCTCTGAAATCATTATCTTAACTTCAGCAGTATTACCTTTTCGTATCATTTCATCTGCATTATCAATAGTTATAACTACATCAACAACCGTTTTTCCTGTTGCACTCTGCTGTAACTTTCTTGCTATATCGGATATAACATCAACTGTTCCTGTATACTCCCTATCACCAAATCCTTTGCCACTTATTACTACCGATTGACCAATTTTCACTTTACTTATATCGTCCTCGCTTACAGTTGCATTAACTATAAATTCATTCTCATTGCTATCGACCTCACCTGTTGCGTTTACATATTCAGTATAGATAATGTTTGACATTGCCGTTATTTCTGCTCTTGTTAGCGTTTTTTCGAATAGCTTTGGTACTATAATTGAGCTGAAAACCATTACTACTGTTACAACTGCAAGTATCACTATTTTTTTCATGTTGTATCTCCTTTTTGCTTTTGTCTATATTGTTGCATTATTTTTCAATAATATTAACCGTTTTTCAAATAAATTATAAAACTTATTTCTTATATTCCATAATAAGTATAGACAATAAACACAAAAATAAACTATAAAAAATAATATAAGTAAAATCTTTTTAGTATATAAAAAAAGTATCACTTCAATTAGAAGTGATACTTTTTTTATATGGTATATTTATTAAACTACTTTTAAATTTTATAAGTAATTTTATCGTTTTACAACACAAAAATAATTTCTAACAGTTACGTTCCGATAAGAAAATGCCCTCTAGTTCATGCCTGTTAGGTCTTGTCATAAGATTGCTCAAAGCCTCTTTGACTGTTCCACCCTCAAACAATATTTTATTCAGTTGCTCAGTTATTGGCATCTCTATATTAAGCTTTTGACATAGCTCCCAAGCTGCTTTGCAACATGAATAACCCTCAACTGTTCCTACCTGTTCAACGGCATCTAACGGGGCTACACCTTGCCCTATTAGTATTCCAGCCCTACGATTCCTGCTGTGCATACTCGTACAGGTTACAATTAAATCACCTATTCCAGTAAGTCCTGCAAATGTTTCTAGCTTTGCTCCCATAGCGATACCAAGACGTGCAATTTCACTTACTCCCCTTGTCATCAACGCTGCTTTAGTGTTATCGCCATATCCCAAGCCATCACATATTCCCGATGACAAGGCAATTATATTTTTTAATGCACCGCCGATTTCACAACCGATAATGTCATGATTTACATAAATTCTGAAAACTTCATTACACAAAATATCCTGAACATAGTATGAAGCTTTTTTATCAAAAGAAGCTACTGCAACTGTTGTCGGTATGCACAAACCAACCTCTTCAGCGTGTGAAGGACCAGACATAGCTACAATTGATGCATTCTTAATTTCTTCACTTAAAACTTCACTCATTCGCTTATGAGTATCCGCTTCAAATCCTTTTCCTGTATTAAGTACAATCATATTCGGAGTAATATATGGTGCAGCTTCCCTTGCAACTTTTCTCACAAACGCTGTCGGTATACCAAATAAAACCATGTCGCAACCTACAACACATGCAATATCTGTTGATAATTTTACGCTTTTGGGTATCTTTACTCCTGCAAGCTTTTGCTTTTGTTCCCCGTCACGCCTAATCGCCTCAATTTCTTCCTTGATAGACGACCATACCGTCACTTCATGCCCATAATTATCAGCCATTACTGCAAGACTTATACCAAAGCCACCTGCACCTAAAACTGTTATTTTCGCCATCACTAACCCTCCTTTTTCTTAAAAGAAAACTTATTTTCAGTGTGATTTTTAAGCCTTACTATATTACTTTTATGCATATAAATCAGCAATATGCTTGTTCCTATTACCAATAATGTATGCAGTAGTGCTAGGTTTTTAGGTACATCACTTATAAAATACTGAGTTGTGAATGTAATAATAGGATAAGCTATTGCTGCTGTAATTGAAGAAACGGATACATATTTCGTCAATGCAAGAATTAATGCAAAAAACGGTATTACAATGCAGAAAGTTAATGGATCAGTTACAATCAAAATTGATGCTGATACAAGTATTCCTTTTCCACCTTTGAATCCATAATATAATGGGAAAATATGCCCTAAAATCGCCAGAAATCCAGCAATATATCCTATAAAGCGTAAATTATTAACCCCAGTAATTTCACTGCCTATAACATCGCTTATCCCCGTATCGAGAAGTACAAAAATTAACTTGCTGAGAAGTACAGCAACCACTCCTTTAGTCAAATCTCCTAAAAGTGTAATTAATGCAGCACCCTTTCCAAAGCATCTAAGCGTATTTGTCAACCCTGCATTCTTGCTCCCAAAATCACGGACATCAACCTTTTTCCACAATCTTACTACAATAATCGCTGAATTACAGCTCCCAAGCAGATAAGAAACCACCGCTGATAATGTCAATGCCAATATAAAATTTGTGGACAACTTAAACATCCCCTTACAAAATTAATCCTTGTCGCCTCTTTCTCTGACAATAAATCTAATTGGCGTTCCCTCTAATCCAAACGTTGAACGAATTTGATTTTCAATATATCTTTGATATGAAAAGTGGAATAAGTCCTTTCTATTAACAAATGTAACAAATGTAGGTGGTTTTGTCGATGGCTGTGTTATATAGAAAATCTTAAGCCTTTTACCCTTATCAGACGGTGGCTGAACCCTAGTTGTAGCATATGCCAAAACATCGTTAAGCATACCTGTTGAAATCCTTATCGCATTCTGCTCATTTACAAATTTTATGAGATCATATAGCTTATCAATTCTTATTCCTGTTTTTGCTGAAATAAAAATAAAAGGAACATATGACATAAAAGAGAAGTCCTGTTCAAGTTTTGCACGGTATTCGCTCATGGTTTTATCATTTTTTTCAATTGCATCCCATTTATTCACAGCGATAATCGAGGCTTTGCCCTGTTCATTCGCATAACCCGCAACCTTTGAATCCTGTTCAGTAAATCCAACCTCAGCATCTATCATTATTACACAAACATCGGCTCTATCAACAGCCATATACGCTCTTAAAACGCTGTATCTTTCGATGTTTTCAGTAACCCTTGCCTTCTTCCTAATTCCAGCTGTATCAATAAAAATAAACTTGCCATGCTTATTATCAATCACAGTATCCGTTGCATCTCTCGTTGTGCCAGCTATATCGGAAACTATCGCTACTTCCTCACCAGCAATTCTATTTATAAGCGATGATTTGCCCACATTTGGCTTGCCTATAACAGCAACCCTAATGTAATCATCTGAATAATCCTCTGCAATTTCCTTTGGAAAATGCTCAAATACTTCATCAAGTAAATCACCAGTTCCATGTCCATGCAATGATGAAACTGGAAAAGGATCGCCCAATCCTAAATTATAAAATTCATACAATTCAAGTGGTGGCTCACCAACTGAATCGCATTTATTCACGCATACAATTATAGGTTTCCCACTCTTTTGAAGCATATCTGCAACAGCGTAATCATTAGGTGTAACGCCACTTCTAACATCGCATACCAACACAATTACATCTGCTTTCCCAATAGCAAGCTCTGCCTGATGACACATTTGTGATAAAATAACATCATCTGCATTAGGTTCGATACCTCCCGTATCGACAATCATAAACTCCCTATTTCTCCATTCACATTTACTGTAAATCCTATCCCTAGTTACACCAGGAGTATCCTCAACAATTGATAATCGTTGACCAATCAGCTTATTAAACAAAGTGGACTTACCTACATTTGGTCTTCCCACTACTGCAAGCACTGGTAATGCCATATTAACATCCCCTCTCAATTTATATCCTAAAAATAATGCTAATACTATTTCCCAAGCACTGCATCAAGTAATTTATAACCGTCATTTTCAGTCGCTATAACTTTGATATTAAGCTGTTTTTCAACATCGGTTACTGTTATATCATCAAGAAAAACTTCACTGTCACGCCTTAGCATTGAAGATGAAATCAGTAAAACCTCACCCAATGGCTTGTCCTCTAACTGTGACATCAAATCCTGTCCTGTTATCAGACCCGTTACAGTAATCATTTCTCCAAAAAAGTCGTTAATTATCGGGTATACCCTACACTCTAAATTATGCCACTTTTCCATCACCTTATCAAGCATTTTTTTAATTAAATCATATGCAGCAACACCTGTTGCAATACTTATATAACGCTTCTCATTACTAAATTCTGCATCTTCCAATGCATCCATAAACTCATCTTCAAGCGACCTTAACATTCCTACACCGTTTTCATACTGCGAATAATCCTCATAAAATTCAGCCTTAGGTATCTCCCGTTTTGCAACCAAAAATAACTCATCAGCTGGGAAAACAAGTCGTGTTCCATATTCACTCAGAAACTTATTCTGAAATTTTCCAATCTGTTCAAGTGCTTTTGACGCTGTTTCCTGTGTAAAAGAAGTCAGCTCAAACAAGCCCTCACGGTACTTTGACAGCCCAACAGGTACAATTGCTATGCTCTGAATATTTGGCATCAGCCTACCCAAATCATTAAGAGTTCTATCAAGTTCATCACCATCATTAAGCATTGGACATAACACAATTTGGCAATTAAGCTTAATCCCAGCATCCGTCATCTGCTTTAAATATTTAAGCTTTTCTCCTGCAAACCTATTATTCATCATCTTGCACCTAAGTTCAGGATTTGTTGTATGCACCGAAACATTGATATTTAGCTTCATTTTAATTATTCTATCAACGTCATATTGGTTTAAATTAGTTAGTGTAACATAATTACCCTGTAAAAAAGAAAGCCTCGCATCATCATCTTTAAAGTAAAGAGTTTCCCTCATATTAGGTGGCATCTGGTCAATAAAACAAAAAACGCATTGATTATGACAACTACGCTTTTCGTCCATAAGAAAGCTATCAAACCCAAGCCCTAAATCGTCATATTCACCCTTATTAATCTTAAAATGCACCGATTTTCCATCACGCAAAACTTCTATATCAAGCTTTGTTTCCGACGCATAAAACATATAATCTAGCACATCATCAATTTTATTCCCATTTATTGCAACAACACAATCCCCAACTTCAATTTTAGCCTTGAATGCAGGCGTGTTCTCCGTTACAACCGTTACCCTTACCATACTTCACCTTTCATATAAGCTTCTATATATTATATAAAATTATTAAAATAAATTAAAAGGAGAGATGAGAATTTTTCCAACCCCTCAACTCTCCATCTTCAATTCTCATAAAAGAAAAAGGAGAACGTCTTTGCTCTCCTCCCTTTTAATTAGACAAAAGAAAGCGAGATTTTATGCTTCCTTTTTAAGAACCTCAACACCCTTGTAAAATCCGCAGCTTTTGCAAACTTTATGTGGAGCCATTAATTCTCCACAGTTAGTACATCTGCTGAAAGCAGGCATATCCAACTTCCAAACGTTCGAACGACGTTTATCTCTTCTCGATTGAGAATGTTTTCTCTTTGGTACAGCCATTATTGCACCTCCTTAAATATTACTCTTTTGAGCAACTGCAAACGCATTCATTCAAGTCACAGCCACATACACTACACAACCCCTTGCAATCTTCATCACAAAGCATTTTTAACGGCAACTGTAACAATAAATCCGATATAGCAATTTCATTCAAATCAACACTTTCACCCTCAGCAACAATATAATCATCATAACCATCACTGTTGGTATTAAGCTGTTTTACGATTATATGTTCAAACTCATAAAAGTAATCCCTACAGAATACCTTAATGCATCTATCACATAAAATCTTAAGCGTAAACTCTACTGAAAACTGTAACGTAACAATCCCTGTGTTATTTTGTATTGTCCCGTCAACCTTTATAGGCGAATTAAATTCATAGCCTCGTATCCCCACAAGTTCAGATAGAGGGATCGAATAGTGCAAATCTTTTTTTGCACCAGTAACTTCAAATACTTGTCTTAAATTAATTATCATTACATTTTTACCTCAGAGCATCACAAAGTATATTATAACTAAAACTTCCTGTCTTGTCAATACTTTTTTTCTTATAAATCATCTATTATATACATGCTTATGCCTAATATTTCAAGAAACAACGGAAGTCTGTCTATCCTTTCCTAAGAAAGATACTTTTTAATTCCATCTGGTAGTTCTGATTCATCAGCAGAAACTGTAAATACAAGAACTGTGTCATCGCCTGTTAACACATCAAGCTTATCCAAAACCATTTTAAACTCATCAAAATCAGCTCCACCGATTTTCAAAACTGAGTCAATAAATATTTCCTTAATGTCATAGTTTCCAGCCAACATACCAGCAATAAAGCCATACAGTGAATCATATCCGCTAATTCCAAAACGCTCTGTATCAACCAATCTTACCTTATAGCTAATGTCATATCTTATCTTTTCGCCTTTTTCAATGCAAACCAAGTCGCCCGTTGTAGTTTTAACTGCATCATTAATCAAATCAATTAGGACTTTAGTTTTTCCTGTGCCCTTTTTACCTGTTATTAATTTTATCATAAAAAGCTCCATTCTTCCATACTTTTGTATGGTTTTTTATTTATGTTATGAAATAATTCCTTGCTAATTAACTAAGCTTTGCTTCCAAAGCTTCCTTTTGTTCCTCGTATCCAGGCTTACCCAAAAGTGCAAACATATTCGCCTTATAGCTTTCAACACCTGGCTGATTGAATGGATTAACACCCAAAACGTAACCTGAAACTGCACAAGCTTTCTCAAAGAAATAAACCATATAGCCGAAGCTAAACTCGCTTACATCTTCCAATTCAAGTACAATATTAGGTACTCCACCCTCAGTATGTGCCAAAATCGTGCCCTCTAATGCTTTTCTGTTAACCACTGACATATTTTGATTAGTTAAGAAATTCAACCCATCAAGATTATCAGCATCATTTTCAAGGAAAAAGTCCTGCTTTGGATTTTTTATATCAACAACGGTTTCAAACATAATCCTTGAACCGTCCTGAATAAACTGTCCCATTGAATGTAAATCACTAGAGAAATTAACTGCTGCTGGGAATATACCCTTGCCGTCCTTGCCCTCACTCTCGCCAAACAATTGCTTATACCATTCAGCCATAGTCACAAAACAAGGGTCATAAGATACCATTAATTCTACTGACTTTTGTTTCCTATAAAAAACATTTCTTAACGCCGCATATTTATAGCAATCATTATTGTCAAAATCAGCCGTAAAGTCCTTTTGTGCCTTAGCTGCACCCTGCATAATTTTATCAATATCGCATCCAGAAACGGCAATCGGCAACAAACCTACTGCTGTTAAAACTGAAAATCTTCCACCAACATCATCAGCAATCACAAAGCTTTCATAACCCTCAGCATCTGCAAGCGTCTTCAACGTTCCTCTTGATTTATCAGTTGTGCAATAAATTCTACCCTTAGCTTCATCCTTGCCATACTTGTCCTCAACATATTTTTTGAACACTCTAAACGCAAGTGCAGGTTCAGTTGTTGTACCTGATTTTGATATTACATTTACAGAAATATCCTTCCCCTCACAAATAGAAAGCACTTCATTCAAATATGTAGGACTAATATTATTCCCAACATAGTAAATATCAGGTGTATCTTTATTCAAATTGTTATAAAAAGGTGATTTCAAGAACTCAATTCCAGCCTTTGCCCCTAAATATGAGCCACCAATTCCAATAACAATCAGTACATCTGAATCAGATTTAATCTTTTCAGCCGACTTTTTTATTCTTAAAAATTCCTCTTTGTCATAGCTTTCAGGCAAGTCCAACCAACCTAAAAAGTCACTGCCCAAGCCTGTCTTGTTATGCAAAACATCTGCTGCAAGCTCAACTTGTGCTTTTATGCCTTCCATCTCATCAGAGGCTATAAAATCACTGACATATTTTGTATTAAGCTTTAAAGACATTATTGTTTTCCTCCAAATTTTTCACAATTAAAATTGCATATTAAACCATATACAATAATTTTGAACGTACTATAAAATAATATTACTATATTTTTTTATATTTTTCAAGTACAATGTTTATAATTGTACATTCCGTACAATTAAACTAAATTCATTTCAGTAAATTTGTACAAATTTTCTTAAACGCTTTGCCAATTGTCATTTCCTCAACCTCATTTGAAGTAATTAAATCCGTTTCATAAAGCAAAACATCGTCAATGTAAAATCCTACCACACCTATCGACTGCCCTTTCTTGATTGGTGCTGTAACATAATTTGGCACAAAAATCACGCTAGTTATCTTTTCAACATTCCCTTTCGATACAACCAAGCTACTTAATTCCCTTGCCTCAATCATAACAGCACTATCAACGCCTCCCTTTACTTTTATCGGCATGAGATGCTCATTACTAAAGCTCGGGTTTGTTACCTGATAATTAGAAAAGCCTGTAGCTATCAAGGTTTTAGCAACGTTAAACCTTTCATCCTTATCCTTATACCCTAATGCTACCACTATATATGTGCTATTATTTCTTTCAGCACCTATTGCAACGCAGTTTCCAGACTCTTCAGAATGTCCAGCCTTAAAACCTATAATCCCATCATAGCCCTTAACAAGTTTATTTTCATTCACAAGCTCAGTATCTTCGCCCCTTACAAAATCTCGCCAGCAAGTCATATATTCATATAAAAACTCATGCTTTGAAAGTTCTCTGCATAAAAGTGCCATGTCATATGCTGTCGAATACTGTTCCTCTGTTCCAAAGCCAGATGAATTATAAAAGCCAGTATTCTTCATACCCAACTCGAACGCCCTTGTATTCATATTAGCAGTGAAATTTTCTTCGCTATGCCCAACCACTTCCGCAAGTGCGACTGTCGCATCATTAGCATTACCTATTATTACACCTTTAAGCAAGTCGCTTACAGACATCTGTTCACCAGGCATAAGCCAAATCTGAGCACCATTCATGGAATTTGCATGAGATGATGTTACCACCATCTTATCAACACTCAACTCCCCTGCCTCAATAGCCTCTGCAACAAGCAATACTGTCATCAACTTACACATCGTTCCTATTGGAACTTCTGTATAGCCATTCTGCTCCCTCAACACTCTTCCCGTTTCAGCCTCCATAAGAACATAAGCCTCAACTAATCCTGTTTCCTCATCGTAAGTTATAGCGTTTATATTAACTATATTCTGTGTCAATATTATTGTAATTATTAAAATCAGTGTTGGCAACAATTTTCTATTTAACATATAAAACCTCCATTATAAAGCTGGTTAAGCTCTCATTATAGAGTTTATGCTGAAATAAATAATTCAATGCCTAAAAACAAATAGGGAGTCAAGTAGACTCCCTAAATAATATTTTCATGTAATGATTAGTCAACAATAAACTTGCTGATATCTGCCTTAAAAGCTGATGCATCATTAGTATGTGCATGAAGCTCAATTGGTTTTGATAAATCAAGGCTGAAAATACCCATTATTGATTTTGCATCAATTGCATATCTTCCTGATACCAAATCAATATCAAAATCATACTTTGTCATCTTGTTAACAAATTCCTTTACATCATTGATAGCAGCCAAAGAAATAGTGATTTTTTCCATAACATTTACCCCCTAAAAATTTTAATTAAAGTTTCTCTTTATTAATTTATAATTTTCTGCTACAATTAATATATCACTAAACCAAATATAAGTCAATACAATTGCAAAAAATTCGTTAATTTAGTATAATGTAGCCATGAACTAATGATGTTTTTTATCAATCTTTACACTTGTGCATAATAAACAAGGTTTTATTGCAAAATTCGTCATATTGCTTAATTAATAAGAATTAGAAAGGTTTTTATAGTAAATGAAGGTAAATTTTATAAGTTTTGGCTGTAAGGTCAATCAATATGAAACTGAATGTATTAAACAGGCATTTAGTAATAATAATTATATTATCACTGAAAAAAAATCCGATGCTGATATCTATATTGTCAATTCATGTACCGTTACTTCTTCAAGCGACAGCAAGGTTCTCCAATGCATTAAACGTCTTAGAAACGATAATCCTCTCTCTCTGATTGTTCTGACAGGCTGTTATCCACAGGCTTTTATGGGTGAGGCTAAAAAAATAACAGAGGCTGATATTATAACAGGAACAAAAAATCGTTCTGAACTTCTATCCCTTGTAAATAAAACTCTTGCACAAAAAAACATAGATAAAATAGTCGATATAACCGATTTTGATGGAAATGAACTGCTTGAGGATATGGCTTGCAGTGAATTCACCGAAAAAACTCGTGCTTTCATAAAAATTCAAGATGGCTGTAATCAGTTTTGCAGTTACTGTATTATTCCTTTTGCTAGGGGGAGAATACGCTCAAAGCCGATTGATTCGCTGAAAAAGGAAATTTCAACGCTTGCTAAAAATGGGCATAAGGAAGTTGTTTTGGTCGGTATTAACCTTACTTTCTATGGTAGTGAGATTGGGTTAAGGCTTGTCGATGCTGTTGAGGCTTGTGCTGAAATTGAGGGGATTGAACGTATACGTCTTGGCTCTCTTGAACCAGAAATAATTTCTGATGAGGATTTATCAAGACTTGCTAATATACCACAGTTTTGCCCTCATTTCCATCTTTCACTCCAAAGTGGGTGTAATAAAACGCTAAAGGAGATGAATAGAAAATATAACACTGACGAATTTATGTGCCTTGTCGATAAAATTAGATGTTCATTTCCTGACGCATCAATCACAACTGATGTTATGGTTGGATTTCCTAATGAAAGTGAAAATGATTTTGAACAATCATTATTATTTGTTAAAAAGGTAGGCTTTAGCAAGGTTCATGTTTTCCCATACTCAAAACGTGAAGGTACTGTCGCTACTAAACTTCCTAACCAAATACCTGAAAATATAAAAAGTATTAGAGCAAAAAAAATGTCTGATATTGCTGAACAATCTATGCAAGGGTTTTTGAAAACTCAGGTAGGAAAAGTCTATCCTGTGTTGTTTGAAAAAGAAAGTTGCACAAATTTTCATCAAGGTTATAGCCCAAACTATACATTAGTAAAAATTCCGTCAGAAATCGGTGAAAAAAGTTTGCGAAGAATGATTTTTTATGTTAAAATATCTAAGTATGAAAATAATTATTGCTTGGGGAATATTGTTCAAAAGCTTTAATTGTTTTAAATTACACTTGTTTAATTTTTATCAGTCATTTTCCGCACAAATGATTGATTGCCATATACCCTATTACCTGTTTGCGGAGAAATGGAGTTTTTATGTCTGTTTATCGTATTTATGTTGAAAAAAAGGCTGAATTTGCTGTTGAGGCTCAATCTGTTTTAAGTGATGTTAAAACTGCTTTAATGTTGGCTGCGTTAAAAAACATAAGAGTTTTAAACCGTTATGACGTGGATAATATCACCAATGAGGATTTTCAGCTTTCTACTAATATTGTTTTTTCTGAGCCATCAGTTGATATTACCTATGATGAAATTCCTCAGCTAAAAGAAAATGAACGTGTGTTTGCTGTTGAATATCTTCCTGGACAATTCGACCAGAGGGCTGATAGCTGTGAGCAATGTATACAAATCCTTACTCAAAAAGAACGTTGTCGTGTTAAAAATGCAAGGGTTTATATTGCAGAAGGTTTTATTTCTGATGATGAATTTGAAAAGCTTAAAGCCTATCTTATAAACCCTGTTGAAAGCCGTGAGGCATCGCTTGATACTGTTAAGTCACTTGATACTAATTATGAGATACCTACAACGGTTATGGTGCTTGATGGTTTTATTAATCTAACTAAAGCAGGGCTTGAGGATTTCATTAATGAATATGGACTGGCTATGGATTTAGACGATATTGCTTTCTGTCAAGAATATTTCAAGAATACCGAAAAAAGAAATCCTACTATAACTGAAATAAAAATGATTGACACTTACTGGTCTGACCACTGCCGTCATACAACTTTTATGACTAATATTAATGATGTTAATATTCACACCCCTTATATAAATGAAACATATCAGAGATACCTAAGCGTTAAGGAGGAACTTGGCAGAACGGACAAGCCTGTTACACTTATGGACCTCGCTACTATTGCTGTTAAGAAGCTTAAAAAAGATGGCTTGCTAAATGATTTAGATGAGAGTGAAGAAATTAATGCTTGCTCTGTGAAAATCAAGGTTGATGTTGATGGACGTGATGAGGATTGGATTTTGATGTTCAAAAATGAAACTCATAATCACCCTACTGAAATTGAACCGTTCGGTGGTGCTGCAACCTGTCTTGGTGGTGCTATTCGTGATCCGCTTTCAGGACGCTCATATGTTTATCAGGCTATGCGTGTTACTGGTGCTGCTAATCCCCTTGTTCCTGTTGAGGATACTATTAAAGGTAAGCTTCCACAAAGAAAAATTTGTGTCGGTGCTGCTAATGGTTATAGCTCATATGGTAACCAAATTGGACTTGCTACTGGTCATGTTACCGAAATATACCATCCTGGATACGTTGCAAAAAGACTTGAAATCGGTGCTGTTGTAGGGGCTGCTCCTGCCGAAAATATAAGACGTGAATCTCCTTTGCCTAATGATGTTGTCATTCTTCTTGGAGGTAAAACAGGGCGTGATGGCTGTGGTGGTGCTACTGGTTCATCTAAATCTCATACTCTTGAATCCTTAGAGGAATGTGGTGCTGAAGTTCAAAAGGGTAATCCTCCTGAAGAAAGAAAGTTACAAAGACTTTTTAGAAATCCTGATGTTACAAAAATGATTAAACGTTGTAATGACTTCGGTGCAGGCGGTGTTTCCGTTGCTATCGGAGAATTAACAGATGGACTTATTATTAACCTTGATGCTGTTCCAAAAAAATATGATGGACTTGATGGAACAGAAATTGCTATCAGCGAATCACAGGAGCGTATGGCTGTTGTTATCGCAAAAGAAGATGTTGATAAGTTTATGGCTGAGGCAAAAAAAGAAAACCTTGAGGCTACTCTTGTTGCTGTTGTAACAGAAGAGCCACGTTTGAAAATGGAATGGAATGGTAACACTATTGTTGACCTTGCAAGAGAATTCCTAAACTCAAATGGTGCTGTTAAATATACTGATATTGAAGTAACTGAACCTGCTACTGCTGATTTATCAAGCTTTGAGGACACTGCTGAAGGCTGGAAGTCTATGGTTTCTAATCTTAATATCTGCTCACAAAAGGGGCTTGTTGAACGCTTTGATTCAACAATTGGTGCTGGGACTGTTCTTATGCCTTTCGGTGGCGTTAATCAGCTGACTCCTACACAGGCTATGGTTGCTAAAATCCCTGTTCTAAAAGGCAATACAAATACTTGTTCAGTTATGGGTTGGGGTTATAATCCTTATCTAAGCGATAAAAGTCCTTATCATGGTGCTATGCTTGCTGTTGTAGAGTCAATTGCTAAGGTTGTTGCTGTTGGTGGCTCATATAAGAAATGCTGGTTGACTTTCCAAGAATATTTCGAAAGAACTCAAAATAATCCTACTCGCTGGGGCAAGCCTTTCTCTGCTTTATTAGGTGCTTTTCAGGCACAGCTTGAAATGGGTTGTGGCTCAATCGGTGGTAAGGACTCTATGTCGGGTACATTTGAGGATATTGATGTGCCTCCTACTTTAGTTTCATTCGCTGTTTCTACTGCATCTGCTAATAAGGTTGTATCACCTGAATTCAAGAATGCCAACAGTGATGTAATTCTTATTACACCTAAATATACTGAAAATGAGTTACCTGATTTCACAAGTATAAAAAGCTGTTTCGATAGAGTTGAACAGCTAATTGAACAAGGCAAGGCAAAGGCTATTTGGTCTGTTTCATTCGGTGGAGTTGCTGAGGGTATCACCAAAATGTGTTTCGGTAATAAGCTTGGTTTCCAGTTCACTGCCGATTTATCAAAAAAAATACTGTTTAACCCATGCTATGGCTCATTTATAGTTGAGTTAAGTGACAAGGCTGAAAAAGACGATTGCTTACTTGGTACAACTATATCCGATTATGTAATTAATACAAAGAAATATACTGTTTCACTTGATGAGCTTCAACAGGCTTGGGAGGAAAAGCTAGAGCCTATTTTCCCATATAACATTAAAACAAAAGGCGATAAGATAGAAAAATATAGCTTTGTGAATAAGTCCTTTATATCACCAAAAATAAAAGTTGCTAAGCCTCGTGTGCTTATTCCTGTTTTCCCTGGAACAAACTGCGAATATGATACTGCTAGAGCTTTTGAAAAGGCTGGAGCTATACCTGAGGTTGTTGTTATAAAAAATCTCTCTGCGTCAGATATTGAAGAGTCTGTAAACAAAATTGAGGGCATTATCAAAAACTCACAGATTATCATGCTTCCTGGTGGTTTCAGTGGTGGTGATGAACCTGACGGTAGCGGTAAGTTTATAACAGCGTTCTTCCGTAATCCTAAAATTAAAGATGCAGTGCATGAATTGCTAAATAATAGAGATGGACTTATGCTCGGAATTTGCAACGGTTTTCAGGCATTAATCAAGCTTGGTCTTGTGCCTTATGGTAAAATTGTTGATATGTCAGATAATTCCCCTACTCTTACATTTAATAAAATTGCACGTCATCAGTCAATGATGGTTAACACAAGAATTGCTTCTAATAAATCTCCTTGGCTTGCTGCTTGTGAGGTTGATGATATTCATTCTATTGCTATTTCACATGGTGAGGGACGCTTTGTTGCTTCGTCAGAATTGATTGATAAACTTGCTAAAAATGGACAAATTGCCACTCAATATGTTGATTTGAATGGTAAGCCTACTCTTAATATTCGCTATAATCCTAATACATCCTTTGCTGCTATCGAGGGTATCACCTCTCCAGATGGACGCATTTTAGGTAAAATGGGACATAGTGAGCGTATCGGTGATAATATTTGCAAAAACGTTGATGGACTCAAGGACCAGCATATATTTGAATCAGGCGTAAAATATTTTGCTGACTAAATGTATTACAAATAAATTAATATGGGGATACTTAATACAAAGTATCCCCATATTCTTGCTAGTAAATCAATTCTATTTTGGATGTAATTGAACTAGGAAGTGTAATCCTCCAATAATGCATTAAGTTCTATTTCAGTTTTAACCACTATCCCCTGCTTTATCAGCTCTTTATCATAATCTGTAAGCGTAGATGTGTCTACATCTAACTTTTTATAAGGTTTAATGCTGTTTTCTCTAAATATTGCAAGCTTCCCCTCATATTCCTTTAGGATATAGCCAATAGATTCCTCTAATGTTTCAGTAGTTTCAGTTACTGCTACCTCTGCGTTGGCGTTTTCTCCCTTTGCATCATATGCCAGTGAAGTTATAGCAATTACCCCAGAAAGTGTCAAAGCAGCAAGACACATATAAAACATATTTGATTTCGACATCTAATCACCACTTTTTCTTTTAGATATTTCATATAAATATCTTTTCCAATTTTTACTTAGTTTATACAATCAACACAATTTTTTTATTCTTGTTTTTTATACTTAACTTTTTTATAAATATGTGTTATAATAAATTAGTATGTTTCTAGTCATATTTCGCATTCTATAATGAAAGGAGTATTTCTCATCGTATAAATGATGGAAAATATATGATTATGTCTGAAATAAATAAAAACTCAAATAAAAGAACAACTAAGCCTACAAGTAAACAGGGTGCAGTAAGACGTACTGCTTCCCCGAATAAATCAAGTTCAGTAAAATCCAGTTCTTCTTCATCTAGCACACCAAAAAAGAAAAGACCTGTATCTTCATCTGCACCTAAAAAACCAACTGTTTCTTCAAGCACTGGAAGACGCACGTCAACAACTGGCAGTACTCCACGTCCTAAGGCAAGTACTCCTAGCCGTCGTCCTGCTTCTGCTCCTGCACGACAAAATCCTAGTACTACGAAAACCAATAGACCTAGTCCTAATGGCAAGCGTAGAAAGAAAAAAACTAAATTTAGTATCGTAAAAAAAGCTTTGTCAGTTACTCTTAGCACCATTCTGTCCATTTTTATGATTGGCGTTATAACCATAACGATTTGTTGTACTGCACTTACAGTTTGGGTTCTTGAGTTTAAGGATAATTCTGATGATGTTACAATTTCAGATATTCGACCAAACTATGATACATTTTTTTATGCAAATGACCCAACCACTGGTGAACTTATTACTGTTCATCAAGTCGTTAACACCAATCCAGTTATCCCCATAGAAATAGACGACCTTCCACAACATGTTCGTGATGCATTTGTTTATGTTGAAGATGAGCGTTTTTATTCCCATGATGGTGTTGACTATAAACGTACATTTTCTTCTTTTTTGAATATATTTTTACCTCTATATGAGGGAAGACAAGGTGGTTCTACGATAACTCAACAGCTTATTAAAAATTTAACTGGTGATAATGATCAAGAAATTGATAGAAAAATTAGAGAAATTTTTAGGGCTATGCAGTTTGAAAAGAAATATACTAAAAATGATATTCTTGAGGGATATATGAATTTTATCGAATATGGCAATGGATATACTGGAATTGAAATTGCTTCAAACAGATATTTCGGTAAAAGTGCAAATGAACTTTCTATTGCAGAAGCAGCAACTCTTGCAGCAACTCCTAAAAACCCAACTTGGTTAAATCCATTCACAGACTTTAAGGCAAATCAAGAACGTAAGGAATACGTTATATATAAAATGTACGAAAATGGTGCAATTTCTTATGATGAATACATTGTTGCCATGAACGAAAAGGTTATGTTAACTAATTCAGAAGAATATAAACTACTTCATCCTGAGGAAAATGAGGAGGTGGATGATGCTCCATCTGCTACAACTTGGTATGTAGATGCTGCTATTTATGAGATTGCTGACTACTTCATGGAGGAGTATGGTATCTCACAATCAGAGGCTATTTCAAAATTAAACACTGGTGGATATAAAGTGTATACAACGGTTGATCTTAATATGCAAAAACATGTTGAGGCAAAATATTTAAGCCATGAAAACTTCTCAACTGTTGCAAATGAATACGGTGAATATCCTCAATCCTCATTTATTGCTATGAATTATTATGGTGAAATTCAAGCAGTTGTAGGTGGAATTGGCGATAAAAATCAGCTAGGCTCACTTTGTTTCAACCGTCCTATTCAGGCGTATCGTGATCCAGGTTCAACAATGAAGCCAATTGCAAGCTATGGAAAAGCTCTTGAGAGCAACTTCATAAACTGGTCAACACCATTCTATGATTCTCCTATAAGAGTTAATGGAGAGAGTTGGCCCAAGAACTACGGTGGTACTCCTTCTGGCGAACAATTTTTAGCTGTTAAGGCTTTAAAAAGGTCTATAAATACCGTTCCTGCACAACTTGTTAACAACATTGGATTAAGGGAAGTATTTACATTTTCAACTGAAAATTTAGGTCTTAAACTTGTTGAAAGCACTGAAAGTGGTGCTACTGATATTGCTTATTCCCCTCTTGCTGTCGGTGGTCTAACAGAAGGAATTCCTCTTGAAAACCTTGTTAACGCCTATTTACCATATGGAAATGGCGGTACTTATTATAAAGCACATATTGTAAGTAGGGTTGAAAATAGCGATGGCTCATTGCTTTACTCTAATGAATCGAATTCAGAAAACACGCATACTGCTGTTGGTGCTGATACTGCTTATGTTATGAATAAGCTTCTTCAAGAAGTTATTAAATCAGGTGGTACTGGTACTGCTGCTGCTCTTTCTAATAAAACTGTTGCAGGTAAAACTGGTACTTCACAGGATTGGAGAGATTTATCCTTTGTCGGGTTAACAGAGGATTTTGTAAGTGGTGTATGGATTGGGTATGATACTCCAACACAATTACCTAGTAGTTTAAACGGTACTTCTGCTAGCCTTTGGAAAACAGTTGTTGGTGATTATGCCAACAGTGTTCCATCAGGCAATACCTATCCACCATGCCCAGATGTTGTTGAACTGCGTTACTGCACTCATACAGGTTTGATTGCTGGTCCTAGCTGTTCATCCGATGTGGGATATTATAAAACCTCAAGTATTCCTGCTACTTGTTCTGGGCACGCCGCAGCCACTCCTCCCGAACCCGTTCCTGAAGAACAAGGCGATGTGGTTGTTGAGCCTATAACATAAATTATTCTAATTTGAATAGGAGAAAAAAATTGACTGATACATTAAAATTTAGCTGTCCTTGCCATTTTGGCTTAGAAAGTGTCTTAGCATTTGAAGTAAAAAAAATTGGTGGGCAAAATGTCGTTTTAGATAACGGAAAAGTTACTTTTACTGGTGACTATAATCTGCTCGCTAGGGCTAATATCTGCCTTTCTACTGCTGAGCGTGTTCTTATTGAGCTTTCAAGCTTTACTGCGACTTCCTTTGAAGAGCTGTTTCAAGGCGTAAAAAAGATACCTTTGGAAGATTTTATTGGTAAATCTGATGCCTTTCCTGTTAAGGGATATTCGCTCAATTCAGCACTTTATAGTATTCCTGATTGTCAGGCAATTATTAAAAAAGCATCTGTTGAAAGGCTGAAGGAAACATATCATCTGAACTGGTTTGAAGAAACTGGTCCTGTTCATCAAATGCAATTCAGTATTATGAATGATGTTGCTACTATTTATCTCGATACTAGTGGTGCTGGACTTCATAAACGTGGATATAGGCGTAATGCCAATCTTGCACCTATAAAAGAAACGCTTGCTGCTGGAATTATCGACCTTGCAAGAGTTAGAAGTGGGAGTATCGTTTGCGACCCTTTCTGTGGAAGTGGAACATTTATCATAGAGTCTGCGTTTAAAGCGTTGAATATAGCACCATGTTTGAATAGGCATTTTGCAGCTGAACAATGGGGTTGTATTAGCCCTAGTATTTGGAAAGAAGAACGCAATGGAGCTATTGAACGTGTGGATAGAAATGCAGAATTTCATGGTTATGGATATGATATTGACGCAGATGCCATTGATTTAAGTATTGATAACTCCAAAAAAGCTAGCATAAAAAGTCGAGTTCTTTTTAATCAAGCTGATATTACACAGTATAATCCTCCTGAGGGGGCGATAACAATTTGTAACCCCCCATACGGTGAGCGTATGCTTGAAATAAAAGAGGCTGAAAAAATTTACACAAGTATGGGTAATTCTATTGACAAACCCTGTTATATTATTTCACCTCATGAGGATTTTGAAGGCTTTTTTGGTAAAAGAGCTGATAAACGAAGAAAATTATATAATGGCATGATAAAATGTCAAGTGTTTATGTATTTTAAATAACCAAAAAAGGATACCCTAAAAAGGGTATCCTCAGACCGTAGAAAAACCCCGATTTCGCCATTGAAATCGGGTTTGAATTTTTAATGAAAGCAACAATTACGCAAAGGATCTTGAAAACAGCGGGAAAATGAAATAAAAATGGGGATCACCGTCCA
>JAEWGD010000003.1 GCA_023388515.1 Bacillota bacterium
TCAACAGTCCTAATCGCAAAGTTCGTCTGATGTTTCAGGATGAAGCAGGGTTCGGTAGAATAAATAAGCCAAAATACTGTTGGTGCGAAAAAGGATTTCGACCATCAGTTCCATGCCATCATATCCGAGAATATCGCTATACCTATGGGGCTGTTGAGCCTCAAACAGGCGAGAGTTTCTTCCTTGTTATGCCATATTGTAACACGAAATGTATGAATGTATTTCTGGAAAAATTGTCAGAATCATATGTAAATGACTTTATTTTGCTAGTTGCTGACGGAGCAGCCTGGCATAAATCAAAAGGGCTTAAAATACCGCCTAATATCGAGATTTTCTCATTGCCACCGTACACTCCTGAGATGAATCCAATTGAACAGATTTGGAAGGAAATTCGTAAACTTGGATTCAAAAATGAAGTCTTTTCAACATTGACGAAAGTCGTTGACAGACTTTGTGATACCATCTGCTCCTTATCTGCCAATACCATAAAGAGTATAACCCATCGAGATTGGATTCTGTCCATTGTTTGATTTGAGATTAGTATTAATTTTCAGAACTAACATAAATTAAATATAAGCTAGTGGAATTTTTGACTGAAATATACAATTGAAATAAAAGCAATTCGCCCCTGTATCCTAAGATATAGAGGCGATGTTATCCATAATCAATTTATTTATTATAGAAGTTCAAAGTTTGTTTATGGATAACTAGCTTTTGTGTGGACCTTTGCCACTATTGTCACATCTATGGTGGCAAGTGAAATATACATCTATCTTAAAAGCAGTGCGATTAACTTAAATCTTAGAAAGCTCCTCACGAGCATATTACTGCGAATCAATAATTACCAATAATATACCCATTGTCCGCAGTGACATACCACTTTCAATGACATTGAAGCAAACCATACTGCTTACTTTAGTTTATGCTAAAAAACTCAATATGCAACAAGGAAATAAATAGTCATTTATCATTATAGCCCATTTGGAAAACATATTTAAGTAATAATTGCTTTTTTTACATTTTTGTTAATCATTTTATAGATAAGAAATATTTTAAACTAAAAATAATGATTTGATGTAGCACAATAAGACTTGATACCTTACGCTTAAAAATTAATAATCTTTATGTTATAATGTTATAATGTTACAAAGTATCGGAAATTATCAAAAGCAATGCAGTATATATCAAAATATTTAGTTAATCTTAATTTTAATGCACTTATTGACAAACTATAAGTAAAAAGCATTCCAGAGTATTCTTGTGGATATTATTTTCATTTACACGATTGGTTATTCAAACTCTTTCAGTCAAAAATTAGACTGATTTGTATTGAGGAATTTGGAGCGATAATTTCACTTTCTTTAGTTTCAACATAAAAATATTTGTTCGCTAACTCAAAACTTGAAAAATAACATTCATCATGAGCATTATATCCACTTGAAATATGTGTAACGCCGTACATTTTTACAAGTTCAGCTGGATTAACAGAACTGTTCAAGCCTAAAAATAAATCTTTTGCTTCAAAAATTAAAAGGTTTTGGCATTCTTCTTCTCCATTTGGAAATAAAATATTTTCCGAAGAACTCTCAACCTTATCAAAGCCCCAAAGGTAACCGATATATCCTTGCGTAAAAACGTAACAGAAACTTCCGCTTGGTAGCTTAAAAAAATCTTTTACATCTCCATGTTTCGCTCTAATCTCCCCATAAATCAACCCAATATCCGAAAGCAAATCCAAATTCAGCTTTTTCTCGCTTACAGATTCAGGACTTATTTCCGTTTCACTTTGCGTTTCAGAAACAGTGAGAGTTATTTCTGAAGTAACAGCGTTTGTTTCTGCCACAAGTTCCGTTTCAGAAGTAGTCGTTATTGCAAAAACCTTGCTTGTAGCTGATTCACTTGAACTTTCGGTTACCGTTGAATCCTTACACGCACTAAATGTTGAAATTATGAGTGCAATTGATAAGACTAGCATTACTTTTTTCATGTGTTATATCCTTTTCGTTGTAAATAATATAAAGATACAAAAACCTATTGTTTATGTTCTTGATAACATCATATAGCCATTTTATTGCTTTGTCAATGCTAACCAAGCAATTGTGAGTATATTGTAATATTCGTTTTATTCTGTAAGAATTAGTGACTTTAAAACTTCTAAAAGTTTAATAATAATTATTATTGTATTAACTTTTGTTAGAGTTAAGATTACTTTGTACTAAAGAATGTAGAGATACAATAGAAACCGTTTAAACCTAAACTGAACTATTGTTTGTTTTTGCAAGCAGATAGTTTTGATATATAATAGTATTTTATTTTTGTTTTATTAATACACTAAACCTTATTAAGAAAATTATACTTATTTTGTGGTGTTTTCAATTGATATTTTAATTGTATTATGATATAATAAAGCTATTGGAGGAGATTAAATGAAAATATCCACAAAAGGTAGATATGCTCTTCGCCTTATGATTGATTTATCTCAACATAATACAGATAGCTATATTGCCTTAAAGGAAGTTGCTATAAGACAAAATATTTCTATAAAATACTTAGAACAAATTGTAACAGTTCTCTGTAAGGCTGGATTTCTTAAAAGCCTTAGGGGTTCACAAGGTGGATATAAGCTTGCAAAACCACCACAAGAATATAAAGTAGGGGATATTTTAAGAGCTATAGAGGGAGATTTAGTACCAGTAGCCTGTTTGCAAGATGAGGTTAATCAATGTGGAAGATGCGATGTATGTGAAACTATAGGCTTTTGGAATGGTTTATACAATGTTATTAATAATTATGTAGATAATGTAACTCTTTACGATTTAGCAATATTAAACAGTGTAAATGAAAAAAATATTAATAATTTAAAAACAGAGCGGTGATATTAACCGTTCTGTTTTTTTATATATAAAGGCATTAATATTTTATTTTCACCCTGTTTTTATAAAAAAATCTAAAAATCTTTTGATTTATGAATGTTAACAATTGATATACTTTGAGCATATAATGAATTATTTACTGAGTGTAAAAAATATAATCTCAAAAGAAATCTATGGAGGGAGAAAATATGAGCAATATAGCTTTACAAATTGAACGCACTATTGCTAATTCAGTGAATACTGGCTCTGCAGTTATATTTGATAATGTTGTTTATTCAGATGGAAATATATCATATAATAGTTTAACAGGTGTAATAACTTTTAATGAGGCAGGTAGATATGCTCTAAATTGGTGGGTGGCAACTCAGTCATCACCATCAACTAACGGAGCAGTTTTTGCATTATCATCTTCTCAAGGCGATGATTTAATAGGAGCATCTCCGATAAAAACAGGAGAGGTTTCAGGTGTAGGAATTATTGATGTGGTTGTAGCTCCTGTTACAGTATCGTTAATCAATAGTAGCACTTCAACTGTATTTTATAGTCCTAATGTGCCAGTTAAGGCTACCTTAGTTATAATTCAGGATGATATTGTTACAACCGGCCCAACTGGCGATACAGGTCCTACTGGTGACACTGGTGCTACAGGTGACACTGGTGATACTGGTGATACTGGTCCAACAGGCGATACAGGTCCTACTGGTCCTACTGGTCCTACTGGTCCTACTGGTCCAACAGGTGACACAGGTCCTACTGGTGATACAGGTCCGACAGGTGATACTGGTCCAACAGGTGACACGGAACAGACTATTTACGCGCTACCAAAATCAGGTAGCGCACCCCGATAGGGCACACGGAACAAACTATTTAAGCGCTACCGAATATTAACTATTGTAGCGCAATGGATACGCTTCCCCTATGCGTCAAAAGATACGCTACGCAAAACAAAAGTCAAAGCTTCATAACCACAAAAAGCACCTGCGTCACAGCAAGTGCTTTTATTCTGCCATATTACGTTTCCTGTGATTTCAACCAGTCCATCCACTATTAATATCTCTCAGTTATACGTCCAAGCCAATCAGTCCATGAGAAATCATGAAACAATTTCATAGTCATAACCTTTTTGAATCAACATTACCGTTTTAAACGCAACTCGATCAATTATATCCTGACGGACTATATTAATTTCAAATAGCTTTTTTTCGCTTCTTCAACAGAGTAATTGCCGAAAGTATTTTCTACAGCTTTCAATAGCTCAATGATGCTCTCTTTTGTGTAGCTCATGTTTATTGCTGCAAGTTGCACATACCCCAAACAACTTTCATTTGACCATTGCTCAAAACAGAGCTTATTGATGATTTCAATATCACTCATAACTATTGAACCTCCTGAATGTACTATTCAATAATTATGCCGAACCGGACAAGTTTATTACATCAACAACATGGATTCTTGCTCAAGCCGGATTTTTTTGTCAATCATATATTGTATACAAGAAGCGCAGTCGATAAGTTCTAGCTTTCCCATAATGCGTCTGAGCTTATCAGCATATGATTCTGTAATTTTTCCACAATATTGATCATATTGAATCAGTTCTTCCTTGCTCATTCGGTACGGAAAAATATGCGGGTTGATTTCTTTGCGTAAACGCCCGAGCATACTAAAACCGCCCAAATCTATATCGCCCCAATGACACCAGTTACAATCCTTTGGCATTGAATCGTTTACTGCCGTGAAAAACTTTTTCTTTGAGGGGCTGTAATGTCCGGCATGATATAGTATCAATTCATCATTCTTTTTTGATTTTGCAATATATTCAATATAATTGGCACGGTTTTCAATGGAGATTATTTTCTTGACACTCTCTGCTATTTTAATAGTTCCCGCCTGTAAGTCCACAACGCTCAAACTTCCGCCATGTGATAGTGGTTTGAAATCTGTAAAACCGTGTTCATTAGTGATCATTAAAGCTCCGCAAAACTCAAAATATTCCGGGTATTTTACAATTCCAATTTGTCGCAGTATTTCTTCATCATTGTCATAAACCTTATCGATATCAAAATATTTTCGGAGAATGCTTAACAATTTAGAGCGCAGAGCCATTTCAAATCGTTTTGAATCGGAAAATAATTGCGTTGATAAAACGCGCTCAACAATTTCTAATTCGTTATGCTTATCAATAAACGAAATTAACTTCCATAAATCAATCCGTTCTAAATTATCGCCGGGAATAGCGCTTCCAAAATCCCGTTTATTATCTGCCTTCATCAGTATATCTTCAAAATACCGTTTTGCCCAATCCGATTTTACCTCATTTAACATCATTTGAGCATGCTCAGAAATCGAATCTACTACCGTCGCTTTTGCCAATCTCCCAACTAATTTGTATGCGATATCAATTCGATCGTAGCTGAGCCATACCTTTGCTATGATATGACCAGTTTCACCGCGAAGCCATTCAAAAGAAATAATTTCTTTATCCGTGAGAACCTCTATCGCAGCGTTTACATCAACGCGCCTGTCATGATTGTTGATATCATAAAAGCTGAAATCCGTCTTACCTTTACCGTCATACAGTTTTAACAAGATACGACGGTTTGATTGCTCACCGGTGCGATAAGATGCACTGCGCTCATATTTATCCAGCAATGAATTTAAGAGGAGTTTTTCAGTATTCTGCATCTATCAAATCCTCCATATGCTTGGGATCAAAAGGCACAACCCGCGTTCGCTTACCATCGCGTATCACACAAAGATTCCTGTCCACAAGAGTTGCGATATCACCGATTTTATCCGGAGGGGCAGATAACAGCACTTGAAACTTGAATTTGCGCAATAGTTCAATACTTTTAATAATCCGTTCTCCGTCCATTTTGGAAAAAGCTTCATCAAAAATGATGATTCTTGCGGTATTCTTGGTTTTATCCTGTATGCGATAAAGCTGTACAAATGAAGCAAGCACAGCGATATAAAACGGGGTTTGTGTTTCACCTCCGGATTTCTTACCCATAGTTTTTGAAAGATGTTCAATTCTTCCATCTGGTTTCTCCGTTATCAAATCAAAAGACAAATAGGTACGATAATCGGTGTATTCCTGTACTTTGCGTTCATAATCGGACGAATCCAAAGAGCCGCTGTCGTTGGTAAGAATTGAAAACAATTCATCAACCTCGGTTTTATATTTATCAAAGAACATTTGAGAAAACAGCGTCCACCCGCCATCTGTAATCATCGGGTCCATGATCATATCGTAAAACTGCTTATAATCAGGTTTTGGTGAAACTTTAAATCTGTATGTATCCTCACCAAATTGACGGGAACGAATTACAGAATTCAAATCCTTGAGTTGATTTTCTGCATTCCCAATATTATGCTGTAAACGGCTGAGACAATTTTCACGGAATTCTTCCATTGCCTTTTCCCGTGCGTCCGATATTCGCTGGGTATATCCCGGCAACTGATTTCCCGAAAGCTCGAGCCCAAGATTCTCAAATTCCGTGTTGTCTTGTGTTTTATAATCTAAACCCATTTTAAACTTATCGTTATAAGAACGTCTTAATTCAACCAAGTCATCCCATGCGGCATTCCTTGCATTTTCAGCTCGGCTGCGTTCACGTGGAAAGGCGACTTTGATCGCCGTCGAATTTCCACGAGTTGACAGTTCTCTTTCATACCGTAAGCTGCCCACACCATGGGTCCAATCCGCGTCAAATTTCTCCTCGATTGCAGATACTTTTTCCCCAATTTCCGTAGAAATACGCGGTATATCATGATTTGAGATGGTATTAAGCTGCCTTTCCAAATCACCTTGTGTACGGCTTTGACTCCTGATTTGTTTTTCTTGTGCATTGATTTTATCACTTAACGCACTAATATTTCTATCCAATTCCTCAATTTCACTTCGGTCAATTGCATCATAACTCTTCTGCTTTTCAGAAAGAATTTCACTAAGTTCCGGTAAAGAAGATGCACTTTGCAAAGCATCTGTTACCCGTTTAATATCAATTTCACTTTTTAATTTTGTTATATCATTATGTGTTGATTTTATCCCTGTAATGATGATAATTTGATGTGTAATCTCAGAAATTTGCTTTTTCACAACTTCCAGTTTCAATTTGATTGCATTCCCGCCTATTGTGGTTTCCGCCATTGTTTTAGGGTTCATGGAAGTCAGTACAAAGTTTTTGTAAAGCAATCCCTCATCTGTTACGGCGGTATGAAAGGAACGCAAATCGAAGCGGTTTTCACATTTCATTACGCGCCCAAGGAGATAGTCCAAATATGCGCGCGCCCCGGAATGTTTGGTGCTTATTTCATCAGCAAGACTGCCATGATCAGCAGTGTAATTTTTACGGATCAGTTTTGCGGTATCAACAATGCCGTTACGATACATTTGATTCTGGCTTTTAAGCGAATCGAAAACTCTCATCGCTTCTTTGTAATATTCATCCGGGACAATCAGGTAGTATTTCTGCGAAGAGATATAGCCTTCAATTGCACCTCTCCAGCGATCGTTTTCTATTTCTGCAATTTCTGCCAGCACAAAGACATCCACATCTTGCTTGGCAAGTACCCTTAGCCGAGATTGGATTGCTGTTCTCAATTCGATTACATACGGCGGGAATTTATAGATACCGCTTTCCAAAGATTTTTCTTCGTCTTCTAAATCCGCTTTCTGTTTTGACAATTCCTTTTGCTTTTCTTCTAATTTTGAAAACATCACTATGGCGTGATTTTTTAAAGTATCTGCCTTATGGCACAATTCAGATAAAATTATGCTATCCATATTCGTTACATCAAAACTGTGCAATGCTTTTGATAAATCTGCGGCTAAACTTTTTGTATCTTCCAGTAATGACACCAGGGAAGCATCATCCGGTAAAGTGGAGTTTTCATCTGAAGTTTTGAAAAGGGAATCGATACCTTTACTCCAACCAGAAAGAAAAAGGGCAAGAGATGCGGTAACTGTTTCATACTCACTTTTGATATCATGGATTTTCTTTTTCAAATCATTAATTTGATGTTCCATTTCCATCAAGCTAAGCGCTTGATCGTTCTGGGAACGCTTGAGTTCGAATGCTGATTTTTCTGCTCTTGTGGCTTCAAGCCGTTTTGTTCCCGTTTCGATATCCAGCAGCAACTGTTCTAATTGCGCGGAAAGCGCTTCCGATTTTTGCTTTGTTGAAAAAAGCTCTTCACGGCTGATTTCCAGTGAGGCACGATCTATTAGATAGTGATATAAAGTTTCATCGTCCGCATTCTTTTTCCATACGTCGTGCATATTAACAATTTTCTCGAGCAGCTCGATTCGACTGGCAAGATTGCCGGCTTCGGCTTCCAGTTGCTTATAGCTTCTGATGTTTTCTTGCATCGGAGTAATGTCGACCTCTTGCTGTTTATCACATACAAACTCAGAAATAAACTGTTCAATATCATCATTCGGATTAAAGCTAACTGCCTTTTTAAGCAGGGAAGGGAACCGCTCCGTGCGCAACCCTCCCAGCTTTCCATATAATAGTTCCCGAAATCTTTTGCCGCTTTCGGGCATATCATAATGTCTGCCCGAATAGTTTTCTTTTAAATATTTGCGTAAATTATCAATGCTCATTGGTGTTTTCCCCAAAACAAATTCATTTGTCGGAAAACCGCCATCGAACAAGAAAAACTTGTTATTTTTCCAGTCGTTTTCAGAATAAACATCAAAGCAGCAGCCGGCGGTAAAAGAGGTCTTTTTTACATCATCATAAACTTCAATGGCCACATAGCTTGAAAATCTACTATTTTCCCGAATGTAGTGAAAGCCCGATGCTTCATCGTCGCCCAGTTCACCCAGTAAATATCCTTTTAATGAACGGTTTCCTTTTCCGTTTGCGGCTTTATTAAAAAAGCTGCCGCTGGTATCTCCCAATAAAAGCAACTGTAAGGCATCAATAATCGTTGATTTTCCGGAAGCATTTTTACCTGTGAGAAAGTTTAGGTCTTCCAGTTCAATTAACTGATGCGAAAAATAATGCCAATGAATGAGCAGAAGTTTTTTTATCATTTTCATGCTTCGTCCTCCTGAATATCCCCTTGTTCCAAATCAGTAGAGATTGATTTCAAGTCTTCCAGTTCAGCCATCATATCGTTGATGCCTTGATTGGAAACGATAGACAATATGGATGGAAAAATTAAAATACCATTCCCCTCATTGCTCCATGTGCTTTCTGTTTTTTGAATAATATTAAAATGTGTGAGAAAAAGTAAAGCCGGACGTAGCTCTGTAGACCACGAATGTTTACCCTTTTGTAAAAGACCAAAGTCGCGCATCTTCTGTACGGCAGTCGCGGTGTCTGTACGGACAATGTGCGAGCTATCCCCTTGCTCACGTCCTTCTTCATAGATCAGACGACAAATATACAAAAAAAGCGTCGTGAATTTACCGATGTTACGAGCACGATTGTGTTCCGTGGTGACAAGCGATATTACACCGTAAGTATCATCTTTTTCCAGCCTGAAATCAGCCACAGCAAAATAATCTCGCAGTAGTTCAAACATCCGCGTAGCCTTTCGGTAATCTTCACTGCGCTCTGTGTATTGCTTGTCCACCCTATATACATCGCGCACCAGATATGTGTGCGACAGTAAGTAATTGGCAAGGCGGCTGAACTCACCTTGATCATACTTTGACAGATTTTCGTATTTCTCACTCAACATGATTCTCCGCCTTCTTTCTTGTAATAATCATTTCCGGAATCAAATAGCCGTCTCGATCCATTCGCTTTTCTCCGACCTCTATATGATAGCCCATCCCTGTATCATGCTGGCGAATGACAGCGAGCATCAGTAGGATAAAGTCGTTGTCGTTTTCGAGATGGATATCTGAGGCAGTCACCGAAACCATTCCCTCTGCAAACAGTCCGTCAACAAAAGCGCGGATGCGCCTCAACGGAAATCCGTTTTTTATTTGAGTCAACAAATATTCTTCTGCCACACGATCAAGCGACTCATTTTTCACTATTTCAATCGGTTCTCTGTCAACCCGCTTACTGCGAATATTCCTATGATAAAGTGCAGCGGCATCGAAAACCTCTTGGCGATTCACTGCAATGTTACGATCCAGCATATCAGCAATATGCTCTTTGTCGCGCTCATCAGCACTCGCGAAAGCTTTTAACAATTCAGCAAGTTTGCTTTTAATTGTTTGATCTGCTGATGTTAAGTAACGAATTTTTTCAGATGTACTCTTTGTGTAAACGCTTTTCTTTTTGTCTATCTCATTAATAATGCTGCCCAAACCACGATAAGCGTCCAATATGTAGTCAATTGCGGAAAATATCTCTTTATCTGCTTCTTCCGAGTCAAAATGTTTTTTAATCGACATTGCGCGTTTACGCATTGCGTCAAGCATAGCATCATTAGCATAAATCCCGGACAGCAAACTTTGTATAGGGTTCTGATATCGATAAAATGAATCCATTGTTTTTATGGGATGATAAATACGGTCAGAAAGCTCTGTGAACTCACCGAAATGATTTTTCAGCAACTCATTTACATCGTGCTGCTCTACCAGATCACGCAAGAAGCCACGGATGGAGTGATAAAAAGTACGTAGCATTTCATTCAGTTGTTCTGTATTGGTTTTTGCAGCTAAAACCGCTTCATACATTTGCTCATAATTCTCCGGTTTTGCGGCTAATTGCAGCGCGGAAAAAGTTGAAAATACAAGAGAATTATATTCCCTTAAAGAGTTATCACCAAGCTCACTTAGCAATTTCATCACCGGAATGGCATAGCTTTTTGGCGTGAGAATCTCAATAAAGGAGCTGTCAAGATACTCCTTTTCAACCCATCCTGTTTTAATGAGCTTAGTCAATATGATCGTTGTTTTCACATTTGGAGTCAGACTTCCCTCAACGATATCATCTTCTTCAAGCTCAAAGACCTCGTCCTCCAGATGCGCAATTAAAGCAGAACGAAAGTCATCAAGACGGATATTCAGTTCTGTTTGAAATGAGTCGTGCAGAAGCATGAGCGCATCATAATAAATCTCACGGTTTCCCGATGATAAAATCGAAAAAAAGTTGCCGGGGACAATGTTGAATAATCTCATGCGTTCCACTCCTTATTATCTAATACATACGAATATCTTTTCGGTACAACATTGCCACTTTCACTTGACAAGACAACCTTGTAATCCGTTATCAAGACCGCCTGCTGCGCTTTTTTTGATATTTATCAGTGTAATCGTCCTTTAAATCGACGTATTCCAACTACCTGTTGAAGCCTTAGTTCCCAAAAGGTTGCCTGCACATACTTGCCTCGGCAGGCTTTTTACTGTTCTGATTAAGACTATCAAAATTGTAGTCTTTTTTTGGTCCGCCCGACAGGAGTTGAACCTGTGACGCATACGGTCGGAGCGTAACGCTCTATCCACTGAGCTACGGACGGATTTAAAATAATACTTTATTTACCATAAAAATTTAGTAAATCCACTTTGATTAAGTACGAAGTTTGATATATGACGTATGAATTATACACTTAGTCACATATGATATATATTATAGCAAATTATATTGTTTTTTTCAAGTGTTTATGATATAATATTAATAATGTATTCATAAAGAATAAATAGTTCAACAAAATATGGAGTGAAGTATAAAATGCAAAGTTCAATTTATCTTTTAGTAAGCCAAACAGGGACAAATATCTCTAAAGCAATTAAGCTTTTTACACGCAAGCCCTATAATCACGCTTCTTTATCTAAAGATTTATCTCTTTCAGAAATGTATAGCTTTTGTAGAACATATAAACGCTTTCCTATACCTGCTACATTTAACAAGGAAACTGTTGGAAAAGGTGTGCTAGGCATGTTCGGCTACATCCCTTGTGAAATATATGAAATTCCTGTTACTTATGAGCAGAAAAAAGAATTTGAATTATTAATAGAACATTTTAAATCTCATCGCCGAAACTATTCTTATAATTATTTAGGACTAGGGTCAATATTATTTAATATTAGTTATAAAAATAAAAACAAGTTTCTTTGTTCACAATTTGCTGCATATATCTTACAGCAAATAGGAGTTGAACTAAAAAAACCTGTTTCATTATGTACACCTGAAGATTTAAGGCATATGCCAAATTGTAATCTTCTTTATAAAGGTGACTTAATTCAATATTACTATGAACTTAATAAGGAATTAAAGTTTAAAGGGGCATGATTATTAACTTCTGATATTGCCCTAACAATAGCTTTTAATTTTTCTGGTGAAGATATATATGTTGCAAAATAAATTGTATCATTATCTTTCAAGCCTGAAAAGTCGATACTGAGCTTATTGTTAAGGACTGATATTTCTGCACCTGTTCCTTCATTTAATTGGATGTTAAGCATTGTTATCTGTTCCCTATTCATTGTGTTATATGATTTTGTATATACTTTCATGCAACCCCATACTAATCCATTCAGCAAAAGGTAAATTGCTATGGCAAGTATTGGGGCTTTTGATTTTCTTTTACTCATTTTATCCATCCTTTTAATTTGCTTAATTTTTATAGTTTATGTATATACTATCCCTGCTTTGATGCACTTTATTACTCTATTATGTCAATGAAACTAGAGCATCTGCAATAGCTTTCCCAATTAATTCACCTGAATATCTTGCCTGTTCGATTGTATTTCCATGTGAGCCTACCTCAAGTAGTAAACTGCCTGTTGTTAAATCTTGATTGTACTTTCTATAATCGAACATGATTGGTCTAGTTAATCCAGAATAGCTACCCTCCATTTTCTGTTGAAATAGACTTGCAAGCCTGAAATTCTGCATATAATTTGGCATATTTAGTGTTCCATCATCACAACCTGAAATAATCATAACCTGTGCTGCCTTTTTACCATTAATTGTTGCAACAGGTTGCATTAAATCCCCCTCTGAAACAATGGCATCCCTATGTACATCAAGTACGACTTTTATTGATGGATATTGTGCAAGTATTGCTTTAACTGTTTCTGCACTCCTTACATACGACCCATTGTATGATGGATAATCATGTATTGTTGTATCATGTATTGTTGTTATACCCGCCTGTTCTAGTTGTTTTGTAATTTCATCTGCAACCATAACTACATTTTTGGTAGAATCTGTTGTACGATAATTAAAGCTATTATCATAAAAGTTTCTTTCATATGGCTCGAAACTCTCCGTTGTGTGGGTATGCATTATAAGCACCTGTGGCTCACCATTTAATTCAATTTTAAATTCTGGTTTAAGATGGCTTTCTTGAGAAAGATTGTAATTAGTGATGCTTGTATTGTTCATGACCTGTCCGCTATTTTCTAAATTGAAGTATTTATTTCCACCATATGCACCATATGAGGTTTGGACTACATTTCCACTAATATTATCAAGTCTTTCTGGATATGGTTTCACTCCTACATCTTGTATAGCTGAGCTTTCAGTATTTATATCACTAACATAGGTTTCATCTTCAAATTCTTCCTGCCACCCAAATCCATATGAAAGAATGCTATCCTCGTAATCAGGATATGAGTCTATTTGCTTATATTCTACTAAAGCTGAATTGCTCTCTTGTGGGCTAAATATATTAATCTTATTCGCCGCAACTGAAAGATATGAAATTCCTCTTATCGTAATTGACGCTATGAATGGTGATGACAACATTGCTAATAAGCATACACCAATCATTTTTGCTTTTCTTTTACCAAATCGTTTCAATCTTTCCACCACCTTATTATTGGATGTTTATATAATTTTATTCAATTTGATTACCAAATATACATAAGTGGTACAAGCATATAAAGACAATAAAATTCATATATTTACAATGCTTGTATAATATTTTATGAAGGGTGTTTGTACTTATGTATAGTTGTTTTAAAATTAAAAGGTTTTTTAAATTAGTTATTTGTGATGTAGTAGTAATTTTGTTTATAACTGTTATTATGAACTTTAATAAGGATAAGTGGTTTGCTTTTGACAATAACTCGGATGAAAAGATTTCCCTTCCAGTTATTATGTATCATTTGATTTCTGAAAATCCATCTAAATTAGGTGATTATGTTGTATCTCCCCAAACTATTGAGAATGATTTTAGATTCCTTAAGGAAAATGGGTATGAAGCTGTTTTGGTTGAAGATTTGTTAAATTATATAAACGGTGATATACCTCTACCTGAAAACCCTGTTATAATCACCTTTGATGACGGATATTATAATAATATGGTATATTTGCTCCCCCTATTAGAAAAATATGATATGAAAGCTATTATATCGATTGTTGGCAGCTATACTGAACGGGACTCAAAAAGTAAAGAACCACCAAATGTTAACTATTCATATTTAACATGGGAAGATATTTCAGCACTAACTAAAACTGATCTTATCGAAATTGGCAACCACACCTATGACTTACATACATCGGATATAAGAAAAGGTTCGTGCATTATGAATGGTGAGTCAGAAGAGCAATATAGACAAATATTTAAAAACAATGTTGGTTTATTGCAGTCAGAACTGTTCATGAATTCAGGGGTTATGCCTATTACATTTACATATCCATATGGGTTTGATTGTGAAGAAAGTGTTCCAATCCTAAAAGAACTTGGATTTAAAGCAACTTTTACTTGTCGTGAAAGACCTAATTATATTTCCAAAGATGAAAATTCACTGTATGGTTTGAACAGATACAATAGACCAAATGGAGTATCAACAGAGGAATTTATGTCAAATTTGTTAGCTGAAAAATAATTTTAATTTATGAGGATTGTTAAATGAAAAAGAAAAGTATTTTATTTAAATTATTTGTAATTATTTTGCCGATTACCACTATCGTCCTTATTTATGGTGCAGTAAAGTTATATAAACAATATATTTATAGTATTGAATTCCCCTGTATATTTAATCTTTTTACAGGATTTTTCTGCCCAGGTTGTGGCAATACAAGAAGTATTATCGCATTAGTTAATAGGCATATAATTTTATCAATAAGATACAACCCATTTATTTTTCTTGCATTAGTTTTCTTAGCTTTACTATACATAGAGCTTTTTACTTCAACTTTTTATGTGCATAAAAAAATAATTCCCAGAAGCAACAAATTTTTATTCGTTACTTTGGGAATTATGATTATTTATTATTTTATAAGAAATCTCATACCAATACTAATGATACCTTATTGTTCTTATTTACCTTGATTGTAACTATCAACATATCCACGCATAAACTCATCTGCATCAAATGCTTCTTTTCCATACTTTTCTTCATACTTTAAAATAAAGTCTGGGATTTCACCATCTTCTTCATATTCACTAACTATTTCTTCTGAATTTTCATATAGATAAAGGAAATCTTCCATCTCATCTTTAAATGATAATAACATTACTATCGACAAAATTATTCCTAATCCACCAGTGATAATACCAGCGATAGCCATACCTTTTCCGTTTCTTTTACCAATAAGTACAATTATAGCAAGAATAATTGCTATAGGTCCGAGCACAAAGCTTCCACAAGCACAAAATAAAACTAAACCAATAATACCAAGTACAAGCGATGCTATCGCCATTCCTTTTCCACCTGTTTGTTGTGGTGGTTCCATCATTCCCTGTGAGTAGTAACCATTGTTTTCCATAGAATTTCCCTCTTTCATAATAATTATATTTAAAAATTAACGACTTAATAAGCTAACAGAAAGCGAATAAAAAGTATAAATACTGCTCCACATAAGCCCAGTATTCCCATAATTAATCCCGATATAGCCATGCCTTTACCTACCTTATGCTTAACTAATGAAACAACAGCAAGCAAAGCACTGATTGTGCCAGTTATTAGAACTAATGCAGGAAAAACCCAAGAAAAAATTAATGATATAATACCCAATATCAAAGATGCTACTGCTTTCCCTTCTCCACCACTAGATTTGCTATAGCGAACATGTGGATTTTTACTATAATACGGGTTAGCTTGATTATAAGGATTATATGAACCATTCACATTCTGCTGATTGTAAGGATTGTATGAACCATTCACATTCTGCTGATTGTAAGGATTGTACGAATCATTCACATTCTGCTGATTATAAGGATTATATGAACCATTCGCATTTTGTTGGTTAATTTCATTATTATAAGTATTATCTTGCTGGTTATTTACCTCTTGATGACCATCTTGGTTTTGCCAATTATGGCTGTTATCACGACTTACTTCGCCATGAGAGTTAAGTTCATCCATAGCTATCCCCCTTATGTCAAAAAATAAAATTTATGATATCAATAGTTTATAGCGTTTCTAAATCATAAGGCGTACGTTGATATACACAATAATTTAGCCAGTTTGAAAACATTAAATTTGCATGACCACTCCATTTAAAGCATGGAGTTTTTTTTACGTCATCATCAGGAAAATAATTACAAGGGATATTAATATCTATTCCCTTTTCCATATCCCTAAAATATTCATTAGCAAGTGTATTTCTATCATACTCCGAGTGTCCTGTTATAAAATACTGACGTCCATTTTTATTTGCAACAATATATACCCCCGCAACATCAGAATAACTAATAACATCCAACTGTGGATTATTATCAATATCTTCACGCTTTATTTCTGTATATCTTGAATGAGGAACACAAAACACCTCATCAAAGCCTTTTAAAAGCTGTGAGTTCCTTGTTAATATACTATGCTCAAATATACCAAATATCTTCTTTTCAAGTTTATATTTTTTTATTCCAAAATGATGATAAAGTGCTGCTTGAGCACCCCAACAAATATGTAGTGTTGAAAATATATTTGTTTTCGACCATTCCATTATTTCACATAGCTCATCCCAATAGTCTACTTCCTCAAATTCCAACAACTCAATAGGTGCACCCGTTATAATCAATCCGTCATACTTATTGCACTTAATTTCGCCAAATGTTTTGTAAAAATTACCAAGATGATTTTGTGGAGTATTCTTTGAAACATGAGAAGTTACATGCATAAGTTCAATATCAACCTGTAACGGAGTATTGCTTAAAAGCCTGAGCAATTGCGTTTCAGTTTCTATTTTTTTAGGCATTAGATTTAATATAACAATTTTTAGTGGACGAATATCCTGATGCTCTGCTATTTCGGTAGGCATCACGAATATATTTTCTTCAATTAATGTTGAATATGCAGGTAATTCCTGTGATATTTTTATTGGCAATTTAACACCTCCTAGAATGGTGTATTTTTATAGTTTAATATAGGGCGAAACCATCTCGCCCTATATTAATTTTAAATTTAAACTGGATGAACTTGCTTTTCTATATCAGCATGAGCCCCATCAATACCATACTTTTTATTTCTGCGTTGTTCAAAAAACTTAACAGCAACTTGCCCAAACTGTGCATAGCTAAGAACATCTTCTTCCTGTTCAATCCACTCTGCACATTCATCACGAAGCTTGCTAAGTTCTGGCATTAGTAAGTCAGCAGGACGGCAGTCAATAGGCTTTTCATCGCCAAGAATCTTTTTCCTAAATGCTGAATCAATTGCAACAGGAGTTTTTCCGTAATCGCCCTTAACAACGCCTTTAAATTCCTTAGTAACCGTTTTATATCTTTCACCCATAATTATATTGAACACAGCCTGCGTTCCAACAATTTGTGATGTAGGAGTTACAAGAGGTGGATAACCTGAATCCTTTCTAACTCTTGGAATTTCCTCAAGAACCTCTGTAAATTGGTCAGCCTTTCCAGCCTGTTTAAGCTGGGATAAAAGGTTGGACAACATTCCACCAGGAACTTGATAAAGAAGTGCATTAGTGTCAACTGCAAGCATTTGAGGGTCAATAAGCCCATTATCAATGTATTTCTTACGCAAGTCCATAAAGTATGCTCTTATCTCATTCAATAAAACCAAATCAAGACCAGTATCATAAGGAGTCCCTTGAAGTGCAGCTACCATTGATTCAGTTGGGGCATGAGATGTACCAAGTGCAAGTGGTGACATAGCAGTATCTATGATGTCCACGCCAGCCTCAATACCCTTAAGCAGGCACATTGATGCAAGCCCAGAAGTATAATGTGTGTGAAGTTGAATTGGAATTTTCACAGCAGACTTCAATGCTTTAACCAATTCTTCTGTTTTGTATGGAGTAAGCAATGCAGCCATATCCTTTATACAGATAGAATCAGCACCTTCAGCCTCAATCTGTTTTGCATAATTAATATAATACTCATTTGTGAAAACTTCACCTAATGTATATGAAATTGCAACTTGAGTGTGAGCACCCTCTTTTTTTGCAGCACTAATTGCAGTTTTAAGATTTCTAATGTCATTTAATGCATCAAAAATTCTAATTATTTCTATACCATTTGAGATGGATTTCTGAACAAAATACTCAACAACATCATCAGCATAGTGACGATACCCAAGCATATTCTGCCCTCTAAAAAGCATCTGTAATTTAGTGTTAGGCATATATTTTTTTAACGTGCGTAGTCTTTCCCATGGATCTTCATTTAGAAAACGCAAGCACGCATCAAAGGTTGCTCCACCCCAACATTCAACTGAATGATATCCAACCTGTTCCATCTTGGGAAGTATTGGTAGCATATCCTCAATAGGCATACGTGTTGCGAGCAAGGATTGATGTGCATCACGCAAGACTGTTTCTGTAATTTTTACGCTTGACATATCTTACCACCTTTCTTTTTATTGTATCGTTACAAGTGGATCGGATGAGTTAACTGAATCACCCTTATTAACTAAAATACTTGTGATCTTTCCATCACATGTAGCAACAATATCATTTTCCATTTTCATAGCCTCAAGAACTACAACTGCCTGTCCTCTTTTTATCACATCGCCAACAGAAACCTTAACATCAAGAATTATTCCAGGCATTGGAGCATTAATCTTAGTACCCTCTCCTGCTGTTGCAGATGCAACTGGAGCAGACTCTTTAGCTGGCTCAGGTGCAGATGTAGCTACTTTTGGAGCAACTTGAACTACTGGTGCTGGAGCTGCTACTGGTACAGTGGCAACAGGTGCAAGCCCATCAACTTCTTCTACAGCTACGTCATAAGCCTTGCCATTAACTGTAACATTAAATCTTTTCATATTATAAACCACCATTCTTTTAATTTCACTGTCTATCTTATATATTTCACTTAAATCATCATCTACTTTGGGTAATAAAACCTTTACAATTATAAAGGCATATTATTATGCTTTTTAGGAAGCTTACTAACTCTCTTACCCGACAAAATATCCAAAGCACTTATAATCGTAGCTCTTGTATTTTCAGGAGTTATTATTTCATCAACACAATTTAGCTCTGCTGCTGAATTTGCAGATGCAAGAGTTTTTTCATACTCTTCAGCAAGTTCGTTACGCTTTGCATTCGTATCAGTAGCACCCTTTAGCTTATCATGCCATAAAAATTCCACTGCTGTAAGAGGTGAAAGAGGTGAAATAACTGCATTCTCCCAAGCATATGTGAAATCAGCACATACATTTTTACCAGCAAGAGCAATAAAAGCCGGTCCAATTGCCTTACCTGTAATTATAGAAACTTTAACTGTTGTAGCCTCTGCATAACAATTAGCAAGCTTTGTCATATCCTTGATACTTCCTGCAAGTTCGGATTCAGAAGTTGCCTCAAACCCTTCTGTATCAACAATTGTAAGCACTGGAATTGCAAATGCGTCACAAGTTCTAACGAAACGTGCAAGCTTTGAACAATCATCTGCATTTAACTTATCACAAACCTTGTTTGTAGCAGCGATACCAACTGTTGAGCCACCAATTGTAGCAAGAGCGGTATAAGCTGACTTTCCATATTCAGCTGAAATCTCAACAACTGAATCAGCATCTGCAACAGCATTAACAATACCAATTAAGTCATTTGAAATTGTTGAATTACTCTCCTCATATTCAAAAAGTGGAGCTCCCACAAGATTATTAACTGGCAAAAGATTTAATAGCTCCTTTGCCTTTAAAATTGCAGATTTATCGTCTTCACAAACTATTGACGCAATCCCAGCCTTAGCTGCAGCATCAGCAGTGCCAACACCGTTTATTTCAGCATCAAACGGAGGCGACATGAAAAATTCGCTATCTTTTGTCATAATTACAAAGTCAGATGAACAAGCAAGCATAGCCGCACTTCCAGCACAAGTTCCTGCAATAATTGAAACCTGTGGAACAACACCAGAAATTATGGATGAATTATAGAGCATTTCTCCATATGCAGCAAGCGACTGCACCGTACCGTCCACAAAAGCACCATTTGAGTCATGTATCCCTATAATTGGTGTACCTGTTTTTGCAGCAAGCGAATAAAGCTTTGCTATTTTTTCTGCATGAGCCGTTCCAACCGCACCACTATTTATTGCCTTATCCTGTGAAAAAGCATAAACAGGATTTCCATTAACATAACCATAGGCAGAAACCACGCTCGTCAAACTATCCTTTTCTTTGGTCAAGGAATTAATTTCAGTATAAGTACCCTCATCAAACAAATAAGATAATCTTAATTTTGCCTGACTTCCTACATTTTTATCCGTCATCATACCATCTTTTCCTTCCTAAACAAATATACTATTTAATAATACAATATTTATAAAACTTTTTCAAGCACTTAGTCAATTTTTTTGCAGTTTTTACAACTGTTCATAAAATCATCTATAAAACTCAATGTTTTATTGTCATTTTCAACAAAATTTAATTTTTTTAATTCACTTATTTTATCAATATTATCTATTTTAAATACGGCATCATTCACGCCTCTTAAGCAAGCCTTAAACAAAATTGAACGTATAATACCATCGCATAAATCCAAATCTCCACCATCATCAAAATCAAAAATTTCGACACATTTACGATTATATGCATAAATACCATACCCTATAACTTCATTCTTATTAAATGCCTCAACAACATGAACTTCACCATTTGTTTCAATCCTATTTAAAATATGTGAATACTTCCCTGTATCTTTACATTCAAGAATCTCCAGCATAACCTATACCTCTTTACCAATTGCATTTCTTATTGCTCTTAACTCTTCAGCACTCAACTCACGATATGTGCCTGGTTTTAACATCCCAAGCTTTAATGGACCTAAGCTTACTCTTCTAAGCCTTGCAACCTCAAGTCCTACTGCCTCACACATCTTTCTTATTTGGCGATTTCTACCCTCTTTTATAGTAATAAGCATTACTACTCTGCCTTCTTGCTTAGTCAATACATTTACTGTTGCAGGCATAGTCATTCTTCCATCAATCTCCATACCCTTACTTAACTTAATAAGCTGTTCATCGGAAATATCAGGTCTAACAGTAACCCTATATGATTTAGAAATATGTTTACTAGGGTGCATAATACTATTTGCAAACTCACCATCATTAGTAAACAAAAGCAAGCCCTCAGAATTTCTGTCAAGCCTACCAATTGGATAAACTCGCTCTTTCACTCCATCAAGTAAATCCATAACACATCTTCTATCAAGTTCATCAGATACAGTAGTAACATATCCTCTAGGTTTATTTAGCATTAAATACACATAATTTTTCTTCTTAGGAATATTAATCCTCTCACCATCAATAGTTATAATATCCTTATGGTCTGCCTTATCTCCAAGCTTTATCGGATGTCCATTTAGCTTAACTCTGCCCCTACTCATCAACTCTTCAGCTTTTCTTCTTGAACAGTAACCACTGTCCGCAATAATCTTTTGAATTCTTATCTTTGCCACTCAAAACTCCTTAATTTCGGGGCTTAGGCATATATAGTGTACCACTGCATAAATTTACAAAACTTATGCAGTATCACATACTCGCTAAAACAAGTAATCCTACATTCCCAATACCCTCTTAATTTTACTTAAAAACTTATCAAACTTTTTTTCACTCTGTTTTGGCATATATAACTCTGTTGATTCTAACATATATAGTGGAATGTTGTCAATATATTTATCCTCATAGTAAAATTCCAACTTACCAATCTCATCTCCTATTGTGACAGGAGCATAAACAAATGGTGGTAAAATGGCTTTTGTTGTTATTTTATCATTCTCATCACCAATCATCCCAATAGTAATTGTATCCTCTGTTCCAACAGAAATATTATCCATTTCTGAGCCGACAACATCTATATTCAGACTTTCTGTTTGCCCAATTACTTTAGGATCAACCATTGAAAAGCCATTATTATACAGATTAATATGGTCTTGCCAATCATTAGAGGCATTCAATGTTACACATATTAAAGTAACACCATTTCTCTCACAAGCTGAAATCAAACATCTTCCCGCCTCATCTGTAAATCCAGTTTTTACGCCAATAACTCCAGAATACATTCCTAAAAGCTTATTAGTATTTGTTAACCATCTTTCATATGGAGGATTCCCAAAACTTAACTTTGCATTTTGTTGTGAGCATATTTCCCTAAATTTAGGGTTTCTCAACGCTTCCCTTGTAAGCAAAGCCATATCAGCTGCCGATGAACCACTCCCAGCAGCCTCCAATCCAGACGGCGTTACAAAACAGGTTCTAGTCATGCCTATTTCCTCTGCTCGCTCATTCATAAGCCTTGCAAAATTTTCATAAGTTCCACCAATTTTTATTGCAGTTGCGTTGGCAGCATCATTACCAGACGGCAACAACATTCCATAGCACAATGCACGCTTTGTAACAATGTCGCCCTCCGTTAAGCCCATCGTAGAGCCTTCAACCTTAATAGCTTCTGAATCGACAACAAACTCCTCATCAAGTCCACCACTTTCAAGGCAAAGCAATGTAGTCATGATTTTTGTAGTGCTTGCTACTGAAAGCTTTGTATTAGCATTTTTAGAAAAAATAACACGCCCCGTTTTTGCCTCTATCACAATACAAGCTTTCGCCGATACAGAAATCCCTTGATTACCTTCTGCCATAACTGTAAAATTAAAAGTAAACACACACATTACCAATGAAACAAAAACACAAAACAACTTTTTCATAAGTACCTCCATAAAATATAATAATATTATATTTTATGGAGCAAGCATGGATTTTAGCCTACTTTTTTTCATGGTTGTCAGATTTTTTTGAACTTCCCAACATATCTGAAACTTTATCCACTACATCTGGAATAAGATTAATGATTGCATTCTGTGAACTTGCATTCATAGAAACCTGTAAAAGCTTCGCCTCACCGTTGATTATAACCAAAAAAGCAATAGGTTGAATTGATACTCCAGCACCAGTACCACCACCAAATAAATCCTTCTCAACCTTAGCTGGCAAATCCGAACCACCTGATGCAAAACCAAATGATACCTTTGAAATTGGAATAATAGTTGTCCCATCTGCGAGAACAATCGGCTCACCAACGATAGTATTGACGTCCACCATTTCCTTGATTTTCTCCATTGTTACGCCCATCATATCTTTAATTGGATGATCACTCATAAATAACTCCTTTTCTTATTCAAAAAAATCACAACAAACCCTGCATAATAGGTATTTGAAATCAACTTTCATGAACAACTTTTTTATTTTTTACCTTATCCTCTTGTGTGCTCTTTATATTATTCACAAAATATGTTAAAATCATTCCTAAAACTGAAACTATTGCTGTTCCAAGCTTAAGTTTGACTCTAAAACTAAAATTATATATGCTATCTTTTTCATTAAACTTACATAAAACCGATATACCTTTCTTCCTTACCTTAAAAAAACTGCTTAAAAATCCAAGAGCGTTATATACAAGAATATTTACCTTACCGTATTTCATGGCACATTCATATGCGTCCTCATCTGAAATTATAAAGTCAATAAAAATATCATTAATAGATATGCCTTTAAATATTCTCTTTAATCCCTTTTTGCTTGCTGAAATTATATCTTTAATAAAGTTTAATTTTTCTAGTAATTCTAATTTATCGCTTTTTACTCCTTCTATTTTCGATTTTAAACTTCTTTTTTTATTTACTTTTTTGGGTTTGATTTTTTTACTCTCTTTATATTTATTAGGTCTTAAATCTTCACTTTTAGGTAAATCTTCGATAATTTTATCATCTTTTGTATCTATATCTTTTTCAACGCTTAATTTATTACTTTTTTTATCATGCTTACCTTTTCTTTTCTTATCCTTTTTCTCATCAGAAGTAACAATATTAAACATTAAATATTTAAGCTTATAATCTAGCTTTTCATCAATATAACTAACAAAAAAAGTCATTGGACAAAAGCATAAGATTAAAATTATTACTGCTATTCCTAAAAGTATTGCCAGTAAAACCATCAGCTTCGTCCTTTCAATGCAATGTTTAGCTACTCACTAACCTTAGCAAGCAGATTATTTCCCTTAAACAATGGCTTGTCCTCATAGTTTTCATGCAAAGGAGGTAAATCCTCAAGTGAATTCAGTCCAAAGCATCGCAAAAAATTATTTGTTGTCCTAAACACAACAGGCTTACCAGGAACATCAAGCCTACCTGCGTCCTCCAACAGCTCTTTATCTACAAGTGAATTAATAATAGACGAGCTATCTACACCCCTAACATTATCAACAAAACTTTTTGTTACAGGCTGATTATACGCCACAATAGTAAGTGATTCCAACGCCGCATTTGAAAGTGGTGTAGAACGCTTTGATTCCATCACTGCCCTTATATACTCAGCGTATTCTTTTCTAGTGCAAAGTTGATAGCAATCACCAAGCCTAACCGCCTGCAACGCACTTTTATTTGCATCATATCTATCATTAAGAATTTTCATTAAATCTATTACTGCATCTTTTGAAGTTTCACATACCTCAGCAAGCTTTTTTAGCTCCACTGGTTCACCACAGGCAAATAAAATAGCCTCCATTATAGATAGCTTCTCATTCAAATTCATTACATACCTCCAAGCTACTCTTTAGCAAATCTTTTCTTTCTTCCTACGAAATATATCTCTGAATTATCCTCACTAATTCTTATTCGCCCCGATTTAGTAAGCTCTAATACTGCTAAAAATGTTGCTACTCTTTCTGAACGGTCGGTAATGCCATCATAAAGAGTATCCATTTGTGCAAACCCTACTGTATAAAGCCTCCTTAAAATAAATACAACTTTAGTTGTTACAGACACCATTTTACGTCTAATTACGCTATTAATTCTATTTTCAAGCATCGGTCGTTCATCAACACTGCGTAATGAAAGATTATTATAAGCAGTTCTCAAAATATCACTAGTATTAATTAGTTTATAGGTTGTCGATACTTTCATTTTAGTAGGCGTTCTTACAAACACATCATTGCCAATAAATCTCATTTCTAACAGCTTTGCTACCCTCTTGCATAAAGAATATTCTATAAGCGAGCCTTCTAACTCTCTTTTTATCTCCTCTGCATCATTAGGTTGAGGCAATAATGACACCGTTTTAATGTATATCAACTTTGCTGCCATCTCTAAAAAATCACCAGCAGTATCAAAGTCGCTTTCTGCTAAATCTTCTATATACAGTAAATATTGCTCTAAAAGCTTTGAAATTTCAATATCATTTATATTTAATTTATGCTTAGAAATAAGGTGTAATAATAAATCAAGAGGACCTTCAAACACCTCTAGCTTAAATGAAATTTTATCCATAGCTTATTTATTCACTGCCTCCATTATTAAATCAACCCAACTTGTTAAAAACCACATTCCAGTGATTATCTTTCCCGATGCCCATGTAAGAGGTACATCTAATGCACCTAAACCAATTATCAACACAAATATAATTGGGATATACTGTTGATATTGATATAAGAACTTATCTACCTTAGCAGATGTAAAATAACTTAAAATTTTGGAGCCATCAAGTGGAGGTATAGGTAGCAGGTTAAAAACAGCGAGACCAACATTGATTGATATAAATATAGGAAACATATTAAAAAATAAAATAGTGTTATCCCCACTAATAATACTTGATACAAATGCATCGTTATACATGTCAGTATACAAAATGAAACGATAAATTATTATGGCAATAAAAGCAACAATAAGATTAGACGCAGGGCCAGCTAACGCAGTTAATGCCATACCTTTTCTCGATTTCTTAAAACGCATAGGGTTAACAGGAACAGGCTTTGCCCAACCAAACCCTGTAATAAACAGACATATTGCTCCTATAGGGTCAATATGGGCAAGTGGGTTAAGCGTAAGTCTACCGCTATAAAGGGCTGTGTCATCGCCAAGTTTCTTTGCCGCCCATGCATGAGCATATTCATGAATAGGCAAAATTAAAAATATAATTATAACTCTTACAACATATTTGAGTATTGTTGATGGATCCATATGTCTCCCTTTCTTCATACAAACTATAATGAGCTTATTGTTTTTGTATGATAAACAAGATTTAATTAATATTACTATTATACTATATGGTAAAAAAAATTACAAGCCTTATTCCATTTATTTGTGATAAAGGTTCATGATAAAACGAAATTCACTTATGGAACTCAAGCTATCTTTTGGAATGTATGTAATTCTGGAGTTGATATGAAAACAATAATTAACTTCAACTTATCAATATTAAAAATCAATATACTTACACAAAGCAATCAAGCTAACAACTTGGCTGTTTTGTATTAAAAAAACAAAAAATATAGTTGTATTTCAAAATTAATTGACGAAACAACATCATTGTGGTAAAGTATTTATAGTGAAAAACATTCATTATAGAAAAATAAAGGAATACAAGCTATTACAGCTTTAGGTGAAATTATGGTAAAGTATTATCCTATTTTAAAAAACAATATGTTATTTGATGGAATAGATGAAGAAGATATTGGAAGTATGCTGAAATGTCTTTCGGCTAATGATAAAAAATATAATAAAGGGGACATTATTTACATGGACGGCGATACTATTTCTCACGTCGGTATCGTGCTTTCTGGTAAGGTTCAGATTATCAAGGAGGACTATTTTGGAAACAGAACTATAATGGCTGATCTTAGTGAGGGGGAAGTTTTCGGCGAAGTATTTGCTTGCTCAAAGACGGACAAAATCCCTGTAACAGTGGTTTCTGCAATAGATTCAGTAATATTATTTGTAAATTATCGGCGTATAATAACGGTTTGCTCCACCTCATGTGAGTTTCATTTAAGACTTATAGAAAATATGTTAGGTATCCTTGCCATGAAAAACTTTATGCTGAACCATAAAATCGACTGCCTTTCCAAACGTACGACAAGAGAAAGAATTTTAACTTATCTTTCATTTCAATCTAAAAATACAAAAAGCAATAGCTTTACAATCCCATTTAACAGGCAGGAATTGGCTGATTACCTCTGTGTTGACAGGAGTGCAATGTCAAGCGAATTGGGTAAAATGCGTGATGAGGGTATACTTGAGTTTAATAAAAACAATTTTATACTACATTAAGATAATCGTTCCTTAAAGTCTGTATATCCAAAATCCTTGATTATTTCTATGCCTGAATTTTCACGATAAATAGCAATTGACGGAAGTTTCATACCGTTGAACGTATTATTTTTCACCATGCTATAATGTGCCATATCGCAAAAAATTAGCTTATCCCCTATTTCAAGTGGCTTATCAAAAGAATAGTCGCCAATAATATCGCCAGCAAGACAGGTGTTCCCTCCAAGCCTGTAAGTGTATTTTTTCTCATTTGGCATACCACTATTAATTATATGTGGGCGATACGGCATTTCTATAACATCTGGCATATGACAAGCTGCTGAGGCATCAAGAATTGCTATATCCATACCATTTTGTACAATATCAAGAACACTTGCAACAAGATAGCCTGTGTTCAATCCTACAGCCTCACCTGGTTCAAGATAAACTTGTAGGTTATACTTATTTTTGAAATGCATTATGCACTCAATCAGAGTTTCAACATCATAATCATCACGAGTGATATGATGACCACCACCAAAATTAATCCATTTCATGTTCTTGAGATATGCACCAAACTTTTCATCAACAACCTCAATTGTACGCTCAAGAGTATCAGAATTTTGCTCACACATTGTATGAAAATGCAGTCCACTAATACCATCAAGACTGTTTTCATCAAAGCTTTTAATAGTTGTGCCAAGTCTTGAGCCAATAATGCAAGGGTTATAAATATCCGTTTCAATCTCTGAATATTCGGGATTTATTCTAATCCCACATTCTATTTTTCTGCCAGAAGATGAAACCCTTGCCTTAAATTTATTCCATTGACTAAATGTATTGAAAACAATATGGTCGCATATTTCAAGCACCTCATCAAACTCATTCTCAACAAATGCAGGTGAAAAAATATGCGTTTCTTTGTTGAATGGCTTTCCCATTTCCTCATAGCCCAACTTTGCCTCATGCAGACCACTTGCAGTAGTGCCACTTAGATATTTTGCTAATAGTGGGTAAGTTGAAAACATCGAAAAAGCCTTCTGTGCAAGCAAAATCTTGCAACCTGTTCTATCCATAACCGATTTCATAATTTCCATATTGTGAATAAGTAATCTTTCATCAACAAGATAAGACGGTGTCGCTATATTTTCTATATTTATATCAAACATTTATTTCCTCCATATATTACAAAAACCGCAGAATATGCGGTTTTTGTTTTATTTTATTAATCAACAAGCTGGGGGTTGAAATCTTCAATCCAAGGAAGTCCCCATTTATTTAATGCGTCCATGAATGGATCAGGGTCGAACTCCTCAACATTATAAACTCCAGATTTCTTCCACTTCCCTGTTAGCACCATCATTGCACCAATCATAGCTGGAACGCCTGTGGTATAAGAAATCGCTTGTGAGCCTACCTCTTTGTAGCACTCTTGATGGTCACAAACATTGTATACATAATATGTCTTAGGTTCGCCATCTTTAAACCCTCTGAATATGCAACCAATATTAGTTTTACCAACAGTTCGAGGGCCTAATGAAGCAGGGTCTGGCAATACAGCCTTTAGAAATTGTAGCGGAACGATTTGCTTGCCCTCATATTCAATAGGCTCAATTGAAGTCATTCCAACATTTTCAAGGCACTTTAGATGTGTAAGATAATTTTGAGAAAACGTCATAAAAAAGCGAATTCTCTTAATACCATTTATGTTAATAGCAAGTGATTCAAGCTCCTCATGATGTAGCAGATACATATCCTTTTCACCAATTTGTGGGAAATCGTAAACACGCTTGATTTCCATTGGTTCAGTTTCAACCCATTCGCCATTTTCAATATAGCTACCCTTAGCAGAAACCTCACGAATATTAATTTCAGGATTAAAATTTGTAGCAAATGGATAACCATGATCACCAGCATTTGCGTCAAGAATATCAATATAGTTAATCTCATCAAAATAATGCTTTTGAGCATATGCTGAGAAAACTCCTGTAACTCCTGGATCAAATCCACAACCTAAAATAGCTGTAATACCAGCTTTCTCAAACCTTTCTCTGTAATCCCACTGCCATTTATACTCAAACTTAGCAGTATCAATCGGCTCATAATTCGCTGTATCAAGATAGTCAGTTTTAGTTTCAAGGCAAGCATCCATAATAGTTAAATCCTGATATGGAAGTGCAACATTTATCACGATATCTGGCTTAAAATCGCTAATCAATGCAACAAGTTCAGCAACATTGTCAGCATCAACTTGAGCAGTGGAAATTTTAGTTTTGCCTCCATCAAGTTTTTCTTTTAAAGCATCACATTTAGACTTAGTTCTACTTGCAATACAAATCTCCTCGAAAATATCACTGTTTTGACAGCATTTATGGACAACGACACTTGAAACGCCACCTGCACCAATAATTAAAGCTTTACCCATTTTAAACCTCCTAAGTTATTTATAAATTAATAGTAAAATTTCTCGCATAAGCTTACAAGCCAAAGCAGTAGACGCACCACTTTGGTCATAAATAGGCGATAATTCATTCATGTCAAGTCCTACTATATTAAGCTTTGATACTTCCTTTACTGCCATAAGCAATTCCCTAAACGATACTCCATCAGCCTCAGGCGTACCTGTACCACAAAAAACAGATGGGTCAAGCACGTCCAAATCAAGAGTGAAGTATACGGGAACATCACCAAGCTTTTGCACAATATTGGCTAATCCATCGAAGTTAAATTTATTTGTATGGACATGATTTTTACCCCATGAAAATTCCTCACGGTCGCCACTTCTTATACCGAACTGGAATATTTTATTATCCCCAACCAATTCATGGCAGCGTCTTATAACACTTGCATGAGAAAATTTTTCGCCGAGATAATCATTACGCAAATCTGCATGTGCATCAAAATGTATGATATGCAAATCGGGATATTTTTCATAAACAGCCCGCACCGCACCAAGCGTAACAAGATGCTCTCCACCGACCATAAACGGTAGTTTTCCGTCCTCCAGAATTTGAATTGTATGACTTTCGATTGCATCTAAAGCTGTTTGTGTATTACCAAAGCAAAGCTCTAAATCACCAGAATCGAAAATTTTTGTATCAAGCAAATCCTTGTTGAAATATGGGCTATACGTTTCAATTCCAAAGCTCTCATTTCTTATCGCAGAGCTTGCAAACCTTGTTCCAGGTCTATAAGATGTTGTGCTATCGAATGGGGCACCAAAGATAACAATTTTGCTTTCGTCATATTCGCTGTCACAGCCGATAAATGTGTGTATATTTTTATCCATTTTCCCTCAACTCATCTCTGACATTATTAGGTATAGCAAAGCATCCCCTATGAAGTATCGTATTATAGTATCTAGTTTTTATTCCCAAACCATTCCACCACTCATCATGCAAATCAGTTCTTGGGTCATATTTTTTTGATGCGAAACCAAAAAGCCAATGCCCTGACGGATATGTTGGAATATGTGCCTGATAAACTAATGCAGTTGGAAAGAAAGCCTTAATTCTGCTATGTGCCCTTTTCATTGAGTTTGAATATGAAGTATAAAAAGTACTTTCATTTTGATTAACAAGAATACCATCCTTCGACAAAGCCTTATAGCAATTGCCATAGAATTCCTTAGTAAACAAACCTTCTCCAACGCCGAATGGGTCAGTTGAATCTACAATAATCAAGTCATATTCATCAACCTTATTTCTAACAAATCGCAATCCGTCCTCATAATAAATTGTTACTCGCTCATCATCAAGACTACAAGCTGTTTGTGGCAAATACTCCTTACAAACATCAACAACAGCCTTGTCGATTTCAACCATATCAATCTTTTCAACCGTTTTATATCGTGCTAATTCTCGAACTGCACCACCATCGCCAGCACCGACAACAAGCACCTTTTTTATATTAGGATTTGTCGCCATAGGGACATGAATAATCATCTCGTGATATATATATTCATCTTTTTCAGTTACCATTAGGTAGCCGTCAAGTGTTAATATCCTGCCAAACTCAACGGATTGAAACACGTCAATTCGCTGAAACTCACTCCGCACACTTACGAGCTGTTTTTCTACTCTAAGTGATAATTTCACGTCATCAGTATGATTTTCGGTGTACCATAAATCCATCAACACTCACCCTTTCTTTACAGCAATTATATAACTATATTAATATTATTAACTTGCATATCCTGTGTTCCAGTAAGGAAACACCCCTTTTCTTTAGCATAGGAAATATAATTAATAATATCATTGGTAATCATTTCTCCAGGAGCAAGAATTGGAATTCCTGGTGGATAGCACATGACAAACTCACCGCAGATTTCGCCCTCGCTTTCCTCAATTGGAACGGATTTATTATTACTATAAAAAGCTGTTTGTGGTGGCAAGACTACATTCGGATTAATATATTCGTGGTCAAACATACCAGCTTTATCCTTGCAATACAAACGTTTTATCTCCGACAGTGATGATATAAGTCGCTCAATTTCCAATGCCCTATCACCAGCTGAAATAATTGCAAGAATATTTCCAATATCACCAAATTCTATTTGTATGCCATATTCATCACGCAAAATATCATATACCTCAATTCCAGCAAGACCTATGTTTCTTGTATGAATAGATAGCTTAGTTTTATCGAATGCATAGAACTCATCTTTATCAACTAATTCCTCACCAAATGCATAATATCCACCGATTTTATTGATTTCATTCCTTGCATATTCAGCAAACTCAACCGTTTTGGCAAATATCTCCCTGCCATGCAATGCAAGATTTTTTCGGGCAATATCCAGTGACGACATTAGCAAATATGAACCACTCGTTGTTTGTGTAAGATTTATAACCTGTCTAACATAATCAAAGTTAATGCCTTCTCCACATAGCAACAGCGAGCTTTGAGTAAGTGAGCCACCAGTTTTATGCATACTTACAGCTGCCATATCAGCACCAGCAGACATAGCAGAAACAGGTGCATCATCTGAAAAATAAAAATGAGTTCCATGTGCCTCATCAACAAGCACAAGCATATTATTTTTGTGTGCAAGCTCAACAATTGCCTTTAAATCCGAGCATATTCCATAATAAGTAGGATTATTGACAAGTATTGCTTTTGCATCTGGATTTTTCTTAATAGCATCTTCAATATCACTTACTGACATTCCAAGCGGTATGCCCAGTTCCTTATTCACCCCAGGATTTACATAAACAGGTATAGAACCACAGACAACCAAAGCATTAATAGCACTCCTATGCACATTTCGCGGCATTATAATTTTATCGCCCGCCTTACAAGCAGACATAATCATAGCTTGAACAGAACCCGTTGTGCCATTCACAATAAAAAAAGCGTGCTTTGCACCAAAAGCCTCAGCTGCAAGTGTTTCAGCATCTTTTATAACCGAAACTGGATGGCAAAGATTATCCAACGGTTTCATTGAGTTTACATCGGATTTAAGGCATTGTACACCAAGAAAATTTGTCAGCTCCTGATTTCCACGTCCACCCTTATGCCCAGGAACATCAAATGGAACAACCCTATTTAGTAGATGGTTTTTCATCGCTTCCATAATAGGAGCATTACTTTGAGTTAATTTCATCTAAAAACACCTCCATTAATAGACATTTGTACCACTAAAAATTTCAATCATTTCACGTCGAAGGCTGTTAGTAATATCAAGTCTTTCTTTTGGCGGTAACTCATAGACATCTGTATTAAACAAATAGTTTTGAAGTTTAATTTCCTTAATAAGCATTTTTGCATGGAATATATTTGACTGATATACATTAACATCAATGGCATCATATTTATTTAATGTTTCATCTTTAATATAATCTTGAATCGAAGTAATATCGTGGTCTATATAATACTTCTTCCCCCGAACATCACGAGTGAAACCACGAACACGGTAGTCAATTGTGATAATATCCGAATCAAAGCTTTCAATAAGATAATCCAAAGCATTCAGCGGAGAAATTTCGCCACAGGTTGAAACATCAATATCCACACGAAATGTAGATATTGCATTGTCTGGATGTGATTCGGGAAAGGTATGGACAGTAACATGGCTTTTATCCAAATGTGCATGAACAGTATCATGTTCAGGTAGAAATGATTTACCTTGATTACAGGATTCATCTATATTTTCAGGCGATACTTTTCCTTCAGCGATTAAGATATTTACAGAAGCACCCTGAGGTTCATAATCCTGTTTTGAAATATTTAGAACAGTAGCTCCAATTATTTGGGTTACATCACATAAAATCTTTGTAAGCCTTTCGGAATTATACTGCTCATCAATATAGTGAATATAATCTCTTTGCTCCCTTTCAGTTTTTGCATAGCATACATCATATATGTTAAAACTAAGAGTCTTAGTTAGATTATTAAAGCCATACAAGGTCATTTTTTTCTCCAACCCTAACATCACAACCTTTCACAATTTTTACTTTAGTAAATTACCACATGATTATTCATTTTATCATATTAGTAATTAAAATGCAACGATATTTTAAAAATATATATTTTTCTTAAGTAATGTTCAAATTACAGCCATAATAACAGTAGTATCATTGATTATTGTGCTTATAATGCTTGACAGAAATAATTATATGACATATAATTATTTTGATTTATATAGTATATTATTGGAATTAAAATGGAGGAATAAATATGTACTGTGCCGATGAGAAAAGATACGACAAAATGATTTATAATTATTGTGGAAAATCGGGATTAAAGCTACCTGCAATTTCGCTTGGTATGTGGCATAATTTTGGTGTAAATGATGTCTATTCAAACATGGAGGAAATGGCACATACTGCTTTTGATTTAGGTATAACACATTTTGATTTGGCAAACAATTATGGCCCTACTGCTGGTGCTGCTGAGGAGAACTTTGGCAAGATACTCAATAATGGTATGCGTGTTTACAGGGACGAGCTGTGCATTTCAACAAAGGCTGGATACGATATGTGGGCTGGACCTTATGGCGATAAAAATGGTTCAAGGAAATATCTAACTGCAAGCCTTGACCAAAGTCTGAAACGCATGGGGCTTGAGTATGTCGATATTTTCTATCATCATGTTTTTGATCCAAATACACCTCTTGAGGAAACAGCACTTGCTCTTGATAATGCTGTACGTCAAGGCAAGGCTCTATATGTGGGAATATCTAATTATAATTCTGAGCAAACAAAGGAAATATCGAAAATTTTTAAGGAGCTGAAAACTCCGTTTATCATAAATCAAATTGAATATTCAATGCTTAATAGATGGATTGAAAATGATGGGTTAAAGAATACTGCATCAGAAAACGGACTAGGCTTGATAGCTTTCTGCCCACTTAAACAGGGGCTTTTGACTGATAAATATTTAAACAATGTGCCTAACGATTCAAGAATTGGTAAAGGAGATACTTGGGTTGGAGAGTCTTTAACTGCTGAAACGATGAATAAGCTTAATAAGCTTAATGAAATTGCTCAAAACAGAGGACAAAAGCTTGCACAGATGGCATTATCGTGGATTTTGCGTGATGGAAAGGTTGCTTCTGTTTTGATTGGTGCAAGCAGAGCACAACAGATTATTGATAATGCAAAGGCAATTTTAGGGAGTAGCTTTACCGAAGATGAGACAAGAAAAATCGAGGATATTTTAGCGTAGATTAAAAATAATGCGACTAAGGAAAGTCTTAGTCGCTTTTACTATACTGTTATTTTATATGAAACTTGAAAAATTCATCACCCTTACTTGTTAATAAAAAGGTTATCATCACTTTATAATTAAGTCATTGTTTAACCTGTATAAAATAAGTTAAATTGTAGTAATTTCACAGCTTATGTAAAACACTTTAAAATGTTATGCACAATAATGCTATTTATTAAATATAAAAAATTCATATATTATTCAAAAGTAATATGCAATATAAAATATAATAGCAAAGTTATATTGGCAGAAATTCATAAAAATTATGAACTTTATAAGATATATTTGTATTAATAAAATAGATGTGATATAATAATTATAAGTTATAAATTTATAATTATTGGCGGTGAGAGTGTGGGGATACAATTTGAATATGATAAGAATAAGTTTTATGAGGCGTTGATTTTAAGTGCTGAGGATTATATTTTTGTTTGTGATTTGAGAACAAATATAACTAGGCTACCTGATAATCTTATTTATGATTTTAATCTGTTAAAGAAATATATGTATGACTTTTCTAATGTTTGGTTAGAAAAAATTCATCCCGACGATCGTGCAATGTATCTTAAATCTATCGAAGATGTAATGGTGGGAGTTACCGACGACCATAATATTGATTACAGGGTTTTGAATCGCAATAATGAGTGGCTTTGGATTAGATGCAGAGGCCATTTAGTAAGAGATGATAAAAAACAACCAGAGCTATTTGCTGGAATAATCACTAATATTGGCAAGAAGAATAAAGTTGATAACACAACAGGACTGCTTAATAAATTTGAATTTGAAAAACAAATAAATTATTTTCTACACAAAAAGGAAAAGTTTTCAGTTATTGTAATTAATATAGATAATTTTAGAAATATTAATTATCTATATGATAGAGAATTTGGTGATAGTGTATTGAGAATTACGGGACAATATCTGCAAAACGCATTGCCATCTGAAATGGAAGTTTATCGACTTGATAGCGATGAATTCGGTATTATAACTAAAAGTATGGATAATGAACAGATTAAACAACTTTATTATAGCTTAAAAAAACATTTTGCAACTCAACATGAGTACAAAGGCAGAAAATATCACTCTCCTCTTTCTGCTGGATGCTATATATACACTCCCGATATTCCTGAAGATTATCAAACTATATTAAAAAAAGCACATAAGGCGTTGGATCACACTAAATCTAATGGTAAAAATAGACTGACATTTTATGAGTCCACTATTTCAGAAAATAGAACAAAAGAGTTGGAATTATTGGAGCTTTTGCATGAAAGTGTTGATAATAATTTCCACAACTTCGAGGTTCATTGTCAACCACAGGTCTTTGCTGATAGTAGGTTGTTAAAAGGTGCAGAAGCATTGCTTAGATGGAAATGCGACAAATATGGCATCATATCTCCGTACGAGTTTATCCCACTTCTTGAGAAGTCCAACCTTATAATTCCTGTTGGGAAATGGGTGTTCACGCAAGCTGTAAAAAGCTGTAGCGAGTGGGTGAAACATTCCCCTGATTTCAAAATGAGTGTGAATGTTTCTTATATTCAGCTTTTAGATAATACCTTTGTTGATTTTATAAAATCAGTTATTGAGGAGGAAAATATTAATTTCTCTAATATTATAATTGAACTTACTGAAAGTAGGTTCGTTTCTGATAGGGAATTGTTAAAATCTACATTTGCCTCAATAAGAAACTTAGGAATGAATATAGCAATGGATGACTTCGGAACTGGATATTCATCGCTGGAAATATTAAAGGAAGTACCAGCTGATATTGTCAAAATTGATAAAGCTTTTGTTAGAAATATAATGGATAGCTCCTTTGATAAAACCTTTATAAAGTTCATTGTTGAGCTTTGCCATGATGTTGGTATAAAAGTCTGCCTTGAGGGAGTTGAACGGGTTGAGGAATTGGACATCGTGTCCCCTATGAATTTGGATTTTATTCAAGGTTATTTCTTTGGCAAGCCACAGAATACAGAATCATTCTTTCAGAACCATTTATCAAAACAATAATTTAGCTTTTATTAGATAAACTTAGCCCAGTATAAAACAGGATTTTGCATTCATGCAAAATCCTGTTTTTAGGTAAATCTTAAATTTCATAGAATACTAGAAAACGGTTAAAAAACCCTTCTTCTTTTCATTCTTACAAATTAAATAATTACATCAACATAGGCTTGACAATCCCATGCTATGTGACGATATGTTCGATATTCTCGCCAATACATCAATGTGATCACTAATTTGTCAAGCACGCTTAATGTCGGAGGTGTGGACATAATGCGCATATTACAAGAAATCCAGGACAGAAAAAGGGAACTCTCGTGATTTGGAGTTACGATTTTGGCGAAAATTCATTTTAGCTATACCAAAAGCATTGTAGGCTTCAGCAAA
>JAEWGD010000045.1 GCA_023388515.1 Bacillota bacterium
GTTTTGATGTTTCTATTTTACTTTTGCCGTAGATTATAACTTTCTTTCTTGTTGTCTAATTTCACTACAAGCTTTACTGCCTGTTCCTTGTAACCCTTGTCCAATTTAATTGGAAATAGACGTAAACTGCTATTTCTTAAAGCTATTAATTAAATAGTAGAATAAATTAAATCCTAAAACTTCCTGTTATATCGAATAGGACAGAATTCTTTTATTAATTTATTAATAGTACATCCTTTTACGTCAATCACTTGTTATAATTTATAGTATTAGCATTTATCTGCATTTTGCTAATGCTTCCGCAGTCGCTAATAATATGATTTATGGTAAAAAAGAAAGGTTGCGTAGTCCGTTACTACACAACCTTTAGATATAACTTCTTCACCACCTACTGTTTTTCTTCATATTTGTCCAGGCTTTCTACATTCCTCTTAATGGTATAACAATCTATCTCTTTTATTTTTAATTTACAATATATTGCTTTTCAAAACTACAAGGTCGTAAGATGAAATAATTCCATCATTATTCATATCAGCAGCCTTTGCGTCTGATAGAGTATTTACTTTACCAAGTAAATATTCTTTTAATAGTTTTACATCTTTTACGTCAATTTTTCCGTCGGCATTAATATCTCCAAAAACTACTTGAGGAATTTTCTCCTGTGGAGATACAGCCGCGAAATAGTTCACAACTCCTGAAGATGGTCCATTAGTACCAAGTGCCACAGTGTCGCCCTTATTAAAGTCAGCTTGAAGAACTTTAAAAGTTACGTCGTTTGATGTTGTGATTGTTAAACCTGTATCTTTCCAGCCTGAAAGCCAGTCTGATATTGTACTACGGGAATCCATTAGAATTGAAACTGTAATATCTTCCCCAGCTATAAATTCAGCTTGAGTATTATCCCAGAACTTAGAATCACATGAAGTGCTAATCCATTCTGCTCCTTTAAGAGCATTTGGTAAAGAAGTAATTGTAAAATCACGGTCGCCGTAAACAATACTGTCAACTTGCAAATTCTTCTGTATTGACCAAGCTGAATAGTTCTCTTCATCATAGCGTGTAAGAGATTTTATAAGTGTTCCGTCAAGCTTTGGTATTTCTAGTTTTTTAACAAATACCGAATACATAACCACATTTCCAGATAATCCATTAGTTCCAAGTGTGACTGTTTCACCCTCACTAAAATTCTTCTCATAAACATCATAGGAAACTGCATTTGACGCTTCAACTTTAATTCCATTTTTTGTCCAACTGCTAATCCATTCAAGATTTGCTGGAACAACACGAGTATCTAATGCAATATATACAGTAATTGATTTAGCAGCAGTAAATTCTGCCACAGAAGATTGTGATGTTTTTGAGTCACACGCTGTTCTAATCCATTCAGCACCTGTTAATTCCGTTGGAAAAGTAGTAAATGTAAATTCTCTGTCACCATAAATCTTATCCCCTGTTTTTGCATTCGCCTGTATAGACCAGTTCATATAATTAGCCGTATCAAGACGATTCAGTGACTTAATCAGCGTTCCATCTAATGGTTCTATTACTATCGGAGGAACATATGCAGAACCGTTAACTGTTACCTCAGCTCTTGCTGGAATTGCTCTTTCTGAACCAAGATAAAAACTAGGGTGAGGTGGTTGGTTATATGCAATATTCTGTCCTGCAACCTGATTACGATATTGTGGGTCATGCATAAGTGTAGCTATACGATAATCCGTATCATAAGGAGTACAGTAAATACGAATTGACTTGCTGTCTGCTGCTCTTACTATAACCTCTTCACGCCAATCTCCGAAAATATCAGCAGAAAGACAAGGTGTTCCTTTAGTTGTATTACAAGTGTAAAAACCAGTTGTTTCTAAAAGAGTTGTTAGCTTGCCGTTCGCCCCAACCTTTTGAATTACTGCTGGAGAGTCTGTATAGCCGTTAAGGGTTTCTCTCTCAAGATCTCCATCCCAGTAAATCAAGAAGTTTATCGGTGGACGATTCATTGAAACACTACTCCCTGAACCATTATAAACATCATTTCCTACTCCCCAAAACTCCGTACCAGAATTACCTGACCATACATTTCCAGCACAGCTACGTCCTGTATCACCCGATGCAGTCTTTCGCCAAACAACCTTTCCACTTGAACCTTCAATAAGCGAAACACCGTAAGGGCTATTTTCATGACACATATATACTTCTATTCCAGCACGGTCCGGAAGTAAATCTCCTACATGAAGTGCATCTCCATGTCCTGCATTTGTATTCCATAACACTTTTCCATTATCGTCAAGCGTTGTAGCACCAAGAACTATTTCTTGCTTGCCATCATTATCTACATCGGCAGGCATACAGTTATGGTTACCATCTCCATAACCGACAGCACTTGAGGAATTTCCGGTATCAAAAGCCCATTTCTCAACAAGCTTTTTATTAACTACATCATAAGCTGTTGCTGTCATTCTTGTATAGTATCCACGAACTGTTACTGCACTTGGTTTAACACCATCAAGATATGCAACAGCACCAAGAAAACGGTCAACACGGTTACCGTACTTGTCACCCCAGTTTGAAACCGTACCACGTCCTGGCTTATAGTCTATAGTGTGCAGATTTGCTCCCGTACGTCCATCAAAAAGTGTAAGATATTCAGGGCCTGAAAGCACATATCCACTAGAATTTCTGTAATCAGCAGTTGAACTGCCGATAGTCTTTCCTTTTCCGTCAACAGTGCCGTCAGCAGTTTTTACAATCATTTCTGAACTGCCATCAAGGTCAAAGTCTGCAACTAGCATTTGAGTATAATGTGCACCTGCACGAATATTAATACCTAAATCTACTCGCCAAATTCTAGTACCATTAAGCTTTAGACAGTCGATATAAACCTTACCCGTTGTTCCCGACTGTGAATTATCTTTAGCATTATTAGGATCCCATTTTAGAAAAAGTTCATATTCGCCATCTCCGTCAACATCTCCCACCGTCATATCATTAGGAGTATATCCGCTTCCTGGTGGGGATAAAGGAACATCAAAATAGCTATTGCCAGATGTAAGTGAACAGTTATCCGAAGACACAACCCCACCATTAATAACCGTATCTACTCGATATTTGCTATTTGCATTTCCACTTGCATCAAGATAACTTGTAGCTTCATTTGCATTACTTGTATAAACCAAAGAACCATCACGATATAACTTATACACAGTATTAACAGGGTCGTTCGCTAGATACCTCCAGCTTACTAGCATACCATTTCCAGTATTAATCGCCGAAATTCCCCTATTAAGCTTTTCTACTGTTGTAGAACTTGCAGCTGAAACATAGTAGCTTTCATTCCCTTGAAAACCAACTACGCCAAGCATATTAACTGCCATTATCGTTGACAATACTGATGCAAGAAATTTTGATTTAAGTTTCATCTCATCACCCCTCCATTTTAATATAATACTTCACGTTTTAATATTGCCAAATCAACACTAGAAATTACTCCATCGCCATTCATATCAGAAGCCTCTGCATTTAGTAAAGTTTCTACCTTACCTAACAAATATTCTTTCAAACTCTTTATATCTTTTTCATCTACTTTTCCATCCAAATTAATATCCCCCAAAGCAATTGATGGTTCTATTGAAAGCTCAGTTACAAATACTGAATACATAATAACACCAGCAGTAGGTCCATTAGTCCCAAGTACCACCTTTTCACCTGAATTGAAGTCTTTTCTATAAAGAATGTAGCTAACATCATTTGAGGCTGTGGCTATAACTCCAGTATTCTCCCAACCGCTAAGCCAACTTAAATTTGTAGCTATAACTCTACTATCCAAAGCGATATAAGCTGAAATATCATCACCCGCTATAAACTCTGCAACACCTGTTTGAGAATTTTTAGAATCAGCAGCAGTTTTAATCCATTCTGCACCCCTTACTGCATCTGGAATAGCTGTGAATGTATTAGCTCTGTCACCATAGATAACATCGCCTACTTGAAGATTATTCTGAATAGACCAGTTAACAGCATTAACTTTTTCATCACTTATAGTCAAATTCTTAATCAAATTGCCCTCCAGTGGAACAAGTGGCTCTTCAGGCTTGCCATTGTAAACAACAGGGTCACCAGCCAATTCATTTATATACATTTCAACATTGGTATATCCGTCAGCAGAAAGCGTTGTCAACACACCATCTTTAGCATCATTAGGGTTAAGACCGTGCTCAGTTTCCCATGCATCTGACATACCATCTTTATCAGTATCAGCAGGAGCAGTACCACCCTTGAAATTAGTGGAATTAGGATAACCACCCACATCTCTCTGAGTGTCAATTATTCCTTTAAGACCATCTTTACTACCTGTGTATGTAAATATTCCACTTGTAACTTCTTTAATATAACGGCTATCAATATAGTCCCAGCCTTGATTTGCAACACCTGAACCAGCACCTACTTTTGTAGTTACACCCTTGTAAGCGTCATCAGCAGATTGTGTATTAACATAGGATTCAAAGAAAGGAGTTGTGCTTCTAACTTGATTTACTGTACCCCATTTTCCAGCTATCGCACCGCCACTACTTCCCTTTGCCCATGCATCATCACTAGAGTTAAGTATTATCTTACCATCATTAGCAACCATTTTATTTCCAGAAACATACATCATCTGCATATCGCTTGTACTTAACTCATTTCCATCAATCGAAACCATGTGCATATTTGTATTACTTACTGCACCAGCTTTATAATAGTTATTTACAAAGTTTAGTCGCCTTACTCCACCGTCTGTTGTTCTGTCCTTCCAGTTGTAAACAACATTATTTCTAATATCTAAATTACCACCATAAGTTAAAGCGTCTTGTTCCATTCCTCCAGCTAAAGACCAGTTTCTTCCTGTATTGTTAACTAGAAGATTATGGTGAAAGCTTCCTACATAGCCACCAATTGAAGCAGCGAAAGAGTGTGGTTTTCCCATATGATGTACTGAATTATTCAAAGTTTCACCGATTATATTCCACTGGAATGAAATATTCTTTGAACCTCTTGAGCTAAACCCCTCATCAGTTGCCCATGACATAGAGCAGTGGTCAATAATACTGTGATTAGCACTCGCCATGCCCATAGCACCAATACTATCATTGCAATAATCACCAGGTCTGACTCTTATATGCCTAATTATAACATCTGATGCACCGAGAACACCAAAATCATAATTAATAAGCGTAATTCCATCTCCTGGAGCTGTCTGACCTGCTACATAAACTTCTCCACCATCACTTGGAATAACCAAACGGCTTTTTAACTCAATAACTCCACCGACACGGAACACGATAATTCGTGGACCTTTTTCCACCTCAATAGCTTGACGCAGACTTCCTGCACCTGAGTCATTGAGATTAGTAACCTCAATTATTCTGCCACCCTGTCCACCTCTTGCAAAGCGTCCATAACCTTCAGCAGTAGGGAACGCTAGACGTGTTGGTTGAAAACTATATACAGCACCCTTTACTGTGCCACTACTTCCAACCTCATCAACTCTCCAATAATATCTATTCAAAGAGGAATAGCTGTCATCTAAAGCAAATCTTGTTGTTGTTTGATTACCCTTAAACTCGCCCGAAGTTTTTGTTGCATTATACACATTCTCAAAGCTTTCACCGATATAAACATCATGACTTTTCGCATTAGAACCAGCAGTCCATGAAAGCCCCTTAGAAGCTTCATGATGATTGTCCCCATCCTTAGGAACAATATTAGATATAGACTTAAACGGGTCTGCACCGTCGATTTCAAACGCATTAAGTACTGCACCGTTTTTACTAGTATCTGTAGGCTCAATTAAAACAGTAACTTTTCCAGAAGCATTAAACGTTGTAAACGACTTGCCTGCTTTCTCATCATTATCTATTCGTGTTGGAACGCTGATTGCACTGCTCTTCACCCCATTTACAGAAACTGTAACAGGACTACCACTAGGCCAGTTATCAAAATAACTATGCCATGTTGTAAGAGTATGTGTTCCTGCTGAAAGTCCAGTAATTTCAAGCTTTATAACGCCACCCTTATCAGTATCACTAACCGTTACACCGTCCATTGTAAGAGTAGGTGTGCTTCCATCTGATTTTGTAAGATTCTTGTAATTTGCTGATCTGATACCCGAACCCAAGCTACCACCCTTTAACAGCTTAAACGACAGCCCATTAAAAGAAGCAGTCGGTTCTGTGCCAGTCACAATCCAATTATACGCATTATTTGTATAGGAATCCTTTCGCCCATCATTAGCGTTCAAGTCAACTCTAGTGCGACTGCCTGAAAAAAATGTTGGTGATACAGCCGCCGAAACGCTTTCCTCTTTAACAGGTGTGTAGCCACTGAACAAACAGATACCCATTACCAATGCAGAAACAATTGCCAATAATCTCTGAAAGATAAAATTTCTCTTCATTAAATTTCCCCTCCGTCATATGGTATTTTTTTATACTCTAAACATGTACTTTTCATATATCAACAAACCATTCAAACTCAAGAATGTTAATAACCAGCCCAATAACTATCATTATGAGTGTAGCTTTGCTGTATTTTTCTGTCATTTCTTTTTAATTATATTTCATTAAGCCTAATCTGCAATATTTCCAAATATACGTTCCTTCAGCTTTTTCACATCAGCTGAATTTACAATTCCATCACCTGTAACATCAGCAGCATTTTTTGATGAATTATCCTTAAAGCCATAGATTATTCCTTGTTTCATCAAAGCTAAATCTGTTACGTTTACATTTTGGTCATTATTAATATCACCTTTAATGTAATCAATTTCTACAGGTTTTGAACCTACTTCTATAACAAATGCAGTATACATTACAACCCCAGATGAAACACCATTACTTCCGAGTGTGACTTTGCTTCCTTCACTGAAATCTTTCTTATACAGCTTATACACAACATCATTTGAGGCTGAAATTGCTTCTCCTGTATCAATCCAACCGCTCATCCATACTGGCAATGACGGAACACGAGAATCCAGCCCCACAAATACTGAAATGGCTTTTCCTGCAGTAAATTCAGCAACATCAGAAGTGTAATTTTTGGAATCGCATGCAAGCTTAATCCACTCTACACCTTTTAATGAATTTGAAACAGTGGTATATGTATTTGTTCTATCGCCATAGATAACATCACCTGTTTGAAGATTATTTTGAATGGACCAGTTAGAACGATTGCTGGTATCATTAATATTCAATGATTTAATTAACGTACCTTCGAGGGGAGCCACACTTATTATTGGCGAAAGTTCAACAACACCCTCAGGAAAAGAATTTACAGTAAGATCATTTATATAATATTCTATATTGTTGTAACCATTACCGCAATAATCGCCATTAGCGTCATTCTTATTTGGATCAAGCCCTCTTGCAACTTCCCAATCATCAGGCATACCATCATTATCAGTATCAACAATGGCTTTTTTCAATACAGCACCAGGATATTCATATTTAACGCCACACTGAATTTTGTATTTATCAATTGTCGCCTTTTGGGCATCAGTGGCTTCAGCATACGGTCTTGCACCGGTAAGCTGCCCTGTACCAGTTTCTGTTTCGTATGCAACCTGTTTGTCAATTGCAGTACGCAAATCTGTACTAATACCATTTCCTGCAAAATTAATAACGTTGTTGTAAGCGTTTTCAGAACTTTCTACAGTATTCACAGACGAAACATTTACTCCATTTACATTCATCGCAAATGCTGTATTCGTTCGGGTATTAGCTTCATTTTTACCATCACCATATTTCATGCCCGCCCAGTTATTATCACTAAAATTGCTATACTGAGAATTATCAATATTAAGGAATCGATTTTTTGCAAGGTAAATAAGATAATTTTCAGGTGCAGTACCACTATCTCCTACGCTGACATAATTATGCCCTCCTTGAGTAGAAACACCTTTTTTAAGCGTATTGCCGACATAATTCACATGCCCTATTGTACCGTAAGCTGTTTGATATCCCCAGTTGTAGATTACATTGTTTGTAAAATCTGCAACTCCAGTTCCAGGAACTTTTCCTCTGAAATTTCTAGAAACATTATGTACGATAAGATTGTGATCCCATGTTACATTCGTTCTGCCGAACATAATTCCGAATCCATGAACCCCCTTGCTGTGATATGAAAATGAGTTTGACGGTCCGATTACAGAATACTGAACAGTTAAGTTATCACAAGCAGAATAAAGCCCCCATTGCTCATCATTTGCCCAACCAAGGGAACAATGGTCAACTATTGAATTACCGCCATTTGAGCCTCCCCATGCATCATAATCCGCATTCGTACCCCTTTCGCCAGGACGTGAGCTTATATAACGTACAACGATATTGTCTCCACCAAGCCCAAGTTTGTAATTTTTAAGTGTAATACCCGAACCTCCTGGAGCAGTCTGCCCAGCAACTGTGACATTACCCTTAACAACTACATCGCTTTTAAGCTCAATTGTACCGCCAACATCAAATACTACAATACGATTAGATGTTCCAACAGCCTCACGAAATGAGCCTGCACCACTATCGTTGAGGTTTGTTACATGAACAACTGTCCCCCCTCTTCCTCCTGTTGCTAAACTGCCACCTCCCTTAGCACCTGGAAACGCTATCAAAGGAGTAGCTACTGCAGATACAGATTCATTTTTGGGGAAACCCATTCCGCCAAATGTCTGCACTCCTATAACAGTACATAAAGCAACTGCAAATATTTTCTTGCCAAACCATTTTTTCATTATATACCTCCTCAATTACAAGGCTGAAATCTTCAAAGCTCAAAATTTTGCCCTATTTTAATAACAATTATACTTTTGTTATTAAGCTTTCACTAACCTAATTCTGAAAAAAATAAACATCACAAACTTTATAATGTTGCTGATTTAAGCTTAATCACATAGTCTTCTGTCTGTAACCAATCCTTTAGAATCCGACATAATTTAATTTTTTGGGGAAACGAATACTGTATACATAATAACCGACGAAGGCTCTCCATTTGTTCCCAGTGTAACCTCTTCACCCTTTGCAAAATCCTTCTTATAGAAATTAAATGTTACATCATTGCTTAAAAAAGCAGTGTGGGATTCGGTGGTCCAGCTGTTCATCCAAGCAGGAATCCCCTTTGCGACAACACGGGAATCCATAGCGATATAGACCGTAATATCATCGCCAGCAGTAAATTTCGCAACATCTGTCTGCAAAAACTTTGAATCACACGCAAGCTGAATCCGTTCAAGATTAGTGAAAGAATCAGGGAGTGTAACAAAAGTAAAATTCCTGTCGCTGAAAATCAGATTACTTTCAGAAAATCCATATTTTATCGACCAGAGGTCGCTGTAAGTTTCATCTAAAATGTTCAGATTTTTAATCAAAATTCCGTTTACCCGTGTCAGCGGCTCAGTAATTGTAGGCGTTACGGTTGTCACAGGAGGTGCTGTAGTCGTCGCTAAAGCTGATGTGACAGGAGTTGTTATCTCTATATTGTTCTGTGACTCTGTTACTTGTGGAAACGAAGTTAATTCTGTATTAGAAATTACGTCTGTGTCGTTGGTTTGTACATAGGTTTCTGTAACTTCAGACGAATAAGTATCAACGGGATTTACGTCGGATTCAAAGCTTTCTGTGGAAACAGTTGTTTGTGATATTTCGGCAGTCCCATAGGGTGAATCCTGTTCAGGTAGAAGAAATACAACGGCGATTGTGCTAGTAATAATTACCGATGTACCAATAGCAATGGTTTTACCAGCTGTTGTTGAAAGCAGCTTTTTTACCCCTGCACTTATTATTGCTGATGTTGAAAGATGGACACCAGTAATTATCCCCTCTAAGCAGGTTGCAGACTGTTGGGCGGAAGCCATCCATTTGGTGTTTTCTTTAATCGTCTGTTTAAATATATGCGTAAGAACAGGCAGAGGCATAATTGTAAACAACCTCCTTTTTTCTATTAGTTCCTCTTTGATTCGGTCACGTGCCGCAGCAAGACGGCGTGATACTGTGCTTGTGGGGCATGACATTGCTGACGCAATTTCAGTCGTAGTCATCTCGTCAAAGTAGTAATAAAGCACAGTCTTACTGAGCTTCACAGGCAATGCCTTTATGCTCTCCAGTATTATTTCTTGCATTTCCTTGCTTTCGAGAGCCTCCGCTGGTAGAAATTCTTCAGATGTGTCTTCAATTTGCTCAAAAAGATATTCCTGCTCCTCATCGACAAGAAGTTCCTTATGCTTTTTTAGGAAATTTCGGCACTTATTCCGTGCAATCGTCTGAAGCCAACCCTCAAACGCTTCTGGATTCTTCAGCGAACTTAGCTTTCGGAAAGCACTTATATATGTTTCCTGCATGATGTCGAGTGCATCCTGCTCATTTTTGACAATCATGAGCGTTGTAAAATAGATTCTATTATGCGTTTGCTCATACAGAACAGATATTGCAGTATTATCTTTTCTTTTTGCAGCGGCAACAAGCTCCGCCAGTTTATTTTTAGGCACAATGAAACTCCTTTCGCACTGCCATACTATATAGACAATCGGCAGAGAGATTTTCTGCGTTTTTATCAGAATTTTTTTCTTTATTAATAAATATATCTACAATTTCTAATAATGTTAATTTCGTCAATGTATAATCCCACAATAATACAAACCAATTTGCAACCACAAGTCAACTAATTTTTATAAAAGAAAGTAACCGTATTAATTTAGTTTAATAGAATGTGTCACCAAATATGTTAACTTCATAAAAATTGATAGACGCTAATAAATTTCAGTTCCTTCCAATTTGTTATATATAATCCTGCTAAGAAAAGCATTTGACTTTCTTTAGCAGGATTATATAAATTCGCATTATCTACACAACTATTAATACATTGTATACGTTTATGGCAAGTTGAAGTTTGTATAAGGCTACCAATCGTTTCTTTACTTAGGCTTGTTCTTAATTATAATGTATTTCTCACTGTTGTTCTCATCATCCCTGTACTCATAAATCCATGAGGCGGAGCTTGACGAAATGTGGAGCTTTGCACAAAATAAAGGCAATCAACGATGGCTTTGGCTCGCAGTTAATCATGATACTGGAGATATACTTGCATATACTTTTGGGAAGCGAAAAAATAATGTTTTCAAAGAATTCAAAAGAATATTGGAACCTTTAGGAATCACCATGTTTTATTCCGATGCTTTTGGCTGTTATCAGCGTAATTTAGAGTCCACTAATCATAAAATAGGTAAACGCAATACTCAAACTATTGAAAGAAAAAATCTTACTCTCAGAACAAGAATTAAACGATTAGCCCGTAAATCAATCTGCTTCTCTAAATCACAAGAAATGCATGATATTGTTATTGGACTAGTTATTAATATTCTTGAGTTCGGTTGGTGTGTAGATTTATGGAAAATACATATTTAGAACACAACCCGATTGTGTCAAAATGATAAACCTCGGTTGTTTTATATGTTGAATCTTTGTGCATATATGTACAATGCACTGCATTAATAAAAAAGTAAGTATTCATTAATATCAGTTTACCTATTAAAAAAGTTACGCTCATATTGTATTAAACTGCATCTTTCTTCTAAATGATTTCTTAATATATATGGTAGAATTCTATCTTCATTAATATCAGATGGTAAAATTTTTTCGATTTTCCTAATTGCAGAAATAGGTATATTGTATTCTAATAATAGAGTAAGGTTTGGTGACAAAAAGTCATTTTCAATCAAGTTTGCGTAAAACAAGTAATTACCAGGGACTATACAATTCTTTTGGCAAACATATTCTTGAAGTGAATTTACAACTGTAAGCCACTTAGGAACTTTATACTCAAACCAATGCCGTAGAGTTTGAAATGAATCTTTAATTGCCTCATCTAATATATCAATATTTTCCCAGTTAGAATATTTTGGTAGCTTCTTATAATAATCAAATGTATTTCGTATTAACACCTTCAAAGATTTATGTTGAGAATAATCAAATGTTTGCTTTACCAATTTTGCTTTTGTCATAGGTTTGGTTGTTTCGCCAGACTTAATTAAATTATCCCAAGCTAAACCAAGAATATATTCTAATTGTTTGTATGTAGGGTATCCGTTCCAATTGACTAATGCAAAGTTTGAAAGATGCATTAGTGTATTTATAATATTTTCTTGCCCTCTAACAGTCACTCCATTACGCTGTATTATAGGTTTTATATCTTCTGGCAAACTTTGAATATATAAGTTTTGTTCACTATCAGGGTGCTTGATCTCCTCAAGGGTTAAATTAATTAAGACTTCATCCGAAACCGGATTCTGTTCAAAAAAAGGAATATCTACAATAATATCTTCTCTAGGTGGGGGCGGGTTGAAATTATAAATTTTGCCTACGAAATGAATCATCATCCGACCTGCGCGACCCTTTATATTACTATAGTCGAAGAAATCAATTGGGGTGTCCTTTCCTTTAGTTTTATCGAAATAAATAATATTTTTTGCACTTGTGTTAACACCTTCAATTATAGTTGTTGTACAGAACAAACAATTCAAATCTTCATTGTTGAAGTAATCTATAATTGAAGTAGTTATGTGACGCGGAAGGGCACCATCATGAATGCCAATTTTATAATTTAAGCAGTCCGTCAAGCACCATTGCTTATTAATATTTTTCTCAATCCATTCAACCAAAGGTAAGGGTGAAATCTGCTGTGTGCCTTTCTCTTGAAGAAAAGCAGAATATTTTTTTGATAAAGTTCTTACTTTAGCGGGTGAAGAACAATATACTAACGTCTGCTCTTGGCGAAGAGAATAAAGTAATTCAAACAATGTTTTGTCTTTAAATATTTTTTTTTGCCCAGAACGACCAAACTGCCCTTCATATTGTGAATAATAGTCGATTTCCTCATTTGCAACCAAAGAATATGCTGTTTTATAAAATTCAGCATTAAACGTTTCAGCAAATCCATCGGAAATATTTTCAATATTAGGCCCTAAGAACACGAAAGATGCCCTATGCTTTTTTAAAAGAAGATATATTGCATTATTCAAAACATCTGAACGTTCATCATCACGTTTTGCACTAAGTTTATAAAATTCGTCTAAAACAAAAAAATCTATTTCTGGTAAACGAGGATATTCTAAGACTCTCTCTACTGTAAGCAAAAATATATTACCCTTTTCGTTTGATGCAGGCTGTGTAGTCTTGACTACCACTTTATAAAAAGAATCATATTTCATTAATTTTTTTCTGGTTTCATCTAGTAACGCTAATGTAGGCTGAATAATGACGATATTTTTATATCGATTGCTAGATACTATCTCTTCAATTAAAAGGCTTTTCCCGAAACTTGTTGGAGCACTTATAATCATATTCTTGCCTGAAGATATTTTTTTTAATAATTCTTTTTGTTCTTCATGTAAATAAAGATTATTTACATTCTGGGATTTATGAAATCCTTTCCTAATTAGACTAGCAGTATTATCTACTTGAAGCTTGTCTTTATATTTTTCTAGATATGGATAAAACCCTACTGATTCTATCATGTCCGCCCATATTTGATGAGCGTTAACATCGATTTTATGCCAATTATCTAAAATATAAATTAATAACAACCTAACATTACTTTTTGCTACATCTTCTTTTAACATTTTATTGAAATGTCTAATTAATTTGAAACTGTCATCAAGTGTGATATAGTCTTTATCTTTAATATAACGGATCCATTCTGTTGACATTACAATACTCCTATGCTCTGAATATTACTTAAATTTCTATGTAATCTAGCAACCAGTTCTTTTTTATGCTGAACTGGAAAAAGTAGCAAAACTATATTTAAGTTACTTTTAAGTGGGTGATCATTATTGGTATCAAAATATTGTTTTAAGCTGAGCATTTCATTTTCATATTTACTAATAAAATCAGCCATTCTATCATCTGAATATTTGGTAAATAAGGAACTTTCGTACGTACATAATAAAGGAATGGTTATATTGTCTAATTGCTCTCGCATAGTTGTTGATTCACGTAATAAGTCTATCCAATAATTCTTTTCGGGTATATTGTCTAGAGTCTTTATTTTTCTTGAAATAATAGCAAATTCACTATTTAGATAGTCGCATAGAAAATGTTCTTTTATGTCTTTAATGAGTGCCGAGATTCCTTGTTTTCCATCAGTATAAAGCTTTGACTCCCCAAGCCACAGTGTTTTTGTGCTTTCTTGGATATGAACAGCATCAAAACCATGTACCGCTGTGCCTAAAGAATCTCTAAAATACACTTTGGATATTAGTGGAATAGTGCTTTTATAATCCCGTAAAAGCAGATGAAGTATTAATTCACCAAACTCTCCGCGTTTTAAATATTTATCCGCTACAGAGTCGTCAATGCAATCTCCATTTAAGTATATATCTCTTACTTTTTGAAACTCATCTATACTATATACAGCTCTCGCTGCATCACAAAGTGTATTAACGATTTCAGTATTTGATGTTACTTGACCTAAATGATGCCCAAAAGCAAATTCGGGAATAACCCTGATGAGCAACTTTATAAAATCATTAATGCGATAGTAACTATTTCCGATATCATCTAAATCAAAGCCAACAAAATATGTACATAAGTTATCTTGACATATATGTTGTTTTATAATTTTACTTGATCTAAAAGGTTCCATACAGCATCATCCTTTGCGATATAATTAATTTAATAGCCATGTAATTAATATCAATACCTTAGTTTTTTAAAATGAGCCAATCCCCCTAATTGCTATGACATGTTGCTCATCCAGGTTCACAATATTACTAATTACCAGAAGTATCCTAGCATAACTCCTTAATGATCGCTCTATAAAAATAATCATCCATTAGATGCTTATTTAACACTTCCATTAAGTCAATATATCTAATTGTAATATTATATCATAAAGTAATCCATAACGCAACACATTTTTGTTAAATCCGCCAAATTATCTCTCAATATATCCCTAACATGACAACTTCTCTAAAACATAAAAACACCACTGATTTCCAACAATCAGCAGCGTTTTCATAATTATCAGTATTTACTTGCCGTGCTTTTCTTTCCCTTGAATTTCAGGTACAGGTTCAACATCGTTTTTCGGTAAGTTCATCTTATGATTCCCCTGTGTTTTTTTAGGATTACGAGGATTAATTCGCTTCATTCCTTGCTTTGCCATTTTCTCACCCCTAAACTATTATATCCACCTGCTAAAAAATCACCCCACCTCCCCCACAACTTCAACCCCACCTTTAAACACAATCTGAATCTTATTAGAGGAAATCACTTTAACATACTCAATAACCTTATGTATGGTTGCTGTAACTTTGATATTTTAAAATTAATGTTTTGTTTCTTTCTGATGTTTATTCGAAATTTTAAGAACTTCAACTATCTTGGAGAAGAACTAGTTTGAGAGTTACACGGTTACGCTCTGAAAAATTCTATAATAATTTTTTTAAAGGGCTTGCCTTTTATGTAATTATATGTTATATTTATATACATATAATTACTTAAGGGATGTTTCTGCCGAAAAAAGTAGAGTAAATCGAAAAATTAACTCTCGCAATAAGTTTATTTAAGGTTATATTTATTTAAAAAGCAACGTATATTATTTGAGCACATTCTCTGATTTTCCTAGTGCATAAAAGTGTTTAATGTAATATGGTACACTCCTAAAAGTGTGAGTTTAGCGATTTGAACGAACTCGTTAGTTTGGCTATATTAACATCAGAGGTTTTGTCGTTGTCCCGGTCAAGCAAAATTGTAACACCATTGCGAGAGGCAGATGTTTCATCAATTAATGGTATACCTCGAAATGAATTAAGCAGTTTGTACAATGAATTGGGAAATAGTTCAACCCTTAAAATACATTTTTCTAACGCAATAAGAAGTGCTGATATTAACAACACGAATGCCAATTTTTTGGACAACATAATAGTCGGGCTTGATGCAGATGGTAAAATCACGAACATTGAAATCAGCATTATCTTTATAGTTAGTGTTGACTTGAGTGGTCAGCTCAAAAAATAAATTTAAAGGAGAATTTAAAATGGCTTTTGTAAAGGAAAATTATGAGGTGGATATATTATGAGTGAAATTATTAATGCTATGAATGCAGAAAAAAACAGACAAGTTTCTAACGAGGAATTGTTGAAGTTAACTAAGCAGGCTTTTAATAATGATGAGGTAGTCGAGTTTTTATCTGGGGGAAATGGATATGCTTGTCCGTTAAATCGATTTGTTCCTGCTAATGTTCCGACTGATTTTGGTAGGATTATAAATTTAGGTATATATAAGTTTTATGATGAAACTAAAAATGAGGAAATTGTAAGTAAATTTAAAGAGGCAATATTGTATCTTCTTGATGGTGATGCTGTTCAAGTTTGGATAGCCTACTCAATATGTTGGAACCTCATTTATAAGAAAAATAATAATAAACCAACTATAATTATTTCCGATGATAAGTTTTGGGAAAAGGTTAAATCTTTGGTATTAGAAAACGAAGAGAAATTGAGTATATGTAATGAATGGCAAGGGATTAATCAAAAATATGGCCTGTGGAGTGATATTATACGAATGGATAAAAATTTATTAGATAGTGGAAAGGGTATAATATTATGAGTAATGACATGTTAGAGAATGGTGCGTCTTATCTTATTTCTGAAGAAGGATATAATCAGTATATTAAAGGAAGTGATGTAACACTTGGAAGACCTACAGGCAGTGATACTGTTGTTTGGGTTTCTCCAAATGATAGTATTAATGAGGTGTTAATTAAATCGAACGGTGACCCTAGAATTATGGAGGAATTATTAGGCTTAGATGAATTTTCGTTAGGAGATAATCCTGTTAGAATTGATATTGATAACACTAATGGGCTTGATATTCGTATACCTGATGCCTCAACACCAGGTGCTAATCCTAATTATGTCCCTGGTGGAAGTACCAGTGGCGGTATACCTGAAAGAGTTATCTATAATTGTCCAAACCCAGATGTTTACTCTGATATTGGAAGAATTGGAAATACAGACTCAATCAATGGGATCCCTACTGAACAATTAAGTTTTTTATATAGAGAATTAGGCTCAGATTCTACAGCACTTGATAATGTACTAAGTACTGTACATGCAGCTGGTGTAGACAACACCAATGCCAACTTTTTGGACAATGTAATAGTCGGACTTGACGTTGATGGTAAAATTACGAACATTGACGTTTCGGGTACGGGCAGTCTTGATGACATTCCAAATTCGTTAACTGCTACGGACTTTAGGAAAGCAAAAGAAATTCCAGATGATATGATGCGTGCAATATACCCAGATTTCGATT
>JAEWGD010000037.1 GCA_023388515.1 Bacillota bacterium
AAGGGCATTACTGAAAGCAGACTTGCCGATATTGCAAGAGATGTTACTCCCGCTATAAGCTTTTTGATTTTCATACGATACCTCCTATTTTAATGTTTGTACCCGATGTATAATCCTTACACACACGTCAATCCTTACACACGCCAATCCTTACACACGTCAATTGTCCTCTTGCCATCATCTTTTTCTTAGTTTTCTACATTGCACCTTCCCAGTTATCCATCAACTCCTCCTTAAAATCAAAACATTAATATAATTTTTTCCAGTAATACACCCATTAGCAATGTAATTGTTTAATTTCACTCCCCCTTTAAACTAATCCTCACAACTTTTATGTAATATGTATAACTATATGAAAATTATACCACAACTTCAACCAAAACTTATATAATTTTCTTATTTAATTGTATAAGTTTCTTATTTAAGAATATAAGATTCTTGCTTTATTGTACAACTCAATTATCTAAAACTTTTATTCATCCAGCCAATTGTATAATAACGGCTACGGTATTCTTTAGGAGTCAAGCCTATATGCTTTTTGAAAACCTTAATAAAATAGCTATGGGAGCTAAAATTAAAAACATCGCTTATTTCCATAGCAGAATAGTCGGAAAATTGCAACATATTTGCTGCTGCTTCTATTTTTTTAACTGTTACATATTCGCTAAATGTAACACCAATTTCTGCTTTGAACAATCTTGAAAAATATGGCACACTCAACGACAAAAAGTCAGCCACTTCCTGTATCAAAATTCTATTATGTAGACTGTCACTGATATAATCAAGTGCATTAATAATCGGCTTTGAATAAATTCGCCTATTTTGAAGCTGTCGCATCCGTCTTGTGAAGTCTGTCGTCGCTTCATAGTGGACTTCATCTATTTCCTCTCTCGACTTGCATTCATCTGTTTTCAACACATATATATCACTTAAACTATATGCTTTTTCTGGTGGCATACCACCATTAATACAGAACCTTGTTATCATTGCTATCGTCACAACAAGGTGATATTTTAAATTTCGCAAAGAATCGTTACTCAAGACTCCAAAGCCTTCCCCACCTAATTTTGTAAACAATGTCTTTACAGTTTCAAGATTCCCAGAACGAACACTTTCATAAAAAGAAAGTTCACGCTCAAAGGGTGCATGATAAACACCCTTTTCTTGCTTAGCAAAAAAGTGTTTGTCCAATGATTCTTTAGCATCTATCCGATAAGGCTCATCTTCAATATCTTCCTTTGGAGGACGATAATGCATTAACTTAGCTGCAGCTTCTTCAAAAGGTTCAGAACAAATTATGTAATATACTCCATCCATTTGAATTAAGTTGGCGTCTAGCAATAAATCCAACGCCTTCGCAACCTTTTCTTCGGAAATATGTAGCAAAAGAATTAACTGTTCTTTTGTGCTATTGTTATGGCATAGTACATTTAATATGTTTTGCGTAATTTCTTCACTTAACAAGCGAAACTCTTCCAAATTATTATCAACTCCGCCTTCATTCTTGTCGTATATTATATCGTATGTAAAAGCTGTTTTATACCACAGATAATGCCTTCTTAAAAACCAAATATAAACATTGTGTAATATATATTATAGTATTGTTGAATTTATTTGTCAATATAAACAAATGCTTATAATTTGTAATATATATAATCGAGGTTAATATTTTACCACTATTGATAATAGTATGACATAACTAAGAAGTAATCATCACTAAATTTTAGTATTCACTATAAAAAAAATTTACACTTTAAAATTTTAATGTAAAATCATCACTCTACTTTTCTTGTAAAAACTAACTATTATTGAAAAACAGGATTTCGCAATCCTGCAAAACCCTGTTTTTTGAATGGCATAGCCTTAAATTAGTATACTAAGTCGACTTAATCAACAGTATGTGTCAAAATATAATCAAGTATTAATTTATAAGTTGATGATTTTAGAGTCAAATTATCGCTTTCTGTGAATGCATTAGGCAACTTCCCATTATTCCCCTTGAGGGTAGTGTTAACATCAACAAAGTACACCGTTTCGCTATTAGCAAGCCTTAATAATTCAGAATTAAACTGGTCAATCTTCAAATTTGAAACACCATTAGTCTGCATTTGCTCCTTTTCTTCAGTAACAGGAGGAATTGACATAATATAGATTTTTGCGTTCGGCATAGCCCTTTTTGTTTCTTTAACAAAAGTAGTATAGCTTTCCAACATATGTTCTGTTGAAAGAGTTTCTATTCCAACACTGCCAAGCATAATGTAAACATTTTTAAAATCAGAGCCTTTTAACAAGTTTATAACTGTATCATTTCCACCATCATAACTTATTTTTGTGTTATTTATATTTTCTATATTTATATTTGTCGCAGAAAAAACATTCAGCTTTGGTATATTTTCAGCATCTGTATCAGCAATCCTTAACATTGTTACATCACCAACCAAAGCACAACCTGCCCAATACTCTGAACTTTTGACATCAGTTGATTGAGGTACGGGGTTGATTATTTGTGATGTGTTACTGTTACTTGTATCACCACTTGAATTACTAGAATTTTTATCATTTTTTTCAGCTGATGAACTGCCATCTGCGTAAAGATTTCTAATGAATTTATCATCATTAATATTTACATCAATCATGTGCATAATAAAAAACACAACCAAAGTCATTATAAAAATAAACACCACCATTGAAATCCTGAACTTTACAGCTGGTCTACTTTTTTTATTTTTAAAATCTTGCATGGAATTTTTAGACATCATTAATCTCCTTAAACTTCTTGACAATAGCGTGTATCATTACATATATATTTATTTTTATTATTAATATTATACATTATTTTATATCTTTTTGCAACAGTAATAGCAAGTTTTTATATAACTTTGGTGAAGATTATTTTTTTATTCCTTACTCTCTTTATTTATTGCAATTAGGATTAATTTATTGTATAATATTATAAGTATTTTTAACGTATTTTTTTATTTTGAATATAATTTATTAATGCAGAAATATATAAATTACTTATTTGGAGGAATTAATATGTGTGGATACGTTGGATTTACTAACTTTATCAATAATTCTAACCTAGTTATTAGCGACATGATGGATAAAATAAAACACAGAGGACCTGATTCAGGGGGAAAATACATTGACGAAAATATCGCTCTTGGTTTTCGCAGACTAAGTATTATCGACCTCAAACAAGGTGATCAGCCAATTTTAAACGAGGATAATTCAAAAGTTTTAGTGTTTAATGGCGAAATATATAACTATAAGGATATACGAGAGAAGCTAGTTAATGCTGGACATATATTTAAAACTAAAAGTGATTCAGAAGTGCTTTTGCATGGCTACGAGGAGTATGGGGCTAACCTTTTGAATAAGCTTAGAGGTATGTTCTCTTTCGTTATATGGGATAAACATAAAAAAGAATTATTTGGTGTAAGGGACTTTTTTGGCATAAAACCACTTTATTATGCTATAATGGGTGAAACTTTTATGTTTGGCTCAGAGATAAAAAGTTTTCTCCCCCACCCACATTTTAAAAAGGAGTTAAATGAAACTGCTTTAGAAAATTACCTTACATTTCAATATTCCCCTACCACTGAAACATTTTTTAAAAATGTATATAAGCTGCCTGCTGCACATTATTTTTTATATAAAGATGGTAAGCTTACAACAAAACGCTACTGGGAAGTTAAATTTAATGCTGATAATAAGCCATCACTTGATGAATGGGTTAACGAAATATCTAATGTTTTCCACAATTCTGTTGATGCACATAAAATTAGTGATGTTGAGGTTGGAAGCTTTTTATCGAGTGGCGTTGATTCAAGCTATGTTGCTGCCGTCGCAAATGTTGATAAAACCTTTACAGTTGGCTTTGGTGAAGATGAAAAGTATAATGAAATCGGATGGGCAAAAGAATTTTCTAAATATATTAACAAGGAAAATTATAGCAAGGTTATTGCTCCTGAAGAATATTGGGGTATGCTTTCAAAAATTCAGTATCATATGGATGAGCCACTTGCTGACCCTGCTGCAATAGCACTTTATTTCGTATGTAATATTGCATCAAAAAAGCTAAAGGTTGTGCTGTCTGGCGAGGGTGCTGACGAGATTTTCGGTGGCTACAATGTATATAAAGAGCCTAGTGGAAGTCCTATGTATAACAAGATACCACGCCCGATAAGACGTGGCATTGGTTCTGTTTCGTCAAAACTTCCTGCTAAAAGGGGCTTGAATTTTTTTGTAAGAAAAGGTAAGGAATTGGAAGAACGCTTTATAGGAAATGCATATATGTTTAGTGAAGATGAACGTAAGAAATTGCTTAAAATAAAAACAAACGCTCCTAATCCAATGGAAATAACAAAGCCTTTTTACGATTTGGTTAAGGATAAAGACGATGTTACAAAGATGCAGTATCTTGATTTACATCTATGGATGACGGGTGATATACTGCTAAAAGCTGATAAAATGAGTATGGCTAACTCGCTAGAATTGAGAGTACCATTCCTCGATAAAGAGATTATGTCTGTTGCACAGAAAATTCCAACAAAGTATAGGATTACTAAAGAAAATACAAAATACGCTATGCGTCTTGCTGCAAAAAGAAGTACTCCACCACAAACAGCCAATAAAAAGAAACTAGGTTTCCCTGTTCCAATAAGGGTTTGGCTGAAGGAGGATAAATATTACAATATCGTCAAGGTGCATTTCACAAATGAAACAGCTGAAAAGTATTTTAACACTGATTTGTTGATGAAGCTACTTGATGAGCATAAAGCTGGTGCTAAAGATAATAGCCGAAAAATTTGGACAGTATTTATGTTCTTAGTATGGTATAAGGTTTATTTTGAGCAGTACTAAAAGGAGGTAAAAATGGCAAGTTTAGTAACATATAAGTATATAAAGCAAAACCCTGATATTATGGAATATATTCGTCGTTCTGATAAAGCCCTTGAGGCTCTCGGTTATACTGAACATTCCTTTGCCCATGTCGAAAAGGTGGCACAGACTGCAAGTATGGTCTTGACTGAACTTGGTTACCCTGAACGACAGATTGAACTTGCGAAAATCGCTGGAATGATGCATGATATTGGCAATGTAGTAAACCGTACTGACCATGCTCAAAGTGGTGCAGTTATGGCTTTCCGTCTGCTTGATAATCTTGAAATGCCAGCAAGTGAAATCTGCTCAATTATTTCAGCAATTGGCAATCATGACGAAAATACAGCCTACCCTATTGACGCTATTTCAGCAGCCCTAATTGTTGCTGATAAAACTGATGTAAGACGAAGTAGAGTGCGTAACTCCGACCTTTTAACCTTTGACATACATGACAGGGTTAACTATGCAGTAGAAAAATCAGATCTGTATTTCAATGAAGATAAATCATCTTTAATTCTCGACCTTACAATTGATACAAACATTTCATCTGTTCTTGAATACTTTGAAATTTTTCTCCAACGTATGCTACTCTGCAAAAAAGCTACTAATTACTTAGGTCTTAGGTTTGAGCTAATTGCCAATGGTACGGCTGTTTTATAAAGTACCCGTCAAATTGATGATTAACTTCATGGTGAGTACCCGTCAAACGTTACGCCCCTTGACAAAGCTTGTTTAAAAAACACAAATCATATATGATTAAACATAGCAATTTGAAAAAGTTCTTTTGGAATAATAAAAGAGTTGAAACAATCGGAATTGAAAGCCAGCCCGGCTATAACAGACTTATTGAGCATATTATCTAAAATACTGCGACAGCTTGCAGTTGCACTGGAAACAATTCTATTATCGTCATGGGTAAGCTGTCCTTTTTCTTTATCAGCATGAGCATAGCTTGTGTAACATAGCATCAATCTTCTAAAATCAGTATTAACATATGACTGAAACGCATATCCTGGATGTGTCGGGTCATCAATGCATGAAATTATTAACTAAAGATTTTCGTTGTATCCCTGTATAAGTAATGTCGCTAAATCTGCTAGTTTATTGTTTGCTTCCGTGTGTTCCAGACTTTCAGTAAGAAACTTCGTAACATTGCCACAGTTTACAGTGTTATTCATGCTTTCCAATGTATACTTTATTCCAGAATTCATTAAAGATGTGTAATTGTCCTCCAACCACTTTCCTAAATTCTCAACTGTAGACAATTCTCCATTTATTGCTTTTACTGTAACTTCTTTAATTTCACCAGTAACATCATCCATTTTGAGAATAACTTCAGCATACCCGTCTAAATTTCCATTTATAGTACTCATAATTATTTTTCCTCCTTAATAATTGTATATTGAAACTAAAATCACCATATTATTGTCATCAAAGTCGAAACGAATCATTTTAGTATCAGAGATTTTATAATAAACACCTAGAATTCCACTTGGACGTTTGTCTTGAATTGATGGCACGCCAAATTTCTCTTGAACTTTTTCTTTAGTATCCTGAAATGTTATTTCACCAATGGATATATCAGTAATAACACCCTGCTTTTTAAAATCGGAATAAGAAAAACTTATTCCGATAAGTTCATTGTCTTTTATATCCTTATCATCCTCTGTACACCAAGCGGTATAATAGCCTATGGTGCTATCTTTATATAGTAAAGCAGCACTATACATCTCATTTTCATCATCAAAATATGGAACTCCTCCAGATTCAAATCCCTCCCCCAAATCCTCAAGCGTGCAAGGAAGAGAAATAGTTTTATCTCCAATTTCGATATTTTGACGGATTTGATTGAATACCTCTTCATTGAATGTACCGTTGTATTCCATGTTTTCAAGTTTGCTTTCTGCTTGTGAAGTAGCAATAGTACCTGTCGTTTCAGCCTGTGAACTGCTTTCTGAATTCTCATTCTTATTGCAACCCACTGTGCTAATTGCCATAGCTACTGTTATTAATAGCAATAAAAATTTCTTCTTCATATAGACTCCTTATAAATTAATATTTATCCACGGATGATTAAAATCTCTAAATAGAGCTAACTATAAATATATTCAAAGCATTCACCCTATCATAATCGCAACCATAATGTAAGGGTAGTGTACAAAACCTGTTGTTTATGATATAATGGAAAGAAAGCACTACTTGCTGCATATGCTTCATCAAGAGATATTCTTGCCCCCATAGTCATGACCATTTCAGCCATATGACCCGTCGGATCACAATTCATCACAGGATTAGCATTGGCATACAGATACTTATGCAGTGTAATTGGATCAAAAGTTGAACCCTGATAGGTATCCATGCTTGTGAATGTTCCGGTAGACGGATTCATGTATCTTGCACGTAGGTAGTAAAGTCCTGTTGCGCTGTTACATTGCTCACTAAAATAAAGATAATTTTTGCTAGTATTTTCTTTTTATACTATGAGGTTGTCAAATGGATCGTAAAAATACAGCAGTTATAGTTTCTTATACTTTTCATAAACTCCTTTGAAATATTCTTCATGGGTTTTCAATCTCGAAAAAATATTTCCGCCTGTTCCTGCTCGTAAATGATACTTAAAATCAGAGGGTATAATAAAACTTTCATCACGTTCTATCAAAGTAAATTTGATTATTCTCTTAACCCAGTTTAGTCCCAATAATTCATACCCTTGAGCTTTTTCACGCCAAGGTAGATTTGCGATACTTGGCTCTAATTGTAGTAATTCACGACAATACTCGAGTGTTTTCACCTGATCCGCAGAAATTAATTCGTCCCCCACCCAGTCATACATCAACCCATATACCCATTCATCATATACCAAATCAGGTTTAATATGTGAAATGCTGGTTTTCTTAATTTCAATGACTTTGAATAAAACAAACTTATTCTTAAGGGCTACATTAAGTTTAGCCGACAGGGAGTCTACTTCCTCTTGGTATGTCTTTTTTGCAGATGTAGAGTAAGCTATTTTACCAGTACCTATCATCGCTTTACGAGACTGATTACCCAACGCTTTCATTTTGTTTGCGTACTCAGCGTATGCTCTTTCTGCTGGAGTGTTGGCATCCGACACTAGAGTAAAAGCATCATCAGTCTCCGCCATCTTTGTAGATTGTTGAGTTCTAACCTTAATTTTTCCAGTCTTCTTATCTACATACTCCTCATATACTTCTTTATAGCTTTGTTTACCCGTTTCTTTATCGATAATTGGACTACCTTTTCTTTTTATTACAGAGGTCTCAGATTTCGCTCTCGAAATTAGAGTAGCAGCACCCTCACGATAGCGACCATCTTCATCGTAGGTTCCTTGGTATTTCTTTTTAAGAGAAGATATACCGTTGTCCGATTCGCTCTGTTTATAGTCCAACTTATGTTTCTCAGCATCTATTACAACCATACTGTGGCGAACTGCCCTTGCTAATTCATCTTGAGTCGCACCTTTTAGAGTCATGTCGGTAATTAAATTTGAAGCTTTACCCATTTCGGTCTGGGTGTTCTTCATCAATTTAAAAGTACCCTCTTTCTTACCACCATATTCTAATTTAGGGTCGAATCCCTCAAGACCTTTTAAAGGTGGGGTGGATGTAATTTTTACTTTACCCCCAGTAGGGATAACCATTACCGTATCCCCGTCAAAATCGGCTCCAGATAAACGCTCAGCCACTTTACTGTTTATTCCTATAGCATCGGCAGGTGTGTTACCTAATATTTTTTTAGCATCTTTTTGTTTATTATTAACTGTTAATATAGGAATTTCAAATGTTCCACCATGAGGGAATCGTATAAGAGCCACCTGTTCGCCATTCTTGTAGTTAGGGGCATATACTTCATTATCCTTCATGGAAGTTATTGGTAATATAACTTGATATTTTTGTCTTGGTAAAGAAGCTGCTTGTAAATGAATCGCCGCTGAATCGCAATCATCCGAAAAAGATTTTAATAAAACTTTTTTAACCGTTGGATTCGTAAGTGACATAATTTCATCGAATTCAGCTTGTTTATCAGCTGATGCTAAGTTTAGCTGTTTATTAATCAACGTTATACTTTGTTTTGATAGAAATTGAGAAGGGAGTTTATCGCTCCATTCATTCCAATCGCCTTCTTCTGCTCTTTTATTAATGAGTGAAAGTTGACGCTTTCCATTTTTATCAATATAATAACTTTGACCGCCAGCTTTGATTAGAGAGCCAAACGGGTTGTCGGGGTCGTCAGTGATATTTTTAAGTACGTCCCCTTTTGGAGTTCCTTGTTTTTTATTAGTATTAAATATGACATCGACTCCATCGGGCATATCGTCAGAGTAAACAGCCATACCTTTTATGTACTTGTTATCGTCCACAAGGATCCTAACTTGGGCGTAATGTGATTTCCCTAAAGAAAGGTCGTCAACACCTCTTCTAATTTCAACAACTCCATCTTTATCTATTCCGCCTTCTTCTGCATACCGAAATTTAATACGATTTGAATTCATACTCTTCGGATATACAAAGGTGTCAAAAGTATCTCCACCATCATGTGACACGTAATCTCTGACAGAATGAATATTTTCAAAATCATAGATATCTTTGTGTTCGGTGTCGGGAGGACAAAGAACCCGAATGTTTGTTTGTTTCCCTTTATTTGTTACTTGAGGAACACCCCCACCATAAACATCGTATCCTTCCATTTCAAGAATATAAAGAGCTTGTCTCATCTTTTCTTTAGATATACCTAATTCTCTTTCTACTCCGACACCGACGTCGATCATGCCTTTTTCGTTAACTTGTTTTTTAAGGAATTCAGCAGTTAACTTAGCTTGGTTCATCCGAGATTCTGAATTTTCATTTAAGAGCGAGCGTACTGATGAGTCATTTGTATAACCCATTTTTTCTGCAATTGTATTAAGGCTGTGGCCCTTCTCCCTTAAACCTTTGGCGGTTGCTACATCGATAGCTCTACGTTCATCTTTCGCCAATCCAACCTGAGTTCGCAGTTGACTAGTTGTTAAACCCATAGAATCAGCTACTTCTTTTTCACTCATTCCTGATTTTTTCAATTCGTCCACTCGACTCATAAAATCTCCACTACGTTGAAAAGGACTATCACCAGAACCCCATGGATACCTCCCGGATCTTTTAGGCATCCCATAATGTTTTAAAATATCTTCTGTTATGGAATTCAAGGCTTATCCCTCCTCTGCTCTTATTTTAGTTATGATTTTATCAAAACAAATAATTTTATCAATAATAGGAACCATGTCCTCTACTGTAGGTTTATGGCATAAAATCTCATCTGATTGATATATTCGTAGTTCAATATCAATATCTGACGGTTTCACTTTATATTCCAAACAAAAAAGAACAGCGTATATTACAAGCTGCTCCATTCGTGCTGGCGTGACGCCAGTTTTCAAATCGTGTATCCTTAATAAATCATTCCTAAATATAATCGTGTCTGCTGTGCCGAAACAATTATCAGAGTAATATAAAACTTGTTCTGGTATCATTTTAAAACCTATAGCGTCATTCACATACATGTTTAGCGTTTTTTGTGACCTTGGTAGTTTTTGTCCTAACCGAATACATTGAGCCGCAAAATCATGGAGCATGGTGCCTTTTTGAGTAGCTAAATGTTTAGAATATACATCGGCTACTTTTATTTCATCATAATTAATCCAATGATATTTACTAGCTCCTAGGAACGCATGTTTTCCTTCAAGGTTTAAATGCTTGTTGAAGTTCATACAGTACCTCCTCCTTATTCTCTGGATATATAAATCTTGAAAAGGACATTTCATGTCTTCTTCATTAGCCATTTACTTTTCTCCGCACATAATAGTTCTTCATACCTTTCGATTTCAATAATTTCCATGATTTCTTCGCATGTTAGTTTCATATTCACACGCTCCTTTCATAATAGGAGTTGTTAGTTTCGCGCTTTGTCAAGTAACCAGAAGAACCGTCTGTACAATTCGTAATAAACATCCCTACAACAAGGGATTTCTAATCTAGCTTTCAAACAATCATAAGAGATACCCTCTGTGATAGCTTTTAAAATGGATTGTCAAGCCTAATTAGTACAATTTATATTCGGACAAAGTTATTTTTAAATTCTTTTGGAGATAAATAGCCCAAGCTTCCATGAATACGATGGTTATTATACCAATTGAGGTAATCAGCAAG
>JAEWGD010000030.1 GCA_023388515.1 Bacillota bacterium
GTGAACAAACTAACAACAGGAACAATTACCAATGAAACAAGCATAGCGAATGCACCAGCGTTAATAGGTGATAATATTCCACTATTAATCTCAGTAACCTTGCTAACAAGGTCAGGGAAAAGGTTTAAGCTGAACAGGAACATATGTACAACTGTAATTCCTGTACCAGTGATAAAGCTTGCCCAAACTGATGCTTTTGTTATTTTCTTAGAGAATAAACCATATGTGAAAGGCCCTAAGAACGAGCCAGCAAGGGCTCCCCAAGAAATAGACATTAGCGTTGAAATATAAGCGTTTTTATTTAATGCGATAACAACTGAAATTATTAGGAAAACTGCGATTAGAATTCTCATAATCAGCATTTCTTTTTTATCAGTCATTTCTTTCTTGTAATTAGGCTTTATAAGGTCTAGTGTTAAAGTTGAGCTTGAAGTCAAAACAAGAGCAGAAAGAGTTGACATTGAAGCTGAAAGAACAAGCACAACTACTATGCCAATCATAATTAAAGGTAGGGTATTTTCAAGTAGTGTAGGTATCATAGCGTCAAAGTCAGGTCTGCCGTTATTAACATCAATCAAAGCTCTGCCTGTTTTAGCGGCAATATCTGGGTCAGTTGTATTGAATAATCTGTTAAACCCACCAAGAAAGTATGAACCACAAGAAACAACAATAGCAAAAACTGTTGAGATTATTGTACCTTTTTTAATTGCAGATTCATCCTTAATAGCATAGAATTTATGTACCATTTGAGGCAATCCCCAAGTTCCAAGTGATGTTAGTATAACAACTCCTAGCAAGCTTTGTGGGTCAGGTCCAAATAAGGAATTAAGTGTATTCTGTGGAACACCCTTATCACTGATATTTCCAAGCCCCTCTAAAGCAGTTGAAAGCCCACCAGCGTCACTAACAACAAGTATAACTACTAAAACTATACCAACAAGCATTATAATACCTTGAACAAAGTCATTAATAGCAGTTGCAGTATACCCACCAAGAATTACATAAACAGCGGTTAAAACAGCCATAGCAATAATGCAAGCTGTATATGGGACATTTAAAGCCATTTCAAAAAGCCTTGATAATCCGTTGTAAACTGATGCTGTATAAGGGATAAGGAACAAAAATACAATTAATGCAGATGCAATCTTCAAGCCTTTTGATTTAAACCTATGTTCAAAAAATTCAGGCATTGTTCGTGCATTAAAATGTTTTGTCATTGTTCTAGTACGTTTTCCAAGCACAACCCAAGCCAAAGCACTTCCGATTAAAGCGTTGCCGACACCAATCCAAGTAGCAGATACGCCATATTTCCACCCGAATTGTCCAGCATAGCCGATAAAAACAACGGCAGAGAAGTAAGAAGTTCCATAAGCGAAAGCAGTAAGCCACGAACCTACATTTCGACCACCGAGAACAAAATCACTAACTGAATTTGTTTTCTTAGATGTGTATAATCCAATCCCAATCATAATAGCGATATAGATTACGAGCATAGCGATTATCATAATTATTTTCCCCTTTTAATAATTTGATGCATTAACCGATAAAAGCATTTATGCTTTAAACCGTTAAAGCAATTTCGCTTATTATAACAGATATTTTCAATTCTGTCAAGAGGTAAACCGAAGAAAAAGAATTTTGTCGAAATAATGCTAATTTAAAATAGTTACTTGAAATAAAGTTGATGAAATGTTATAATAGTATGGAAATTGTTTTAAATTAGTTATTAAGGATTGAGAGGTAGGAATGACTAAAAGTGAGGTTGCAAAAATAGTTGTAGCAGAGTTTGAAAAGCTGTATCCTGATTCTGTGTGTTCTTTGGTGTATAGCAAACCCTATGAGCTTATGATAGCAGCGAGGTTATCGGCACAGTGTACGGATGCAAGGGTGAACATTATAACAGCAGAGCTGTTTAAGAAATATACTACGATTGAAGCATTTGCAAATGCAGATTTGAATGAGTTGGAGAATGATATAAGGTCATGCGGTTTTTATAGGACAAAAGCTAAAAGCATTAAGGAAATGTCGGAACAGGTGTTAAATAATTTCGGTGGTGAAATTCCTGATACAATGGAGGATTTGCTCACGCTTTCAGGGATTGGCAGAAAAACAGCCAACCTGCTTATGGGTGATATATGGGGAAAGCCTGCTATTGTCACGGATACTCACTTTATAAGGATAACAGGTAGGCTTGGTTTAACAAAGAATACTGAACCATATAAAGTGGAGAAGGATTTAGTGAAACTAATTCCACCAGAAAAGTCATCGGATTTCTGTCATAGAATTGTGCAATTTGGACGTGATATTTGCAGAGCTAGAAAGCCATTTTGTGAAAAGTGTCCTCTTTCTGAATGCTGTAAATATTATCAAAAACAAAAAGCATGAGAATAAATGCCATAATGCTATTGACAAAACGAGATATTTGTTATACAATAAATTTATATGTTTTATGAAGTTAGATGTGTTAAAATCTAGAAAAAGGCGGATAATTTAATGGGAATACTGAGCGGACTATTTGGTTCATATAGTAAGAGAGAGCTTGCAAGGATTGAGCCAATAAAACAACAGGTACTTAATTTTGATGAAGAGTATCAGGCATTAACAAATGCTGAATTAAAAGCTAAAACTCAAATATTTAAAGATAAAATTGAGGGTGGGTCATCACTTGATGATATTTTACCTGAGGCTCTTGCAGCTTGTCGTGAGGCAGCAGACAGAGTTTTGGGCAAAAAGCCGTTTCCAGTGCAGATAATTGGTGCAATAGTTTTGCATCAAGGTCGTATTGCTGAGATGAAAACGGGTGAGGGAAAGACTTTAGTTGCGTGTCTTGCAGCATATTTGAATGCGTTATCGGGCAAGGGAGTACACGTTGTTACTGTAAATGACTATCTTGCTAAGGTACAGTCTGAAGAAATGGGTAAAGTATTCCGTTTTATGGGCTTGACTGTTGGTGTTATTCTTCACGGTCTTACAAATGAGGAAAGACGTGCGGCTTATAATGCTGATATTACATATGCTACAAATAATGAGCTAGGCTTTGACTTTTTAAGGGATAACATGGTAATATACAAAAAGGATAGAGTTCAGAGAGTACATAACTTCTCAATTGTGGATGAGGTTGACTCAATTTTGATTGATGAGGCAAGAACTCCTCTTATAATTTCTGGAAAGGGAGATAAATCCACTGATCTTTATTCTATTGTTGATAAATTCGTCCTAACCTTAACAAAATGTACAGTTGTAGAAATGGATGATAAGGCTGACCAAGATGCACAGCATGAAGATTGCGACTATATCGTTGATGAAAAGGCAAAAACTGCAACGATTACAAGACAGGGTATCAAAAAGGCAGAAAAATATTTTAATGTTATAAACCTAATGGATTCTGATAATATTACATTACTTCACCATATTAATCAGGCTTTAAAGGCACATGGAATTATGCATTTGGATACAGATTATGTTGTAAAAGATGATGAGGTTTTAATTGTTGATGAGTTTACAGGACGTATGATGCTTGGAAGACGTTTTAATGATGGATTGCATCAAGCGATTGAAGCAAAGGAAGGCGTTAAGATTAAAAATGAATCTAAAACTCTAGCTACAATAACGTTTCAGAATTACTTTAGATTATATAATAAGCTGTCGGGTATGACGGGAACTGCTATGACTGAGGAAGATGAGTTTAAAGAAATATACAAACTTGATGTAATTGCAGTTCCTACAAATAGACCACTTATAAGAAAAGACCATCATGACCAGATTTATAAAAGTGAAAAGGGCAAATATGAGGCAGTTATTGATCAGATTATTGAGTGCAATAAAAAAGGTCAGCCAGTTTTGGTTGGTACAATTTCTATTGAGAAATCTGAATTGTTGTCAAAGATGCTTAAAAAGAAGGGTGTTAAGCATGAGGTTTTGAATGCTAAATATCATGCAAAGGAAGCAGAGATTGTTTCACAGGCAGGTCAACTTGGTGCAGTTACGATTGCTACTAATATGGCTGGGCGTGGTACTGATATTATGCTTGGTGGTAATGCTGAGTTCCTAGCTAAAGCAGAAATGCGTAAGCAAGGTTTTGAAGAGGAAGTTATTACTGAAGCAGTTGGATATGCTGAAACTCAAGATGAAGAAATTTTGAAAGCAAGAGATATTTATATAGACCTTTATAAGAAATATGGGATAGAGGTTAAGGAAAAAGCTCTTGAGGTTAAAAAAGCTGGTGGATTGTTTATTCTTGGTACAGAGCGTCATGAGGCAAGACGTATTGATAACCAGTTGAGAGGACGTTCGGGACGTCAGGGTGACGAGGGTGAGAGTATGTTCTACTTATCTGTTGATGATGACCTTATGCGTATTTTCGGTGGTGAAAGACTTGAAGCAATGTTAAATACATTAAATGTTGATGAAAATATGCCTATTGAGAGCAGAATACTTACAAGGATTATTGAATCTTCGCAACGTAAGGTTGAGGGCAGAAACTTTAGTATTAGAAAGAATGTACTGAACTACGATGATGTAATGAACACACAGCGTGAGATTATATACAAACAGCGTTCACAGGTTCTTGATGGTGAAGATATTCATGAGTATATTGTTAAGATGATGAAGGACCTTGTTGAATATACTGTTGATAGATATTTGCTTGATGATGAGAATAAATCAGAGTGGAATTTTGCTGGATTAAAAGATTATTTCTTAGGTTGGTTAATATCTGAAGACGACTTGAAATATGATGAAAAGGCTCTTATAGAAGTTAATAAAAAGCAAATTGTAGATGAGCTATTAGAGAAAATTACTATGGCTTATAGCGATAAGGAAACAGAAGTTGGGGAGAATGTACTGCGTGAACTTGAGCGTGTAATTTTGCTTAAGGTTGTTGATACAAAGTGGATGGCACATATTGACGATATGGACGAACTTAAGAGAGGTATTGGGTTGCGTGCATACGGACAGAAAAACCCTGTTGTTGAATATAGACATGAAGGATTTGAAATGTTTGATGCAATGGTTGAGTCTATAAGAGAGGACACTGTTCGTTTGTTGCTTACTGTAAAGGTGAATGTAAATGCACCTATAAAGCGTGAACAGGTTGCAAAGCCTGACGCACCGAATGCAGGTGGTGACGGTAGCTTTGTACATCGTCGTACTTCAAATAAGAAGCTTGGCGATAATGAATTATGCTCATGCGGAAGTGGCAAGAAGTATAAAAAATGTTGTGGAATGAAAAGTGAATAGATAATTCTGAAAAGGTAAGATTATTATCCACGTTTAGAGTTAAAGGGGATGAGGATACGCAAAAGTAGCCTCATTACCTTTATATAAATCAAAATAAAATATAATAGGGGTGTATTATGGCGATAATTAAGGGAATGAACGGACTAAGATATAATTCAGAGGTGGCTGGCGACTTGAATACATTGGTTTGCCCTCCTTATGATATAATTTCCGATGAAGAGCGTGAACAATATATTGAGAATAATGGATATAACATTATTAGATTAGAGCTACCAAAGGGTGAGAATAAATACAAGGATGCTGGAAAGACATTGAATGAATGGTATGAAAAGGGAGTTTTAAAGCAGGACGATAAGGAAAGTATTTATGTTTATGAGATGGAGTTTACTGCAAATGGAAATAAAAAGGCAGTAAAGGGTTTTGTGTCACTTGTAAAGCTTGAGGAGTTTTCTAAGGGTATCGTATTACCACATGAGGAAACACTTTCTAAGGCAAAGGCTGATAGGTTTAATCTTATGAGCGAAACATTTTGTAACTTTAGTCAGATTTATTCGTTGTATATGGACGAGGACGGAAAGGCATATAGTGCGATTGACGCTTGTTCACAGGGTAAGCCTGATATGGAGATAAGTGATAATGATGGCGTTATACATAGAATGTGGTGCGTTAGTGATGAAAAGGTGCTAAATAGCTTGGCTAAAACCTTTGAGGATAAAAAGCTTTATATCGCAGATGGTCATCATAGATATGAAACAGCACTTAATTTCCATAAACATTTATGTGATACGGGTGTTTCTGATGAGAGTAGTCAATCGGGCTATATCATGATGATGCTTGTTAATATGGAGAATGATGGATTGGTTGTGTTCCCAACACATAGACTTGTGCGTGATTTGGATAATTTTAATGCTGATGATGTGTCGGGGAAATTCGGTGAGTATTTTGATGTTTCTGATATAAAGGGAAGAAAAGAAGTTGAGGACAGCCTTAATGGATTGTATGAACAGGGCAAAAAGGCATTTGCTATGTATTATGGAAATGATAGCTTTAAGCTGTTGATTTTGAAGAATGAAAATGCTGTAAAAGAGGTTATGCCTGATATGTCTGATTCATATTGTGGGCTTGATGTAAGCGTACTTCACACTCTTGTTCTTGAAAAGATATTTGGTATTGATAAAGAAAATATGGCTAATCAGATTAATCTTACATATACGAAAACTATTGACGAGGCAATTTCATCTGTTGACAGCGGTAAGGCTAATTGTAGCTTTATACTAAATCCTACAAAGGTAAGTGAGATAAGAGATGTAGCATTGGCAAGAGAAAAGATGCCACAGAAATCCACTTATTTCTATCCAAAAACAATTACAGGTCTTGTAATGAATAAATTTAGATAAAGTTTTTGAGCTGAAATTGAGAATGATTTTCAATTTCAGCTTGACTTTTTTTAGAATATATGATATTATATTTTAGCAATATGAAAATGGTTTTCATTTTCATATTGCTAAAATAATTTATAAGCATTTGCATTAATTATAAAGAGGTAATCATGGATAAAGGATATAAAACTAAACAAAAGGAAAAAATACTTGAGCATATAAAAGCCAGTATGGATAGGCATATAACGGCTGCTGAAATCGTTGCTCATCTTAATGCTGAGGGGACAACTGTCGGAGTTACCACTGTTTATAGGTATCTTGATAAGTTGGTTGAGATAGGTTATGTTAGAAAGTATATTATGGACGATAAATTAGGTGCTTGCTACCAATATGTGCATGAAAATGAAGAATGTGAGGAGCATTTTCATTTGAAATGTGTAAGATGTGGGGAACTATTTCACACTAGTTGCGATTTTATGCAAGGTATTGATGTTCATGTTTTGGAGCATCATGGGTTTAGAATTGACAATACAAAAACTGTCTTATATGGCGAATGTAAATCCTGCCATAGCAAATTGGAGGAGAAATAAGTATGAAAAAGTTTTTAAGTATATTGATGGCAATGTCGGTTTTATGCCTTGTTTTAACGGGCTGTAATATTGGAAATACAAAGACGGATAGTGATAAAATAAGCATTGTAACCACCATTTTTCCAAGCTATGATTTTGCAAGGCAGATTGCAGGAGATAAAGCAGATGTACAGCTTTTGTTAAAGGCTGGGGAAGAAAGTCATGCATATGAGCCATCTGTAAATGATATATTAGCTATAAAAAACAGTGATATTTTCATATGTGTAGGAAGTATATCTGAGGTTTGGGTGGATAAGGTTTTAGACTCAATTGATACAAGCAAAACGAAGGTTATTCAGCTGATGGATAATGTAGAGTTATTAGTTGACGGAGAAGACGACCACGAAGATGAAGAGGAACATGAACACGAACATGAACACGAAGATGAACACGAAGATGAACACGACCATAGTGAATATGATGAGCATATATGGACTTCTCCATTGAATGCAATTACAATTGTCGGGGTCATTAATAACGCTTTAATTGAAGTTGATAAGGAAAATGAGAGCATTTATAATGAAAATTATAATAGCTATGTAGATAAATTAGAGGCTTTAGACGTTAAACTCAGAGATATTGTTGAAGGTGCAAAGCGTAATACTATTGTTTTTGGCGATAAATATCCACTTAGATATTTTTCAGAGGAGTATGGCTTGGAATATATGGCAGCATTCACAAGCTGTAGTACAGAATCAGAACCAGGTCCTCAGACTTTGGCAAATCTGATAAATGAGGTTAAGGAAGAGAATATTCCTGTTGTTTTTTATCTTGAATTCAGTTCGCAAAAGGTTGCTGATACTATTTGTAAGGCAACTGGAGCAAAGAAAATGCAGTTTCATTCATGCCACAATGTTAGTAGTGAAGATTTTAATAATGGCATAACCTATATTCAACTTATGGAGGGGAATGCCGAAAGTTTAAAGGAGGCATTAAACTAGATGGCTTTAATTAACTGCAATAATGTCACAATGAGCTATGAAAATAACACAGTTTTTACTGATTTAAACTTTAAGGTTAACAGTGGTGATTATCTTTGTATAGTAGGCGAGAATGGTTCGGGAAAAAGCACGCTTATTAAGGGTTTGCTTGGGCTAAAATCACCTGTTAAGGGTAAGATTGAGTATGGCGATGGGTTGAAGAAAACAGAAATAGGGTATTTACCACAACAAACAAGCGTTCAAAAAGATTTTCCAGCTTCTGTATATGAGGTTGTTCTATCTGGTTGCTTGAATAGCAGAGGTTTAAAGCCGTTTTATTCTAAATTAGAAAAGGATACTACACTCAAAAACATGAAAAAGCTTGGTGTTGAGAACTTGAAAAAGAAATGCTATCGTGAGCTTTCGGGAGGTCAACAACAAAGAGTTTTGCTCGCAAGAGCGTTATGTGCTACGAAGAAAGTTCTGTTGCTTGATGAGCCTATTTCTGGGCTTGATCCACTTGTTGCATCTGAAATGTACAACATGATTAAAGAGCTAAATAAGGTTGATGGGATAACTATAATAATGGTTTCACATGATATAAACAGTGCAATTGAAAATGCTAGTTGTATACTTCATATAAATAACGATGAAGGATATTTTTGTAAAACATCAGATTATATAAAAAGTGAAATGGGTATTAGGTTTTTAGGGGAGTAAATTTATGAGTGAATTAATTCAGCAAATACAGAATGTTTTTACACTAGATTTAGTGGTTTTTCAATTAATTGGAGGAGTTTTGGTTTCATTATGTGCCTCTCTATTGGGAGTAAGTCTTGTGTTAAAACGTTGTTCAATGATAGGTGATGGATTATCTCATGTAGGTTTTGGAGCATTGTCAATCGCCGTTGTTATGAGCCTATCCCCATTAAAAGTAGCAATTCCTGTTGTAATAGTAGCAGCAGTAATACTTTTAAGATTAAGTGAAAGTAGCAGAATTAACGGAGATTCTGCGATTGCACTGTTTGCAACGAGTTCGCTTGCAATTGCAGTGTTTGTTACATCAAGAGCAAAGAAGATAAATGATGTCAGCAATTATATGTTTGGTAGTATTCTTGCTATGAACGAGAGTGATGTAAAGAGAATAGTAATTTTATCAATAGTGGTTATACTAACATACATAATATTCTACAATAAAATTTTTGCAGTGACGTTTGATGGAGTTTTCTCAAGTGCAACAGGTATTAAGGTTAATTTATATAATATGATTATTGCAGTTTTAACAGCATTAACAGTTGTTTTTGGAATGCTTATGATGGGTTCGTTGCTGATTTCAAGTTTAATTATTTTTCCATCTTTGACTGCGATGAGGGTATGTAAAAGCTTTAAGGGAGTAATAATTACATCTTCTATAATAGCAGTGCTTTGCTTTATCACAGGCTTTTTTGTTGCGATTATATGGAATGCATCACCTGGAGCAAGTGTAGTAATAGTGAATTTAATTGTGTTTACATTATTCTCAACATATGCAAAAATAAAAACAAAACAAAAAAGTAGTTGAAAAAATTTAAAAAAGAACAAGGGCGAACCAGTAGAAGTTCGCCTTTGTTCTAGCTAGTTACTTTTCATTATCATCTACCCAAGTTTTAGCATACTCTGCATTTTCAGGATTTTTCAATGAAACAAAACCATTGCAATCTGTATAATTATCAGTTATTACATAAGTTGAATATCTAGAGCCAGATAACTTAGGCTGATAGATTTTAACTTTTTTATCTTTATTAATATTAACACGTCTTGACATATTATCGACTCCTCTAAATTTTACTACAAAAATGCCAATTACAATTATCAACTCGGCATATGATTATTATCTGATGAAAACTTTTTTTTATTTTACCTAAGCAATAAATAATCCTTGTCAATTTTTAAGTTATACTGTATATTATATATAGAAGTAGAAAGTGAAGAATGATATAGAAGAAATAATAATAGAAATAGACAAAAATAATTTTTAAAAAATATATAGCCTGTCATATTTGTACCATATTTTTCATAAGCTTTATTAAATCAAATAAGGGGTGGGCTTATGAAAAAGTTTAGATTTAAGCATTGGAAAAGGGTAGTAGCTTCACTGACAGTATTTTCACTGGCTTGTGTTGCAATTTATTTTGCTATGGACAAAATACAAACAGTTGTCCCAGCGTCAACGATGCCAAATAATGATTTGGTAATAATCTTGGATGCTGGTCATGGTGGAATGGACGGGGGATGCTCATCAGCTGATGGTGTTCCTGAAAAAGGTATAAATCTTAATATTCTTTTGAATTTAAGGGATATGTTAACGACAGCTGGCTATAAGGTTGAGGTTACAAGGGATACGGATAGGTCGATTCATGACAAGGGTGTTGAGGGGATTGCTAATCAAAAAAGTTCTGATATGGATAATAGATTAGCTTTATTCAATAAATATCCAAATGCAATATGTATCTCGATACATCAAAATCAATTTACCGACCCTAAATACAGTGGGGCACAGATGTTTTATTCTGACAATAATGACAGTCAGTATCTAGCACAGGCTATTCAAGATAAGTTTGTGGAGTTTATTCAGCCTGAAAACAAAAGAGAAATAAAGCCATGTGGTGAAGAGTTGTTTTTATGCCACTTTTCTAAGAACCCAACAGTTATGGTGGAGTGTGGCTTTTTGTCCAATGTTGAAGAGGCTAACAAGCTAAAAACAGAGGAGTATCAAAAAGAAATAGCATTTACAATATTTGCATCGATAAATGAATATTTGTCAAAGCAAAAATAGGTCTGTTTTAAATGTAAGGAGAAGTTAAAATGGCAGGGAAAATAAAAACAGTTTATGTCTGCAATCAATGTGGATTTGAAAGCCCAAAGTGGAACGGTAAATGTCAGAACTGTGATGAATGGAACACCTTTGAGGAGCAAGAAGTTCGTGCGACAGCATCAAAATCTAACGTAGCAAAAAGACGTTCAGCAGATATTTCATCAAGAATAATGGGGTTATCAGATATAGTTTTTGATGATGAGGTAAGGTATGATACAGGGATTGGCGAGTTAGACAGGGTTTTGGGTGGTGGCTTAGTAAAAGGTTCGATTGTACTTTTGGGTGGTGAGCCTGGCATAGGAAAGAGTACATTACTTTTGCAGATATGTCAATTCATGGGTGCGAACTATAAGATTTTATATGTTTCAGGAGAGGAATCAGCACGTCAGATTAAACTTAGAGCAGAACGATTAGGTGTTGATACAAAAAATCTCTACATATTGACAATAACTGATGCTGAGGCTATTTGTGATACTATATCATCTGAAGTGCCAAATATTGTAATTATAGACTCAATCCAAACTATGAATATTCAACAGATTTCATCAAGTCCAGGTAGTATTACGCAAGTAAGAGAATGCACTAACTTGTTCATGCATACGGCAAAAACTGAAGAGATACCTATTTTTATAGTGGGCCATGTGAACAAGGATGGTGCAATAGCTGGACCTAAGGTGATGGAACATATTGTTGATGCGGTGCTTTATTTCGAGGGTGAAAGGCATTTAAGCTATCGAATTTTGCGAGCTGTAAAAAATCGTTTTGGCTCTACAAATGAAATTGGCGTGTTCGAGATGATTGATAAGGGTTTGAGTGAAGTAAAAAATCCATCTGCGATGTTTTTGGCTGGCAGACCACATAATGTATCAGGTTCTTGTGTTTCATGCGTTATAGAAGGCTCACGTCCGATTTTAGCAGAAGTTCAGGCACTTGTTACAAAGAGTGGTTTTACAGCAGCGAGAAGAACGGCTACGGGGTTTGATTATAATAGAATGGCAATAATTATGGCTGTTCTTGAAAAACGCATGGGCTTGTTTTTTGGAACACTTGATGTATATTTAAACATTGTCGGTGGCTTTAAGCTTGATGAACCAGCAGGCGACCTGTCGGTTGCGTTAGCACTCTATTCAAGTCTTTTAGATAAGCCGATTAATGAAAAGATGCTTGCGTTTGGGGAAATTGGTTTGGGTGGAGAAATACGCTCCGTGTCCCATGTTGTACAGCGAATTAAGGAAGCAGAAAGAATGGGCTTTGAGATATGCCTTATTCCTAAGCAGTCGTTTACAGGACTTAATGCTGATGATTTTAAAATTAGAGTAATTGGCGTGTCAAATTTAAAACAGGCATTTTCAGCATTTGAAAAATTATCAGCTAATAATAACACTTTGTAGGCTTGTTAAAATAATTATTTATTAAGATAAATGTAAAAAAGTAATTGACATTTTTATATAATTTGTTATAATGTAAAGAGAGATGTTTGTGGCGTTGAAAGGAATGACTGATTGATTATCACGCAGAGAGAAAGCGGTTGGTGAAAGCTTTTTGATAATAATTAGGTGCTACCCTTGAGCCATCGTGTGAAAGCATGACGTTTGCCAGCGTTAAAGGCGTTTTGAGAGGTGTCGTCTAGCTGCTTGATGACGCAATTTGGGTGGTACCACGAAGAGCTTTCGTCCCAATTTTAGGGCGGAAGCATTTTTATTTGTAAATTACAATATAATCTAAAAATAAAGGAGTTTAGCAATATGAAATGGCGTGGAGTTAATGAATTAAGAGAAATGTTTTTGAAGTTTTTTGAGGATAAAAATCATACAAGAATGGCGAGTGCATCACTTGTACCACAGGGTGATAATAGCTTACTGTTGATAAATTCAGGTATGGCACCGCTTAAAAAGTATTTTTTAGGACAGGCAGTTCCACCAAGTAAGAGAGTTACAACTTGTCAGAAATGTATAAGAACACCTGATATTGAACGTGTTGGAAAGACATCAAGACATGGCACATATTTTGAAATGCTAGGCAATTTTTCTTTTGGGGATTATTTTAAGATAGAGGCAATTCAATGGGCGTGGGAGTTTTTTACTGAAGTTTTGGAAATGCCAAAGGACAAGCTATATATTTCTGTATATGAGGAAGATGATGAAGCATATGATATGTGGACAAAGCAAATAGGTGTTTCTCCTGATAATATGGTTCGTTTGGGTAAAGAGGATAACTTCTGGGAGCATGGCTCTGGTCCATGTGGTCCTTGTTCTGAACTGCATTTTGATAGGGGTGAAAGTCTTGGATGTGGCTCACCTGATTGTCAGGTAGGTTGCGATTGTGACAGATTTGTTGAGGTTTGGAATTTAGTATTCACGCAGTTTGATAGCGATGGAAACGGAACTTACACACCTATGCCTAATCCAAATATTGATACAGGTATGGGTCTTGAGCGTTTGGCTTGCGTAATGCAAGGGGTTGATAATCTTTTTGAGGTGGATTCTGTTCAGAATATTATGAATCATATTTCTAGGATTGCTGAAGTAACATATAAAACTGACGATAAAACAGATGTATCTTTGCGTGTAATAACTGACCATATTAGGAGTACAACATTTATGGTTGGTGATGGCGTTGTTCCATCAAATGAGGGTAGAGGATATGTGTTAAGGCGTTTGCTAAGGCGTGCTGCACGTCATGGAAAAATGCTTGGTGTTATAAAACCTTTCCTATATGAAGTTTGTGATACGGTTATTAATGAGAATAAAACAGCATATCCTGAGTTGGAGGAAAAAAGGGAATATATTAAGAAGATTATTAAGATAGAAGAAGAAAATTTTGCAAGAACTATTGATAAGGGTGCAGAGCTTCTTAACAAGATTATGGATAAAATAATTAGTGATGGGCTTGAAAAGGTTTTGTCAGGTGATGACACATTTAAACTAAGTGATACCTATGGATTCCCGATAGATTTAACGATGGAAATTGCTTTGGAGAGAGGAATAACTCTTGATGAGGAGAGATTTAAGGAGCTAGTGCTTGAGCAAAAGCAAAAAGCAAGAGCAGACAGAGCATCAAAGGTTGGATCATCATGGGAGGCAAATAAGGCAGTCGATATTAATGCAGAACAAACTGTATTCACTGGATATACAAGCATGGAAGAAAAGTCTAAGGTTGTTGCTATTTTATCCGATGGAAAGCTTGTTGATAAGCTTAATGAGGGTGAAGAGGGCGTAATTGTGCTTGATAAAACTCCTTTCTATGCAGAAAGTGGTGGACAGATAGGCGATACTGGTGAAATTGAGGGCGACGGTCTGTTCGCAGTTGGCGATACAAAGAAAGCAGAAACTGGGCATATACTCCATGCGGGTATGCTTGAAACGGGTAGTATTTCTGTTGGAGAGGTTGTTTCTGCAAGGGTTGATAAGAAAAAAAGAATGTCAACAATGAGAAATCATACTGTTGCACATTTACTACAATCAGCATTGAGAACAGTGTTGGGCGAGCATGTTAGACAGGCTGGACAGCTTGTTTATCCTGAAAGATGTCGTTTTGATTTTTCGCATTTTAGTGCTATGACTGAAGATGAAATACAAAAGGTAGAGGATATTATTAACGAAAAGATTTTGGATGCAGTTGCTGTTAATATGGAAGAAATGGGGATTAATGAGGCGAAAAAGCTTGGTGCAATGGCTTTGTTCGGCGAAAAGTATGGTAATATTGTAAGAGTTGTCAGCGTTGATGATTTTTCAATGGAATTTTGTGGTGGAACTCATGTTGATAATACAGCAAAGATTGGCTTATTTAAAATAGTGTCTGAAAGCTCTGTTGCCGCTGGTGTAAGACGTATTGAGGCTGTTACTGGTGATGGCGTTTTGAATATGCTGTATGAATTCAAAGATACAATTGCAAAGTCTGCTAGCACATTAAAGCTTGCGAATGTAAATGAATTGCCTGAACGTTGTGTAACATTAATGGCTGATATTAAGGAAAAAGACAGACAGATTGAAAAGCTAAACCAAAAGATGGCTGGTAATCAGCTTGAGGGAATATTTGAAAATGCAAGAGATGTCTATGGGACAAAAATAGTTTCTGCATTGTTTAATGGTACAAATGCAGATATGTTGAGGCAGATTGGTGATAAGGTTAAGGAAAAGGAAAGCGATATTATAGCTGTTTTTGCTGGTATTTCTGAGGGCAAGGGAAATTTCTATTGCGTATGTAGCAACTCTGCAATAGACAAGGGGGCTCATGCTGGAAAGATAGTTCAAAGGGTTTCAGCAATTACAGGGGGAAAAGGTGGAGGCCGTGCTGATAGTGCTATGGCTGGCATTGGTAAGGACTATATGGTAGATGAGGCGTTGTCAGCACTTGAGGGAATTGTTAAAGAAATTTTAAGTATAGGAGTGAATTAAATTGGATTGCTTGTTTTGTAAGATAATATCAGGAGATATTCCGAGTAAAAAGATTTATGAAGACGATTTGGTGTACGTTTTTGAGGATATTGCACCTACTGCACCAATTCATTATTTGATAATTCCTAAGGAACATATTGCTAGTGCATCAGAGATTAATGAAAAGAACTCAAAGGTTGTTGCACATATTTTTGAAGTTATATCAAAGCTTGCAGAGGAAAAGGGCATGATAGATGGCTTTAGAGTAGTGAATAACTGTGGAGAAAGTGCTGGACAGACGGTTAAACATTTGCATTTTCACTTGCTTTCAGGTAGGGATTTGAGTTGGCCAGCAGGTTAAGTTATTGGAACTAAATTTGCTTTTCTAAAATAAGTTGCTCAATACTTGATAAAGTTTTAGGAAAAGAATGATAGTTGCGTTTGATTATTGAGCCAAACGCAACAAATAAAATATTTGGAGGCAGATGATGGCTGATACATATACATTAAAAGTGGCAGGAATTACAAAGGAACTTCAAATTTGTCCTGTTAATGATAAGCTTGATATTGCTGCGTTTATTATGTTTTCAGATGTTGAGCTTACTGTTGCAGCTGCAACTGAATTGATAAGTAAATGCCCTGAATGTGACATAATTATAACAGCTGAAAGCAAGGGGATACCTCTTGCATATGAAATGTCAAGGCAGACTGGAAAGAAATATATTGTTGCAAGAAAATCAATTAAGCTTTATATGAAAAATCCTATTGGTGTTGAGGTACAGTCGATAACCACTAGTGCAAGGCAAATGCTCTACCTTGATAGCAATGATATATTGGAGCTAAAGGGTAAGAAAGTGCTTATTGTTGACGATGTAATAAGTACAGGAGAGTCCATAAATTCAGTTGTAAACCTTGTTGAAAAGGCTGGTGGAATAGTTGTTGGCAAGGCAGCAGTTTTAGCTGAGGGTGATGCAGCAGACAGAAAAGATATAATTTTTCTTGAAAAGCTACCTTTGTTTTTTAAGTAAAATATTACAACATAAAGGGTGATAGACATGAAGCGAAAGATAGTTTATGTGGGTGTGCCATATTTTACAGGGCTATTTTTGGCTTCATTTTTAAATAAGAGCTATGATTTTTCTGTTATGATTATTGTATTATTGGGAATACTTGTGCTAAAGTATGTATCAAAGTTTACAAATAAGGAAATTATAGTATGTACGGTTTCATTAATTATGGCTTTTTCATGGTTTAGGGTATATCAAGGGTTTTCGTATGAAAAGGTAGTTTCTTACGATGGTGAGATGGTAGTATTTTCTGGGGAAATCAATAGTATTACTGAATACGGTGATGATAAATCTAGCTATTTGCTAAAGGGGAAGATTAACTCAAACCATAATGCAAAAATCCTATATTATGGCGATTCCGCTATGATTGATAGGGGCGACGGGATTACTGTTGTTGGAACTGTGAAGATGTTTGAGAATAAGTATACTTTTAATGCAAAGGATTATTATGATGCTAAGGGAATCTTTTTGCAATTCGACAAGGTAGAAACAGTTGAATTAACTCATAACAACGATTTCTCAATCACAAATGCAGTGCTTAAATATCGTGAGGATATTCTGCATAAAATTAAGCAAATCCTTCCCAATGAGGAGGGTGACATATTAATTGGCATACTTTTTGGCGATAAATCCGGCTTATCAGATAGCACACAAACCACGCTGTTTAGAACTGGAATAGGACATGTTATGTCGGTTTCAGGACTTCATGTTGTGATATTATCCACATTTTTATATCTGCTATTAAATCTGACAGGCTTGAGGAATTGGCAAAAGTTTTTGATGATTGAGATAGCGATGGTGCTTTTTGCAATCTGTTCTGGATTGTCGATGTCGGTAATTCGTGCTTTTATTATGATTACTTTGACTGGAGGTTCGGTGCTGTTTTTTCGCAAGGCAGATGTGCTAAATTCGCTATGCATAGCTGTGATTATTATAACCTTGCCAAGTCCGTTTATAATTAGAGATGCCTCGTTCTTGCTTTCAGTATCAGGAGCGTTCGGAATTGGCGTGTTTGCACAATATATGACTAAGAATATGCCAGTAGAAAACCGAAAGCAAAGGCTTGTGAAAAATATTATAGCATTTTCACTTGTAACGCTGTTTGTGTTACCCGTATCTATGTTGTTTTTCAATGAAACATCAATAGTATCGCCAATTGTAAATTTGATTTTAATTCCATTATGCAATGTTACACTAATTTGTGGATTGTTGGTTACAATAACTGGTGGGGTGGGCATTATTGCATATCCTTTATTGACGGTTGCAGGAATATGCTGTAAAATAGTTCTTGGGGTGTCGCAATTTTTAGGCAAGATTGAGTACACACATATCTCGCTAGGATATAGATTTTTATCAGTAAGCATTATTATGTTAACAATATTTGTAGCTGTTACATTCATTTTATTTAAAAAGCCTAAGTTTATTGCTGTTTCAATCTGTATTTCCATGCTAATATTAATATCAGAAAGCACGATATATAGGATAAGTCAAAGGGATATACTTAAAATTGCTTTTTTGGGCAGTGGTACAAATGTAGCAATAGTTGTAAGTTATAATGGCTCTGTGGATATAATTGACATGAGTGGTGGAAATAAATCTGTTGATTATGTGAGTAAATATATAAAAAGCAGTGGCTTTAGTGAAATTAATACATTATGTATAGTTAATCAACCATACCAAAGCATGACTTCATATGATGAGATGCTTAAGCTTGAAAAGGTAAATAATGTGATACTTCCATTGGGAACATATCTTTTAGAGGGCGTAGAGGTATGCGATAATAAGGTGAAAACGTCAGATTATGACGGAATGAATGTTTCTTATAATGATTATGAAATTGAATTTTATAATACTAATTGTATAGAAATTATATATAATGATTTCACACTGAAATGTTTCAAGGGAGAAACAGACACAAATGCGACAGTTTGTGTGAATTATGGAAAGTATGTTGAGCAGAATTTCAACTGTGCTTATTTAGTGATAATGGATGAAGTTGGGGAAAATATATTGGAAAACACGACTTTCATTGGTGAGAATAATCTTTTGTTTGAAGTTGATTCTAGTGGAAATATAAATGTGAGGAGGTTGGAAAATGGCTAATCTAAGCGTTGCCGATACAACAAAGCTGATTAAGTCTGGAGATATAAAAAATAGTTATTATTTCTATGGCAAGGACATAGTTGCAACGGAAAAGCTAACGAAATTGCTTTTAAAAAAACTTGTTAAGTCAACTACAGACGGTTACTCGAAGCTGGATGGTGAAAAGCTGAATTTAAGTGAATTATCAGATATGTCAGAAATGTATCCGATGTTTACGGAGTATAATTGTATCCTGATAAATGACTTAAATGCAGAGAGTTTAGTAGCTGATGACTTAAAGCGACTTTTGAAAATTATTGATGATATTCCACCTACGACAGTAATTATTTTCAATATTACAGGTTTCGATTTAAAGGCAGGAAAACGTACTGTATCAGCTAAAAATAAAAAGCTTATAGACCTTATAACGAAAACAGGCGTTGTGTGCGAGGCTGTTTTCAAAACTGGAACTGAACTTACAAAAGCTATCGTTGACAGGGTTGCCAAAGAGGGTTGCACTATCAATAAGAGTAATGCCGAGGAAATAGCAGAGCTTTGCTTGTGTGATAGTATGCTTATAAAAAATGAATTAGACAAGCTTTGTGCTTATGCAGATGGCTCTGAAATAACAAAAGAAATGATAGGAATGCTTGTGTCAAAGCAACTTGACTCCAATGCTTTTGCACTTGCAAAGTCTGTAGTATCGCTTAGAACCAGTGAGTCCATGCGAATTTTAGACGAACTTATGGAGCAAAGAGCAGAGGGGATAGTTGTTTTATCAGCAATTTCTTCAGCTTTTATAGATTTATATAGAGCAAGGGTAGCCCTTGTAAATAATAAAAGACAGGATAATGTTGTTCAGGATTTCAATTACAGGGGCAGAGAATTCGTTGTAAAAAATGCATTTAACTCATGTGGAAAGATACCACTGGAGCATCTGCGTGAGTGCCTAAAGATTTTAAGGCAAGCTGATTTATCTTTTAAATCGACAAGAACTGACTCAAGGGTAATTATCGAAAAGGCGATTATAGAAATGCTTATGGTCGCTAGAAGACAATAATCAGCAAAATAAAACAAAGAGGAGAAGTATTTTGTTAAGAGTGGAACAGGCAATAATTGTTGAGGGTAAGTATGACAAAATTAAACTTTCATCATTAATAGATGGGGTTATTATACAGACCAATGGATATGGAATTTTCAAGGACAAGGAAAAGGTTTCTCTTATCAAGTTTTATGCTGAAAAAACAGGGATAATTATTCTCACAGATTCAGATAGTGCTGGATTTATGATTAGAAATTACATAAAAGGAATTGTTCCGAATGACAGGATTATAAATGTGTATATCCCCGATGTTTTCGGTAAGGAAAAGCGAAAAAGCAAGCCATCTTGTGAGGGGAAAATTGGCGTTGAGGGCATAGATAAAGCTGTAATTTTAGAGGCTTTCGCTAAAGCAGGGATTGTGGCAAGCGAGGGTGTAAAGCGTGATTCTATCACAAGGCTTGACTTTTTTGAATTAGGTTTATCGGGTTGTGCAAACAGTTCGGAACTACGGAAAACTCTACTAAAAAGGTTGCAATTGCCCGAACTTCTTTCTACGCAAGGACTTCTTGAAGTTGTCAACACAATCCTTACAAAAGAAGAATTAGTGAACATAATTACAGAAATAAAAGGGGATTAAGATATGGTTTTTTCTAGTTTAGCGTTTCTGTATGTTTTTTTACCATTAGTATTATCGTTGTATTTTATATCTGGTAAAAGGCTGAAAAATATAATTCTTCTCGTATCTGGGTTACTGTTTTATGCTTGGGGAGAGCCTATTTACGTTGTAATAATGATTCTTTCAACTGTGATAGATTATACTGCTGGTAGAATAATGCATAAGTATGATGATAAACCTAAAATTAGAACATTAGTTTTGCTAGTTTCAGTTTGTATGAATTTAGGGCTTTTATCAGTATTTAAGTATAGCTCATTCTTGATTGGCAATGTAAATGATATTTTTGGCACTACATTTAACGATCCGAATTTGCCACTGCCGATTGGAATATCGTTCTACACGTTCCAAAGTATGTCATATACAATAGATTTGTATATGAGGAATATAAAGGTTCAAAAAAATATTGTGAACTTTACTACTTATGTTACATTGTTTCCACAAATTGTTGCAGGACCTATTGTGCGTTATGCCGATGTTGAAAAGGAAATTGATAGCAGAACAGTTAGCATGGATAAGGTTGGCTATGGTGCTGGAATTTTCTTAAAGGGGCTTGCAAAAAAAGTATTGCTTGCGAATAGTATTGGTATGCTTTGGACTGAAGTAAAAGCGATGGATTACGGTGAAATATCGGTATTTACAGCTTGGTTGGGTATACTTGCATTCGCATTCCAAATTTATTTTGACTTTTCAGGATATTCAGATATGGCTGTCGGATTGGGCAAGGTCTTAGGTTTTAATTTCCCCGAAAACTTCGACTATCCATATATGTCAAAAAGCGTGTCTGAATTTTGGCGAAGATGGCATATAACACTTGGAACATGGTTTAGATTATATGTATATTACCCTCTTGGAGGAAATAGAAAAGGTCTTCCACGAACGATAATTAACCTCCTAATTGTGTGGGGGCTTACTGGTCTATGGCATGGGGCAAGTTGGAATTTTGTGCTATGGGGATTATACTTTGGCATATTAATTTTAGTGGAAAAATTGTTCTTGGGGAATGTACTCAAAAAAATACCACCTGCAATTAGCACACTTTACACATTTTTAGCAGTATTATTCGGTTGGGTTTTATTTGAAACAAATACATTAACAGACGCTGTAAGATATACAAAAGCGATGTTCGGTGGAACTGGAGTCGGAATTGACTCAACATCATTATATCAGCTTTCATCTTACTTTATAGTGATGATAATATGTATTTTTGCCTCCACAGATTTGTTCAAAACGTTTATACTTGGAGTTAAGGAAAACAAAATCACATTAAAAGCGTTCAATATTTCACTTCCCGTTATACAGGTTGTAATTATGATTTTATGTACAGCATATTTAGTTGATTCAACATATAATCCGTTTTTATATTTTAGATTTTAGGAGGGTGACAGATGAACAATAAACAAAACAAGGTTTCTGCAATAGTGTTTATGGCGATACTTTTTGCATTGCCGATTATGACATTAATTTCAAAAAAAGACAGCTTTTCTGCTACTGAAAACAGAAGTTTGGCAACCTTTCCGAAGTTTAATATAGAGAGTATAAAAGATAAAAGCTTTATGAATGGTTTTGAGGAGTATATTTCTGATCATTTCATAGGCAGAACAAAGTGGGTTGAAGCTAAGGTTGGAACAGAAGTTATAATTGGTAAAGAGGAGATAAATGGAGTCTATATCGCAAATGGTATGCTGATACAAAAGCTTGGCGAACCAGATTATGAAAAGGTTGATAAGGCTATGGAAGCGATAAATAATTTTGCTGATGAAAACAAGGCGAATGTTTATGTTATGTTTACGCCATCAGCAGGTGGGATTTATTCCGAAGAATTCCCGACTAATGCTCCTGTGGTTAATCAAAAGGCTTTTATTGATTATATGTATAAAAAGCTAGACAACAAGGTTACAACTATTGATGTATATAATAGCTTGAATGCAGTTCGAGATGAGTATATTTATTATAGAAATGACCATCACTGGACTTCTTACGGAGCTTTTTGTGCATATAAAACAGCTATTCAAAGGCTTGGATTTTCAGAAATATCATATAGTAAGTACCACATCGAACACGCAAGTAATGACTTTAAAGGTACGCTATATTCGAAGACTTTGTATGATAAAATAGCACCTGATATGGTTGATTTATATAATTATGAAAATGGAGCTAAGGTTACAAGTGTAGAGGTAAATGATGGCATGGAAGTCAAGGAATATGACAGTATTTATTTTAGAGAATACCTTGAGGAAAAGGATAAATACTTAGTTTATTTGGGACAAAATCAGCCATTGATTACGATTAAAACAGATGTAAAGAACGATAAAAATCTGTTGGTAATAAAGGATTCATATGCGAATTCCTTTATCCCATTCCTGACTCAGCATTACAGCGAAATCACTGTACTAGACTTGCGATTTATAAGAACTTCATACAATAACGTAGTAAATATGGACAATTACAACCAAGTTTTAATTTTATATGGTGCAGGAACATTGGAAAATGATGAAACATTAAAAATTCTAAATTATAATTAAAACTAAAAACCCCATCTGTATTATTAATACAGATGGGGTTCACTAAAATATTTAGTTAAATAAGACTAGCCATATCGTATAAACCAGCCTGTTTGCCTTTTAAGTAAACAGCAGCATTTATTGAGCCTTCAGCGAAAACAGTTTTAGATGTAGCAGAATGAGAAATAGAAATCACCTCGTCATTTCCAGCAAAAATAACTTCATGCTCTCCAACTATTGTGCCACCTCTAACTGCATGAATTCCAATTTCCTTTTTATCACGTTTTTTACGTTGTGAATGCCTATCATAAATGAATTGCAGCGAATCATCATAAACTTCATTTATCGCATTAGCAAGCATTAGAGCAGTACCGCTAGGTGCGTCAATCTTTAGGTTATGGTGTTTTTCAATTATTTCAACATCAAACCTATCACCTAAAACACAAGCAGCCTTTTGTGCGAGTCCAACCAGAAGGTTAATACCAAGCGACATATTAAAAGTAAAGAACACTGGTATTTGCTCCGAAGCTTTTTTAATTTTAGCAATCTGCTCATCATTGTACCCAGTAGTTGCAAGAACAACAGCAGTTCCAGTAACAAGGCAATGTTCAAGTAATCCATCAAGAGTATTCGGGTTAGAATAATCTATAATAACATCAGGACTTTCGGATAAATCCTTAGGAGATGAATAGATAGGAAAATCACCATATTGTGTTGTATTAATATCAATTCCTGCAACAACCTTACAGTTACTGCGTTCAGCAATACAGCCAACAATAGTTTTTCCCATCTTACCGTTAGCACCGCAAATCGCAATGTTAGTCATTTCTTCACATCCTTAAATTTTAATATTTATATTAAGCCTGATTTTTTCATAGATGCCTTTAGAACAGCAACATTACTCTCTGACATATCAACAAGTGGCATACGGCATTTCCCAGCATTCATACCCATAAAGTTCATAGCTTCCTTAATAGGAATTGGATTTACGTCAATAAACAGGCTATTTACTAGGTCTAAATACTTAATTTGCAATTTTGATGCAGATTTAAAATCATTATCAAGACAGAATTGCGTCATGTCATGAGTTGCTTTCGGCAAAATATTTGATATAACAGAAATTACACCTTTTCCGCCAAGTGACATAATCGGAATAATCTGGTCATCATTTCCACTATAAACATCTAGCTTATCGCCATATTTAGCAATCAATTGAGCCACATAGCTTATGTTGCCACTAGCTTCCTTTACAGCAACAATATTTCTATGTTCAGCAAGTTCAGCGTAAGTATCAATATTGATGTTTATTCCAGTTCTCCCAGGAATATTGTAAAGAATAATAGGGATATTCACTGAATCAGCAATAGCAGTGAAATGTGCAACCAAGCCTCTTTGTGATGTTTTGTTGTAGTAAGGAGTTACAACTAAAAGAGCATCAACGCCCAAATTTTCAGCTTCCCTAGACAATTCAATCGCATAAGCAGTATCATTACTACCAGTTCCAGCAATTACAGGAACACGCTTTTTTGTTTGCTCAACAGTAAAACGAATAATTTCAATATGCTCCTCATCAGTCATAGTTGAGGATTCGCCAGTTGTACCACAAACAATAATTGCATCTGTATGATTTTCAATTTGAAATTCAATATTTTCAGCAAATTGTGTATAATTTATACTTCCATCGGTGTTCATTGGAGTTACAATTGCAACCCCAGCACCAGTAAAAATTGTGTTATTCATAGAAACTCCTTTCAAGTATAGATAAAAACATTAATCGAAGTAGCCTTTAGCAGCTAATAGTTCAGCCATTAGCACACCACCACCAGCAGCACCTCTAAGCGTATTATGTGACAAGCTAACAAATTTATAGTCATATTGTGAATCTTCACGCAAGCGACCAACAGAAACAGCCATACCATTTTCAAGATTTCTATCAAGATTAGCCTGTGGACGATTATCTTCTTCAAAATAGTGAATAAACTGCTTTGGAGCAGACGGAAGTTCTAATTCCTGTGGAACACCTTTAAATTCCTTCCAAAGAGCAATAATTTCATCCTTAGTCGGCTTTTTATCAAAGGAAACGAACACAGCAGCAGTATGACCATCTGAAACAGGAACTCTTAGACACTGTGTTGTTATAGATGGTATAGTAGCATTTACAACTTCACCATCAACAATTTTACCCCAAACCTTTAATGGTTCTTGTTCGGATTTTTCTTCCTCTCCACCAATGAATGGAATTAAGTTATCATTCATCTCAGGCCAAGTTTCAAAAGTTTTTCCAGCACCAGAAATTGCTTGATAAGTACAAGCAAGAACCTTGCTTACTCCGTATTTCATAAGTGGATGCAAAGCAGGAACATAGCTTTGAATTGAGCAATTTGACTTAACAGCAATGAACCCTCTCTTTGTACCAAGTCTTGCACGCTGATGTTCAATAACCTCAATATGCTCAGGGTTGATTTCAGGAACAACCATAGGAACATCAGATGTAGCACGATGAGCAGAGTTATTTGATATTACAGGACATTCTGCCTTTGCATATGCCTCTTCAAGAGCCTTTATTTCATCTTTTTTCATATCAACAGCACAGAAAACAAAGTCAACCTCATTTGCGATTTTTTCCATATCAGCTGTTGCATCCAATAAAACTAAATTTTTCATACTTTCAGGCATTGGCTTTGGCATAGCCCATCTTTCACCAACAGCAGCGTCATAAGTTTTACCAGCAGAACGTGGTGAAGCAGCAAGAGTAGTTACATTAAACCAAGGGTGGTTCTCCAAAAGTATAGCGAAACGTTGACCTACCATGCCTGTTGCACCGATGATACCTACATTATATTTTTTCATATTAACACTCCTTAATAATTAGATTACAATATAATCAAAAAACCGGTTACGAAAACCGGTTCATCAAAAATATTATGAAGAAAATATTGGCATAAAATTTTAAATATGCCGATAGCTCTCCATCACATTAATGATGACAATCATATGCCTATTTAACATATGACCAGAACAAGCGTTACCAAAGCTTATTCTTCGGCGGTATAGCCTTTTATTCATGTATAACAGAATGGTATTCTTAACATGAAATACTCATCATAACCGCACCTCTATCCATGTATAATATAATATCATTTAATTTAACTTCTGTCAATAAGTAAAATTAATTTTTATGAATTAAATCAAAAATGGTAGTAATATAGCTGAAAATATGATAAAATTAATAGGTTATATTAAAATATATCGAGATGAAAGGAAAATATGTAAATAAATGAAAAAATCCGATTTTTTTTATGATTTGCCTGAAGAATTAATTGCACAAAAACCTATTGAGCCTAGAAACAATTCAAGAATGATGAAAATTGACAGGAAAACAGGTGAGATTTATCATAATCACTTTTATAATTTATGCGATAACTTAAAAAAAGGTGACTTATTAGTTTTAAATGATTCAAGAGTTTTAGCTGCAAGACTTTACGGAGAAAAGGTGGGCAATGCTACTCCGATAGAATTTTTATTGCTTGAGCAAAAGGAAGAGAAAGTTTGGGAGATTATCTGCAAGCCAGGAAAAAAAGCTAAGGTTGGTGCAAGGTTTGCATTTGGAAATGATAAATTGATTGCAGAAGTTATTGAAGTAAAAGATGATGGAAACAGGGTTGTTAAGTTTTATTGTGATGGTAGTTTTTATGCTGTCTTAGACGAGATAGGGCAAATGCCACTTCCACCTTATATTACAGAAAAGCTTGAAAACAAGGAGCGTTATCAGACTGTTTATTCAAGGGAAATAGGCTCTGCCGCTGCACCAACTGCTGGACTTCATTTTACAAAGGAAATGCTGAGAGAGATAAAAGAAAAGGGTATAGATGTTGCATATGTTACATTGCACGTTGGACTTGGCACATTTAGACCTGTAAAAGAAGATGATATTTTAAACCACAAAATGCATAGCGAGCATTATAGTATTTCTAAGGAAACAGCTGATAAGATTAACAAAACAAAACAAAATGGGGGACGTGTAATCGGCGTTGGTACAACAACTTGTAGAACTCTTGAAAGCCTTGCTAAATTCTATGGTGGGATAAGTGAAAGGGACGGATACACAGATATTTTTATCTATCCTGGATATGAATTCAAGGTTATTGATGGTTTGATAACGAATTTTCATCTCCCTGAAAGCACACTTATAATGCTTGTATCTGCGTTCATGGGTTATGAAAACACTATGAATGCGTATAAAGTTGCAGTTGAAGAAAAATATAGATTTTTCAGCTTTGGAGATTCAATGCTGATAATATAAAATAAATGGAGAATGAATAAATGTTTAAACTATTAAAACAGGAAAAAAAGGCTAGGAGAGGGGTTTTAGAAACTGTTCATGGAACGGTGCAGACCCCTTGCTTTATGAATGTGGGGACAGCAGGAGCTATCAAGGGTGGCATATCTTCTCTTGATTTGGAGGAGCTGAAATGTCAGGTTGAGCTTTGCAATACATACCACTTGCATTTGCGACCATCAGACAAGGCAATAAAGGAACTAGGTGGACTACACAAGTTTATGAATTGGAATCGTCCAATTTTAACAGATAGTGGTGGGTTTCAAGTCTTTTCGCTTGCAAAGTTGCGTAAGATTAAGGAGGAAGGTGTGTATTTTTCTTCTCATATTGACGGAAAAAAGATTTTCATGGGTCCTGAAGAAAGTATGCAGATTCAGTCAAATTTAGGTTCGACAATAGCTATGGCTTTTGATGAATGTATAGAAAATCCAGCCGAATATGAGTATGCAAAAATCTCATGCGAAAGAACAACACGTTGGCTTATAAGGTGTAAAGAAGAAATAGAAAGGTTGAATTCCCAGCATGATACAATAAATAAAAATCAGCTTTTGTTTGGGATAAATCAAGGCTGTACCTTTGAAGATTTGAGAGTATCTCACATGGAGGAGATTATAAAACTTGACCTTGATGGGTATGCAATTGGGGGACTTGCAGTTGGAGAGCCGACAGAGGATATGTATAGGATATTAGACGTGGTTGTTCCATTTATGCCGATTGATAAGCCAAGATACCTAATGGGTGTTGGTACGCCTGCAAACCTTATTGAGGCTGTTTCACGAGGTGTGGATATGTTCGATTGCGTTATGCCGAGTAGGAATGCACGTCATGGAACATTGTTTACATGGAGTGGAGTAATGCATATTACAAATAAATGCTATGAACTAGACAGCAAGCCGATAGATGAGGAATGTGATTGCCATGTTTGCAAAAGCTTTTCGAGGGCGTATATAAGACATCTTTTTAAGGCTCAAGAAATACTTGGTGGCAGATTAGCAGTTATGCATAACCTATACTTTTACAATACATTAATGGAAAAAATGCGTCAATCAATTGATGAGGGAACATTTCAAGCATTTTACGAAAAATATTCAGAGCTTTTAGCAAGAAAAGTTTAGAGGGGATTATCATGGGAAAAGTGGAATTATTGTTGATAGCATTAGGTTTATCAGCAGACGCATTTGCTGTTGCAGTAACCAATGGTTTATGCAATAAGAATATGAAACCTAAGTGGACATTATTTATAGCGTTAGCATTTGGTGTTTTTCAAGGTGTAATGCCAAGTTTAGGTTATGCTTTAGGACAAACTTTTACAAAATATATTACAGCGTATGACCACTATGTTGCGTTGATTTTATTAGGAGTAATTGGTGGAAAAATGGTGTACGAGGCTTTAAAGGATATGAGTAATGATTGTTGCGAAGTAAAGCAAATTACCTTTGGAACATTGATGGTACAGGGCGTAGCAACAAGCATAGACGCACTTGCAGTAGGAGTAAGTTTTTCAGCAATGGATATAGAAATAGTAAGCACTTGCTTGATTATTGCAATAATAACATTTGTATTAAGTTTTATTGGTGTAATCATTGGGAAAAGATTTGGCTCTATATTTAATAAAAAGGCTCAATTAGTCGGTGGTGTGTTGTTAGTTGCAATTGGTTTGAAAATTTTCATTGAGCATAAGTTCTTCTAATATATAACATTTTTAACTGGTGAACCCATAAATAAGGTGATATAGCTTAAACTATATCACCTTATTTTATATAATATTTATTATGTATTCAAGTATAAATGTTTTAGGCTTTACTTTTTAATTCTGCCATACATTCAGCACAAACACATTTTTCCTTGAATTCGCCGATGGATACAGAGCTTCCACAGAAAGTACAGTTAGGAGTATATTTTTTAACGATAATATACTCATTATCCGTATAAATTTCCATCGGGTCTTTAATGTTAATTTCCATAGTGCGTCTTAATTCCTTTGGCAAAACAATTCTTCCTAGTTCGTCGATTTTTCTTACAATACCTGTTCTTTTCATGAGCTTCCTCCAAATAATATTTTTTATGTTTTAATTTTAAATATATAAATACTTAAAACAATCACGCATTTATTTCTCAACAACAAATAACTAGTTAAATATGTAATATTATGTTGTATAAATAAACAAAATAGGGGAATATTAAAAATTTAGTGATAATGTTATTGATTTACTCTAATTATATCACATAAATTGTATTTTTGTCAAGTCTTTGAATGTATTAACATTTGTTATTTTATTTTTATGAAGTATTATACTATTTATAAGAATAATGGTATAAACAAAGAATATATAACCCAAGTGGTAATAATAAAAGCAGACTGCAATTGCAATCTGCTTTTATTATTTTAAATATTAATGGAAGGGTTGAACAAAATAGATACACTAGCGATGAGATTCGAACCCTCGTAGTTTTTTGCTTTGCCCCAAACCTTTATTTCTAATAAAATTATAACATATTTCTTGCCGTATGTCAATAGGCTGGAACGCTTATTACAGCACTTTTCTGTTAAATAGTCAATGATAGGTGACAGTTACTCTAAAAAAATATAAATTTGATAATTCCCCTAATGTAAACGTAACATTTTCTGCAGAAAATGTTACGTTTACATTAGGGTTGTCACGTCGCAACGTGACAAAGTTTTTTTACATCACACCCAAATACTTCTCTAAAATCTCGTTCGGGGAAAGAAAATTTAAACAAACCTTTGGTATGCCATTCGACTTTTTGTTATATTTTAGCAATTGAGCTCTGCCGTCCGCAAGGCTATACATCTTCATTTTCTTGTAAAACCTATTTTCATCGATTCTGTGTTGACGTTCAACCTTGCCGTTATGACGTGGTGTAGCCACTCTAATTCGGTGATAAAGTATATCAAAATTCTGCAATGTTTTCTCAAAAAGACTCAATGTAGGTGTTTTTTGTGGCAAGTATGCGTTGGTGAATTCTCGTCCATTATCGGTCTGAATTTCCCTGATAGCGAACGGAAAAGCTACCACTAATTTCTTCAAGAAATCTGCTGAACTGTATGTGCTGTGTTCGTCATAAAGCTCGGTTCTAAAAATTAAACTGTGTAAATGCGTTTAACAGCAAAATTTTTGCCAATGATAAAAACGCAGCCAAGCAGGGCAACGTTAAGGAAGCTTTAGCACCTTATCATAAAAGGGGTGCTAATGCCCCCTTATACGATAGTTATTATTTAACTTTACTCTTCAACAGCATTATAAAGAGCATGTAACTCTATATCATTAGGGTCATTTAATAAAATGCGTTCTTTTGTTTCTTTATCAATATAGTATAATTCATAATCGCCATTCTCAGCCACTAAACTTACTCCATCAAGCATTGCTAATAAACCAAATAAAGCCATATCAGTGGTTTTGCCAATAATTCTTTCTAAGTAGAGTTTATCATTTTCATTCAAACCATGATACCACTGCGATTCCTCAACATCATCTTTGTGTGGACTTCTACCAGAAACTTTGATAAGATTTTCAATTACTCCCTCTATAGAAGATTTCCTCAATCTTGACTTAATAATTATGTCTACAAATTTTTCTGAGTTCATATAAATTCTCCTATTTCTTATTTTTAAAATGCGTCTGGATACATTGATTTATTAAGAGAAATCAGTTCTCTTAATGAACTATTCGGTGCATCAGTGTAGTTTCTTGAATTTTTAATGTCATTCGCCAATAAACCTCTAGCATTTCCTGAATAATCTCCTTTTATATTTGGAATCTTGTTGTGCTTCGATTTAGGCACAGCAATTGAAGGTGCAGTTTTAGAGTCATAACCTGCAATTACTTGTCCAGCAGGATGTTTTTGCACAGTATTAGGAATTGAATAACTTTCATCAATTCTACCTGTTGGGTATTGAATAAGTTCAGTACAGTCCTTGTTGAATAACACTCCATCAATATCAGAAAAGTATGTATTATTATCATCAACTTTTATTGATGTTAATTTAGTACACCAATAAAAAGAAAAATCATTAAAACTTACTAAGGATTTTCCTATTGTTACATAAGTTAAGTTGTCACAAAAACCAAATGAATTTTCTTTGATAGAAACAACAGAATCGGGAATTGATAACGCAGTTAAGCTATCACAATTGTAAAAAGCAAACCCCTCAATATTTGTAATGCTATTTTCTAAAGATATTTCAGTTAAGCCACTGCAATATGCAAAAGAATAACTTTTAATTCTCGTAACAGAATCGGGAATAATTACTGAAGTTAAGCTAGAGCAATAACTGTAAGCCTCTGCTCCGATATAAGTCACAGAATCGGGAATATCTACTGACTTTAATATTGTACAATCTTTAAACGCCTTATCTCCTATGCTTGTGACAGGCAACCCATCAATTTCAGAAGGAATCTCCACTTCCGTAGCTGTTTTATTACAGGAAGTAATTGTAACCTCATTGTCAGAAATTTGATATGTTAAATCTTCATATGTACCTGTTGTAAGTGCAGATTGTGCATATGCCGAACTAAAAGGCACGCAAATAATGCAAATTAGCAAACTTAAAAACATTGCTGTAAACTTCTTGATTGATTTCATTTAAAGTCCTCCTAATATTTAGTCATTTGATTATATCATTTTTGATAAAATTTAGCAACGCACTTTGGTGAAAAATTATTAAAAGTTCACATTTTGTTTTTTTGTACAATATTCGTGTATTTCTTGAGGGCGACTTATATGAAATTAGTGTTTATTTACATAATGAGTTTAAGAGCATCACTGATTTTCAAAAATCAATGATGCTCTTTTCATGTTTTTGCTGTCTTACTTACCGTGTTTTTCTTTTCCTTGAATTTCAGGTACAGGAGTAACATCATTTTTAGGTAAGTTCATTTTATGATTTTCCTGTGTTTTCTTAGGATTACGAGGGTCAATCCTTTTCATTCCTCGCTTTGCCATTTTATCACCCCTAAATTATTATATCCCCACAATAAATAATCATTCCAACTGCCCCACAACCTCAACCCACCTTTTTAGAAAGTTTTTTGATTTCTATTAATAGTTAATATAACTTGATATTAATGCATTTATATGGTACAATTACTTACAATAATAATCATATGGGGGAATAAAAGCTTTTTATTAAAACCTTTTATAATTTTATATACCTAGTTAAACACTTTCTATGTTATCTGTATTAAAATGCAGATAACATAGAAAATCTAAATTATTAAATTATAGCAAGAAGAATCCATTATGAATTACATAAAAAACAATAGTCACGTTTTTCATTACTTATTCATCATTAGATTTGGCATTTTTGCTAAAAATAGGTTTAATCGTTTACGTCTATTTCCAATTAAATTGGACAAGGGTTACAAGGAACAGGCAGTAAAGCTTGTAGTGAAATTAGACAACAAGAAAGAAAGTTATAATCTACGGCAAAAGTAAAATAGAAACATCAAAAC
>JAEWGD010000024.1 GCA_023388515.1 Bacillota bacterium
TATTCTTTATTTGTCCCATTGGTGAAACCTCCGTTAATGTTTCGTTTGGTCACTTAACATTATATCAGATGTTTCTCCTCTGGGATATTTTTAATTTTTATTTGGTCATTTCATTTTACAACTTGCCCCACATCTGAAACTTTTTCCTATGATTTATAAATATAACGGGTACAACTTTATTATACCAAAATCCTACTCGCAATACAATTATGTTTACGAGTAGGATTTTAATTTTTCTTATTTTTAGGACATTATGTTAATTTATCATGTTTTTCTTTAGCAACGCTAATTCATTATAAAACATTCCTCCATTTTTGTAAACAAGAAAGTGGTAACAGGTGTTTAATTCAAAATGACAGGTCATTTTTTAATCTTAAAATAAAAACACAGTCCTCAAAAATCAAGGACTGCGTAACTTTTTTCTATAACATAATTAAAGTAAACCACTTTGTTGGCTCATTAATATGCTTGCTACTCACACAACTCAAATGTTTTTCATCATCTTCATCAGCAAAAACCTGTGCAACAACTTTATTTCCTCCAAATTCACAAAGCAATTCATTTGTAAAATCCTCAATAATTTTAGGTGGCATTGACGTTTCTATAATTTTAATGTGGTCGGTTTCCTTTCGTGCAAAAATATAATACTCATCTTTATCGTCAACAATCACCTTACGGCAAAAACCATTATTTGACGGATACTCCCCAATTATATATTCCATCACCTCAAGCTCCCAAAGAATATAGCCGTTCCCAGCTGATTCCTCCATCATTTTCAAAACTTCCTGTGCTGTAATATCTTTCATTTGAAAATTATGTTCACTTTGGATTTCTGAAACGCTATAATTACGAACTGTATGATAATATTTTTGTGTAAAGCCCATGTCATCGTAAAACTCTATAAGATGTGGTAAAGGCAGACAGATAAATTCTCTTTCCAAATCTTTTGAATATTTTATCGCAAAGTCAATAATCTCCCTATAATAACCATGCCCACGCTGGCTTTTGAAAACCCCTCCTGCATAGAAGTAAAAAGCTGGAACATTCTCGTTAAGAATTCTACAAGGAAAGAGGTAAATAACCCCCACAACCATGTCGTTTTCCAACCCCACTACACATCGGCTTAGAGGAAAACACTTTTTGAAAAACACATTAATATATTCGTCTGTATCTTCAGGATAGCACTCATTCCAAAGCTTTTTCAGTTGTGGAATATACTTTTCTCCAACAATACTACAATTCATAATTTTCTCCTATCCATTCACTTTTAACGATAAAACCTTGTTTGCAATAATAAAAGGTTTCATTTTTCACATTATAATCCTAAATTTATTATAACTGCCTAAAGGAAATCACACAACAAGAATCCCCTTTTTGTGATAATTTTCAAATTAAAACGTCAAGCATTTCATTTATTATATACTTTTCAAGGTTATTTTACAAGTCTATTTTAATTAAATGGGCTAAATGCGACAACAAAGCTAAAATTCTGTGGTAAAAATTACATCAGAACAATCCTAAATCGCATTCCCGTCGCACATAAAAATCGCCTCCTAAGTATATGAAATTCGACGGGAAAGCAACTAATCAAAGTAGCGACCCCAAAGCCAAAACGGTCTTTGTTTTGGTTTTTGGTTGAGCGTGCCAAGCCTCAACGGCGTTGAGTTGCGTTTTTCTTTGGTTCGTTTCTTTGTACGCACAAAGAAATGAACACCCACAACTAAATTTAACCATACGGAAATTAAATTGAAAGGAATTAGGGTAGATAAGAACCAAAAACACAAAACTATATTTAACAATCAAACTGTAACTCTGTTGTAAAAACCAAAGAAAACAAAACCCCCTTGCTAAATTTAACAAGGGGAAACAATCTCAATAACAATAATTTAAACCTAGCCCTGTGGCGAATGAACAACCCTTTAACTGGATATTTTCTTCTTTATCCCATCATAAATCTCAAGTATCTTAAACTTGACCTTATACCGTTCAGGCTTTTCCATAATCTCATATTCTTCTTCACTGAAAAACTCATCACCATTTTTTGCAGTAATTATAGTCTTAGAATCATCAAGTCCTTCTCCGTCACCATCGTCAGACGCTTCCTTAATAGTTGTCGCAGGTATGCACAAAGGAGGATACATAACGCACCACCAGTTCTTCCCCTCTGCTTTACCAATCGTAACCCTCAACGCATCATAATTCCCAGCAGGCATTGTAAGTTCCTCATATTCACGAGCAGTAAAATTCATATTCACAAACTCACACTCAACACTATAAGAAAATCCGTTTTCTTTTATCACTTCATCAGCGATTTCCTTAATCCTGTCAAGCTTTTGCTTTACTCTGTCCTCAACCTCATCAATATTCAAATCTTCACCGAAAATCTCTGACGAATACTCCAAAATCCTATCCCTAACTTTTAGCTTTAGCTCCTGATCCTCATCGCTATCAGAATTTGCAAGCACATGAAGTCTAAGTACACCGTTCTGTAAACTTTCATAGCTTTGTTCAAAGCTTGTAAAGTTAGAAACTGCAACTGCAACAATCAATCCTATAAGTAATGCTAAGTCAATCTTTCTCATTTTATTCACCTCATAAGTAAATATTGACTAATTTTCAATCTTTATTCACCTATATTAAAACAAGAGAAAGTTTTTATTTATTACAGTATCAGCAACCATATTCAAAGCCAATTAGCTTATTTCAACATGAGAATTATCATCTAATATACCGATAAAACTTTTGCCAGCATTTACACTTATTTCAACGCCGTTCAAGTCTGTAACTCTTATTGGTTCGCCCTCGCTGTCCTTATGCCATTTAATTTGCTGTGCAGAACCGTTTGATATATAATACCCATCTCCACCACTCAATTCAACATCAACCAATGCTCCAACACCTCTTAATGAAACATCCGTATATAATGCAAAAACATTTGTAAAAGCAATTTGATTTCCTGTAACTGAATCCATATGAGGATTTCCCGAATGATACTTTTTATAAGTCTTAGTTGCACTGTCATACTCAAAGGTTGAATAATATGAGTCAGAAAAAGGCAAGTTCGCACTCATGCACACGACACCCTGAGGTGCGACAAGATTTTCTTCTGAATTAAATTTGAACATAGGTGATGAATTTTTCTCAAGCAAATCTGTTCTATATCCAAAGCTTTCAATCACCTCAGCCATTGCCCCGCCTTTTAAATAGCCCGTATGCTCCGATGAAAAAGTTTCTGCTCTCACTTCATCTCTAAAAAACAATGTTCCATTCGCTCCACCAGCACCATCAAGGTTATCTATTTTCAGCCTTTTTAGCGTTTCATCGGCAATAGTGGTATCCCTGCCCCAATGGCAATAAATTGCGTCCATTCCATAAGTTAATATCGGATAATAATATCTACAACTTCTTACCGAACAAACATCGGGAACATTTGTATAATCAGCATAAACAGCCATCATGCGTGTAATTCCGCCCTCAACAGGGATTTCATAAATAACATCTGCCTGTTCAATTCCATACTGTGGAAGTGAATCCTTGATATTATTCACCATAACAGCAACAGGTCTTTTTCCAACTGCCTGTTCATTATAGCCTTTAAGCCCCGTCAAAGGGTTCTTTTCGCTTGAAACATAATCCGTTTCAGCTACGGTTGTTTCAGCTACTTTTGTTTCCGTTACAGTGGTTTCTTGAGCAACCTCCACAACAGAGCTTTCGTTCAATTTATTACACGAAACAAACACCGTTAATATAACCAAACTCATTATTAATAGTAACGCTTTTTTCATAATCTTCTCCGTTCATGCTTTAAAAGCCTTTATTTACCTTAAGTTTCATATGTTGTTAGTATTCTCTTAGACACTTCCATTTTTGTCTGCCTAGTGTCCATCGCCTGTTTTTCTATATATCTATGTGCCTGTGGTTCAGTCATGTTCAGATACTGAATTAGAACACGCTTTGCCCTGTTTACAAGCCTTATCTCCTCTGATTTTGTTTGTAGCTTGACATTTTCTTTTCTAAGCCCAAGCATTCGTTGCCTTGTAGCAGTAACAAGCGTTATCGACTGAAGAAAGCTAGATTTATTCAATGGCTTTAACACTACACACACGCCAAAATATCCAACCTTTTCAGAAATATCTTCAACAATATCCGTTTTACAAATAAGAACAATCCCTGCATTACTTGTTTCTGATGCCATTATTGACAACTCATGCCCGAATTCATCAATAAGTGGTGTATTCACTACAATTAAATCATAGCTATTATCTTTTATAAGTCGCCTTGCATTACTTCCACTTTCAGTACAGTACACCGTCTTATAACTGCTTTCTTTAAGCAGTTGAGTTACTATTTTGCTTTCCTTATCCGAACCAGAAACCAAAAGCACGCTATCCATCTGCTACCACAACCATTTCACAGTTAATCAATAAAATAATCCTGATTTATAAACAAACCTTATACATATTTAAAGTAAAATTCCTCCTCAAAGGCATCTTTATCTTCAGCCAAACCATACTTTTCCAACACATCTTCATAATAGCTAAACATAGTTTTAAGCAAGTCCTCATGCATAGAGCCTCTGACAAATTCACTCTCTTTTGCAAGCTTATATGCGTCCTCAAGACTCTTAGGCAACTCCTCAAGCTTATCATAGAATTGTCCAAAGAAGTTCTCATCTAAGTTGATTTTTTGATCAATCCCCTCAAATCCAGCCTTAATCAACATCTTAAACACAATATATGGATTGCTAGCAGAATCAGCTGAACGAATTTCTATCTTAGCATTCTCACCACTAGCATACGGTATCCTAACACAGCTTGAACGGTCATCATGCGAATAATTTATATATTTAGGTGCAAGTCCCATACCAAATCTTTTATATGAGTTTGTTGTCGAATTAAGGAAACAGGTAATTTCTTTAAGCCTATTCAAAATCCCAGCCAAAAACCACTTGCCCTCATCAGTCATCACATGATTATCCCCACTAAAAATACTTTTCCCATCTTTTTCGATAAATATGTTCATATGCATTCCACTTCCATATTTATCATTTAATGGTTTAGGCATAAACGACGCATAAAGTCCATTCTGTGCAGCAATTGTTTTCACTACTGATTTAAAGTGAACCATATTATCCGCAGCAATTAAAACCTCACTGCTTGTAAAGTCAATTTCATTTTGCCCACAACCATATTTATGACGTGAGCTTTGTGGCTTAAATCCCATTTCATCAAACATAAGGCAAATTTCACGCCTTACATTTTCACATTTATCAAGTGGTGCAACATCAAGATAACTCGCATAATCATGTGGTTTTTTAGTCGGCTCGCCGTTTTCGTCTGTATCAAACAAATAAAACTCACATTCAGTGCTTATCTTACAATTATATCCTAACTCTCTCCTCTTTTTTAATTCAATGTATAATTCTTCTCTCACATCACCATTGTAATCAGAGCCATCAGGTTTTTTTATGTAGCAAAAAAACCTTACAACACGTCCTGTTTTTGGTCGCCAAGGAAGCACAGAAAGCGTTGACGCATCAGGGAATAAAAGTAAATCCTCATGCTTTCCGTTTAAGACTACGCCGTCGAATGAAACACCATTTTCAAACGCTTTAGTCAGTCCATTTGGCATAATAGACACATTTTTAAGGTTTCCCAGCATATCTGAAAATGTTAAACGTATGAATTTAACATCATTTTCTTCAACGAATTTAATTATGTCCTTAGGCGAAAAAAACATACATATTCCTCCGAATTATATTTTAAAGCAAGTCCAAATTTTATAAAATTAATATTAGGGCAGGAAAAAACCTACCCTAATATTATACTACATTATATTATATGTGTAAAGACTTTTATTATGCTTTTCGCTCATACGTCGCTCGGCTTTTGTTTTGCCTACGCTTTGGTTCTTGTTTTCTTTGTTGTCATTGGGTGTGCTTTGTATTGTTGAATTTAGTGAAGTATTGTTCTTATTTACCCTACTTTCCCTCAATTTACTTTCCGTACAGTTAAATTTGGTAGAGGGTGTGCATTTCTTTGCTTGGACAAAGAATTCAGTAAAAAAACACACAGAGTTTCACCTTTACTTATGGAATAAATATATGTTATAATGGTAGTGTTAGTTTATAAAGTTTTTAAATTATATAATTTTATTAACCCACTTTAAATACATTAAAATAGGAGGTAAACTCATGGAAAGAAAAATTAAGCAACAGGTTACTGGCTTTAGAACTCAAGACGGTGCTGGAGTAAATTTGGTTAGAGTTTTAGGAAATGGAACTATTGAGGAATACGATCCGATTTTAATGCTTGATTCCTTTGACAGCACAAATCCCGATGATTACACAGCTGGTTTTCCAATGCATCCACATAGAGGGATTGAAACAATTAGTTATGTATATCGTGGATATATGACGCATAAGGACAGTTTAGGAAATGAGGACACTATTGGTAACGGTGAGGTTCAGTGGATGACGGCTGGTTCTGGTATTTTGCATGAAGAAAAGTTGCCAGCGTCTGAGAGAATGCTTGGTGTGCAGTTATGGCTTAATCTTCCTAAAAAGGACAAAATGGTTCCACCTTCATATCATAGTATCAAAAATTCTGATATTGAGGAAATTGAACTGGAGAATGGCAAATTAAGATTGCTTGCAGGCGAATTTGATGGTAAAAGAGGATATATAAGTAAGTATCTTCCACTAGATTATTACGATATACATCTAAATTCTGGAGCTATCGTTAAAATAAAAACAGAAACAGAACGTTCCGTAATGGTTTTTACTTTGCTAGGAGATGCTTATATTGCTGGCGAACTGATAAAAGAAAAGACGGCAGTAAAACTGACTTCTGGTGATTATGTGGAGATAAAGGCAACGAATAAAAATGCTCAAATATTATTTATGAGTTCAACAGTTCTTTCTGAACCAGTAGTTTGGGGTGGCCCTATTGTCATGAACACAAAGGAAGAATTGAATAAAGCTTTCGATGATTTAAGGAATGGCACGTTTTTACTAGATAACATTTCATATTGAGGATATAACGATAAAGCGATTGTATATAATATTGAAAACCTTATGGAATTTATATGATTGTCAAAACATTGTGCAGATGAAGAAATGAAAAAGATTTGTTTATACTTGGGGTAAAGGTGGTGGAGTAATCTACCATCTTTTTTATGTTAAGATTTAGCGAAACATTTCCTAAAAATCTTGCTTGAAATTAAAATTGTATTGATTAAAAAAATCGGAAGGTTGTTGGCACAAAATGCTTGAAGTTTTGTTGTAAATATGATAAACTTATAAAGTATTATTATTTTTGGGTTAAGGAGTTTAATAAATATGAAAAATAGCTACGAAAGTCCCTTTTGTACAAGATATGCCAGCGATGAAATGCAGTTTGTTTTCTCAGCCGATAAAAAGTTTACTACTTGGAGAAAACTTTGGGTTGCACTTGCTAGAGCTGAAATGAAACTAGGATTGCCAGTAACTCAGCAACAAGTTGAACAGCTTGAGGCTAATGTTGATAATATTGATTATGAGGTTGCTGACGAACGTGAAAGACTTGTTCGACATGACGTTATGGCTCATGTTCATGCATATGGTGAGGTTTGCCCCGACGCTAAGGGTATCATTCATCTTGGTGCTACTTCATGCTATGTTGGGGATAATACTGATATTATAATTATGCGTGATGCGTTGAAAATTGTGAGAAGAAAGCTTATTAATGTTATTGCACAGCTTTCCGATTTTGCTATGGAATATAAGGCTTTGCCTGCACTTGCTTATACACATTTACAACCTGCACAGCTTACTACAATTGGAAAGCGTGCAACTTTGTGGATGAATGAATTGCTTATGGACTTGGAGGAAATTGAGTATAGATTGGATAAACTCCAACTGCTAGGCTCAAAGGGTACAACGGGTACACAGGCTTCTTTTGTGGAACTGTTTGATGGGGATTCTAAGAAGATAAATGAGCTTGAAAGACTTATTGCCGAAGAAATGGGATTTAAAGATGTTGTTCCTGTTTCTGGACAAACCTATTCAAGAAAGGTTGATGCACAGGTTCTTAATACGCTTAGTGGGATTGCTCAATCATGTAGTAAATTTTCAAATGATATGAGGCTTTTACAGAGTTTTAAGGAGATGGAAGAACCGTTTGAGGAGAATCAGATTGGCTCATCTGCGATGGCTTATAAGAGGAATCCTATGAGGAGTGAAAGGATTACTTCTTTAGCGAGATATGTAATGATTGACAGTTTAAACCCTGCGTTTACAGCTGGAACACAGTGGTTTGAGAGAACGCTTGATGACTCTGCTAACAAGAGGATTTCTGTTGCTGAGGCATTTTTGGGCGTTGATGCTATTCTTAATATTATGATAAATGTTACGAGTGGACTTGTTGTTTATCCAAAAATGGTTCGTCAAAGGGTTATGCGTGAGCTTCCGTTTATGGCTACTGAAAATATTATGATGAGTGCTGTTAAAAAGGGGGGCGACAGACAGGAATTGCATGAGAAAATTCGTGAATATTCCATAGAGGCTGGTAGACAAGTTAAGGAAAAGGGGCTTGAAAACGACTTATGTGAGAGAATTCTTGCTGATGATTCGTTTAAGATTACAAAGGAAGAGCTTGACGAAATTTTGAAGCCTGAAAGCTTTACTGGAAGAAGTGAAGAACAGGTTGAGGAGTTTATTGAGAAACATATTAAGCCGATAATGGATGCTAATAAAGAAATTCTTAATGAAAAGGTTGAAATGAAAAATTAATTGGCTGAATGTTCAAAAAGCCTCAATAATAAACAAAATTATTATAAAATATGCTTGACTTTGAACAGGTTTTGGAATATAATATTATGTGATTGTCGAAATGTATTCATAATATATTAAAATTATTTAAGATGTTGAATACAAATTAGTTATGTTTATTGTGCGTGGGTGTGATGAGTTTCTGCATAAGGATATAACTGACATTATAAAAGAAGGAGGATTGACTGTGAAAAAAGTAAAAAAGCCCGTATTTTTTATAGTTCTTGGAATTATTTTGCTTTTTACTTATTCTGTATATGCTGGTTTTACAACTCAGTATGGAGATAGAGTAGATACTCATATCAAGGGGCTTCATGATATTCGTTTGGGTATTGACATAAGGGGTGGTGTTGACGTTTCGTTCTCACCTGATAATAATGTTAATGCTACGGATGCAGAGCTTGACTCAGCTATGGAGGTTATTAAGTTAAGGCTGTCAAAACTTAATATTAACGATAGCGAAACATATGTTGACTATAAGAAGGACAAGTTAATTGTACGTTTTCCTTGGCAGGCTGGGGAGGAAGAATTTGACCCTGAAAAGGCTGTAAAGGAATTGGGCGAAACTGCTTCGCTTAGATTTATTGAGGGTACTGAAATGACTGGAACTGTTGTGTTATCGGGTGCTGATGTTGTTAGTGCGTCTTCTCAGCGTCAGTATGACGATACTGGGGCATTGCAGTATGTTGTGGCATTGAAGCTTTCTAATGAGGGAAAAACAAAGTTTGGAGAGGCAACAACAAGGCTTTCTCCAACTAGAGGGGTTATTTCGATTTGGATGGATGATACGTCTGTTTCGTCAGCAACAGTAAATGAGCCTATTACAACTGGTGAGGCTGTAATAAGTGGAACGTTTACAAGTGCACAGGCGAAGGCACTTGCAGATAAGATTAACTCGGGTGCATTGCCGTTTAAGCTTGAAACCTCAAGCCTTAAGACGATTTCACCTACAATGGGTGAGGGTGCACTTGATTCTATGGTTTTGGGTGGACTTATTGCATTTTGTCTTGTAGCAATTTTTATGGCTTTCACATATAAGCTACCTGGATTTATCGCTGTTGCAGCGTTAATAGGACAGGTTTCAGGTACATTGGCGATAGTGTCGGGGTATTTTGGGTTTATGCCGAGTTCAACGCTAACGATACCTGGAATTGCGGGTATTATTCTTTCGATAGGTATGGGCGTTGACGCAAATATTATTACTGCTGAACGTATTAAAGAGGAAGTTAATGCAGGCAAGCCACTTGATACAGCGTTAAAGCTTGGCTATGATAGAGCGTTCTCATCAATTTTTGACGGAAATATAACAGTAATTATTGTTGCAGCAGTTCTAATGGGGGCATTTGGTGCACCTGATGGCATTTTTGCAAAAATGTTGAAATTAGTATTCTTACCTTTTGGCGTTTCAACAAATAGTACGATTTATTCATTTGGATTCACACTTCTAGCAGGAGTTATCTTGAACTTTGTAATGGGAGTTTTAGCATCAAGATTAATGCTGTTCGCATTGTCTAAGTTTAAAGCTTTCAGAAATCCAAAGCTATATGGAGGTGCTGATAGTGAATAAAACAAAAAAACAAATTGATTTTGTAGGAAAAGGCAAGATGTTTGCTATAATCTCCGTTGCGTTGATGGTTGCAACAATTATTGTAGCACTTTTTGGAGTTGAGGTTTCAATAGAATTCAAGGGTGGAACAATTCTCACTTATTCATATGAGGGAGATATTAATGCAGATGAAGTTAAGACAGAGATTGAAAGTATTGTTGGAAGTGACATAAATATTCAACAGGGAGAAAATATTCAAAGTGAAACAAAGAATATTACAATATCTTTTGGTTCAGATGAAGGGTTAACTGTTGAAAAGCAGTCTGAAATTACTTCAAAGCTTAAAGAGATTTATGCTGAAAATAACATCAGTATATTGGACTCAAATGACGTAAATCCAACAGCTGGAAGACAGTTCTTTATTAAGTGTTTGGTTGCAGTTTTATTTGCAACAATACTACTGGTTATTTATATCGCATGGAGATTTAAGAGGATTAGTGGCTGGTCTGCTGGAGTTTGTGCTATTATAGCACTTTTGCATGACGCATTTTTCGTGTTTGCAACCTTTGTGTTCTGTGGATTTGAGTTAGATTCTAACTTTATTGCAGTTATTCTTACGATATTCGGATATTCTGTTAATGATACAATTGTAATTTATGACAGAATTAGAGAGAATAAAAAGCTATTACCAAATGAGAATTTGAAGTCACTGGTTAATATCAGCTTAAATCAAACAGTTGTACGTTCATTAAGAACATCAGGTATGGCGATTCTAGCAGTAACAGTTGTTGCTATCGTAGCTGTAGTTAATGGGATTGATTCGATATCAAGCTTTACAGTACCACTAATTGTTGGTATGCTATTTGGTTCATATTCATCAATTTGTATTGTTCCTTCAATCTGGCATTGGTGGAATGAGCGTAAGGTAGATAAGTCAAATGATGTCAAAAAAGGCACAAAAGCAAAGAAAGCATAACTAGTAAAATAATTTTATTTAATGCTAAAAAGCACCTTGAAAATAGGTGCTTTTTGTGTTATAATAAGCAACGAATGAACGAGATTAGTTTATTTTATTGAGATAAGTTTAAAATTAACTGTTGAACGTAGGTTAGATATTACTTATATTTTATGGGGTGTTTGTGCAATGAGAGTTGGTGTTTCAACAGCGTGTTTGTATCCCGATTTATTGGAGGATTCACTTTTAAAGCTAATGGTTAGCGGTGTTAATCATGTCGAAATATTCGCAAATACTGACAGTGAGGTTGAGAAAAAATTTGTTTTTGGCATGGCTGATACGCTGAAAAGGTATAATGCAACGTGTAAATCTCTACATCCCTATACCTGTGCTATGGAGCCGATGATGTTTTTTTCTGGCTATAAACGCAGGGTTGATGATGTGTTGGAATATTATAAAAGATATTTTGAGGCAATGAATATTTTGGGTGCAGAAGTTTTTGTGTTTCATGGGAATAAGGCTGTACTACAAACGCCTGATGAGCTTTATTTTGAGGTGTTCTCAAGGCTTGTGGGGGTGGGGAAAGAGTTCGGTGTTACCGTTGCACAGGAGAATGTTTCAAGATGTCAAAGCTCTACACTGAAGTTTCAGAAAGCTATGTGTAAGGCGTTGGGGGAAGATGCTAAGTTTGTTTTGGATACGAAACAGGCGATACGCTCGGACGAAAATCCATTTGAAACGGTTAGGGAATTAGGACGGCATATAGTCCATGTTCATTTAAGCGATTACGGTAAAAAGGGTGATTGTTTGCCGATTGGTGATGGAGAGTTTGACATAAAAAGGTTTCTAACACTTCTTGAAAATGTGGGATATGATGGCTCGGTAATGCTTGAATTGTATAGGCATAATTTCATTGACGTTAAAGAGTTGGCAGACGATTTTAATATACTTAAAGAGTTGGTTAAATCTATTAAGGAGGCATAGTTTTATGAAATGTCCGTTTTGTGATTTTGAAGATACAAAGGTAATTGACTCACGTCCCTCTGATGCAAAAATTCGCAGAAGACGTGAATGTACGAAATGTCAAAAAAGGTTTACTACATATGAAATCGTGGAAATGCCGTTGCTGATGGTTCAGAAAAAAGACGGTTCGGTTGAGCCTTTTGATAGGAATAAGCTAATTACTGGGATTTACAGTGCGATAAAGAAAAGACCTGTTAGCGTTGATATGGTGTCGAAAATGGTTGATGGACTTGAAAGTTATTATGCAAATGAAATGAGAAATCAGGTTACGACTGTTGAGATTGGCGATATGGTTCTTGAGAGGCTAAAAGAGATAGATTCAATTGCGTATATACGATTTGCATCGGTGTATAAGGATTTTACAGATGTGGAGAGTTTTATCAAGGGGATAACAGAATTGGCTGTTAAAAAGGATTAAGCTTGTAATATTTAACGAAAAAACAAGGGATTAGGGCTGTTTGATTAGCAAGGTTAACAAAAAATTAAAATGTTATGGTAAATATTTTTCTAATATGTTATTATTAATGTATGTTTATTATTAAATTATTTTAAGGGAGTGTTTTTTATGGCTAATTTGGGTAATATATTTGATACACCAGATAGAACTGGGGAATTTGATTCAGCAGATATTCAGTCAACATCTGCAATTTGTGGCATTTCTTACCTTCCACCGCTGTTCTTTCTTCCATTGGTTACGTCAACAAATTCAGCATTCGGTAAATTCCACGCAAATCAAGCGTTACTAGCATTTATATATTGTGCTGCGGTAGGTGCTGTTAATTTTGTTTTAGCGATTATGTTTGGCATTTTAAGTGAAATTCCAATAATGGGTTGGCTATTTACTTTAATCGGTGGGCTTCTAGGCTTTGCAATAGGTCTTTCTGCATTTGTTATGGTTGTTGTAGGAATGATTAATGGTTTTACAGGCAAAGCTAAGGAATTACCTTTGATTGGAAAATATACTATTATAAGGTAGTGGAAATACATAAAAAAGAGGTGCATAGCACCCCTTTTTATTAAAACAATGTTTCTTCTTTAAGTCCCATCATAAACCCGTTTACATCGGTTGAATGAATGTTGCCACCGATAAGTCTGTCGTTGCAGATAATAAGAACGGCTTTTATGTTCTCTTTACTATTGGGATAATTTGTTACTTGATATGTGTACTGCGTTGCCTCACAGCCTTTGTAGTCACTCAGGTCAAAACCTTGTAGGCACTGAATTTGGTTGTAGCTTTCATATGTTTCGTTGAATTTATACGGAATGGTAATTTTTTCTTCGATAAAATTGCTTTCGTGTACTTTCCAACCGCATAGATTTAGATAAGAAATTCTGCTGTAATTATCGGGGTAGGTTTTCCCAGATGCCTCTGTGGTGCTTTGGGATTTTGAAATGAGTATCATGCCAACTAATAATACGCTCGCAATTATTAGTATAATTGCAACAATTTTTCTAAGCTTTTTTAGTGATATAATCATAATTTTCTCCTTTTTTGCTATATAAAAAGTCTATTATACATATTTATATGGCTGATATAGCAAAATAAGAATAGGTTAGTTGAATTATTTCAAGGTTATGCTATATGGAGATGATTTTTTGAAAGGGATACCTTATGGAATTAATTAGGCTGGATAGATTTATAGCTAATCAAACAGAACATTCAAGAAAAGATGTAAAAACGCTTGTTAAAAAGGGGCTAATTAATGTCAACGGTGAAGTAGTCAAGAGTTCAGATATTAAAATAGACGCTGATAAAGACGAAGTCGACGTGAATGGTGTAAATATTTGTTATAGAAAAAATATTTACATAATGCTTAATAAGCCTGCTGGGTATGTTTGTTCCACGAAGGACGGCGTGTCGCCAACGGTTTTGGATTTACTGCCTGACGGAGTGAAAAATATTCATAAGGGGATATTTCCTGCTGGTCGGCTTGATAAGGATACGGAGGGATTTGTGTTTTTAACTAATGATGGGGTGCTTTCACATGAGATTCTTTCGCCAAAAAAGCATATCCCTAAATATTATCTAGTCAAACTGAACAAACCTTTTAAGGAAAGCTATGTTAAGCAATTTGACGAAGGTTTGGTATTAAAAACAGGAGAACGCTGTCTTTCAGCAAGGGTATGCGGGCTTGAAAATGACAATAATTGTGCATTCATCGAGCTTTATGAGGGTAAGTATCATCAGATAAAAAGAATGTTTGCCTCTGTTGAAAACAATGTTGAATACCTATTTAGAACACAGCTTGGAGGGCTGGTAATGCACGATAAGTTGGCTATTGGTGAGCATTTAATAATGTTGCACAAAGATGTTGAAAACTTGAAAGAAAATTTTGATTTTTTAACTGCAAAGGAAAATTCAAGAAGTTTTTTTCGTCATATTAAATAAACTGTTGATTATAACTTTGGGTAAATAGTGACTTGAAAAGATGTCGGATATTTGTTATTATATTAAAGTAGTCAATTAATTGCGATTGGCAAAAATTTAGTTTTGGGAGGCCTGAAGAATATGGCAAGTTTATCATTGCGAAATATTTACAAAAAATATCCAGGCGGGGTTATCGCTGCTTCAGATATTAATTTAGAAATAAGAGATAAGGAATTTATCGTTTTAGTTGGTCCATCAGGTTGTGGTAAATCTACAACTTTGAGAATGGTTGCAGGGTTGGAGGAAATTTCAGAGGGTGAATTGTATATCGGCGACCGTTTGGTTAATGATATTGCTCCAAAGGATAGAGATATCGCCATGGTTTTCCAGAACTATGCTTTGTATCCACATATGACAGTTTATGAAAATATGGCTTTCGGTCTAAAACTTAGAAGAATGCCTAAGAATGAGATTTCTCGTAAGGTTGAAGAGGCTGCTAAAATACTTGACTTGACTCATCTTCTTGACAGAAAGCCTAAGGCTATGTCAGGTGGACAGCGTCAGCGTGTGGCTTTGGGACGTGCGATTGTTCGTGATCCAAAGGTATTCTTGCTTGATGAGCCTTTGTCAAACCTTGATGCAAAGCTTCGTGCACAGATGAGAACAGAAATTTCTAAGCTACACAAGAGATTGGGAACAACATTTATTTATGTTACTCATGACCAAACTGAGGCTATGACAATGGGTGATAGAATTGTTGTTATGAAGGATGGCTTTATTCAACAGATTGATACACCTAATGGACTATATGAAAATCCAGTTAACCAATTCGTTGCTGGCTTCTTAGGTTCACCACAAATGAACTTTATTGATTCACGTCTAACTAAGGAAGGCGAACAATATGTTCTTGAGTTTGGCTCAAAGGAGAACAATGGAAACAGATTCAAGATTGCTATTCCTGAGGCTAAGGTATCTGCTGATTTAGAGGGCTATGTAGGCAGAGAAGTTATCATGGGTATCCGTCCTGAGTGCATTCATGATGAGGAAATGTATCTCTCAAATGCAACAACGGGTATTATTGAGTGTAATGTTGAGCTAACTGAAATGATGGGTGCTGAAACATTCTTATATCTAAATTGTGAGGGTATTCCTCTTACTGCAAGAGTTTCGCCTCGTACTAATACTAAGATGCAAGATGTTATTAAGGTAGCACTTGACCCTAATCGAATTCATTTGTTTGATAAGGAAACTGAAAAGGCTATTAACAGCTAATTATTTGAATAATATATAAATAAAAGCAGGGAATTTTCCCTGCTTTTATTTTTTTAAAAAATATAAAACTGGTTTGCATTTACTTACTTCATGTAAAATGCAGACCAGTTTTCAACATTACAAGTTTAAGATTGTTGAAAAGCTACCTCAAGTGCAATTTCCATCATATCTGTAAAGGTTTTTTGTCGTTCTTCTGAGGTTGTAAATAGATTTTTAAGGGGGCAATCTGAAATGGTAGCTATACAGAGTGCATTTTTTCCTGAGCGTGCAGCGTTCATATACAAAGCGGCAGCCTCCATTTCGACAGCAAGAACGCCCATTTTAGCCCATTTCTCAAGAGATGAGGAGTCGTCATAAAAAGTATCGCTTGAAAAAATATTACCAACATGATAGGTTGCATTATGGAGCTTGGCAGCGTTCACAGCGTCCGATAAAAGCTTGTACGACGCTATAGGTGCATATATTCCTGGAAGCCCGTACTGCGACGCATAGTTGGAATTGGTGCAAGTTGCCTGTCCGATTACCACATCACGCAAATTCACATGGTCAGCGATAGCACCAGCAGTTCCGACACGAATTATATTTTCGACATCATATTCAGTAAAAAGCTCGTGCGAGTAAATTCCAATAGATGGTATTCCCATTCCACTGCCTTGAACAGAAATTTTAACTCCCTTGTATTCGCCAGTGAAACCAAACATATTTCTAACCTTATTGTAGCAACTTACGTTTTTTAGGTATGTGTTTGCGATAAATTCTGCTCGTAACGGATCACCTGGCATTAGAACTGTTTTTGCAATATCGCCCTTTTTTGCGTTATTATGAGGTGTACTCATGTTAAATTCTCCTATCTTCTAAGTATTTTTTTTATGGTCATACTTATTTCGTCTGAATTAAGTAAGCCTATTATTGCACAACATACGATTAGATATGCAGGCATAAATTTGAATTTGCCAAGAATAACAATGCACATGATGAATAGGGTGGTAAAGTTTGTTACTACCTTAAACCAATCAATTTTATAAGCAAGCATTTTTCTGGTGTCGAAAACTCTAACAATAAAGCAAACACCATAGCTTATCATGGTTGCAAGAGCAGCACCCTGTACGCCAATTTTGGGGATTAATATGAAATTCAGCACAACATTCACGATAGCAGCAATTAAACTTGTCCATAGGGAGTGGGAAGTATTTTTTGTGGCAGAATAAATACTGCTGAGAAATTGACATAGGCACGACAATAGTACGCCGATAATTAGGAGTGGAGCAAAGATATATGCCCCTTGAAATTCGCCCAAAAGCACCTTTGCAATTGGTATCAGCAAGAGCAAAACGCCCGCAGAACCGATATACAGTATGGATTGGTATGCGTTAAAGACTGTTGTGTAGAATTTTTTTGAGTCCTCCGAATTAAATTCTGTAATTGCAGAAATCTGCCAAGCTTGAAAGAATATAGTGGAAATAATGGCAATAAGAGTAGGGATTCGGGCTGCCATGCTATATAAACCGTTTTCGGTATCGCCAATCATATACCTAATCATATACTTGTCAGACGCACTTACAATCCACCATAGAATAAAGGTTGGAATCATTGGTATGGAATATCTCAGCATCGAAGATAATAGCTTTTTAGTTATTGATTTGAAGTTGACAAACTTTGAATTTCCAGCAATAATTGAAATGAATATTGAAGAAAAAATGTCAGATAGGATTATTGAAAGAATGTAGCCCTCAACCCCCATTTTAAACACTGCCATAAAGATTATGTTAAATAAAAACAGGTTAAATGTTGTAAGTATTCCATCAAAGGCATATAGCTTTAAATACCCTCTCGCCCTGATAAATTGCTGATTAATCATTCTAAAGCCAGATGCAAAAATACATAAATATAATAGCACAACTCGTCCATTTAGGTCGGGGATGAGATGAAATAGTGGTGAAAAAACCAAAAGAGATATGTTTCCGACTAATGCGACTAATACGCCAGCAGAATAAACTTCTTCCTTTTTACAATTCTTGTCAAGAATAAATCTCATTACAGCCTCGTCAATGCTAAGTAAGGCAATGGGGACAAGCAAAAATGCTGTTGAAGTAAATATTTCTGATGCTGAAAATAATTCTGCACCTAAAATATTCGTATAAAATCGAATTAAAATAAAGCTAAGTATTTTTGAGCCGAATGAGCCTATGGATAAAATTAGTGTATTTGTTGCTAGCTTTTTATATTTATTCATGCCAACTCCTGTTTTCTAAAATGTAATAAAAAAAACCTATATACTTATATTATAACAAATTTCCATACTAAATGAAATAGCTAAAAAAAATTTTTTATACTATGGAAAAATTAGAGCTTTTGTGATATAATAGTATAAGATAGGTTTTTGGGGTGTAGGTTATGTTTGGGGAGTGTCGGAAGAATTTTAAAGTATGAATTGTGAGGTTTTAAAAATGAGTAAAATAGCTAAACTTTTAATTATTATATCCGCAGTCGTTGTTTTTTCAGCAGGTGTTGCAACCTTGCTTAATTATTACCAAAAAAATATAAAAAAACATTATATTGACGTTAACTAATTATATGAAAATTTCGTATTTGTAGTTGCGTTGACGGATAAAGTTTGCTATAATATTTTATAGTAACGAATTTATATGAATTATAATATCAGTAAAAAGAGGTTTTGAAAAATGGAAAATATTAAAATTGAGCTTAATAAAGCTCTTAAAGAAAAGCCAATTGATGAGTCTAATTTGGGCTTTGGAAAAAAGTTTACCGACCATATGTTCATTATGGATTATGATACTGGAAAGGGTTGGCATGATGCAAGGATAGTTCCTTATGGACCACTTCAGCTAAGTCCAGCTTGTATGTGTCTACATTATGGACAGGAAGTATTTGAGGGTATGAAGGCTTATCGTACTGCTGATAATAATATTCAGCTATTTAGACCTTTGGAGAACTTTAAAAGACTTAATTCTTCAAATGATAGGCTTGTTATTCCTCGTCTTGATGAGGAGTTAGCGCTTGATTGCTTGATGGAATTGCTTAAAGTTGAAAAGGATTGGGTTCCTAGAACTGACGGTGCAGCGTTGTACATACGCCCATTTATTATTGCTGTTGACCCATTCTTGGGCGTTTCTCCGTCTGAGAAATATATGTTTATTATAATTTTATCACCATCGGGAGCATATTATTCATCAGGTCTTAACCCTGTTAATATATATGTTGAAAGCAATTATGTTCGTGCTGTTAAGGGTGGTATGGGATATACAAAAACTGGTGGAAACTATGCTGCATCTCTTATTGCACAGGACGAGGCACATAAACAGAATTATTCACAGGTTTTGTGGCTTGACGGTGTTGAGAAGAAGTATATAGAAGAAGTTGGAGCGATGAATATTTTCTTCGTGATAGATGGAGAAGTGGTTACACCTGAACTTCAAGGTTCAATTCTTCCTGGAATTACAAGAATGTCGGCGATTGAAATCTGTAAAAGCTGGGGCATGAAGGTTTCAGAGAGAAGGGTTTCTATTCAAGAGATTGCTGACGCATATGATGCTGGCAAGCTTAATGAAGTTTTCGGCACAGGAACTGCTGCTGTTGTTTCCCCTGTTGGCCATCTAAAATGGGGCGACAAGGTTATGGAGATTAACGATAACAAAATCGGTGCAGTATCACAACGTTTGTACGACACTCTAACAGGAATTCAATGGGGTAAGGTTGAGGATAGCTTTGGCTGGACTGTTGAGGTTAAGTAGTCGATTTATATAAGGTTGCGTAAAAAAATCCATCACAGGAATGTTTCTTGTGATGGATTTTGTGTTAATTAAAATACAATTATATAATTACAACTCAACCTTTACCGCTGCATATCCAAAAGGAGGCAACACGATTAAATCGTCCTCAATTTCGTCCTCATGGTCACCATGTAGCACTTCAAACCTTTTATATTTGGAGATAATCAATCTATCACGAGTGATGGTTTGTGGGCTATCCGAACGATTGAGGAATATAACAACAGCCTTTTGTCGTTCAGACCTAGCTCTTGCGAAAACTAAAACATTATCGTCAAGGGTTAAGAAAATCAGCTTTCCATCATGAAAAACCTTTGAGGATTTACGAATTTCAATCAGTTCCTTTGTAAAGTTGATAAGCTCCTTATCCTCACGCCCCCAATTATAGCATTGTCTGTTAAATGGATCTTTATAGCCTTGCATTCCCGATTCATCGCCATAATAGATACAAGGAACACCTGGTAAAAAGAATTGCAGAACCATAGCACATTTCAAACGAGCCTTGCCGAGATTATATTCATAATCACTCAGGCGACGTTCAGCCATCCAATCCTTAGTTTTACCAACGCAACTTTCACCACCGAAATGATTAATTGCACGCTCTGTATCATGGGTTGAAACAAAGTTCATAAGCACATCAACAGCAGGTTTAGGGTAATTTTCGAGTATCGACATAACTTGAATTCTAAAGTCAAACACACTTCCACCTTTAACATAATGAAGTATTGCATCTCTAAACGGATAATTCATAACAGAATCAAGCTGTGAGCCAAGAAGATAGCGTCTTTTCACGCCATAACTTTCCTTGTTTGAGGCATCTTCCCAAACCTCACCTATAATAAGCTTTGAGTTACCATGCTTTTTCACACATTTATTAAGGTTGTCAAGAAACTTATCGGGCAATTCATCAGCTACATCAAGTCTATAACCAGATATACCCTGTTCAATCCAGTAGTCAAGCACACCACCGTCATCACAAATATATTCAGTATAATTTTTATCATTTTCGTTTACATTTGGAAGTGTATCAATACCCCACCATGATTCATATTTATCTGGGAATTCGTCAAAGCTATACCAAGAGCTATATTCGCTATCCTGTGAGTTATATGCACCAACTGTATCATATCTGTTAAACTTATTAAAGTAAATGCTATCAGCACCAGTATGCGAAAAAACTCCGTCAATTATAATATCAATACCCATTTCAGCTGCATGACTACAAAGCCTTTTGAATTCGTCATTTGTACCTAACATAGGGTCTACCTTCATATAGTCAGCCGTATTATAACGATGATTTTCATGAGCCTCAAAAATAGGTGTCAAATAAATACAAGTTACACCTAATTCTAAAAGATAGGGTAGCTTTGAACGTATGCCCTCTAAATCCCCACCGAAATAGTCATTATTCCAAACATGGCCGTTTTGGTCGGGGCGATAATAAGGAATACCATCCCAATCATTTCTTATAATTCTATCATCAGGCACGTTTTCGTGTTCTTTTCCACTCTTGCAAAATCTGTCGGGAAATATCTGATACATAACTCCACCCTTTAAAAAGTCAGGTGTAGTGAATCCCTCAGCATATACAGTTAATTGGAAAAGTGATTCACCGTCAATCACTGCGTTATGCTTTGATATGCTTTTTATAAATTTTCTTGTTCCATCAATTGTCATAGCGAAATAGTAGTAATGAATTCCAATATGTTTTGGCACAAAGCTTGTAGTATAAACAGTGCAATCTGATTCAACAGAAACTTCCGTCATTGTAAGAAACCTTTCCTTAAATCCTGTTCTGAATATAACCATTACAGGAGCAAAGTCCAACTTCATATCATGTGGAATTCTAATTGAAAAATCACAACACTGCCCGTTTTCTATTGCACCAAAGCAGGATTTATATGAGATATCCCAACTGTCATAAATTTTTTTCATAAATAAATAATAACCTCTTTGAAAAAGTATTTTTTATGTATGATGGATGAGGGAGTTTTCTCCGTCACCCATCATACTCATATGTTGTTTTAAATTATAGCTTCCAAATATCACGAGCATATTCATTTACGGCTCTATCAGCAGAGAATACACCAGCACCAGCGATATTATTCAGTGACATCTTTGCCCACTTTTCAGTATCCTTATAATATTTTGAACAAAGTGCCTGAGCATTTCTATATGAGTCAAAATCAGCAAGAACCATATATGGGTCTTGTGTTTTAAGTGAATTTGCAACTTCAGCAAAAGTGAAACCATTAATTCCATGATATAGACGGTCAATAGCATTCTTAATTATTGGATTTTTAGCATAATACTCTTCTGGATTATATCCAGTTATTTTTTTTGCAAGAACTTCTTCAGCATTCATACCAAAAATTACAATATTATCATCATCAACAGCCTGTCTAATCTCAACATTTGCACCATCAAGAGTACCGATAGTGATAGCACCATTCAGCATAAGCTTCATATTACCAGTACCCGAAGCCTCAGTCCCAGCTAATGAAATCTGTTCAGACATATCGCTTGCAGGCATTAATATTTCTGAAAGCGTAACCTTATAATCCTCTAAAAAGCAAATTGACATCTTTTGTGATATTTTAGGATTCTTCCTTATTTCCTCAGAAATAGCCCAAATCATTTTAATAATCTGTTTTGCAAGGTAGTAGCCAGGAGCTGCTTTTGCTGCAAATATAAATGTTTTTGGAACATAGTCAGCATCAGGATTTTCAAGCAAATAGTTATAATCAGCAATGATATTAAGTGCGTTCATATGTTGACGCTTATATTCATGCAGACGCTTAACCTGAACATCAAAAATGCTATCTGGGTCAATTACAAAGTTATGTGACTGATTTATACTTTTTATGAAAGCCTCTTTATTATAACGTTTAATTTTCATCAATTCTTCAAGAACTGCTGTATCATTTTCAAAAACGCATAGCTTTTTAAGCTCACTACCATCCTTGAGGAACTTGCTGCCAATCTTCTCCTTTAGGAACGATGTAAGCTTTGGATTTGACTGATAAAGCCATCTTCTATAAGCAATACCATTTGTAACATTTTTAAATTTAGTAGGTGAATCAACATATTCATCATTGAAAACATCTTTTTTAATAATTTCAGAGTGAAGACTTGAAACACCATTTACACTATGGCAGGCTGCAACACAAATAGTAGCCATATGAATTTGGTTATCTTGAACAATAGACATTCTTGACGTTTTACAGCTATCGCCACCGTTATGCTCCATAAGTGTTTTGCAATAACGGTTATTAATCTCAAGTATAATTGAGTAAATTCTCGGAACAATTCTCTTAACAAGGTTAACATCCCATTTTTCAAGAGCCTCAGCCATAACTGTATGGTTAGTGTATGCAAAGGTATTCGTAACAATATGCCAAGCCTTTTCCCATGAGTATCCACAATCGTCAAGCAAAATCCTCATCAGCTCAGGAATTGCAAGAGTTGGATGAGTGTCATTAATATGAATAGCAACCTTTTCATGTAGGTTATCAAGCGTTCCATAAACTGACATATGATTATTTACAATGTCGCCAATAGATGCTGAACACATGAAATATTGCTGACGAAGTCTTAATGATTTACCCTCAAGATGATTATCATTTGGATATAGCACCTTTGAAATTGCATTAGCGATACTGTTTTGTCCCAAAGCCTTAGCATATTCACCCTGATTAAACAAAGCCATATCAAAGCTAGGGGATTTTGCAGTCCATAATCTTAAAACAGACACGCCCTCACTATCATAACCAGAAACATACATATCATATGGAACAGCTATAACTGTGCTATAATTTACATGGTTAATGTGGTGATATTGGTTATCCCAATATTCCTGAAGCTCTCCATCAAAATGAACGTCTATTGACATTTCTGGTTTTGGATCAAGCCATACCTCACCACCAGGAAGCCAGTTATCAGGAAGTTCAGTCTGCCAACCGTCCTCAAGTTTTTGTTTAAAAATTCCGTACTCATAGCAAATCGAATATCCAGTAGCAGGATGTGCCTGTGTAGCAAGACCATCAAGGTAGCAAGCAGCAAGGCGACCCAGACCACCATTTCCAAGACCAGCATCAGGTTCACATTCATATATCCTGTTTAAATTAACTCCGAAATCCTTTAGAACGGAATTAACGTCGTTGACTAGTTCGAGGTTATATAAACTTGTTTTAAGTGAACGACCCATCAAAAACTCCATTGAGAGGTAGTAGACCTGTTTTTTTCCTAATGAATGAGCATTAGTGATAAAGTGTTGTCTTTTTTCTTTTAGAATGTTCACAACAATAGTGGAAAGTGTTTTATACACTTGTTTATCAGATGCCTCATCAGGTGATATGTTGAAATTAGATTGTAGAGTTTCAATAAATTGTTGTTTAATTGCCTCTTTGGTAAATTTTTTTGCCATAGAAAGCTCCATTCTCCGACGAGATAAAATTCCAAACGGTTGAGCATTGCGTCGGGTGCTCAAAAAAATTAGTTACATTTACTATTATACAGTGTTTTGGAATTCATTTCAATAGTGTTTTTGCACAAAAATATATGCTAATATAACAAACTTTAATAGAAGATAAAGCAATAATGGTTATTTTTGCATTTTAGAGAGTCGCTTATTTGCCACTTGGGCTTTAGTTTTATACTTTCGCTTTGGTTATTATTCGCTTTATTGTCATTGAATATGCTATGTGCTGTTAAATATAGTTTTGTGTTTTGGTTCTTATTTACCTAACTTCTCTCAATCTACTTTCCGTATGGTTAAATTTAATGACAACAAGGTAAATAAGAACCATACTTCACTTAAATCAAACAAGTAAAACCATACTCAACGACAACAAAGCAAACAAAAACAAAAACTATATTTAATAAGAAAAATCTTTATTAATACTTGCTATGTAGCAATAAAAATGGTATAATGATAAAGTTAGTGTATGTATATGCACATATTAAGAGTGAAAAGAGGAAATAATATGCCTGCAAATATAGTTGTTGGAACTCAATGGGGAGATGAGGGCAAGGGCAAAATAATCGATATCCTTGCATCAAGAGCAGAGGTCGTTGTTCGTTCACAGGGTGGGAATAATGCTGGACATACCGTTGTGAATAACGGTCAAACCTATAAACTACACCTTATTCCATCGGGTATCCTGTATCCTAATACGCTTTGCCTAATCGGTGCTGGCGTTGTTATCGACCCTAAGGATTTTCTAGGCGAAATTAAGGAGCTGCACGAAAGAGGAATTTCTACTGACAAGCTTAAAATTGACCCAAGAGCCCATGTTGTTATGCCTTGGCATATAACACTTGACGGATTGTCCGAGGAATTCAGAGGTAATTCTGATATAGGCACTACAAAAAGAGGTATAGGCCCTGCTTATATGGACAAATATGAGAGATGCGGCATAAGACTGTATGATTTGGTAAATGCTGATGTATTTGCTACAAAAGTTCGTGAAACAGGAAAGCTTAAAAATAAAATTATAACTGAAGTTTATGGCGGAGAGGCTTTTGACCTTGAGGCTGTTATTGCTGAATATAATGAATACGGAAAACAGCTTGCACCTTATGTTGACGACGTATCTGTCTTGACATATGATGCTCATAAAGCTGGAAAGACTATAATGTTTGAGGGTGCACAGGCAACACTTCTAGACATTGATTTTGGAACATATCCTTATGTAACGTCATCACATCCCCTTTCGGCTGGTGTATGCGTTGGAACAGGTGTAGGCCCAAGAATGATTACAAATATTATCGGTGTTGCAAAGGCTTATACAACAAGGGTAGGTAAAGGGCCGTTCCCGACAGAACTTGATGATGAAATTGGCGAGAGAATTAGAACTGTCGGTGGTGAATTCGGCACAACAACAGGTAGACCTAGAAGAACTGGTTGGTTTGATGCAGTGATTGTTCGCCATTCAGTAAGAGTTAATGGGTTGGATGGACTTGCTATAAATAAGCTTGATACGCTTATGGGATTGGGTACGCTGAAGATTTGTGTGGGCTATGAAAAGCCAGATGGCACGATAATTAAGAATTTTCCTCCTACGCTTGAAGAACTAGATGGTTGCAAGCCAATTTATGAGGAGGCAGAGGGCTTTGATACTGATATTTCAGGTTGCAGAACATTTGAAGAATTGCCTGAAAGCTGTAAAACATACATTAAAAGGCTTGAGGATCTTTGTGAATGTCCGATTGTTATGGTTGGCGTAGGCCCTGATAGAAGTCAGATTATTGAGAGAAATTAATTGGATAACGTTTACAATTAAAGATAATATTATCAAGATTATAGTTGTATTTAACAATATCACTGGGTGACAATTGTTCATTATAAGCAAATAGCATGGTTTACTATTGACTATTTTTATTGATTATGCTATAATTACACCACTGTATTATACATTTAAACGATGGGGTGATTTCATGAGTGATGAAGAATTATATGGGGTAAGTGTCCCAGAACTTGAAGATGAAGTTCAAGAGTATGCAAGAACAAAAGAGACAAAGCTTGATGATGTAATTGCACCTACTTTGGGCGATGTTTATATACCACCACCATGTCCAAGAAGAACTGAGTTAGAGGATATTGTTGCACCTGAGTTCGAGGACACATATTCAGCTAGGGAGAATAGTATAGGGGGCTTAGAAGAAATCAAAGCTCCTGTGCTTGAAGATACTTATGTTGAGAAAAAAAGAGAAGTAGTGAGAGTTGATGACGATTTAGCGTCAGTTAAGGCTGCTTTGCTTACAGAAGAAGAAGATGATGGGAGAAATACCTATAAGCCGAACTTTGCTGATACAAGTGTTGAAGAAGCTAAGAAAGAGGCATTAAATCGCTCTATTAAGGGTGCGTTAAGTGAAAAGCCTGCAAGCTTTGATGAGAAAAAAAGTCGTGAGATGTATCGTGCTTTGATGGCAGAGCAACGTGTTGAACTAGCACGAAAGGGTGGCAAGAGGGTAATAGTGCTTATGATTTTGGGCATTATTATGAGTGTGCTGTTCTACTTATTTGCAACGGCAAACGACTTAAAGCCTGACAGGGTTGGTGCTATAGATAAGGTAATTACTATTATACCATACTGTTGTATTGCATCGGGAGTTGCTTCGTTGCTAATGATTGCGAGGTCGAAGGTTGTAAAGGGGTTTGTATCGTTTATTTTTGGAGTTATGACGGCAGTTTCGTTGCTCGGTGGGGGCTATATACTTACTGAAAAAACTAGTTTTACATTAAGTTTAGGGATGATTGTGGCAGTATTTGCAATAAATGTATTTATAAGCTTTTCATTGAATTCAAGTGAAGCGATAGATGTATATTATAAAGGCAATGGTGCTTAAAAAGTAATAAAAAAGGAACGTTTCGGTTGCGAAATGTTCCTTTTTTCATGTCATAAATTACAAATTAGTAATAATATAAAAAAATCGCGGGAAATTGCTTGACATATGCGAATGGATTTGGTATAATTTTATAGCAATGTGTTCTATTACATATAGTACACCAATGTTTATATATTTCGGGCAATTATATTGGAAAGGGACGATGGATTTGAACGTAAAAAAATTTTTAAGACACATGAATCGTGGGGTTTTGCTGGGTGGTATTATTGTTGTTGGACTGGTTATCTATATAGCTGTTGACACAGTAAACTTTAAAAAGGATATACCAATGTTTGAACAGTTTATTGAGGATTATTATGCTAATATATCAGAAATAGCAGTTACTCCAGAAGAAAATCAGAGTGTAAAAGATTTAGATATTACAAAAAAGGAATTAGCGAGGGTTAGAGAAGAATACAGTAGCTTTATTGATGAGAATTGGACAAATTATTCAAATGATCTTTATTATTACACGACTAAGGAAGATGTAATACGCAATGTGAATAATTTTAATGGTATTGAAACAAAGAATCTTGAGGGATATGTAACTAATTGGAGTTACAAGTTAAGTGAAATTAAGGTTAATAAGCTTGGTCCTAATATAATAAGTATTACTTATGTTGACGATGTCACAGCTGAGTTTACAGGTAATCCATTAGTTATGAACGTTGACGGTTTAACACTTCCAAACTTTATGGGTTTTAGTAGGAATTATGAGGAGCTAAAAGGAAAAGAAAAAATGGAGAAAGCTACCTTGTCAAACCAACGTACGATAAAGCTTAAGAAAGTTGATGGAAAATGGAAAATATACGGAAGTGAAAACTTCTACGGTGGAGATAATTTTGAAGTAGTTGGAGGTGATGAGAATGTCAACGATATTAAAGGTTGAGAATTTAAATAAACATTTTGGAAAAAGACAGATTTTGCATGACATCTCGTTTGAAACCTATTCAGGAGAGGTATTCGGATTTCTAGGGCCTAATGGTGCAGGAAAAACTACTACTATTAAAATTGCAGTTGGCTTGCTGTCACTTGATGAGGGTGATATTAAGATTAATGACATTAGTATAAAAAAGGATTTTGAGGGTGCTATATCCTATGTGGGTGGTATTGTTGAAAATCCTGAACTTTATAAGCATATGTCGGGTATGCAGAATTTAAGGCAGTACGCAAGAATGAGAAAAGGCGTTGACCAAAAGCGTATAGATGAGGTTATTGAACTTGTTGGGCTTAAAAATAGGATTAATGACAGAGTCAGCAAATACTCATTGGGTATGCGTCAACGTTTAGGCGTTGCACAGGCGTTGTTACATCGTCCGAAATTGCTTATTCTTGATGAGCCTACTAATGGGCTTGACCCTGCTGGAATTAAGGGGTTGAGGGATATACTAAAGGATTTGGCACATAAAGAGCAGATTAGCGTTCTTGTTTCAAGCCATCTCATGTCAGAAATGGAGCTTATGTGTGACAGAGTCGGCATTATAATGAATGGAAAGCTGATTGGCGTTAAGACTGTTGAGGAGCTTATTTCATCTGTTTCAGGGGATTTAGTGACATATAAGCTAAAGGTAGATAATGCAGAAAAGGCAGTAGCTTTAATGGATAACATTAGTGATGAAAATAAGAAAATTATTGATGAGAGCCATGTTGAAATTTTAGTTGATAAAGAAAATGCAGATGAGGTTGTAAGTGGCATTGTAAATAAATTGGTTACAAATGGAGTTAAGCTGAGTATGCTATGCCCTGCTGAAAATAAAAAACTTGAGGATGTCTTTATGGAGATTACTAAAGATGGGGGTGTGCAGATTGCTTAGATTTCTAAGGCTTATGAAAAATGAATTTATAAAGCTCACGCTAAAGGTAAGCACATGGATTATGGTTATTCTCATAGTTGCACTATGTGTGGGATATTCAGGCATGAGCTATGCAATGTTGCAGTATGCCGACAAGGGAATGTCTAATAGCAACAGTGCTTCGGGTTATAAATATGAGATGGAATACTTAGAGGAAACAAAGCCAGAGGGTTGGGAAGAACAGGTAGAAAGCCTGCAATATCTTATTGATAATCAAATTTATGATGGCTGGAGGTTTAGGGCAGTAGCTGATATGAGTTCAGTGAAGGCTGGTGGTAAAGACAAAGCTACTACCGAGAAAGTAAATCTCATAAAAAGGGCAATTGAGAATAATGATTGGAAGATGTATTTTCAGTTTAAGGTTGATGAAAACAATGCTGTTTATACGGATACTGCTGAAAGAGAAATACAAAACTGGGGATATACTTATTCCTTAGATAATAATATTGAGCCTACTGTTGGTGAATGGAAAACAACGGTTATTGATGAATTGGCGTTAGCAAAGATTTCAGCATATCAAATTGAAAGTTCCTCTCAATCACTTTCGGGTGACGTTCAAAAGGAATTCAATACTCTTAAAGACAATATAAAAATAAATGAATATCGCCTTGAAAATAATATAGAGTATAGCGTTGAGGATGTTGGCATTTTAGCTCTTATGGGCGAAACATACGGCTTTGATGTTTGGGTAATGCTTGGCATGGGTGTTCAATTGGTTTCAACTGTGGGGCTAATTGTAATTATCATTGCTGGTGGTATTGTTGCAAGTGAATTCTCTTCAGGAACAATTAAATTCTTGCTTATTAATCCTGTTAAAAGAGGAAAGATACTTGCGTCAAAGTATGCAGTAGTGATTTCGATTACATTTATACTTTTACTTTTAATGTATATTATATTTGGTTTAATGGGTGGAATTTTATCTGGATTTGAAAACGCTGGGGCATCTAACTTGTCGGTAATTAATGGCAAGGTTGTTGAAATGTCTGGGTTCTTATTCATGGCAAAAACCTATCTATTAGCTAGTATAAACATGATTGTTATGGCAACACTTGCATTTTCAATTTCGTCATTGATGAGAAGTTCAGCATTTGCGATTGGTGTAAGTATCTTTGCTATGATGGGTGGAAGTATTATTGACACAATATTAAGTCAACTTTTAAAAGTCGATTGGGGAAGATATTTGGTTTTCTCAAACATAGACCTTGTAAATATTGCACAAGGCAACTCAATATATGAGGGGCAAACGCTAGGATTTGCTATTGCAGTTTTAGCAGTGCATATGGTAGTATTCTTGCTTGCAGCATGGGACGGATTTGTAAGACGAGAGGTATAATAAAAATAAAAAAACCGTTCAGTCACTTGGCTGAACGGTTTTGCTATACTATAAAGTGCCTACGGTGGAATACAATGAGGAATCTATCGGAGATACCTTTTTCTTATACATTAAACCTAAAAAGAACAATATCGCCATCTTGCACAATATATTCCTTGCCCTCAAGACGTACAAGTCCTTTTTCTTTTGCAGCAGCCATAGTTCCACAGTTTATTAAATCTATGAATGAAATGATTTCAGCACGAATAAAGCCTTTTTCAAAGTCGGTGTGGATTTTACCAGCTGCTTGAGGAGCTTTCGTGCCTTGTGTTATTGTCCATGCACGAACCTCTTGCTTTCCAGCTGTAAGGTATGAAATCAACCCAAGAAGAGCATACCCCTCTTTGATAATTCTATTTAGCCCAGATACCTCAAGTCCAAGTTCACCCAAAAACATCGCCTTGTCTTCCCTGCTCATATCAGAAATTTCAGCTTCAATTTCAGCACAAATTGGCAAAACAGCAGCATTTTCAGCCTTAGCAATTTCACAAACAATTTTATAATTTTCATTAGTTTCTATATTATTTATAAAATCATCTTCACAAAGATTAGCAGCATAAATTACAGGCTTTGAAGATAGTAGTGGAGTGGTTTTAATTATTTCTGCCTCGTCATCATCGAATGGGAAACTGCGTGCAGACTTGCCCTCCTCAAGATGTGATTTCAACCTTTCAAGGAATTCAACTTCTGCTAAGTATTTTTTATCACCCTTAACAAGCTTTTTTGTTCGGTCGATACGGCGTTCAACCATCTCAACATCAGAAAAAACAAGTTCAAGGTTTATTGTTTCAATATCACGCTTAGGGTTTATTTCTCCGTCAACGTGGATAACGTCAGCGTTTTCAAAACAGCGTACAACATGAACAATAGCGTCAACCTCACGAATATCAGCTAAAAATTTATTCCCAAGTCCCTCGCCCTTAGATGCACCTTTTACAAGTCCAGCAATATCCACAAATTCAAGGCTTGCAGGTGAAAACTTATCAGGGTCGTAAATTTTTGAAAGAGCATCAAGCCTTTCGTCAGGCACAGAAACCACGCCCACATTTTTTTCAATTGTGCAAAACGGATAGTTTGCAGATTCAGCACCAGCATTTGTTAAAGCATTAAATAAAGTGCTCTTTCCAACGTTAGGAAGACCTACCATTCCAAGTTTCATATTTTCAAAATCCTTTTCTGTAATATTTATATAGACGCAACAAGAAGATGTTGCTACGAAATCGCTATTAATTATAACATAATTCCCACACAAAAACAAGTGAGGATTAAAATTAAAAAACTTAGCTTGAAAAACTGATAAAAGTCAATATCGGACTAATTATTAGTCATAAAAACGGGTTGAAGATTATAAAGTAATCTGTTATAATTAAATTTAGTGAAATGAATATTGAGTTAATGGTTGAGCAATTCCTTCCTTTTTTCACTAGGAGTACAGCCAAAACGGTTTTTGAATAGCTTAATAAACATTTTATAATTAGTGAACCCATTTCTGCTAAGAATTTCAGATATGCTATAACTTGTACTAGCAAGGTCATTATAGACATATTCCAAGCGAATGGAATTCAGATATTCAAGAAAGGTTATACCCATATGCTTTTTGAAAAAACGTGAAAAATACTCAGGATTAAGGGAAACAACGGTTGAAATGTCATTGAGTGAAATTTCCTCCATATAATGCTTTTTAACATAATAGGTAATCTGACTTAAACGTTCAATATACTTCTCATGCTTTTGTTGCTCAATAGGGCTGATTTCATTTTTGAAATTGCTATTTATGTAAAAAAGCAACTCAAATACAAGGCTGTAAAACTTTAAAAGATACCCATTTGATTTTGATTGACATAATGACAAAAGCTCTTTCAACAGCGTTTTTACATAATCCGTAGATGGATTTGGTTTATCTTTATTATAATTTAGCTTAAATTCGATAAAGTCAATATTAGGTATATGCTTTTTTATAAAATCATAGGATATTTGAAGTAGAAAAATCTTACAATGTCTAATACTATTTGTTGAATGTATATCTCTAGGATTTACCATAATATAATCGCCAGAATTAATGGTATAAGCCTCATTGTTAATAGTAGTAGTATACTGCCCCTCGATTATATAAATGAACTCCATGCTATTATGCCAATGTTTAGCGACAAAACTTCCGCTGTGTTCACAAATATAAAAATGCATATCTATGTTGTTTTTGTAAAAAATAATTTCATGAGGATACGCTTCCATATTGCACCACCTAACATATCAAAGACCAATTTACACTTTACACATTCATAATAACACAATACAATAAAAAATACAATACACTTTTCTAATCATTGAAAGATAAGGAGGACTGTAACATGGTTAAAGACATGACAAAAGGCAATCCAATAAAGTTGATCTTGGCTTTCTGCATACCAATGCTTATGGGCAACATTATTCAACAAATCTACAATATGGTGGACTCGATAGTTGTAGGAAGATATGTTGGAGTTGATGCTTTCGCTGGTGTTTCATCAACAGGTTCGCTGACATTCTTAGTCATTGGCTTTGTGCTGGGGCTTTGCAGTGGATTTTCAATTAAGGTTTCACAAAGCTTTGGTGCTGGGGATTACAAGGAGATGCGGAAATATATCGCAAATGCATTATATCTCTCAGGTGCTTTTGCAATTATCCTAACGGTTTTGACAATGATTTTTACAAGACCTTTGCTCGAATTAATGAGAACCCCTGACAACATTATTGAATATGCATATGATTATATAATTATTATTTTTGCAGCAATATTAGCAACAATGATGTACAATATTCTTGCTTGTATTTTAAGAGCAGTTGGAGATAGCAAGACACCATTGATATTTTTAGGAATAGCTGCGGTAATAAACGTTGTTTTGGATTTACTGTTTGTAATATCCTTTAAGATGGAGGTAAGGGGTGTTGGGTATGCGACAGTAATTTCGCAGGTAGTTTCGGCTGTTCTATGTATAATTTACATAAAAAAGCGTTATTTTATTTTGCATTTTGAAAGAGATGAATTAAAGCTTGATATTAATAAATGCAAGGACTTGGCTTTTGTGGGAGTGCCGATGGCATTGCAATTCTCGATCACAGCTACAGGTACTATTATATTGCAGTTTGCAGTAAATTCTCTCGGTTCAGCAGCAGTTGCAGCAGTTGGTGCGGCGATTAAAGTTCAGTCAATGGCTATTTTGTCAATGGAAACACTGGGATTGACTATGGCGACATATTCGGGACAGAATTTGGGTGCTAAACAATATGACAGAATAAAGCATGGTGTTAATAAAAGCCTTATAATGGGTGTTGCATACAGCATTGTTATATATGCTATTATAGCATTACTTGGTGGCTATATTTCACTTTTATTCATTAAAAAGGAAGAAACAGCTATTATCAGTGATGTTATAAAGTTCCTCAGGGTAAGCGGAGCGTTTTATCCTGCACTTGCAGTTTTGTTTATTGTCAGGAATGTACTTCAAGGTTTGGGGTATAGCGTGGTTACAATGCTTGCAGGTGTGAGCGAGCTTATTGCAAGAGGCGTTGTAGCGATTGCGTTTGTTGGACCGTTCGGATTTAATGCAGTTATTCTTGCAGGGCCTATTGCATGGATATTGGCAGATATTATTCTTATTATAACGTATTTTATGAAACAGAATGATTTAAAGCGAATGTGCATAGAGCCACCTAATACTAAGTTAAGTTATGAGAAACGTACGAATAATAAGACGAGCTATATTATAACGTATTTTATCAAGCAGAAGGGGTTAAGGCGAAAAGATGTAAAGCCTGTTGAAGCGAATACGGCTGATGATGTAGAGGAATAATTTGGTAGCCAAGTGGTGAGCGTTCGCCACTTGGCTTTGTTTTTTTGCTTTCGCTTTGGTTCTTGTTTTCTTTGATGTCATTGAATATTTTTTTTGTTTATTTTAGTGAAATTTGGTTCTTATTTACCTTGACTACTCTCATTCTACTTTCCGTATGGTTAAATTTAAATGGGGGTGTTCATTTCTTTGTGCGTACAAAGAAACGAACCAAAGAAAAACGTAGCTCAACGCCGCTGAGGCTTGGCACGCTCAACCAAAAACCAAAGCGTGAGCAAAAAGCCATGCGGCGAATGAGCAAATTAACATACAAGTCACAAATTGTTAACCTAACTTACTTTATAATATTCATCCATAATGTTAAAATGATAGGTAGAATAATAATATTATTATTATCTTTAGGAGGAAATCTAATGAAAAAGACTAAAATAAAAACCCGTATCCTAAAAGGGATGATTGCACTTTCAACGGGTTCTGCCTTAATCATATCTGTAATTTCACTGTTTCTTATGTACCGAACAGTAAATGATAATGCGGAAGCCACAAGTGAAAGCACGTTAAACTCGTATAATGGTTACGTTTCTATAGCATTGGATAATATCGCTGATGATTTAGAAGATGCTGCAAATAGCGAATATATTTTTGATGACTCCATTACAATAAATGAACGTAAAGAGAGACTTGCTAAAACAGCTGAAACATCAATCTTTAAAGACTTTTCTGTTTCCGACAAAAACGGACTTACATATAACGATACCGACATTAGCGATAGGGAGTATTTTATTGAGGCTATGAAAGGTAATACTTATGTATCAAGCCCAGTAGTCCGTAGAACTGATAACTCCGTTATTATTATGGCTGGTGCTAAAATTCAAGCATCTGGCTTTGAGGGCGTTATTTACGGTGCTATTGATATGTCATACCTAAATGAAATTGTTGCAAGTATTGACTTTGCAGATAATAGCGTTGGTTATATAATTGATAAAACTGGTACAATCGTTGCTCATAGCGACAGTAAATATGTTTCAGATTTCACAAATTATATAACTCTTGCTCAAAGCGATAAAAGCCTTACCCCTCTTTCTGATATGACTAATAATGCGATTACAGGCAAGTTTGGTTATGAAACCTATGAAGCTGATGGCGTAAAGCAGGTGTACGCATTTAATAAAATTGATAATACAGATGGTTGGGTATTGGTAATTTCTCAACCACGTTCGAATATAGTAACTGTTTTTTACCAATCCCTTGCAATTTGCATTGCTTTAACTATAATAGTTATTGTAGGTTCTGTTATTGGTGCTATTTTTATTGGCAATAGTATTTCAAAACCAATTGTTGCTGTAACTCAAAGGTTAAACAGTTTATCACTCGGTGATTTAAGAGGGGGCGTTCCAAGTATTAATACTCATGATGAATGTCAAGTACTTGCTGATGCGTTGAGGTTAACTATAGAAAATCTTACCAGTTATGTTGATGATATTGATAATGTTCTACTAAATGTCGCCGAAGGGAATCTTCTTGTTAAATCCAAAGTTGTTTATGAAGGAAGTTTTGAGCAGATAAAAATATCACTCGAAACAATTCTTGATTCGCTTAATTCAACGTTTTCTGAGATAGGGAGAGCCGCAACACAAATTAATGAAGGCTCGGCACAGGTTGCCGCTGGAGCAACAGTGCTTTCAGATAATGCAACAAGTGAAGCTGCAATAATTGAGGAATTTTCATCATCAATAGTAGAAATCCTTGATAACACTAATGAGAACGCTGAGAACGCAAAGCTTGCAGCTAATTTAACTCAAAACGCAAAGAATCAAGTTGATATTGGTGGCGAACGAATGAATTCTATGTTGAAAGCTGTAAATGATATAGAAAAATCATCAGGTGAAATTGCTAAAATCATTAAGGTTATTGATGATATTGCGTTCCAGACAAATATTCTTGCACTTAATGCAGCTGTTGAAGCAGCTAGGGCTGGAAGTGCTGGCAAGGGTTTTGCTGTTGTTGCTGACGAAGTACGCAACCTTGCTGCTAAGAGTTCTGACGCTGCAAAGACAACAAATGAGTTAATTATTGCATCAATTTCAAGTATCCGTGAGGGGGCAGTTCATTCTAAACAAACATCTGAAGCTATCAACTCTATTGCTGATATGGTTGTGGAAATAAATACCCTTATGGGAAATATTGCAAGTGCATCAACTGACCAAGCTGCTGCAATCTCACAAATTAGCATGGGTATGGACAATATAACATCCTCTGTTCAAACCACATCAGCAACTGCACAAGAAAGTGCTGCTGCAAGTGAGGAACTTAGTGCACAGGCACACACTACTCATAATATGATTAGCAAGTTTAAAACAAAATAATCGTTATTGTTATAATTAACCCAATGCTGTTCAAGATATATACAAATCATTAACAATCTTTATTTTGCCTCTATATTTTTGAGTTTTTGTTAATCAAACTTATGTGCTTTATTAATTTAATCTTTACATACTATTCACTACAATTAATAGTTTTTTCACTTGTGCGTGTTATACTTAACTTTGTCATATTCTGCAGGATATGATTATAAATTAAAACGCAGGAGGACAAAAATGAGTATTTCACGCAGATTAACAATAGGTTTTCTAACAGTTGCAATCATTGCAGCAATAATTGGTGGCATAGGTATTATAGGCATGATAGATATTAATAAAAATGATACTGAGTTATACGAAGAACAAACTAGACCATTAGGAGATATGTTTGATATAGTATTTAAAATTTATGATATGAGGCTTGAACTTAGGGCAGCAGTTATTAATGCTAATGATCCTGAGGTAGTCGCACAGAAGAAAGAAAACTTTGACGCCCTTGTAGACTCCTATTATGTTAGTCACGATAATTATCGAACTACAATAAAAACAGAAGAGTCATTAAAATTATTTGATGAAGCTCACCAAATATTTGAGGAGGTCTTTGTTCCTGTTTCAGCAGCAGAAACCTTTCGACTCGCAAGCGAGGGTAAAGGAAAAGAAGCAGACTTATCTGGAGCTGCAACTTCTAAAGATGTAAGCACCATGATAGCTAATTATAATCAATGCCTTGAGAATAGACTCAACAACGCCAAATTAAAAAGCGAAAGCAACGATAGCACTGCAACTACGCTCACAATAGTTCTTATTGCTATCACTGTTGCAGGGCTAATTACATCAATTATTCTTGGCAAAAGTATTTCAGGAAAAATCAGCAATCCAATTATAAAGGTTGTGGAAGCAGCCGATAAACTTGCATTGGGTGATACTGATATAAATATTCATATCAATAGTAATGATGAAATTGGAAGGCTTGTAAAAGCATTTAACAATATGGTTGAAGGAATTAAAGAGCAAGCAAATATTATGGAGATAGTTGGTGATAAAAACCTCTCTGTAAATGTTATTCCACGTTCAGAAAAAGACGTTCTTGGGCATTCTATCAAGAAAATTGTTGATGATTTAAATAAGCAATTCTCCGAAATTCAAGACTCTGCACAACAAATTTCAGTTGGCTCTGACCAAGTATCAAGTGGTGCTCAATCACTTTCACAAGGTACAACTGAACAGGCTAGCTCGATAGAAGAACTTTCTGCGTCAATCAATGAAATAGCATTACAAGTTAAGGAAAATGCTGATAATGTCACTGTTGCTACAAAATATGTAAATGAAACTATTGATGTTATAGTTGAAAGTAACAATGAGATGAACAATATGCTTACTGCAATGAATGATATTAATAACTCTTCTAATGAAATTGCTAAAATAATTAAGGTTATTGATGATATTGCATTCCAAACAAATATACTTGCACTTAATGCAGCTGTTGAGGCAGCTAGGGCTGGTGCTGCTGGTAAGGGATTTGCTGTTGTTGCTGATGAAGTGAGAAACCTTGCATTAAAGAGTGCAGATGCTGCAAAACAAACAACATCATTAATTGAAAATTCCATTACAACTGTTCAACATGGCTCAAGTCTAGCTAAAAAAGCAGCAAGTTCACTTGAAGTGGTTGCGACTAAATCAAATCTTGTAGGTGAAACTATTGAAAAAGTTCTTGTGGCATCAAATGAACAGGCAATGTCTATTGAACAGGTAAACACTGGTGTTGAACAGATTTCTTCCGTTGTTCAAACCAATTCAGCAACTGCTGAAGAAAGTGCTGCTGCAAGTGAGGAATTATCAGGACAAGCTGATATGCTCAGGACTCTAATTTCAGAGTTTAAGCTTAAAAAGACAAATCAAAGAAACTCTACATTTAATACTAATCGTATAGGGGTTGCTAAAATTGATTTAGGTGATAGTGATAAATATTAATCGCTAATACTTTTGAAACCTCTTAGATAAAATATGAAAATAAAGTATATAATTGTTATATGCTAATATGGTAGGTGAAACTATGGCAAACTTTGAAGCAGGAATGGAAAGTATGGTTGATATGTATATCTATGAAACCAGCACTCTCCTTGAACAGCTAGACCAAATTCTCATGAAAACTGAAAGCAATAATAGCTTTGGCGATGAGGATATTAACGAAATTTTTCGTATAATGCACACGATTAAGGGAAGCTCGGCTATGATGGGACTTTCAAATATGTCTACCCTCGCACATAGCATTGAGGATATGTTTTTCATAATTCGTGAAGAAAAGCCCTATATCGTGTCTATCGAAAATCTTTATGAATTGGTTTTTACAGCATCTGACTTGTTGAAAGCAGAGGTAGATGTAATTCAAGATGAAAACTTTACTCCAACGGATTTTAGCGACTCAATTAAAAAAATAAAGACCTTTGTGTCTATATTAAAAGATGGCGATAGTACACAACGTGAACAGCAAACTGCTACTGTATCAGGAGGTACGGTAGTGGAAACAAATACTGCTATTTCCAATATGGTTACAATGAGGGTTTTTTTCGATGATGATTGTGATATGGAAAACCTTAGGGCACTTCTTCTTATCAATAAAATAAAAGATGATTGTTTAGAACTTGAATATGTACCTTCCGATATTGAAACTAATCCAGAATCAGCAAAAGCTATTATTGAAAATGGTTTTGTTATAAGGTTTAAATCTATTAGTGATGAACATTTTATATTCAAAGCTATTGAAGATTCAGTTAGCGTAAAATCTTATGAGATTATTGAAAATACTTTTAATGAGAATAATATTGCTGACGAGTTACCTAAAACTATTGATTTAGAGTTTGATGTAGAAGAAGATAGCGATGTAACAGAAATAAAAGTTTCTACGCCTGTTGCTGAACAACCTCAACCAAAAATAGATACAGCTAAACTAGATGTGGCTGAAAAGGTTGAAGTTCCAAAAAATGCTGAACAAATTAATAATATGCTCTCAAAGGGGCAAGGGGCAAGGGGCAAACAAAACCTTATTAGCGTAAATCTTAACAAGCTAGATGAACTGCTTGATATGGTTGGTGAAATAGTTATCACTGAGGCAATGGTAACCTCAAGTTCCGACTTAAAGGGATTAAAGCTTGATAATTTTCATAAATCAGCAAGACAACTCCGTAAACTTACTGACGAGCTACAAGATATTGTAATGTCAATAAGAATGGTTCCCCTTTCAGGTGCTTTTAATAAAATGACAAGAGTTGTTCGTGATATGAAGGTAAAGTTAAATAAAGACGTTAATCTTGTTTTTGAGGGTGAAGAAACTGAAGTTGATAAGGGTGTTATAGACAATCTTAACGACCCATTAATGCATATGGTTAGAAACTCTATGGATCATGGCATTGAGGACGACCCACAAGAGCGAATTAGGCTTGGCAAGCCCGAAAAAGGTACAGTTACGCTATCGGCATATAGTGCCTCTGGTGAGGTTATTATCGTTATTGCTGATGATGGTGCTGGGATAGATAGCAAAAGAGTTCTTGAGAAAGCAAAGAAAAATGGGTTGCTTACAAAGCCTGAGTCTGAATATACAGATAAAGAAATTTTTAATATGATTATGCTTGCTGGATTTTCAACAAACGAACAAGTTACGGAGTTTTCTGGGCGTGGTGTTGGAATGGACGTTGTGCGTAAAAACATTGAGAAAATTGGTGGTACTGTTTCTGTTGACAGCAAACAGGGCGTTGGTACAAGCTTTGTTGTGAAAATCCCGCTTTCACTAGCTATTGTAGATGGGATTGAGATTTCAGTCGGCCCATCAATCTTTACTATACCTATTAACTCCGTAAAGGAATCCTTTAAGCTAAAAGAAAAACAGCTCATTCGCGATGTGTCGGGTAAGGAAATGGTCATGCTAAGAGGGAAATGTTATCCTCTCATACGCTTACATGAATTTTATGATTTAGAAGCTAATTCCACAGATGCTTTTGAGGGAATGGTTATTCTTGTTGAGGGTGATGGCAGACAGGCTTGTATTCTTGCTGATGAACTTATCGGCGAACAGCAGGTTGTAGTTAAGCCTTTCTCACCTTTGCTAAATCGTTATAATGTAAAGCAAAATGGAATGGCTGGATGCACTATTCTTGGTGATGGAAGTATTACTATAATTCTTGACATCAACAATATCATTCATGAGTATTAATATGGAGGTAAGAGTATGAATGAAGAGCTTTACAATGAATTGGTTGTACAATTTAACACCGATGGTGGAGAAATGCTAATGTTTACGATAAATCGTGTGCTTTATGGTGTAGAAATCCAGTATATCACTGAAATTATCGGAATGCAACCTATTACCATAGTTCCTAAAGTCCCTAGTTTTATAAAGGGAGTTATTAATATCAGGGGTAAGGTCGTACCTGTTATGAGTGTTAGAAAAAGATTTGATATAACTGAAGTTCCATATGACGACAGAACCTGTATAATTGTGATTGAACTGGGTGAAATTGTAGTCGGACTGATTGTTGATAGGGTGAGGGAAGTAATTACAGTAAAGCCAAATGAAATTTGCCCCACTCCTGATAATAGCCATGCTAGGTCCGACCAGTTTATTCGCAGTATCATAGAATCTAATGATGAAATAAAACTGCTTCTTGATGTTAGGAAGCTTGTTATGGAGTGACCAAAATGGAGCTTAAACTAAAAGATGAAGAATTCACCCGTCTTGTTAGCTTTATGCGAAATAATTACGGTATAAATCTTACAAAAAAACGTGTGTTAATAGAGGGTAGGCTTTCTCATATCGTGCAACAAAAAGGGTTCACTGACTATACCTCATATTTAAACAGTGTTTTTAATGATAAGAGTGGCAAGGAATTAGCTACTCTTGTCAATAAGCTTACAACTAATCATACTTATTTCCTAAGAGAACCTGAGCATTTTGAATATATGAAACAGGTTGTACTCCCACATATTGAAGCTACTGTAAAGGATAGGGATGCACGAATATGGTGTGCTGCCTCGTCTTCTGGGGAAGAGCCTTATACAATTGCTATGGTTATTGATGAATATTTTGGGGATAAGAAAAAGAATTGGGACCTTAGAATTCTTGCGACTGATATTTCTACCAATGTTTTGCAAAAGGCTGAAGCTGGTATTTATACTGAGGAGTCAGTTAGCACTCTCCCTGCACATTGGCGTACTAAATATTTTACAAAAACCAGCAGTGACAGCTATCAAATTTCTGATGATATTCGTAAAGAAGTTGTGTTTAAGCAGTTTAATCTAATGGATAACATTATCAATAAAAAGCCATATGACATTATCTTCTGCAGAAATGTAATGATATATTTTGAGGGCGATACAAAGAGTTCGCTTATAAAAAGGTTTTATGATGTAACCAAAGATGGTGGTTATCTTTTTATAGGGCATGCCGAAAGTATTCCTAGAAATTCTTGCTATACTTATATTAAGCCTGCTGTTTATCAGAAACAAAAAAATAAAATGCAGAATTCTTTATGACAAAACGCTATACACTATAATAATAACTATGAAGTTTATTTATGTTTCTGAAAAAAAAGACTTTGGTGGTGAGAATATGATTGAACGAAAAATAAAAGTATTAATCGTTGATGATTCAATACTTTTTAGAGAAACACTCGCAAAATTACTTTCCTATGGTAATACCATTGAAGTTGTAGGCAAAGCAGGCGACGCATTTGAGGCAAGGGATAAGATCCTTGAACTTCATCCTGATGTAATGACTCTTGATGTAGAAATGCCTAAAATGAATGGTATCCAGTTTCTTAAAAAGTTAATTCCTCAATACCCTATACCAACAGTTATTTGCTCCTCAATGCCAATTATGGCGTTTGACGCTTTAGATGCAGGTGCTGTTGATTATGTAAAAAAGCCCCTTATAAAGTCGCCTGACGATATGCAGGAGTTTGCGAATGATTTGAAGGGTAAAATTGTAACTGCCTCACAAGCAAAGGTACGCAATATTACTCGCCCATCATCGCCCTTGCCGTCTATCGCTAATCTAGCCAATGGCAGAAAGTCTAATAACAATATGGTGATTGCAATGGGTACTTCCACTGGTGGAACTGACGCTTTACAAGTAGTTTTAAATGATATGCCTACGCACTGTCCACCGATAGTTATTGTACAGCATATGCCACCTGTTTTCACAAAAATGTTTGCAGAAAGGCTGAATAAAATCTGTGCAATTGAAATAAAGGAGGCAGAAAACGGCGACCGTCTTAAAAATGGTCTTGCACTGCTTGCACCTGGTGATTTCCAGATGGAGCTGAAAAAGGATTCACGAGGATATTATGTCAAAGTCTTTCGTGGCGAAAAGGTTTCAGGGCATTGTCCGTCAGTTAATGTGCTTTTTGACAGTGTAGCTGAGGTTGCTGGCAAGAATTCTATCGGTGTTATTATGACTGGAATGGGTTCAGATGGTGCTACTGGGCTGGTTAAGATGCGTAATGCGGGAGCATATACTATTGGGCAAAACAGGGAAAGCTGTGTAGTTTATGGTATGCCTATGGTTGCATTCAATCTTGGTGGTTGTAGTGTACAAGCACCTCTTGACAAAATCAGTGGGGTTATATGCAAAAAGCTTTCCATGTGTGAATAAACCTTGCAGAAAAGAGGATATATATGAGTAGTATATTGAATAGATTTGATGAAAAAGAAGAAGATGTTAATTTAGACACCGAAAAGTATCTTACTTTCTTGATTGATAAGCAATATTACGCTTATCCGATTAAGGATGTTCGTGAGATTATTGAAATGCAACTGATTACAGAAATCCCCGAATTCCCCTCCTACGCAAAAGGGATTATAGACCTCCGAAGTAAAGTCGTTCCGATTATTGATGTAAGACTGCGTTTTTACAAGCCTGAAATTGAGTACACTGAACGCACTTGCATAATTGTCCTTGATATAAAAGATATACAAATTGGATTTATTGTTGATACCGTCGATGAGGTTATCGACATCAGCAAAGATAATATTTCATCTGCACCAGCAATTACTTCCGATAGAAGCACAAGGTTTATTGAGGGTATTGGGCGTGTTAATTCAAAAATAATTATGCTACTTAATGCACTTAAAATGCTTAACGATGAGGATTTACAAGCATTTGATTTTATGAATCAATAAAATAAAGCCGTAAAATCACTGCTAATAACAATGATTTTACGGCTTATTCTTGTTCATTTATAATATCTATCTTGAAAAGCTAAAGTACAACAAGTCTACTAGACGCTGTTTTCACTTTCATCTCACCACTTTTTACATCAAAAAATACTGTACGTCCAAAATTCGCTCCAGTATCCTCTGCAATTATCCTTATCCTGTTACCAGAAAGCACCCTTTTTACTGCCTCAACATTCCTCTCACCTATGTTAAATGTATTAAGCTGAGTCTGAAACATTTGTGCCCCTCCAGCAATTTTTGCAGTTATATTGGAAATTTCTGCACCATTCCTTATCATCATCTGTATCAACTCAGCTATTCCAGTATCGGCATATCTCCTAAGATTTGTGGCTGAACTCCCCGAATCCTTGCTATATGGTAGCATTATATGTGCCATGCCCCCTATCGCACGATTACGGTCAAGCAGGCATATTCCAACACATGAACCTAAGGCATATGTAACAAGTACATCAGGAACTTTAGCAATGTTGAGGTCGGATATACCGATATTGATAATCTTGCTCATATCAGATACCTACTCCCAATTTTTTAAATAACAAGTTAAGTGAATCCATCTCTGGAACAAGTATCATATTACTATTAATTATATTACTTCCTATTCCAAAAGAATCATCAATAAATAATACCTTATCGCCAACGCTTGCAAACTCAATTGCAGGAACGCTAAGAATTGCACCAGCCATATCTATGCAGATAGAGGGCGTAGATACGGTTATAGTTAGTCCTGTCATGCTTGATAATGCCCTAACATATGCACCAGCCATTATATTGCCAATTTCACTAAGTGCTGATTTATCCATCTCATCAAGTTCCAAAGCAGAATTGAATTTCTTACCGAAAAAGGTTTTCAAAACAGTATCTACAAATTCATCTTCAAAAATATAGAGTATCATACCTTTAATTCCACCCATCAAGCGAATCAGAACTCCCGTAACAATATTTTCAGCTCCACCAATAAACTGAACAGCATCATTAAAACTAAGAATTCTAACCCTTGGAACATTTATACTTATTTCTTTACCAACAAGAGTCGCCAAAGAAGTAACTGCATTGCCTGTACCGATATTCCCAAGCTCCGTAAGTACATCAACGTGCATGGAATTTAGGTCGTCAATATTATTAAGAGTCATTACAAAGCCCCTTTCAACGCATACCTACATAGAATCTATTTTCATTAACTTAATATCTTACCTACAATTTGTAGAATTCTATCAGGCTTAAAAGGCTTAACAATAAAGTCCAATGCTCCCAACTTAATTGCCTCAACAACCATAGACTCTTGTCCCATAGCTGAACACATTATAATTTTCGACTCAGAGTCCATCGCCTTAATCTCCCTCAATGCCTCAATTCCTGTTTTATTAGGCATTGTTATATCCATTATAATAAGGTCTGGCATCTCTTCTTTGTACATATTGCAAGCAATTTCACCATCTGCTGCTTCAATAATATTAGTGTATCCATTTTTAGTTAATGTATCTTTTAACATCATTCTCATAAATGCTGCATCATCAACTAGTAATATTTTCTTTTCCATATCAATTACCCCTTACTTCCTAAACTATCCAAAAGCTTGGATTTAATAATTTCTGTAATTCTTACTGCAAAATTATCGTCAATTACTACAACCTCACCTCTAGCAATCAAATTTCCATTTACTATAACATCCACTGGAGATTCAGCCGAACGTTCTAGTTCAACAACTGTCCCCTTTGAAAACTCAAGAATATCTTTTACTTTTCTTCTTGCAGAACCAATTTCTATCGAAACATTTAACGGAACACCCAATAACAACTGAAGATTATCAGCTTGCTCATGAGAAAGTCCTTCATCCGTCATTCGTTTTAATAAAACATCATTAATATTTACGTCACTACTAGCTTTTTGTGGTGGGCTTTGTACGCTTACCTCATTATTTGAATAAGGTTGAGGTGTGTTATTTTGAACCGTTTGACTAACAACCACTTCTGGCTCTTTCTTAACTTCAACCACAGGTGCTTGTGCTTCAACAGGTGTTTCAGCCGAATCCCCATATGCAGAAAGCATTTTTTTCGCCATTTCATTCGCCAAATCAAGTGAAAGTATTGTTACAAACTCACTTTTTATAATACCATCAATAGTAAGGTCAAATGAAATCGTACAAACATAATCATCAGGACTGTCAGCATAAGCACTCCATGCATCACCCTCACCCTCAGAAATTACTGCCTTAGGTGTGGATATATCAATCTGTGTGGCGAGAATCTCTGACAACGCCGTAGCCGATGCACCCATCATTTGATTCATTACTTCACAAACTGCTGAAATATTCATCTCATCAAACTCAAAATCATCTGTAACAACTAACGGCAACCCCATAAGCTGATTAAGTATTAACTGAACATCACTTTGTTTCAACACTAAAAGCGATGAACCCGAAACACCCCTTATATATTCAATTACAACATGAACTGAAGGTTCAAGATTAGGAAATGAAATCTCACTAACCTTGCCTATATTAACCTGAGGTGTAGTAATCCAAACCTTAGCATCTAGCATTCCTGAAACAGCAGTTGCTGCTGAACCCATAGTGATATTATGGATTTCACCTATGGCATCCTTTTTCATTTCATTAAAGTCATTTATAGTAGCACTCGCCATGTTTATACCTCAATTCTTGTAAATGTTATCTATCTTAATTGCTTTTCTATTATTATTTACACCAACTTTTCCATCAAACCATAAATTGTCGTTAATTTTAACTGACGCATTCCCCGTTATAGGCATATTCAAAGGAATAATATCATCAGTTTGAAGCGTCAATATATCAGCAAGTGCAATTTTAGTTTCAGCAAAAATTACATTAATGTCTAAATGTGAATTATTTATCCCTTTTAGTATACTCTCACGTCTTTTTCCTTCTCTTACAGCGTCATAACGCTTTAAACCTTGAGAATACTGGTCATTAAACTTAGTCATTACTGTTTCCATATTTACAGCAGGTAAACTAATTGTAATAATATTCTTTACATCCTTTATCTCAACCTCAAGGGTAACTAACACAATAACTTCCTCAGGTGGAATTGATTGGCTTGCTCTTGCATTCGTTTCAATCCCAACAAGTCTAGGATTTATTTCTAAATAAGGAGCCCATGCCTCCTTCAGCATATTTGACATCTTGTCCATTATGCCTTTCATCAGCCCAATTTCAATTTCAGTAAAGTCCCTATTAATCTCAATATAAGGACCATCTCCACCAAGCAGCCTATCTATCAATGAATAAGTTACCGAATTCGACAACTGAATTATACAAGTTATATCCATTATATCGTCATCTTCAATTCCAAGATCAACTGTTCCCATTATTACATGGTCTGGAAGTGCATTATTAAACTCATAATAACGCTGTTCCTCAATCTGCAAAACCTTTACCTTGCAGTGAATTCGAGTGTTACCCGTAAGGAACGATGAAAGAAGTCGTGAGTAAACTTCATATATGTCATTAATAACCTTTAGCCGTTCTTTAGTGAACTTCTTAGGCATCTTAAAATCATATACTTTAACTTTTTTCTCATTTATATTCTCTTCTATACTCTCAAACGCTTTAGTTCCCTCTGAACTGAAGCTATTCAACAGCTCATCAATTTGACTTTGAGAAAGAACATCTGCCATCCTTTTCCCTTCTTTCATAAAATCTTATGTTAATATTTTTATGTAAATCAATTTATAATAAATCATATTTATAATTATAATTCTAATTTCTTAATTATATCATGATACCAATTAACTTTCTATGCTGTAAAAGTTAATATTTAATAGACTATTAGTTAATTTTCAAAAAAATAATATAATTCATAAATTATATATTGCTTTTTATTCGATTATAGTTTAAAGTTAATTTATGTTAAAATTTTTCTTTGCGACGTTGTTTCCGTAGTTCACTTCTTCTAGCACCTAAATCCCATTCAGCTTGTTCCTCTTCCGTTTCAATTGCAAGCTTTGGAACAATAATTGGATTTTCATCTTCATCAAGTGCAACCATAACTAGATATGCCTTATTAATAAGTTTCTTTTCTCCTGAAAGCTTTTCAACAAATGTTTCTACTGTAACCTCCATAGATGTGTTGCCCACATATGTAATCTTTCCACATAAAACTACCATATTGTTTACATATGCAGCCTCTTTGAAATGAAGGTTGTCAATCGAAACTGTTGTAACATTTCTGTTTGAGTGACGTCTTGCTACAACGCCAGCTACAATATCTATCCATTCTACTAACTTCCCACCGAAAAGTCTATCATATCCATTAATATGTTCAGGCATTATTATTTGCACATGCTCTGTTTTTGATTCCTCAACTCTTTTTGCAAATGAATTCTCCACTTTTTAGCCCCACTTTCTCTATAATAACTTATTTTATTTTGTATATATAGTATGCCATATTTCTTTGATTTTTGCAATTAAATTAATTTTACTTTATTTTTAAATCTTTTTTATTTTGTTGTAAAAGCAACAGACTTATTTTTGTTTTTATATTATACTCGAATAGTAAGGTAATTTACAACACAGAATATGAAAGGAAGATTATTTATGAAAAGAAATATTATAACGATAGATAAAGATAAATGTATTGGATGCCAGCTTTGTGTTAATGCTTGCCAAGAGGGTGCAATCGGGATGAAAGACGGTAAGGCTGTACTTTTGCGTGATGATTACTGCGATGGATTAGGTAATTGTCTACCTGTATGCCCAACTAACGCCATATCATTTGAGGAAAGAGAGGCTCTTGCTTTTGATAAGAAAGCTGTTGAAGCTAATATGAATGAAACAGAAGACGCTAACAAACAACCTCAAAAGCTAGCTTGTGGCTGTCCTGGTTCAAACTCTAAAACTCTAACAAGAAAAGCTACTACACAAACGCCTGTAACTAACTCACCTGCTGAAAGCCAGCTAATGCAGTGGCCTGTTCAAATAAAGCTTGTACCTGTGAATGCTCCTTATTTTGACGGTGCAAACCTACTTATTGCAGCAGACTGTGCAGCATTTGCTTATGCTGATTTCCATAATAAATTTATTAGAAATCGTATCACTTTAATAGGCTGTCCTAAGCTTGATGAGGGTGATTATTCTGAAAAGCTAACTGAAATTTTAAAACATAATGAAATCAATAGTGTAACAGTTGTGAGAATGGAAGTTCCATGCTGTGGCGGTCTTGCTAACGCTGTTAAAACCGCATTACAGAACTGTGGAAAGCTCATTCAATGGCAGATTGTAACCATCTCAACCGATGGGCAAATTATAGAAAATTAGGAGGATTTTAAGAATGGATAACATGTTTTGTTTTCAATGTGAGCAAACATCTCTAAGCATTGCTTGTACAGGAAGGGCTGGTGTTTGTGGAAAAAAATCTGATACTGCTAAATTGCAAGATACGCTTACAGGTGCGTTAATTGGACTTGCTCGTGCAGTTACTGCAAATAAGTCAACAGAGGATTCTGATGTAGTAATCCTTGATGGTCTGTTTACAACTATCACCAATGTTAACTTTGATGATGAGCGTATTGAGGATTTAATTAAAAAGGTAAATGAAGTTAAAAATACTGTATCAAATGGTAATAGCTATGATGATTTTGATATAACTACAGTTTGGGATGGCGATACTGATATTCGTTCACTTAAGTCATTAATTCTTTTTGGCTTGCGTGGGATGTCTGCTTATGCTCATCATGCTTATGCTCTTGACTATAAAGATAATGAAGTTATGGCAATGTTCTATAAGGGTTTGAACGCTATTGGTGATGATTTAGCGTCCGATGTTCTTCTACCACTTGTTCTTGAGGTTGGTAAGGTTAACTTGAAATGTATGGAACTTTTGGATAAGGCTAATACTGAAACTTATGGCACTCCTGTACCTACAACTGTCCCTCTTTCCATCGAAAAAGGCCCATTCATTGTTATCAGTGGGCATGATTTACATGACCTATATTTATTGCTTGAGCAGACAAAGGATAAGGGAATTAACATCTATACTCATGGCGAAATGCTCCCTGCACACGCATATCCTAAGCTAAAAGAATACCCACACCTAAAGGGTAATTTCGGTACTGCATGGCAAAATCAGCAGAAGGAATTCATGGATATTCCAGCACCTGTTCTATTTACAACAAACTGCATTATGCCTGTAAAGGATAATTATAGTGATAGAATTTTCACAACTGCTGTAGTTGCTTATCCTGAAATGGTTCATATTGATGATAAGAAGGACTTTACTCCTGTTATCGAAAAGGCTCTTGAACTTGGTGGCTATACTGAGAAGCGTTCTATGACTGGTATTAACGGTGGTAAACAGGTTACAACTGGATTCGGACACGGTACTGTTCTCTCCGTTGCAGATACAGTTATCGACGCTGTTAAGCAAGGTGCAATCAAGCATTTCTTCCTTGTTGGTGGTTGCGATGGTGCAAAGCCAGGACGTAACTACTACACAGATTTTGTAAAGAAAACGCCTAAGGATACCGTTATTCTTACTCTTGCTTGTGGAAAATATCGCTTCAACGATTTGGATTTGGGTACAATCGGCGACCTTCCACGAATTATGGATATGGGACAATGTAATGACGCTTATAGTGCGATTAAGGTTGCTACTGCTCTTGCTGATGCATTTGAATGTGGCGTTAACGAACTTCCACTAACTCTAGTGCTGTCATGGTATGAGCAAAAGGCTGTTTGTATTCTTCTTTCACTACTTCATCTTGGAATTAAGAATATCTATCTCGGCCCAACATTGCCAGCATTCATTTCTCCTAATATATTAGATTTCTTAGTTGAAAACTTTGCAATAACTCCTATCTCAACTCCTGATGAGGACTTGAAAAAGATTTTAGGATAATATAAAAGTAATATTAAAACATGGCTTTTCATCAATTTGAAAAGCCATGTTTATATCCTAATATCTAAATTTATACATAAAAATGCCTGACTTATAAAAGCCAGGCATTTTATTTTTAGTTATTGTGTACTTTAATTTATTTTTGTGGACCTAAATCAGCTTGAGTAATCTTGAAAACTAAGTAGTTAGCTATTTGCATATTATCAGCCATATTTAGTATCTCA
>JAEWGD010000025.1 GCA_023388515.1 Bacillota bacterium
GCTGATTACCTCAATTGGTATAATAACCATCGTATTCATGGAAGCTTGGGCTATTTATCTCCAAAAGAATTTAAAAATAACTTTGTCCGAATATAAATTGTACTAATTAGGCTTGACAATCCACTCCTGTTTTTGTTTGATTGTCATTTGTTTTGACCTCCTGTAATTTGATTTTGAGAGAGCATTGAAAAAGCGTTTCTCATAAGTACCTACAAAATCAGCTTAAAATGTGAATTATTTGAGCTGTCTTTTTGTAACTTTGTAAGACTGCATAAAACGTGCTTAATTTCTTGTTGAAACTTAATAAAGAATGTGTCTCTTCACTCGTTAGGACAAAATATGCCGTTTTTTACGGTCAGTTTTAAAAAGTTTTTTGTAAGTTCTCTTAATTGCATAAAACTGAACATAGATTATGATAACTGCTTGTATGTTTTGCACTCTCATACCTTAAGGACACTCAGAGCCTGTTTTTTAGTAGTGAAAATGAAAGTTTGGAATTTTACACAGCATAATAGTCTTTTTAGATAAGCTACATTATGCAGATTTGCCATCTCGGTAATATAGGACACTGCAAGGCATTTTTGTCGGACTGTTTTTTCAGAGTTTGTACATATGCATAAAGATAGAACTGATTTTTATAACATAATTGATAAAATTTCAACTGCTCTCGTAAGAAAGGACAAAAAAACAGCTCTTTTCCCACTTTGGCAGGAAGAGAGCTGTTTGAATTAATTAAGTTTGGATATTTGCATAATTGATACATTTAATATTTGTGTATTTTGACATAGAAAAAGACCGCTTCATACGAAACGGTCTTGCTTGTATAAATATATTTTATTGTAGTAAATCTTACAACTGAATATCTTCTGTATTGATTGAGATAACAGGATTATGTTTTTCTCTTGCATAGCCAACGATATCGGAAGGCTCATCACCTACCCAAAGAAGCATATCGCTGTTATCAATCATATATTTGTCGCACTCGCTGTAGCAAATATCACTGTATTGCTTGTTTATAAAAACGATAGAATCAGCTTTTTCATGAATACTGAAATATCTGTTACGCCATGGCTCAGTCCATTTTGTAGCTTGGTCTTCATACGGAATTGATATGTTCAGTCTTACTGGGTAAAGTAATTTTAATGACAAAACAGCTTCTGCCGCCCATAATGGGAGTCCTCTTTCACAGCTGCATATAAAATCAGTTACATTTTGCTGCTTATGTAAACTAATAAGCTCTTCATTAAGCCGATACTTGAATCTGATAAAACTGATATCCCTTTCATCAATACTATACAGCGATTTCTTAGGTGCTGAGCCTGATATGGTGCAAAAATTCGATTGCATAATAAGTTGACCTCCAATATAAATATATTATAGATATAAAATGTATCTACTTTTCACATTATAGCATAATATAGATATAAAATAAATACATAATAATTTTATTTTGGAGGAATATTTATGGCTACAAAAAGTTTATCAATAAGAATTGACGATGATATGCTGAATAAGCTGCATGTTGTTGCAGATTATGAGGGACGTTCTGCCAACAGTCAGATACTTATACTAATTCGGGACTGTATTGAAAAATATGAAGATAAGTTTGGGAAAATTAAATTTGAAAAGAATGAGAAGTAATACCTATTTTATAGATACTATAGCAGTTTACTTGAAAATCACATTTGCAATCTGAGTTATAGTATGATATAATATTATGGATTATAAATTATAATACGGAGGGACTATCATGGAAAAGTTGCAACAGCTTGTAGAAAAATTTCAAAACAGTATTTCGTATTATAAGAATAGTGCTAACCATTATAACGAACATAGCTGTCGTATAGAATATATAGATCCACTCTTAAAGTTCTTGGGCTGGGATGTTTCAAATGAAAAAGGTGCAGAGCCTCAGTTTCGAGAAGTTATCGCTGAAAACTACTCATCTTCTTCAGATAGACCAGATTACACATTAACATTAAAGGGTGTAACAAAATTTTTTGTAGAAGCAAAAAAACCTAGTGTTGATATTTCAGCTGAAAAAGAACCGGCATATCAAACAAGAAGATATGGTTGGAATGCTAATCATAAACTTGCTGTTTTAACAAATTTTGAATATTTAATAATTTATGATACAGCGGTTGTTCCAAATGATTTTGATGAACCATTTGTGGCACGATACAAAATATATAAATACACTGAATATATTGATAAGTTTGATGAAATATATGATATTTTATCGCAAAAATCTGTTTATGAGGGTAAATTCGATAGTTTTATAAACAGTACGTTTCCATCTCATAATCCTACTCGTCAACCTGTGGATAAACATTTTCTTTCACAGATTAACAAATGGCGTCTTAACCTAAGTAACTATCTTTATAATACAAATGACATTTACAAGAATATAAATATCCTCAATGATGATGTTCAGAGATTAATTAATCAGATAGTATTTTTACGCATATGTGAAGATAAGAAACTCCCTCTTTATCACAGCTTAAAAGATAATATAACCAATGAGGATACATTAAAAACCGAATTAAATAAAATGTTTCACGCTGCAGACACACGATACAATTCAGGATTGTTTCAAGGAGAGAATATAATATTTGATCTTGATTGTGATGTTATTATGGGAATTATAAGTGGGTTATATTATCCACAAAGTCCATATATGTTCCAATTAATAGAACCGAATATATTAGGTAGAATATATGAAACATTCTTAACAGAACAAGTAACATTGAAAGATGGAAAGATTGTTTTGACAAAGAAAAAAGAATGTGTGAATCGCTCAGTAGTAACAACACCTATTGAAATAGTAAAGTACATGGTATCAAATGCATTAACACCGGTATGTAAAGATAAAAGCCCTAATGAAGTTCTTGATTTAAAAATTGCTGATATCGCTTGCGGCTCAGGTATATTTCTTGAAGAAGTATTTGATTTTCTATGCCAATATTGTTTAAATTGGTTTTTATTGAATGAGCCGTCATTCTTGATTAGAATAAATACGAGTACATTCAAACTCCCATTAAGTTTTAAGAAAAAATTAATGTGTTCATGTATATATGGTATTGATATTGACTCACATGCCGTTGAAGTAGCTAAGTTTTCATTGCTGTTAAAGCTTATAGAAGACGAAACTGCACCTACTGTGACAGATGCAGACCCAATTCTTCCTAATTTAAATTCAAATATTTATTTGGGCAACTCATTAATTGATAATAGCATGATATGTAATTCTATGAGTATTGATTCTGTATCAAATTTGATTCCTTTTGATTGGTCGCTGATTAACGGTGTAAATAGTTTTAATGCTATTTTAGGAAACCCACCATATGTAAAAACAGAAGATATATATAAATTGCATACTAAAGAAGAGGCTGACATATTTATTTCAGAATATAAAACAGCATATAAACAGTATGATAAATATTATCTGTTTATTGAACGGGCAATAAATAAAGTTAATGAAAATGGAATTATATCTTTTATTGTCCCAAACAAATTTTTTAAAATAGGGTCTGGAAAGAAATTAAGAAGTTTGATTTCTAATAATGGTTTTTTATATCAGCTTGTTGATTTTGGCGATAGCCAATTATTCGAAGAGAAAACCATTTATAGTTCTATTATAACACTACGAAAAAAATGTAACGCTTCATTTGCTTACAGTGAAACCGATAGTGTCACTAAATTGTGGTCTGAAAGTGTACAACAAATCAAAATAAAGAAAGAAGCTATAGGCGAAACGCCATGGAGAATTTCACCAGATATAAACTTTATGAATGCAATGGAAAACATAGACAAAGTAGCTGTTCCTATAACAAGACATATTGATATTTATAATGGAATACAGACAAGTGCAGAACGTCCAAAACCAATTTATTGGTTTTCAGATTCAGATATTATATCACAAGATGCTAAATATTACACTTTATCTCGAAATGATAAAGTATATAATATTGAAAAAGATATATTAAAGCCATATTTTAAACCTGTACTTCGTAGTGAAAAAGGCTTGAATACATATAGCTTAATATCTACAGATAAACATATTATCTTTCCATATGATGTTAATGGATGTTTAATTTCGATTGACATTATGAGTGAAAAATACAGTGGAACTTTACAATACCTTACAGATAATTATGAAAACTTAAAGCCTAAGGCTTTAGGTGGGAAAAGAGACGTGCCTAATGCTACAGAAGATACTTGGTATCAATATGGAAGAACACAAGCTCTTACATCATTTATTAATACTCCCAAGTTAATCGTTGGTGTGCTAAGTAAAGAGCCAATGTACGCTTATGATGAAAACGATATGTTAATTGCTTCTGGTGGAACAGCAGGATATTGTGCTATAAGTAATCATGCTGATTCTCAATATGATTTATTATATATGCAAGCATGGCTTACTCACCCATTTACAGAAAAATTGCTATCTATAACAGGAAGTGATTTTGAAAATGGATTTTATGCTAGAGGAACCGCTATTCTTAAAAACTTGCCATTTGTTGAGTTGAACTTTTCTGTTTCACAAGAGAAACAACTGCATGAAACAGTAGTAGAGAAAACTAAGCTTATTTTGGATATTAATAGTCGCATGAAAAATCGTATAGAAAACTCTAAGAAAATTACATATGAACGTCAAAAAAATCAATTAATTAGAGAAATCGAAGAACTTATTACAAAAGTATATTTACTAGAATTTAGAGGGTGAATGCATGAGGCTAAAAGAAAATAGTACAGAACAGAAGCTTCGAGGAGCTTATTATACGCCAGTAGCATTAGCTCAAGCTATGGTTGATATGTTTACAGATTATGAGATTGAAAGTGTTTTAGAACCTAGCTGTGGCGATGGAGTTTTTCTTGACTGTGCAGTTGAAAGTGGTCTGATGCAAGCAATTGAAGAATTTGTGGCAGTTGAAATTGATTCTGCTGAAAGTGCAAAATTAAATAACCGTTACAGTGTTACTGATAACATAACAATATTAAATGAAGACTTTCTTCGTTATTATGAAAAGGCTGTTAATAACAAATCATTCGATTTAATTTTAGGTAATCCACCATATATTAGATATCAATACTTGTCGGAGCAGCAAAGAGAGATTCAGTCGAAAATACTTACTTCTAATGGGATGAAATCAAATAAACTTATTAATTCTTGGGTTTGTTTCTTAGTAGCTTGTGTACAATTGTTAAGTTCAAATGGTAAAATAGCTTTTGTAATCCCTGCCGAGATTCTACAAGTTGCTTATGCAGAAGATTTACGGTTATTCTTATCGAATAATCTTTCAAAAATCACTTTGCTGACTTTTGAAAAGCTTGTATTTCCAAATATTGAACAAGAGGTAGTAGTTTTTATCGGGGAAAAGGGGAATGTTGAAAAAGGAATTCGAATTATTGAATTAAGAACGTTAGACGATTTGAAAAATTTGGATTTGCAGGGCAATGGTTTTCAGGAAATACAACACCTCAAGGAAAAGTGGACTAGATATTTTATAACAGCAGAAGAAAATGAATTAATAAAATCAATTAAAGTTGATAAAAGATTTAGAAAGTTTTCTGATTGTGCACTTATTAATGTTGGCATTACTACAGGAAATAATAAGTTTTTCTCAATAAGTGAAACAACAGAAAAGAAATATGAACTAGAATCCGTTTGTTTAAAGTTGATCGGTCGTAGCTCGCATGCTGATGGATTGTTTTTTAATGATAGTGATTGGCAAAACAATATTAACAAAGGGAAAAATGCTTATTTAATAAATTTCCCTGATATACCTTTTAATGAATATCCTGAAAAACATAAAAAATATATTACTACAGGAGAAAAAATGGATGAACATAAAGGATATAAATGTACTATACGAGATAGATGGTATATTGTTCCTTCAATATGGGTTCCAGATGCTTTTTTTCTGAGAAGAAATAATTTGTTTCCAAAGTTTGTGCTTAATTGTTGTGATGCTGTTTCAACGGATACAATGCATAGAGTGAAATTTCATGAAGGAATCGATAAAGAACTTGTACTTCTATCTTATTATAATAGTATTTCTTTCGCATTTACAGAATTATGTGGACGAAGTTATGGCGGAGGTGTACTTGAATTGCTTCCAAGAGAAACTGGGAATATTATGATGCCTAATATAAAAAATATTGAACTTCAAATTAAAAATAGACTTTTATTTGAGATAGATTTAATATTAAGAGAAAATTCTAATATAGAAAAAGCACTAGATATTGTTGATAGAGAAGTTTTAGTTAATATATTAAATATTGACCCAGCTATATGTGATAGATGCCGAGTTATATGGAGAAAAATGCAAAATCGCAGACTTGGTCGTGGTAATTGAACTTTTATAAAAATATTTTAGGAGATTTTATTATGGGATTAAAAGAAGAAATTGCTAATAAGAGAAATGAGATTGTAGTAGATTCGTATCCTATGTCAATTGGTGAAGTTATGAATATATATAAAGATAACGAACTTGATGTTCATCCTGAATTTCAACGATTTTTTCGATGGGATATTGAGCAAAAAACGAAACTTATAGAATCTATATTACTTGGTATACCTATTCCCCCAATATTTGTTGCACAAAAAATTAATGGTAAATGGGATGTAATAGATGGACAACAAAGATTATCAACAATACTACAATTTTTACAAGTTCTTAAGAAGGATAATGGGGAGAAGTATGATCCACTTGTATTATTGCCAACAAAATTTTTACCATCATTAGAGGGTGTTCGTTGGGATAACAATGATCTTTTTACTGAAGAACAAAAGATAACTTTTAAGAGAGAAAAGATAAATTTTACAATTATTAAGGAAACGTCAGATAATGATAGTTCAAAATATGAAATGTTTCAGAGACTAAATACAGGCGGAACACATTTATCTCCTCAAGAACTTAGAAATTGCTTGCTTATAATGATAAATAAAAACTTATATAATGAGATGCTTTTATTAAATGATAACGAAGATTTTAAAAATTGTTTTTCACTAACAGATACTCGAACTGAGGAAAGATATGATTTAGAGTTAATTGTAAGATATTTATTATATACATCATTTCCATCAACTTTTTTAAACAATATAGATAAAAATAGAAATATGGATTCTTTTTTAACAGAAGAATTGGAAAAATTCGCAGATGACAAAAACATACATTTAAAATTAGATAAAAATAAGTTTGTTAGAATTTTCAAATTGCTGTATACTTCCCTAGGAGATGATATTTTTAAAAGGTATAAAAATGAAAAATTTACTGGTGGAACATTGTTAAGCTCTTTTGAGGCTATTGTTCCAGGACTTTATAATAATATAGAGTATTGGGAAAGTAATAAACAAGAATTAATAGAAAAAGTAAAATCCATTTACCACCAGGGCGAGTATGAATTTGCAATGCGAAGAGGAACTCGTGCACTTGATAGGATGGCTCAGTTAATACAATTTAGCAGAAAGTGGTTTTCAAATGAAGATTAAAACCATAGATGAACTTCAGGATTTGGTTGATGAAGATTTTATATGGAGAAAAAAAGAGTTAATTGATATTAAGCTTATGATTCATTCAACCAATAATTTAACATTGTGTAGAATGGGACTTGCTTTGCTATGTGCCCACTTTGAAGGATTTCTAAAGCAATCTGCTAATTATTATGTAGTATTTATTTCTTCTCAAAATCTTAAGATATCTGATCTTCAAACCAATTTTGCAGCTATTTATTCATCAAAATTATTTCAATCATGTATAAATACAGAAAAAATTTCTGTGTTTCAAAATATGATAAATGATTTTTTAGATAATTACATGAATGTGAACTTTAATGTTAAGTATTCAAGTGAAAAACCTATAATAAAAACAGGTGGGAATCCTTCATCCACAGTTTTTAAAGAAATATTCAATAGCATAGGTTTAGATTTTACTCCATATATTACTAAAATTAACTATATTGATACAGATCTTTTAAGCAATCGGCATAGTGTGGTGCATGGTGAAAAGACATATATAAAAATAGATGAATTTGATTCTACTTTAAAAAATATAATTTGTATCATGCAAAATATTAAGGATCAAATTATTGATGCAGCTATGAATAAAAAATATTTAAGATGATTACATTTACAATATATAATCTTAAATTATATAGAAAAAAGGCATAAATCAAGGCGATTTTTCATCAAGGTTTATGCTTTTTTTATTAAACAACGCAAAATCGGCATTTATTTGACTTATTAGATTGTGAACACAGGAACTCCAGTAATAAAAATCAATTTGAATACACATGATTTTTTACAAAATAATGAATGCATAGAAAATGCTCATAAATGAATTTCAAGCGTTTACAGGTAAGTAATGAGTACACGTTTGTGTGTACTCATTTTGTAAAGGTATTCATAAATCTTGTCCTTTATTTGTCCTTTGAAGTTATAAAAAACTTTGATAATGTACAATTAAATATTATAAGTTATAATGACTTAAGTCACGTAAAATAGGGCTTTATTTTACATTATGCAAAGTTACGATTTGCGGGAAAAATAATTCAATTCCCGTACGGGTCACCAGACTTAAGACTGTTAAACAACGTAATTACGCTGTTTAACAGTTCTTTTTTTGTGCCTTGGGTCTTACTTGGGACTTATTCTAACTTATTGTATTTTGCTCTGGATACCGTCAAACCTCACCCCCCTTCACCAAAAAGCAAGAACAAAGCGATAGAATTTACAGAGTCACAGTGTTATGTGTATCGAACTGGATTTTTTGGCGGTCATGTAAATATCCTTAAAACCAGAGGAATATCCCTTGCCGAAAGAGGCGTTATAAGGCAAAACCAGTCCGTCAGAAATAATGACATTCTGAAACGGAATAAGGACTGCATTGAGCATTATAGGCGGTGATCTATAATAAAAAAATTCTTCCCAACTTGAAATAATTCCGCTTACTAAAAATACCTCGTTGGTATGTGCGGAAATAAAAACAGAACCAGATTTCAAATGCCGTTCAAGTATAAAATCATCAGCCATTCTTCGTTTCCAGCCTTCAATTATACTTCGGTGTTCATTGGAAAGAGCAGTACCGTGACTTTCCAAATACTCATCAATTATCTGAATATTATCCCATAAAATGTTGGCAACCTCTTTCACTTTGTTTGGGTTTGAAGTCTTCGCTTCATGGATTTTCCCCATTTGTAGATTAACGGCAAATTTCTCGTTTACAAAATCAAGCAATGGAAACCACAGCTCATAAAAAAGCTTTGCATCTTCTTTGTTCAGTGTCATTTCAAACTTTCTCCAATCTTAAATTTTCAGGCAGATTTTTACTCCAAGGCAGCAAATCTTCAAAACTATTAAAATCCACAGCCCTTATTCTGTCAAAAATCCAATTCAGGTATTTATACGGTTTAAGGAAATTTGCTTTTGCGGTTTCAATAATGGAAAAAATAACAGCAACAGCCCTTGCACCTGCTTCCGTATTTGCAAAAAGCCATTTTTTCTTCCCATGACCACAGGTCTTACGGCACGCTCGGCAGCGTTGTTTGTAAGCTCAAGCATGGGATTTCTCAGGAATGAACACAAGGATTTTTTCTGGCTGAGGGCATAGCTAATCGCCCTGCCAGTCAGACTTTTGGGCAGAGTTATGCCTTGCTTTTCCTCGCACCATTTGAAAAAATTATCCACAAGCACAGCCGATTTTTTCTCACGGATTTCAGCAATTTCTTCTATGGAATATGAAGATTTTTCATATGGTTTTTCAGGATTTCTGCCTTCAATATGAAAAATTTCCTGTATTTTCAGAAAACCTTGCCCAGCGATGGTTGAAAAATCCTTTTTGTCATGCTGCATATTGAAAGCATGAAAAAGATTGTTGATAAAAGTTTTGATGAATACAAAATATTTTATACAAGTACATCTGAAATATATCCTGATGAGTTTACAGCAGACACTAGCTTGGAGGAAGTTCTTGAGGCACTGAGATCTAGGGATAATATTTGTTATTTAAGTTTTAAAATAGTGATAAGTTTATCAGAGGCAAAAAAATATAATATAGAGGAGGAATTGATGAAAATAATGAATGAGAGGAAGGATATTAGAGGTAGAATTTATATACATGTTTATGAGGATGAAGTTTATGACGGAATAAATACTAGGATTGATTTAACTAATGCTTGGGCTAGCATGAATATTAAAAAAATTCGTATGGTTGTCAAGTGAGCAGCGATTTTCGATTACTTGATATAACTAGGTCAGATAGTACATTGTTTTAAAATGAATTAATCAAATATTTTATGAGACAGGAAGGAAGTACAAAATGAGTGAACAGAACAAATTGACAGATGAGCAGTTGCTGAAATTGGATAATTTGCTTTATTTGAGGTTGATTTCTACTTTTCACTTTACATAAAAGGGTATACATGGTATTATATAAAAGTAGAAATAATATGTAATTAGGTTAAAAACATCAATTTAATACTAATCTCAAATCAAACAACAGACAAAATCCAATCCCTGCCGGTAATACTTTTGACGGTATCATGGGATAAAGAGCAGATGGTATCGCAGAGTCGTTCAACGACTTTCGCCAGTGTTGAAAAGACTTCGTTTTTGAATCCACGTTTACGAATTTCCTTCCAAATCTGTTCAATTGGATTCATCTCGGGAGTGTAGGGAGGCAAGGAAAAAATCTCGATATTGGACGGTATTTTAAGCCCTTTTGATTTATGCCAGGCTGCTCCGTCAGCAACTGGCAAAATAAAGTTATTTACATATGATTCTGACAATTTTTCCAGAAATACATTCATACATTCCGTGTTATAATAGGGCATAACAAGGAAGAAATTCTCACCTGTTTGAGGCTCAACAGCCCCATAGGCATAACGATATTCTCGGATATGATGGCATGAAACTGATGGTCGAAATCCTTTTTCGCACCAACAGTATTTTGGCTTATTTATTCTACCGAACCCTGCTTCATCCTGAAACATCAGACGAACTTTGCGATTAGGACTGTTGAAACTGTTGAAAGATTGCCTTAATTCTTGTGCTCGACAGTTAATTTTTTTGAGGCTTCAATTACCTCGTCGCTTGCTTTTTTGGGGTGCCTAGATCTTGGCATAACTTTTCGCCACTCGTGACGCTCCAAAAGCATATATATGTACCCTCTGCCCGTGTCCT
>JAEWGD010000028.1 GCA_023388515.1 Bacillota bacterium
ATACAAATCATTTCCATCTGTAACCTTTCTTCTTTTGCTTTTCTTATCATTTTCCTCACCCCACTCTATTATACCACAAAATATCGAAAAAGTCCAGCGAAGGCTGGGCTTTTTCGACAAGCTGAGGATACCCTAAAAAGGGTATCCTTTTTATTTTGACAATAATTAAATATCAAAACTTAGAATTAATATAAATCGTACCTAATCAAGTATTCGACATATATCGCAGTAAAAAGGTGGCATACTTAATATATAACTTTATTAGTTGCGTTAGGTGGTATGATATTTAATGTTTAATCTAGATATGTTTACAAAAAAATCAATAGCTTCAATAGACATCGCTGTAAACTCTGCTGAAAGGCTTGGACACACATATGTTGGTACTGAACACATGGTGATGGGATTATTGCATGAAGGCTCGAATGTTGCAGCAACAGTTCTGAAAGGTAATGGTATAAAGTTCAAAACTATTTATAATGAAATAATAGAAATTGTTGGTCATGGTGAACAAACCACATTGGATTACGATTGCATGACACCCGCATTATCAAGAATATTGTCGGCGTCAGTGGCAACATCACATTCACTTGGTGCAGTTCTTTCTGGAACTGAACACATCTTGATGGCTATAATAAAAGATACTCATTGCAGTGGTTCAGTAATGCTTCAATCTATCGGTTGCTCATTATCAAAGCTTTATAATGATTGTATGATGAATTATTCTGATGGTGATACAAGGATTCCATATATGTCACAACTGGATATAAAACAGTTCCCTACCCTGTTTAAATATGCAAGAAACTTAACTGAACTTGCTTATGAAAATAGCTTTGACCCTGTTATTGGACGTGAAAAGGAAATTGAAAGAGTTGTACAGATTATAGCTAGGCGTACCAAAAATAATCCTTGCCTTATTGGTGAGGCTGGAGTTGGAAAAACTGCTATTGTTGAGGGGCTTGCACAGCTCTTGGTTAAGGGCGATATTCCTGATAGTATAAAAAATAAACGTATATTTTCTTTGGATTTAACTGCAATGCTTGCTGGGGCAAAATATCGTGGTGACTTTGAGGAACGAATTAAAACCTGTATTGAGGAAGTTATAAATGCTAGAGATATAATCTTATTTATTGATGAAATTCACACTATTGTTGGCGCTGGAGCTGCTGAAGGTGCTATTGATGCTGCAAATATCATTAAGCCTCAGCTTGCAAGGGGTGAATTGCAAATTATTGGTGCAACAACCATTCAGGAGTATAGAAAGCATATCGAAAAAGATAGTGCTTTGGAGAGAAGATTCCAACCTGTAAATGTGGAAGAACCTACCGAAGATGAAACTTATGCCATATTGTTAGGGCTTAAAAATAAATATGAGTCCTTTCATAATGTCATCATAAATGATGATACAATTCGTTCTGCCATAAACTTTTCAACAAGATATATTCATGACAGATTCTTGCCAGACAAAGCTATTGATATTATTGATGAGGCATCATCACGAGCAAGAATTAAAAGCTGTAAAATGTGTAATAAGAAAAAAAATATTACTGAAAACCATGAGAAAGAAAAATGTGAGTTTAGCAATTTAACAGTAGAAAAATTACAGAGTGAGCTTTTGAAAAATAAAAATAATAATGCCACTACAAAAACAAAAGATAAGAAAATTGAAGTAAGTCATGACGATATTGCAAACGTTGTTTCTACCTGGACAGGAATTCCAGTTCAGAAAATGACGGTAATGGAAAACGAAAAGCTTTTAAGGCTTGAAGCAGAACTTCTGAACTGCATTATCGGTCAAAATGAGGCTGTATCGGCAATTTCTAAAGCTATAAGACGTGGGCGTGTTGGACTCAAAGACCCTAAGCGTCCTATTGGCTCTTTCCTTTTTCTTGGTCCAACAGGTGTTGGGAAAACTGAATTATCAAAAGTACTCTCTCAATATTTGTTTGATAATGAAGATTGTCTAATAAAAATAGATATGTCCGAATATATGGAGAAACATTCCGTATCGAAAATTATTGGAGCTCCTCCTGGTTATGTTGGATTTGAAGATGGTGGACAGCTAACAGAAAAAATAAGAAGAAAACCATATTCTGTTTTGCTATTCGATGAAATAGAAAAAGCTCATCCTGACGTGCTGAATATTCTACTGCAAGTCATTGAAGATGGGTATTTAACCGATTCACAGGGGAAAAAGGTTGATTTTAAAAATACACTTATCATTATGACTTCAAACATTGGTGCTGATTTAATCATTAACAATAAAAGGGTTGGATTTAATTCAAGTACTGAATTTAACCTTAAAAAAGATGTAATGTCAGCACTTAAAAAGCAACTAAAACCTGAACTTATAAACCGTCTTGATGACTTAATTGTATTTAATAAGCTTTCTAAAGATGATTTGAAAATTATAACAAAGAAGTTGCTTGATGAGTTGCTTGTTAGAGCTAAAAACCTTGAAATATCTCTCCAATATACCGATGAGGCGATAGAAATTTTGTCAAGCGTTAAGGAAACTGAACAGTATGGTGCTAGACCATTAAGACGTAAAATCGTTGAAAAGGTGGAAAATATGCTGTCACAAAAAATTCTTGAAGGTGAATTTAATAAAGGCGATACCATTGTAATTAATGCTGATAATGATGATATTTCACTAAATTTAAGTGATAAAGTATCTATAAAGGTATAATAAAAAGTGTCGTTTTTATTCAATAGAAAAAACTTTATCGATAGCCTAAGGCTCAAATCATTTGAATTTGAGCCTTCTTCTATGTTTGTTTTTTTATAAAATAAAATTTATTAATAAACTTCGGAAAGTAGTATAATTTTCAATTTATTGCAAATAATTATACTGTAGAATTAATATTAGTATTTTAAGTTTGCTTTAAATATCAAACAGGAGGGCTTTCCCATGAAACTAGGTTTTGTTAGTGCAATTATGAGTGAGTCAAGCTTTAAAGAGGTTATTGATACTGCCTCTGCTATAGGCTATGATTGCATAGAAGTTGCTTGCTGGCCTCAAGAAAAGGCAACCAGACGTTATGCAGGTGTTTCCCATATAAATATTGAGGACTTAGATGACAGTAAAATTGAGCATATAAAAGAATATTTGAACGAAAAAGGTGTAGAAATTTCTGCACTCGCATACTACCCAAACACACTCGAACCTGATTTAGAAAAACGCAATGCCTATATTACCCATCTTGAAAATATAATTCGTACTGCACCTAAATTTAATGTTCATACTGTTACAACTTTTATCGGAAGAATAAAAGATAAAACCATAGAGGAAAATCTTGTTGAATACGAAAAGGTTTGGAAGCCAATCGTTAAGCTTGCAGAGGAAAACAATGTCCGTATTGCTATTGAAAACTGTCCTATGCTGTTTACAAAGGACCAATGGCCAGGTGGAGAAAACCTTGCTACAACTCCTTCTATATGGCGAAAAATGTTCGAGATAATTCCGAGTGATAATCTAGGAATTAACTATGACCCATCACATTTTGTATGGCAACATATTGATTATATTCGTCCTCTTTATGAGTTTAAAGATAAGATTTTCCACGTTCATTACAAGGATATCAAACTTTATAAGGACAAGCTTTCAGATGTAGGCATTATGGCTTATCCTCTTGATTTCATGTCGCCAAAGCTACCTGGATTAGGCGATGTGGACTGGGGCAAATATGTTTCAGCTCTTACAGATATAGGCTACAATGGATACACCTGTATAGAGATTGAGGACAAGGCATTTGAGGATTCAGCCGATGCTATCAACAAATCACTTAAACTAAGTTATCGCTATATGCGTCAGTTTGTAATATAAAATAAGCTTTCATTTAGACATCTAGACTTTGGAAAGAATTATAGCTTTCCTTCCTTAAATATTTTTCGGTTAACTATGTAACCGTCTTTCATTTGAACGGCAGAGATTTTATAATCACTGCCGTTATTTTTTTAAAAAAATAAAAGGTAAGTGAAATGTTATCCACCTACCTTTTTATATATCAAAACTTATTTAGCATTTTTCCCATTTACCTGATTCAGAAGACCTCATAACTGCGTCACAAACTTTATCTATCTGATAACCCACATCAAAGCTTGTTGATGGCTGTTTACCCTCGACAACGGACTTGACAAATTCATAAATTTCTATTGTTTTAAGCTCACCATATCCGATATTCATTCCTGGAATATTCCATGTAACCTCTCCATAGAAATGTGCAGGACCTGTGTAAATTGTCTTGAACCCACGTCTATCATCAGCGTCCTTTGCAAAACAAACCTGTAACTCATTTAAACGCTCATAGTTAAAGAATATCGAGCCTTCTGTTCCGTGAACTTCAACTGTAATAAAGTTATTTCTTCCCCATGCATTTCTTGTAGCCTCAATACTTCCTACTGCACCACTTTTAAATTTAACAAGGAATGAGTTCTCGTCATCAACATCGACTGGAGATTTTTTAGCATCACTACCAAGCTTTACAGTTCCAAGCAAGTCAACTCCACCCTCTTGTACAGGTCTTTCATCAATATAAGTTTTAACGCTTGACACAACCTCAGCTATATCGCCAGCAAGATACTGGGAAATATCAATTACATGGGTCGCAATATCTCCTAATGTTCCTGCACCCGCTATATCCTTTTGAAATCGCCATGAAAGTGGTGACGCTGGATCAGCACTCCAACTTTGTAGATAAGTTGCTCTAACATTTAAAATTTCACCGATAGAGCCTTCTTCAATGAATTTTTTTGCTAAAACAATTGCTGGAATTCTTCTATATTGATATGCACACATACTTATAATATTCTTAGATTTTACTTCTTCAGCTGCGTCAGCCATTGCCTTTGCATCTTCAGTTGTGCTTGCAATTGGCTTTTCACAGATAACGTGTTTACCAGCTTTTAGTGCAGCAATAGCTATCTCTGCATGAGAATTATTCGGTGTACATACGCTCACAACATCAATTTCTGGGTCATTTACAATGTCACGCCAATCAGTACAGCTCTTTTCAAAGCTGAACCTCTCCTTTGACTCCTCAGCAATTTCCGGCACTATATCGCATATAGTTTTGAACACAGGCATAGCTGGTGCTGGCCAGAAAAACTTAGGCATATTTGAAAATGCAACAGTATGTGCTTTGCCCATAAAGCCTGCACCTACTAGACCAATATTTAACTTCTTCATATTAAATTCCTCCATTTTTTTATAATCTATCTTTTCTGTTTTTGTGCTAAATTGCTTAATACTACAGCAACTACAATAATTGCACCCCTTACTATCGTCTGCTGTGCACTACTCAATCCCGCAAGTATCAATGCGTTGTTAATCACACCCATTAGTATAGAGCCGACTAATGCACCAACTACGGAGCCTGTACCACCACTCATTGCTGTACCACCAAGTACTACTGCTGCAATTACTGACATTTCATCACCCTCACCAAAAGAGAAACGTCCTGCCTGCATACGTCCTGCATATAAAATACCTGCAAAGGCTGCAAATACTCCTGACATTAGGAAAACAATAATTTTTATTTTGTCAATTTTAATACCACTATAACCAGCTGATACTTCATTTCCTCCAACTGCAAGCGTATGTCTTCCAAATGGAGTTTTATTAAACACGATAATTCCTATTATATAAAATAAAATTGTCCATAAAATCAGAACAGAAATTCCACCAACATCACCAATACCAAATACGGTATTGAATCTTATGTTCTTTATTGGAACGGCTGCTGTATTTGTAATCCACATCGCACTGCCTCGTATAACCGACATCATCCCCATTGTTGCCAAAAACGCAGGTATTCTGAACTTTGTAACTAAAATTCCATTCACTAATCCAGATATAACACCTACAGTTAGTCCAGATACTAATGCAAGAAAAATTGAGTCAGTTTTTTGTAACACAAGTGAAACTATCATTGCACTCATAGCTGCAACTGCACCAACTGTAAGGTCGATTTGTCCTGATGCTATTACGAAAGTTCCTGCAACTGCCATTATAGAAATCATAGCTGTCTGCCTTAGCACATTAATAAGGTTGTTTTGAGTTAGAAACCCCTTATCGCCAAGTACAGCAGAAAATAATACAAACATTATCACAAATACAATATATACCATGTATTTGCTCCACTCTATACTACCAAAAAATAATTTACTTTTACTCGCTTCTTTGGATTGCATTTTGGAGTTCCTCCTCTGAATTTATATTTTTTCTTAAAATGCTACCAGTAATTCGTCCGTCATAAATTGTTATTATTCTATCACATACAGAAAGCAATTCTGTAATTTCAGATGAAACAAGAATTACACCATTCCCCTCATCTGCAAACTTTCTGATAATTTGTATTATTTCTGTCTTTGCTCCAATATCAACACCTGCTGTCGGCTCATCAAGCATCATAATCTTAGGGTTCATATTAAGCCATTTTGCAATAACAACCTTTTGCTGATTTCCACCTGATAGTAAATTTATTCTTTTATGAATACTGTCTGTCTTTATATTTAATCGTTCAATATCATTATTAGCCAGTTCATTAGATGCTTTTTCACTAATTAAACAGGTTTTACCTACCAATAATTTTTGCAGATATGGAAGAATAGCGTTACTTTTAAGGGAGTGCCCTAGAACCAATCCCTGTCTTCTTCTGTCCTCAGGTATTAATGCAAATCCAGATTTTATGGCATCTTCTGAATTATTTGTCTTTACTTTTTCACCTAAAAGCTCAACCGTTCCGCCAAGCTTTTTTCTAATTCCGAACAGCGTTTCCAATATTTCAGTTCTTCCACTTCCCATTAGTCCAGCAATCCCCAGTATCTCTCCTTTTTTCAAATCAAAGGAAATATCCTGTATCTTATCATTAATTTTGAGATGGTCTACTTTAAGTATTAAATCTCCGTCAGATTCATATTCTCTTTCAACCCACTCAAACTTCCTTTGAGATGCCTCTCCTCCGACTAAATGTGAAATAATTTTATCCAAATCCATATTCTGAATTTTATCAGTAATAATTTTCTTTCCATCTCTTAATATTGTAACTGAATCCGATATTGACAATATTTCATTCATTCTATGAGAAATATAAACCATTGAAACGCCATTTTCTTTAAGCTGTTTTATTATTCTAAATAGCTGTACTGTTTCAGAATCTGAAAGTGATGCAGTAGGTTCATCAAGAACAAGAATTCTTGCATTCTTAGAAATAGCTTTTGCAATCTCAATCATTTGGCTCATTCCAACACTAAGTTGATTTACTTTTAATTCAGGATTAATAAATATTCCTAAGTCATTCAAAATTTCTTTGGCTTTTTTATTCATTGCTTTAGTATCTCTGAAACCGCTTTTTGTTAACTCCTCGCCTAGAAATATATTCTCCGAAATGGACATAGTTGGCACTAATGATAGCTCCTGAAAAATCATGGCAATTCCGTTTTCTTTTGCGTCCTTTGTGTTTAGTATGATTTTCTTTTCTCCGTTAACATAAACCTCACCTGAATCAAGAGTGTATACACCTGTCATAATTTTCATAAGTGTGGATTTTCCTGCACCATTACCACCAACAAGTGCATGTACTTCTCCCTCTTGTAAAGTAAAATCAACATCCTTTAACACAGATACATTACCAAATGATTTATTAATGTCTTTCATCTCTAATATCGCTTTACTCAATCTCACCACTCTTTTCTTTTTAAATAACATATAAGTTAATTAGGCGTTTTAATACGTTTCAAAACGCCTAATTAAAACTGAACAATGTTATTCTGCTGCTTCTTTCAACCAATCTGGTGCATCAACATGATATACTTTTGTGTATGCATCAAGAATATTGTTGCTGTCTACACGCATTGAAGGTACGGCAACGTATGCAGGTGCTTCCTTACCAAGAAGTGAATATGCTGCAAGAGTAGCCTCAGCAACACCCTGATCATATGGTAACTGCGCACCAAGACCTAGAACTGTTCCAGCTGCAATTTCCTTTGCAATATTGTTACCTAAGTCAATTGTGCTTAACTTAACATCTTTATAGCCACCAGCTCTTAATGATGACAATACACCCTCACATGGTACGTCCCAGTGTGCAAATATTGCGTTAATATTCGGATTTTGTGTTAGCATTGCGTCTGCAACAGAACTTGCTGCGTTGGTATCTGTAAAGCCCATCTTTGAAACTACTTCTATATCAGGATATTTATCTTTCATTGTCTTTTCAAATGCTTCTAATCTTTGGTTTGTTACAAAGAAGTCAACGTCATAGTAAACAACACCAATCTTACCTTTTCCGTCTAAAGCCTCTCCTATCAAATCTGCTGCAATTATACCATTACCATAGTTGTCAGCTGATACACAACTCACATAGTTTTTGCCAGCTTTAAAGCCACTTGGAACATTATCCATGAAAACTATTCTTATACCTGAATCTGCTGCTCTTTGATATGCGTTAGCAGTAGCAACTGCGTCTGTTGGTATACTTATAAGAATGTCAGGCTTTAATGCCATAATTGTTTCAATATCAGCAACCTGTTGTTCTGCTGAAAAATTAGCGTCAGTTGTAGCAACAATTTCAATGCCTAATTTTTTAAATGTGTCGGTTAAACCTTTTACCTGTGATGTAGACCAGTCGTTACCACCATAATGAAGGCAAATGGCTGCTTTATATTTTCCTGCCTTGATTTTATCAATTTCCTCATCTGTCAATTTCAAAGTTGTTGCATTAACTGCAGTTTCACCGTTTGGTCCTGTTGATTTTATTTCAGCATTATCATTGTTGTTGGCAGATGATGAAGATTCTGTCTTGCTTGATTGGGCTTTTGATTCTGATGAGCTATCTTTACCCTTGTCGCCACAAGCAGTCATTATAAACATCATTGATACTGCTAATAATGCTGATAGAATTTTTTTCTTTTTCATAGTAAACTCCTTTTTATTATTTTGATTTTATATTAGTTTTTGTCTAGTGGCATGAATTCCTGAAGAAATTCAAATGATGTCTTACAAGCATCATACGAGTCACCTGAATATCCATCAATTTCAACTAACCAGTCACCATTATAATTATTCTGCTTAAAATAATTTATAATATTCGATAAATTTATATCTCCCATACCAAGTGGAACAAACTTTCCGTCCTTTAAGTCCTTGAGATGTACATATTTAATGCGGTCATAATACTTTTCTATTATTTCAAGTGAATTTCCTCCACCCGCTTCAAGATGGGCAATATCGGGACAAAATGGAATATCTGTTAACTCAAAAAGCTTGTCAATTTGTTCAGGTCTTTCCACCATACAGCCTAAATGTGGGTGATAACTTGCAATAAGTCCATGCTTTTTTACAATTTTGTTTGCTTTGTCAACACCTTTTGCAAGCAATTTATAGTCTGAATCTTTAATACCCTTTGCACGAACAGCACCACCACCCAGAACAATATGCTTTGCTCCAAGCTTTTTAGCTAATTCTGTTACTTTATCAATACGAAATAGCTCGTCCTCCAAAGCGTCCTCGTAAATATAGCCTGCACCGATATAAACACCAAGAAGTGTTGCGTTATACTTTTCAAGAATTTCAGTGAACTTTTCTGGATTTTCCTCGTAATTTGATAAGTTACCATCAAAAATTTCAATATTGTCAAATCCTATTTCAGTAATCTTCTTAATAGCGTCCTCGTCATCACACATAGTAACATATCTTACATCTTTGGCATTTATTACTCCCCCACCTGAACCGACTAATTCACCAAATGCATTTGTCATATACCCTAAACTCATAAAAAACTCCTTTCAAACCTTTGTTTTTTGCTTACATATAAAATATAATTGTATAATTGGCGATTATAATGGAATAAATAATTGTATTAGTTCAATTACAGTTATATTGTATCTGTTTTTTATTCAATTATACTATTTGATATTTGACCTGATAAATTTTCAATAAAAATATAAAAATGGAGGGTTTCTATGAAAAAAATAATTTGTACAATTCTAGTTGGCATTATTTTTATACTAAGCTTTACTGCTTGTGGAAAAAAAGATGGCGACAAGGATGGACCTATCGCTATAATTGTTCCATCTGCAAGTCATGGTTGGATGGCTGGTATCGCCTATTTTGCAAAACAAAAATGTGAGGAATTAAATCTTAGCGAGGGAGATGGTTATAAACTGCTGACATCTTCAAATGTAAATGAGCAAGCAAATCAAATTGAAGAAATGATTAACCTTAAATGCTCTGCAATCGTGTTACTGCCCCATACTGATGAGGTTTCAGTAACTGCACAAAAAATTATTGATGCTGATATACCTTTAATTGTATTTGATAGAAAGGTTGCATCAGACTACACAGCTTACTTTGCAGGCGATAACGCTGGTATCGGCTCACATAGTGCCGAATATCTTGGTGAACAGCTTGACGGAAGTGGTACTATTGCAATACTAAATGTTCCAAGCTCAGGTTCAGTAAGCACTGAGCGTGTTAATGCCTTTAAAAATGTTATGTCCGATAATTATCCAAATATAAAATTAGTTGATATGACTGCTCCTGATTTCACACAGCAATCAGGCTTGAAAACTCTTAGCGATGTTCTTGTGGCAAATGATAAAATTAATGCGATATTTTCGATAGATGATGAATCCTCAATAGGAATGCTCCAAGCTATAAAAGACGCTAAGCGAACTGATGTAAAATATATCACTGGTGCTGGTGGAAGTCAGAATTATTTCACAAAAATTGCTGAATCTGAACAGCCTATTTGCATTACTGCAACATATAGCCCAAGCATGATTAAAGATGCAGTTCAGGCAGCTGTTGATATAAAGGACGGCAAGGAAGTTAAAAAGGATAATATTATCCCTCCTACAATTGTAACTAAGGATAATGTTTCTAACTTATTGGATGCTAATTCGCCTTACTAAAAAACTAAAAATATTTCATGAACAGGAGCTAAAATGCCTAAGTATGTTGTTGAAATGAAATCAATCAAAAAAGCATTTGGTGGTAACAAGGTTTTACATGGTGTTGACTTTCGTTTACAAAAAGGCTCTGTTCATGCCCTTTTGGGAGAAAATGGCACAGGCAAAACCACACTTATGAATATTCTTGGTGGCGTAATTCCTTGCGATAAGGGTGAAGTTTATATCAACGGCACTAAAGCTGTTATAAATTCTCCATCAGTCGCTGAACAGTATAATATTGCATTTATTCATCAAGAAATAATGCTTGTTAATGACTTATGTATTTACGAAAATTTATTCTTGGGTAATGAATTGAAAAATGGAATAAAAATTAATAAGAAAGTTATGATTAATAAGTCAAGAAATATTCTCAGTAATATGGGAATAGATTTAGACCCATCAGCTTTAACTAGCACTCTTACTGCCTCCTATAAGCAAATTGTAGAAATTGCCTCTGCATTGTTGAAAAATGCGAAAATAATAATAATGGACGAGCCGACAGCATCACTTAATCAAACTGAAATTGAACGAATTTTTATGATAATGGAAACATTGCGAACTAAGGGTGTTAGCTTTGTTTTTATATCGCATAAGCTAAATGAGGTACTAAGAATTTGTGACTATTTTACAGTAATGCGTGATGGTCAAATTGTAATTTCCGATAAGCTTACTGCTGATGTAGATGAGCATAAGCTTGCTGGTTATATGGTTGGAAAAGAGGTTTCGTTTGATACTGCCTATTCTCGCAGAACAGTTGGAAGAAAAATCTTAGAAACAAAAGCTTTAACGCATGGAAAAGACTTTGAAAACATTAATCTAACTCTGCATCAAGGCGAAATTCTCGGTGTTACTGGTCTTTTAGGCGATGGCAGAAGTGAACTTTTTGCTACTATTTATGGCTGTAATCCAGAATATGAAGGTGAAATTATTGTTAATGGGCAAAAAGAAAATATATCTTCAACCGTTATCGCAAAAAAATTGGGTATATCCTATCTTCCTAATAATCGCAAGGAAAAAGGTATTATAAAGGATTTATCAATTTCAAAAAATATGAGTATTGCAATTTTAGACAGGCTTAAAAAGCTCTTTGTAATTGATAAAAAATCAGAACTTTCATCTAACAAGCAATACATTGAAAAGCTTAATATAAAGCTACACAATCTAAACAACTCTATTTTAAGCCTTTCAGGTGGCAATCAACAAAAGGTTATCTTAGCAAAAACATTGAGTAGTGAGCCAAATATATTAATTTTGGACAACCCTACACAGGGTGTTGATATTTCAGCTAAGTTTGAAATTTATAGTATCATTATAAAGCTTGCAGAATCAGGTGTTGGAATTGTTATCCTTTCAAATGAGCCACAGGAGATTTTAACTTTATCTGATAGAATTTATGTTATGTATCAAGGTAAAATAAAAAAGGAGTTTAATCGTGATGAAGCCTCACAGAAGAAAATTATGATAGTCGCCACTGGTGGGACTTTATAAAGGACTGAAACGCTTATGAAAATTATATTAAATAAAAATAATCTGAAGGATTTTGCAAGCCAAAATAGTGCCTTTATCGCATTCGTAGGGCTTTTCCTTTTAGCAATTATAACCTGTGGCTCTACTTTTCTAAATTTGGGTAATCTAATGAACATTCTAAGAAACAACTCCATTATAGGAATTGTTTCACTTGGAATGACACTTGTAATTATTAATGGTAGTATTGACCTTTCCGTTGGCTCACAGCTTGCATTGACAGGACTAATTTCAATTTCAATAATAAATTCTACACAAAATATATTTCTTGGAATTATTATAAGCTTGCTTTTTGCTATTGCTTTTGGTGGTATCACTGGCTGGCTAGTTGCTAAGTTTGATGTTCCTGCATTTATCGTAACTCTCGGCACAATGACAATTTATCGTTCATTATCGCAATATTTCTTTAACGGTGGTGGACTTTTGGTTTCTGGTGAGTCATCAAAACCTTTTATTTCAATATCTAACACAGATTTGTTTGGAGTAATCCCCTTACCAATTATTTTTTGGATCGCACTTGCTTTTATAACGTCCTATTTTATGTCAAATACAGCTATTGGACGATATATTTACGCAGTTGGAAGTAATGAAAAGGCTACAAGGCTATCGGGGATAAATATTAACAAAGTAAAGGTTTACACCTTTATTATTTCTGGAATGTTCATTAGTATCGCTGGAATTGTTGAGGCTTCACGATTGGGAAGTATAAATTCTGCTTCATCTGGTATTTCATATGAAATGGACGCAATAACGGCTGTTGTTATCGGTGGAACAAGTATGTCGGGTGGTAGAGGTAAAATTATAGGTACTGTTTTTGGAACACTAACGCTCGGTGTAATCAATAACATGATGAATTTATTTGGAGTACCTCCATTTTTAGTAGGTGCAGTAAAAGGTATGATAATAATCTTCGCTGTGCTTTTTCAAAAAAGATTGAATATAAAGAACAGTGATTAGTCTATATTTCTCCTGTTTCTATTACGCATAGCTTAATTTTTCTCAAAAAAAAATGGCATAGCAAAAGCTATACCATTCTTATTAATTTCGTTTTATCTTCCTTATCATAATTAAATTATGATAAGCTTGCTTTTCTTCTAAACCTGTAAATCTTCTGTGTATCCACTTCAGTTAAATCATTTTCTTCAATTATATCGCAAGACCACTCTCCCCATTCGCTCCACTCAGTATAAACATTCATTTTGAATGAGTAAATATGTTCAACAATTTCCCTTGTCTTATATTTAAACCATTCTGAATCCTTAGTTCCATACTTAAGTGCATAGTTAACCTCACCAACATCATAACCTGCAATACTAATATTAGCAATTACAATATCATTAGCTGGAGTTAGCGTTCCATTATCATCAGCATTGTGCCATTTAGTATAGGAAACGTCGGCATCCTGCTTGCTAATTATTTCTTTAAATCCCCAATCATCTATTGATGTTTCATTGTTGAAAGATACAGCAAGCTGAGCAGTACCGAATGACTCTATAATATCTAATTCATCACCCGTGTAATTCCAACCACAATATTTAAATCCAATCATTTTTGATGAAAGCTCGCATAACTCAGAAGTTTCCTTTTTCTCTGAAACATAATAATCATCTTCAACCCAGTCAGAATAAACATCCTTTGTTTCATAAATCTCATAACCTGTAAATTCATCTTTGTTTTTGCTTTCTTTATAGTCAATAGTTTGTTTTCTTGTACGAGAACGATATTGAATTTTTTCCTCAACATCAAATTTATGTAGCTTATCAACTGGAATAGTTTCGTTGCTCCAAGCAGTCCATGTTCCAACACTTGTAACTAATGTAATACTTGAACCAAGATCAACCTTAGTACCAGGCTTTTTATCCTGTGACATTACATCGCCATAAGGAATATTTTCACTGTTTTTTGTCTGAATCTCTACAGTCAAGCCTAAGTACTCAAGCATTGATTTTGCTGTTATTTTATTTTGACCAACTGTATCAATAATCTTCACTGTTTCATGCTTAACTATTTCTTCTTCCAAATAATCATCACTAAGTGAATGTGTGATTGGGTTTATTACCTTTGCAGTATTATTAGCCTTTTCTGCAACTGGTTGGCTAGGCTGGGAAGGTTGGGTAGGCTGTTGCATAGGTTGCTGTGCCGATTTAATTTCATCTAAAGGCTTATTGAAAAAATCATCACTATTAAGCTTAGGTTGTTTTGCCGACAATTCCTTGTTAGTTTGGCTTTGGGAATCACTATTTGGAACATCAATCTGTGCCATAATGTTCTTGCTATTTTCCGGCTTTGCACTCTCCATAAAATCAGACTGCTTATCAACTGCTGTGCTAGATCTGAAAATTTCACTGATTGGTTTCTTTAAAATACTTGTTTCAACTGGTTTATCATCCTGTTTGAATTCAGCACCACAAAAACCACAAAATTTAAACTTTCCCTTTTGATTTTCTCCGCAACTTGGACATCTCATATATAAACCCTCCAAATTTAATTATATAGAACATAGTATAATTATAAGTCACAAGGAAAATAATCACAAACTCTAGAATTTTATAATACTAATCTGTGATAATCTTTCCGAGTATATCGCTAATTAATAGTTTACCATATTTATTATAACTTTTCAATATCTTTTGTACAAAACTAATAATTTTTTATAAATTACTGCAAAAGTTAATATAAAACTTGTTCAATGTATATAAGTATTTCTGAACTTTTATGCTAAAAGCAAAGTTATAAGTATAATTTATAAAACTTAGGTGTCTATTTTGTTAAATTTTATAAATTAAAATTACAGGTTATTGATTTTTTTTATTTATATGATATAATTTAATTTATAGCATATTATATTTTTATTGCTATTAAATTTAACTTAAATCAAATTAAATATTAAAAAGGAGATGTAAATCGTGGATAAAATTAAAATATTAGGATTTGCTGGAAGCTTGAGAAACGATTCTTATAATAAATCAATATTAAGGGCTGCTACAGAACTTTTGCCTGAAAATACTGAACTAGAAATATTTGACTTGAAAGATATTCCCATGTACAATCAAGACCTTGATGGACAAGCACAGTCATCAGTTTCAGAATTTAAAGATAAAATTAAGTCTGCTGACGCAATTTTAATCGCTACACCAGAATACAACTACTCCATTCCAGCTGTGCTGAAAAACGCTATGGATTGGGCTTCTCGTCCTTATGGTGATAATTCATTCGACGGTAAGCCACTTGGAATTATGGGTGCTTCTATCGGAAATATCGCTACTGCTAGGGCTCAATATCACCTAAGACAAACCTGTGTTTTCCTCAATATGCACGTTGTTAATCAGCCAGAAGTTATGGTTGGAGTGGCACAAGATAAAATTGATAGTAATGGCGTATTAACTGACGAAAAAACTAAAGAAATTATCAAAAGCCTACTTGAAAAGCTTGTGGAACTTACAAAAAAGTTGAAATAAAACCTTTATTCAATCTTAAAATCACCTCCTAGAATTTACAAGGAAGGTGATTTTTTGCATTGATTTTTTTGTTATTTGTGAGTGTAGGTTTATCTATATTTTGCCACTCTGGCAAAATAAATATGCAATATCATTAAAACCACTACTCACTAAATTCAAATTCAAACCCACCAGTTAATAAATAACAATATTCAGCTAATTCCAAAGCTGTTGGTTTATAATATAAAAAACCAAAAGCAACCGCTTCATACTATTCAGTAGATGCGGTTGCCTTTATTTTATTTAACTAGAATAAGCATTAAAAACTATACTTTTTTAATTGAGCAAGGTCAAATGAATTTATTTTGCCATCTTCATTTATATCGGCATATATCGCTTGTTCTGGAGTAAGAGTATTTGCTCCTAGAAGATACTTTTTAAGTAGTAAAACGTCTTCAGCATCAACGATACCGTTTTGATTAATATCCCCTTTAACTAAAGCGTCTTCACCACTTTCTGCTTCAATTAGTGCAAGAAGATATATAAATGGTGAGTTCCAATACGTTGTTACTTCATTTGTTGAGTAGCTTTCAGCATGGTCAACGTAGCGTTTTGCACTTGGTGAGTTTGTAAGATATGCTTCAGCAGCACTATCTTCAAGGTTTGAATTCACTCCACCAACCAACATACCTTTCATAGCTTGACCTTTTGCCATTGATGGTCTATGATGTGGACTTTTAGGAGATAATGTACCATATCCTGTCACAAAGCAAGTCGCTAATGGATTTTTTCCTAGCAGATAGTTCAAGTTTGATTCAGCAGAATTCATATAATCTCCACCATTACCAAATTCATCTGCAAGTCCAAGAATAACTCCTGCATTAGCTACTGTCATGTTACTACCCCAATTAAACTTAGAAATAGCAACACCATATGCACTGTTGGTTGTAACAGTATTAAATGTGCTTGCTTGAGCTGTAACTGCACTTTTTATTTTTGTGTATAAAGCAGAGGATTTATCAACATTATCCATTGTAAGAAATGCAATATTTCCGTAATCTCCAACTGTTGACCAGTCAAGCCCTGTTCTTGTTGTTATCTTTTCAAATGCTTGCAAATATTTTGTTTCACCCGTTGCACGATACATTTGAGCTGCTGCCCAATAGCGTTCGTCTAAGTCAGACTTATCGCCATATTCACCTGTGGTTATGTCTTTTGGATTGCTAAAAATGAAACTTGGATTGCTTTCAAGGAAACTCCACGCTTTTTCAGCTGCTGCAAGGCAAGTTTCAGCGAAATTTTTATCAATATCATAATAGAATTCATATGCCATAGCCATTGATGCACAAAAATCAGCGGTTGCTGTTGTAGAAATAGGTGTTACAATTAACTGATCCACTTCATTCTCAGGCATAATATATCCAGGAAAGTTTTCACAAGTAAGCTTGTGATAAACGCCACCTGAATCAGCTTGCATTTTTAACAGCCATGTGAGTCCATAACGGGTTTCATCAAGTATGTCAGGAATTCCGTTGCCACTTTCAGGAATGTTTATATCATCGCCAAAAACTTCTGGATTTGCATCATAAGCATATAGCAAATCTGCAATAGTCTTAGCAACAGGAACTACATATCTGCCATAATCTCCAGCGTCATGCCAGCCCCCATTAACATCAATAGTTGCATTTGTACCGTAAACCTTCGCTTTGCTTGTATGACAAGCTGGATGTCCAAACTCGCTATCCTCTATTGCAACTCCGCATCTCTGTAAATACATCATGCGTACAGCGTCATCAATAAGGTTTTTATAGACATTTTCAGAAATATTAAAAGCATAGGAATCCTCTAAATTACCACAGCTTATATAATAATTACCTGTTTTAGTTACTTCAGAAAAATCGCCAAAAAAGTTTGTTTCATCAGCACTTGGATTTTGTTTTTCGCCATAAAGCGAACCAGTATAAGCTACCTCACCTGTATCAGCATTTATAACAGAAAACTTACTCTCATTAGTAATATTTCTAAATACAGCTATCTTTTCACTCTCTGGTTTATAGCCAACCTGATTAATTAAAATAGACTGCATATCATTTTCAGTTACTGGATATGTAATTTTACTGTCATCAATAAGCTCTAATACAACATTATCCAAATAAATTGTATGTGCTGGTAAATCTGTTCCTTGATCACCACAGTTGAACACTAATCTTGACATGATGTCATTTTCAGCCTCCATAGTGAAAGTATAATCCACTGTTTGTGGTTCTTGTGTTAATTCTAATCCTTGCCAAGTATATGCTTGATATGTACCACCATTCTGCTGAATCATTCCCTCCACCTTACGGTTAACTGAAGAAGAAATGTCATACTTTAAGTGATAAATGCCATTTTCATATAATGGAATAATATCATAATAAACTTGAACACTGTAATTAAGACTTCCTAACGAATTAACTTTCAAAGCTAGTTTTCCATCTTCTCTTGCTAATGTGGCACTACCCCCACTAGCACTATAAGTATTCCAACCTGATGTTCCACTGTCAAATGTGGAGTTTTTGATTAAATTAGTGCTTGCAGCATAGACCGTTGGTTCAATATTGTTAGATACAATAGAACCCATTATTACCATAGAACAAGCTATAGTTGCAGACACTACCTTTTTGAATAGATTTCCCTTACTTTTCATAAATTCCTCCTAGTTGATGGTAAGTTATGCAAATTACCTTTATTTTATTAACATTACATAATTTAATTATAAGCTATTGACAAATCGTTGTAAATGATATATAGTACAGTTATTATAGCTTTTTATGCAAAGAGGTGTAGTTTTGATTATTAACAATGTTGGATACAACCACTGTCATGATGCTGACTTTTTTATTGAACGTCCAAATGGAAGTGGGGATTATCTGCTTTTACTTATGAAAACAGATGCGATGTTTACTTTGAGTGGTAAAGATGTTAGAGTGCCTAAGGATTCTATTTTTATTTATCGAAAAGGGACTCCTCAATATTATCGTTGCATACCACACGAAACCTTTTCAAATGATTGGGTTCATTTCACCTTTGAAAATGATGAGGAGAAAGATTTTATTTCCAGAGGAATACCGTATGACACACCCATTAAAGTGGATAACTTATACTTTTCAAGCTTTTGTGTTAAATCATTAGCTTATGAAACATACTCAAATAACTTATATAAAAATGATAATATTTCTAAATATATGTTTTTACTATTTAATAAAATAAGTGAAGAGTTTAATAAAACCTCCACAGCAATTCCTAGTGCATATTATGAAATTCTTTCTACAATCAGAAACAAAATATATAGCAGACCTTATGAAATGCGAACTATTGAAAGCACTGCTCATGAGGTAAGAATGAGTAAATCAAATTTTCAACATCAGTATACAAAACATTTTGGTGTTTCATTTATTCAGGATTTAATTAACAGCAGAATGGAATACGCAAAAACATTACTCCTAAATACTAATTTAAGTATAGCTGATATTTCTAAACAATGCGGTTACAAACATTACGCTCATTTTACAAGACAATTTAAGGAAATGATTGGCGTAACTCCCTTAAAGTTCAGGCATGGCGAGTAGTGTTTCTGTTTTAGTTATAAATAACAAAGGTTTAAAACTAAGTGCTACGTTTTGTTACACTTTTTTTGAGTATAAGGATTCTAAAAAATAGCTATTAAACGAATTTACACAGTTTAATTTTCAGAATCATAAGGTGTACTAGTTTAATGTAAAATATAAAGCACTCTACGTTTAGAATGTTTATAGTTTTATTACTTTTTGAATTGAACACAATTCCATCAAATCATTGCAAATACACAGCTATTTCTAATCTCTTTCGATAGAAAAAAACTCCATACTTTGATATGAAAATACGGAGTTTTTAAATTATTTTATTTATTTAACAAAATATTTTTTAGTTTAACGCAATCAAAGACATTGATTTTACTATCAGAGTTTACGTCAGCCATTTTAGCATCAATTGTCTTATCTGAATTTAAAATATAACGTTTAAGGTTAATTAAATCAGAAATATCCACAGAACCGTCTTTGTTAACATCTCCAACCTGATATTCAGGTATTTTCATACCCTCAATGATTGAGTAGTATGAAGGTTTTGCTTTGAAATCTCCATCAAACAATAGAGGTGCTCTATCAGAACGCCAGCTAGTAGCGTCAATTGTTCCCCAGAACACAACAGCTGTAATGTTTCCACCATTATCTTTTACATCCTTTATTGCGTCCATAATACCTTTATACTGGTCAGCTTGTGCTTTAAACCCAGACTCAGATAAATTAGGTTGAGTAATATCAAGTTCAGTTATTTGAACTTCTAATCCTGTTGATACATATTTCTCTAAAGCTTCTTTGAAAAGTGAAACAGATGGATAACTCATATCTAAGTGAGCTTGCATTCCAATACCATCAATTATCCCCTTTTCTTTCAACTCTAAACACTTTTTGTATATTCCATCTCTCTTAGCAGGAACATATTCATTATAATCATTATAGTAAAGCTTGCATCCCTTAGGAGCATATTCCCTTGCAAATGTAAAAGCATAATCAATGAAGGAATCATCACCGAATACCTTAACCCAAGCTGATTGACCTTCGGAAACATTATTTGAACCAGCCACACGCATTGTGCCAGATTCTGAAAATGCCTCATTAACAACATCCCATGCATAGAATTCTACATTTGGATATTCAGTTGCTAATTTCTCCATAACATTCTTAATGTAATTTTCCATTCTTGTAATCATAATTTCTTTAGATACCCAAGCACCATTATCATCATAGTTTTCTTTAAAGAACCAATCAGGAGTTTGGCTATGCCATACAAGAGTATGACCTCTTACAGGAATATTATTTTTATCAGCAAAATCTAAAAGTGCCTTAGCAGCTGTAAGTGAAACCTGTGGATTAGTTTGGTCGCCACTTGAGTTCATGTAAGAAATTGAAGCACTTTTATCTAGTACAGAATCAGGCTTTAGCTCGTTTCCGAATGTTATGCTGTTAAAATGCTTTTTAATCAAATCCTGTGTAGATTTATATGAAATTTCACTGTTCATCGCTGCACTGCCTATTTTGAAATAATCCCTATATACATCTTTTAACGAAGCAATATCGGTTTCTATATCTTGAGATAAAGGTTTCGCAGAAACGTCGTCAATATAAAAATCCAGTAAGTCCTGTGATGATGGATTTGACGTATAAGCAGTCTGAATATAAATATTAATACCTAAAGCATCGGAAGGAATTGCAGAATTACCCTCTATATAAGTCCAATTACCCTTTGTAGCAGTTGCTTTTGCAATTTCAACATATTTGTCTGAACCATTTTGATTATACTGAAGATTTATACTAAATCCTTGTGTATTAGAGTATGAGTCACCCTTAAACATTACCCATGCACCAAAGGTATAAGCATCTCCAGCATTTAGAACAGTTGATTTGTTTGCAGTAACACCATTCCAACTTTCGGTTCTATCTGATACAAATAAAGACTGGCTACCTGAGTGTTTTTCATCAGTCGTAACTACCACTGTTTCTGAACTTCTACCAGACCAGCCCATTCTACCAGCTTCAAAGTCGTCATCAAACTTACCCTCACCGACAACAATTGTCCCACTGGAATCTTCACCTATAATACTTATATCATCAACATAAAAGTCAATTAGGCTTTCAGTAGTTTCAAAATACATTGTGTATTCAACAGCATCAGCAGGCACAGTATATTCTTCGTTAGCAACCTCAGTCCATTCGCCCTTAACAGCATTAACAGTAGCAATACTTACATAGTTGTCTATTCCTTCTGTATTTTTGTACTTCAGATTTAATTTTATTTCCTCTTCGTCTGCACCAACTTCATACATTGCCCATGCACTGATTTCATATGTTTTTCCTGCACTTAGTGTGCCAAGCATAGTTTTTCCAGCACCGTTCCATGATTCAGATCTGCCAGTAATCTTCAAGCTTCCCGTGCCAGTTTTAGCATTGCCATTAGAAACAGAAACGCTAGAACTTCCCCAACTTGTCCAACCATCAGTACCTGTTTCAAAGGTGTTGTTAAGCAGTACAGTACTTTCAGCAGATAAAACATTTACAAAAGATGCAGATGTTAAAACTATTGCAGATGAAAGCACACCTGCCATCATTTTTTTTACAAACATAATATTCCTCCTCGATTTTATTTATAATATAATTATACCATAATATTGATTTAAGTCAATAAGATGTTGTAAAAACATTGGTAGATAATAGTGACAATATACATTTATTTTTGCTAACTTTAATAGAATATTACTATTTCATAAATTTAATTTAATGAAATGATGAGGTATTGAAAAGTAATGAAAAATATGATAAAATATAGGTAAGGAATATTTCACGAAACAATCAAAAACTTGAAAAGGTGTTAAAATGCAAACAAAAGAAAAAGTTGAATTATTTCAACAAATATTTTCATTTTGGGATAAGCTAAGTGAAGAAGAAAAGGGTGTATTAACTAAAAACTCTGCCCATATTTTTTATGAATCGGGAGAAACCATTTTTAATGGCGACATAAATTGTGTAGGCGTACTTATTGTTAAGAGTGGGCAAATTCGTACTTTTATGCTATCAGAAGAGGGTAGAGAGATTACTTTATTTCGATTATCAGAAGATGAGCTATGTATACTGTCTGCGTCATGTGTACTTAAAAATATAACTTTTGATGTTAATATAGATGTAGTAGAAGACGCTGAAGTTGTAATAATACGTTCAAAGGAATTTTCACAGCTAATGGATAGAAATATCTATATTGAAAACTTTTTTAGTAAAATTATCGCTGACCGATTCTCAAAAACAATGTGGGTTATGGAGCAAGTGCTTTTTATGAGATTTGATAAAAGGCTTGCATTATTTTTACTTAGTGAATCAGAAGAAATTAATTCTGATGTAATAAGCTTAACTCATGAGCAAATTGCCAAGTACACAAGTAGTGCAAGGGAAGTAGTGTCACGAATGTTGAAATATTTTGAAAAGGAAAACATAATAAAGATGTCAAGGGGAAAGATAAAGCTGATAGATAAAGAAAAAATAGCTGAATATGCCAACTAAGAAAAGAGGATATATAATGAAAAAGATTGCTTTTTACGATACAAAGCCATATGATAAAGAATGGTTTGATAAGCTTAATAATTCAAGATATAAGTTTAAATATCTGGATTATAAGCTTAATGCTGATACTGTTCAGTTTGCTAAAGGCTGCGATGGAGCTGTTGCCTTTGTAAATGATGATATTAATAAGGAAGTTATAGATACGCTCTATTCAATGGGTGTAAAAATTCTTGCCATGAGATGTGCAGGATATAACAATATTGACTTTAAGGCAGCATTCGGCAAGCTTCATGTTGCTCGTGTGCCAAGCTACTCACCGAACGCAGTTGCTGAACACACAATGGCTTTATTGCTTTCTTTAAATAGAAAGATACATAAAGCATATAATCGCACAAGGGATTACAATTTTAGCTTAAATGGTTTAACAGGCTTTGATTTATTCGGGAAAACTATTGGTGTTATAGGCACTGGTAAAATTGGACAGGTTTTTATTGATATATGCAAGGGATTTGGAATGAATATTATAGCTTATGATTTATATCCAGCAAAAGATAAGGATATAAATTATGTAACACTTGATGAACTATTTACAAAAAGCGATATTATATCTTTACATTGTCCTTTAACTGAGGAAACTCATCATATGATTAATAGTAAAAGCTTATCTATGATGAAAGATGGAGTTTATATCATTAATACATCAAGAGGGGCATTAATTGAAAGTGAAGCCTTATTAAAAGCAATAAGGGATAAAAAGGTGGGTGCGGCTGGTCTTGATGTTTATGAAGAAGAATCTGAGGTATTCTATGAAGATTTCTCAAGTTCAATTATAGATGATGAGATATTGTCACAGCTAGTTTCACTTCCAAATGTTATCGTTACATCACATCAGGCTTTCCTTACAAATGAAGCTTTGAAGAATATTGCAGAAACTACAATGGATAATTTAGACCAGTATTTTGCTGGTGACTCTTTGGAAAATGAAATATGTTACCATTGTGACAGTGGAGATGTTGGAGAAAATTGCGATAAGGTTAAGACGGGACATTGTTGGGAATCTGGTTCTGAAAATTAAACTGTGTAAATTCGTTTAATAGTTAAATTTTGCCAATGATAAAAATGTAGCCAAACAAGGCAACGCTGAGGAGCGACTCAACGCAGGCTGTGAGATAAAACGATGGATAACAGTGGTTGTACTATCTCAAATATAACAATAGACAAGGAGATGGAAAAGTGATATAATAAAATAGGGTGATAAAAATGAAAAACATATAATAACGGAAGAAGAATATAAAGTATTCAAGGAGCTAACCAAGAAAAACAAGAACAAAAGAGTGGACAAGAGATTACAGGTCATTTTACTGCGTTATGAGGGATTAACAGATGAAAAAATCGGTGAAAAGTTGTAGAATGTTTTATATTTTACATTAAACTATTACACCTTACCACTAAAAGTTAAGCATAAAAGAACAATATTTAGTCCTACTATAACTGTTGCAATTAACCAACCTATAATTTTAGTGAATTTTTTATTAACAAAGACACCCATAAGGTCTTTTCTTCCTGTAATAATCATCATTGGAATTATTGCAGCGGGAAGTGCAAAACTAAGGAATACTTGACTTAAAATAAGTGCCTTCATTGGATTAACACCCAAGAAAATAATTACTATTGCGGGTAACATGGTTACTATCCTTTTTACATTAAGTGGGATTTTAACATCAACAAATCCATCCATAACAGTTTCTCCTGCCATTGCCCCTACTGCTGATGAGGAAAAACCCGATGCAATTAATGCTAACCCAAACGCTCCACTTGAAAGTGGTCCAAGTAAAGGAAGTAATGATTTATGTGCCTGTTCAATGGAATCAACTACCATTCCTTGTTTATAAAATACTGATGCAGACACCACAACCATTGCTGCATTTACTATAAAAGCAATATTCATAGCTATTGTTAAATCTATTTTCTCCATTCTAAGATGCTTTTTCTTTTCTTCTATATTCAAGCCAACATTCCTACACTGCACTAATTCGGAGTGCAAATAAATTACATGAGGCATTACTGTTGCTCCAAGCATTCCAACTGCTATGAATAATGCCTGACCATTTGGCAGTGATGGTACTAATGTGTGAAATCTTACTGCAGCCCAATCTGGTTTTGCAAGAAATAATTCAATTGAATAAGCAATGCTTATTATCGCAACAAGAATTGTTATTATAATCTCAACGGCACGCTGACCATACTTTTGCATATGTATTATTATGAAAGTAATTATACAAGTGATTATGCCTGCTATTTTTAATGGTATTCCAAACAAAAGATAAATACCTAATGCTCCACCAAGAAATTCTGCTATTGTTGTAGCCATTGCTGCTAGTTCGGCTATAACCCAAAAGAACCAGTTAAGCTTTTTTGAAAAAACCTTCCCACACATAACGGGTAGATTATGTCCTGTTGCAATCCCTAGTTTTGCTGACATTGTTTGTAAGAAAATCGCCATAATATTACTCCAAAGAACCACCCAAATCAAACTATAATTAAAAGTCGAACCTCCACTAATATTTGTTGCAAAATTTCCTGGATCAACATAAGCAACACTTACAATAAAAGCTGGACCTAAAAATTTTAATAGCTGTTTAATCTTTAATTGAAATTTACTTAATCCACCCCTACCTTTTACTAAAGGCATTAGAGTTCCCTTTCCTATATCTATTCCACTTAAATTGCCATCACTATCCAAAAGAATTCTCCTTCCATTTATAATAAATTCATTCTGCTTCAAGGCTTATTTTATGATATGAATTTAAAATGATGTTGTTACTGAGAAATTCATTAAAATCCATTGAGTGGATTTATTGTATATGAATAAGAAGAAGTCGAATTTAATGGCTAAAACAAAATCGCCCACATATGTGAGCGATTAATTTAATATTACTAATTACTTTTTTCTTTTATCGATAACTCTAACAGCCTTGCCTTCTGAACGAGCAATACTTTTAGGTTCAACTAAGCGTATTTTCGCTGCAATTCCAAGTGTAGACTCAATTCCAGATTTTATAATATGTTCCTGTTCTTCTATGTTTTTCACTGTATCCGAGAACATTTCTTGTGAAATTTCAACCTGTACTTCCAATGTATCGTTGTTGTTAACCCTATCTACAATCAATTGATAATGAGGTGCAGTGTCCCCAAACTGTAATAACACACTTTCAATCTGTGATGGAAATACATTCACGCCCCTTATAATAAGCATATCATCAGAACGCCCTGCTGGTTTTAACATTTTAACAAGAGTTCTTCCACAAGAACATTCCCCTCTTTTCAAAACTGCAATATCTCTTGTTCTATATCTAATAAGTGGAAATGCTTCCTTTGTTATGCAAGTGAACACAAGTTCACCCTGTTGTCCCTCAGGCAAAACTTCACCAGTATCAGGGTCAATTATTTCAGGAATAAAGTGATCCTCATTTATATGCATTCCCGTCTGCTCCGAACATTCAAACGATACACCAGGACCAATAATTTCAGACAAGCCATAAATATCATAAGCCTTTATCCCAAGCTTATCCTCTATCTCTTGACGCATTTCCTCAGTCCAAGGTTCAGCCCCTAAGATACCTGCTTTAAGTTTTATATCATCCTTTGTAATCCCCATTTCAGCCATTGTTTCAGCAAGATACAACGCATAAGATGGAGTACAGCAGATAAATGTTGAGCCAAAATCTTTTATAATCGTAATCTGTCTTTGTGTATTACCCACAGATACGGGAATTACCGTCATCCCTACTTCTTCAGCACCATAATGCAGACCAAGACCACCTGTAAACAATCCATACCCATATGAAACATGCATAAAATCACTTTTTGTTGCACCAGCAGCAGTTAATGCTCTTGCACAACATTCCTGCCAAAGCTTAATATCATTTTCAGTATACCCAACAACTATTTGCTTGCCTGTTGTTCCAGAAGATGCATGAACTCTCACAACCTCCTCCGTAGGAACAGCGAATAAACCGTAGGGATAGGTATCACGCAAGTCCTGTTTTACTGTGAAAGGAAGCTTATGCAAATCTTCTATTGAGTTGATGTCCTCTATCTTAACCCCTGCTTCGTCCATCTTATTTCTGTAATATGGCACATTTTCATAAATTCGCCTTACAGTTTGCGATAGCCTAAAGCTTTGAAGTGACTTAATTTCACTCCTCGTTGCACATTCTATTGAACCGTTCCAATAACTTTCCACCCTAAGTCCTCCTTAATTCTGTTTATATGAGCAACAATAATCGGCATAAGCTTTAACTATAATTTTAAAGCTTGAGTTTTCAGGCACGATAAAACTTTCACCCTCAGCATAGGTTTTGTAATCATTCTCGCCCTTTAACATTATGTCCATCTCGCCACCTATAATTTCCATAAGTTCCTCAGCGTCAGTGTTAAACTCATAATCGCCCGCAAGCATAAAGCCTAATGTTTTCTTTTCTCCACTTGGAAAAAGTATAGTTCTGCTTGTAACTTTCCCATCAAAATAAACATTCGCTTTTTTTATTACGGATACATTCTTAAATTCCATATTATATTCCTCAATTCAAACTTTTATGCTAATATCTCACCCTGTACTTTTTTGCTCAACGAATTAAATATTAATAAATACGACTTATCAACCATATCTCGCAAAACATCGTCTGGCACTTCCCCCTCAAGATAAACAGAGTTCCAATGCTCCTTATTCATGTAATAGCCAGGAACAATGTCCTCATACTGTTTTCTTAGGAGGTCACCAAATAGTGGTTCTAGCTTTAAAGTAATTATCGGCTTACCATATTTATCTCCGCACTGCATTGCAAACATTTTTCCGTTAATCATGTATCGTGTTGCTTGCCACTCAACTTTAAAATCCTTTACAACACCCTTTTTGCTGTTGCAATATTCATCAAGCCACTCATACTTCATCATGTCACTCCTAATGTACGTTTTATATATTCTTTCCAAGATCGAAAGCTTTTTTATTCAACTCTAAAAACTTTGCAGGAACACATTCCTCTAAAGCCTTTTGCCATAAGCTGTCATCAAACCCCATTTTAGTTGACAACACACCCATCAAAACAACATTTGATGATTTCGCATTTCCAGCCTCTTCAGCAAGAGTTAAAGCATCAACTGGGATAACATCTATATCCAAAGCCTTAATTTTCTCAATTATTTCTGTTGGGTACTGTGCTACACCAGTTATAACTGGCATTGGGTCGATTTGTTGTGTAGATACCACCAAATGACCATTATTCTTGAGGTATGAAACATATCTTGCACCCTCAAGTAGCTCAAATGAAACTATAACGTCTGCCTCACCCTTTTCAATTACAGGTGAATAAACACTTTCCCCATACTTTACATAAGTAACAACAGAACCACCACGTTGTGACATTCCATGCACTTCACTTACCTTAACTTCAAAACCCTGTGATAACAGAACATTACCTAAAATCCTTGATGCAAGCAATGAACCCTGTCCACCCACGCCTACTATCATTATTGATTTTGTTTCCATTATTCGTTACCTCCAATTGCATCGAATTTGCACTTTTGCATACATATCCCACATCCTACACATTGAGTGTGGTTTATTTCAGCCTTTCCGTCTTTCATAGAAATAGCAGGACATCCAACTTTCATACACATCTTACATGATTTACATTTATCTCTATCTACCCTTAGTGCAGGTTTATGCTTAACATATTTTAGCAATGCACAAGGACGTCTTGATATTACTACAGATGGTTCAGCAACTTCTAATTCTTCCATAATTGCTTCTTCTGTTTCAGCAAGATTATATGGGTCAACTACTCTAACTCTTTCTATTCCAATAGCCTTACAAAGTGCTTCTAAGTCAACCTTTGCAGAAACATCACCCTTTAAATTATATCCAGTAGTCGGGTTGTGTTGATGCCCTGTCATACCCGTAATCGAGTTATCTAAAATTAAAACTGTGGAGTTTGTAGAGTTATATGCGATATTAACAAGCCCTGTCATGCCACTATGCATAAAGGTTGAGTCTCCTATTACAGCAACAGATTTCTTCTCGCTTTCTGCTCCCCTAGCCTTATTAAAGCCATGCAAGCCAGAAATAGATGCACCCATACAAATTGTAGTATCCATCGCTGAAAGTGGTGCTGATGCTCCCAAAGTATAGCAACCAATATCTCCAGATACCATAATCTTATTCTTAGACAAAACAGAAAACACTCCCCTATGAGGACAACCAGCACACATTACAGGAGGGCGTACAGGTACTGCCTCAGGGAATTCCTTATACTCAGCCTTTTTACCAAGCATTTTTTCGGCAATAATTGACTGTGAAAGCTCACCTATAAATCCAAAAAGCTCCTTACCCTTTACATCAAGTCCAAGCTTTTTGCAATGAGTTTCAATTACATCATCAAGTTCCTCAATAACATACACTGTTTCAAACTTTTCAGCAAAGTCAGTGATTAGCTTTTTAGGTAGCGGGTTAACAATCCCTAGTTTCAAATATGAAACAGTATCCCCCAAAGCTTCTTTTGCATATTGATAAGCAATTCCACTTGTGATAACGCCTATTTTTGTATCATTTATTTCAACCTTATTTAATTCAGATGTTTCAGAAAACTCTATAAGCTTCTGTGTTCTTTCCTCAACAAAAACGTGTCTGCCACGAGCCATTGCAGGCATCATTACATATTTCTGTGGGTTTTTTACATACTCCTTTAGAGGAAATTCTTCTCTTGGACAAACCTCTACCGAACTCTGTGAATGTGATACTCTTGTTGTAAGCCTTACTATAACAGGTGTATCAAACTGTTCAGATAACTCAAATCCCTCAACAACAAAGTCCTTACATTCAGCTGAATCGGATGGCTCAAGCATCAGCACCTTTGAAGCAATAGCATGGTATCTGCTATCCTGTTCATTCTGTGATGAATGCATACCTGGATCATCAGCTACAGCGATAACCAATCCTCCATTTACACCCGTATATGAAACAGTATACAATGGGTCCGCTGCAACGTTTAATCCAACGTGTTTCATACCACAGAACGACCTTGCACCAGCAATTGATGAACCAATTGCAACTTCCATTGCAACCTTTTCATTAGGTGCCCACTCAGCATATATTTCATCATATTTTGCAGTATATTCAGTTATTTCCGTTGATGGTGTTCCAGGATAACTTGACGCTACCTTACATCCACCCTCATATAGACCTCTAGCAAATGCCTCATTTCCAAGCATTAACTTCTTCATATTCGTCAATACTCCTTCCTAAAATTTAACAATTAACTATTGCGTAAATCAAGTATTCTCTTTGCCTTACCTTGAAAACGTTCAAGTGATTTATATTCAACTAGTGATACTTTTGTTTCAATTCCTAAAACTGTCTTTATATCATGATGTATTTTATTTCTTAAATTTTCTAGTTCTGCATAGTTTTCAAGCAATGTTCCATCTACAAGTTCAACCTTGACTTCAAGAGCATCACAATAATTATCCCTAGTAACCACTAGTTGATAATGTGGAGCAATATTTTCAAATGTCATAAGTACACTTTCAATCTGTGATGGGAATACATTAACTCCACGAATTTTAAGCATATCATCACTTCTGCCTTTGATTTTTTCCATTCTAGCAAAAGTTCTTCCACACTTGCATTCATCATAATTAATCTTTGTAATATCCTTTGTGCGATACCTAAGCATAGGTATGCCCTCTTTTGTGAGCGTTGTAATAACCAACTCACCTTGTGAACACTTAGGCAATACCTCTAATGTATTTGAGTCAATAATTTCAGCTAGAAAATGGTCCTCATTAATATGCATTCCCTCACGATATTTACAATCGCCAGAAATACCAGGCCCCATTAGCTCACTCATTCCATAATTATCAGTTACAAACAAGTTTAAAGTCTTTTCAATCTGGTCACGCATTTCCTCAGTGCAACCCTCTGAGCCTAGCAAGCCTATTTTAAGATTAATCTTATCAAGAACACCCATTTCTCTTGCTGTTTCGCCTATGTATTGTGCATAAGATGGAGTTGAAACCAAGCCAGTTGTCTGAAAATCCTGCATAAGCATAATTTGTCTTTCTGTATTACCACTTGAAGTAGGAACTACTGTTGCACCAATTTTCTCTAAGCCATAATGCAATCCTAAAGCTCCCGTAAACAGCCCATAACCAAAAGCTATCTGGATAATATCATCTTCTGTTGCTCCTCCACCAATACACAGACGAGCCATACAATCGCTCCAGTTATCCAAGTCCTTTTTCGTATATCCAACTACTGTTGGTTTGCCCGTTGTACCACTTGACGCATGAATTCTGACTATCTTTTTTAAAGGTTGTCCAAACAATCCAAAGGGATAAGTATCTCTAATATCCTCTTTTGTGGTATATGGAATATTTTCAATGTCTTTAATAGACTTTATTTTTTCAGCAGTCACTCCTGCTTTAGTGAGTCTATCACTATAAAACGGTATGTTTTTGATACAATAGTCAACAAGCCATCTTAGACGCTCAACCTGTAATTCTTCGATTTTCTCTCGTGGCATTGTTTCTATATCCTTTTGGAAAAACATAAAAAACTTCCTTTCAAACTTAATTTCTGTGAAAACATTGATGTTACAATATTGACATTATTAAAATACATTATAACATATTTATTTTAAATTGTATATAGATTTTAATAAAAAACCAATTTTTATTGTGTATAATGCATCTTAAAAACAAAAATTCGCTGACTTTTAAGTTAGCGAATTTTTGCTTTTTATTGTTACATAGTGAATTATATGGATTAAAAGTGTGTGTTATATGATAAACCTATTCTTCCAGTAACTTAATTACAATTTCCTTTACAATACCAGGATTAGCTTTACCCTTAGATTCCTTCATGCACTGACCAACCAAATAACCCATAGCATTTGTCTTACCGTTTTTATAATCAGCGACTGATTTTTCATTCTTAGCAATTACATCTCTCGCCAAATTCTCAAGAAAATCAGTGTCAGAATTCTGTGCCAATCCAAGTTCATTTATAACTTCATTAGGCTCTTTATCCTCCTTTATAACTGCATCCATTACTGTTTTAGCAGCAGAATTGGAAATTGTTCCTTTTTCCACATTGCTTATCAATTCACAAAGCCTTTTCGCAGTAAGAGGAGTATCCAAAATACTTTTTCCTGTTTCATTCATATATTTAGATATATCTGACAAAATCCAATTGCTAACATTTTTAGGTGTACATATGTCAATATCAACACAATCATCAAACAGTTTTGATTTGTCCATATTTTCTACTATAAGTGTTGCATCCACCTGACTTATTCCGAAATCCTTGATATATCGTGCAATCTTTTTATTCGGAAGCTCAGGCAATCCCTCTTTTAACGCCTTTATTTTTTCCTCGTCAATAACAATTGTAAGTAAATCAGGCTCAGGAAAATATCTATAATCATGAGCATCTTCCTTAGTTCTCATAGTAAAGCTCATTCCCTTTGCATCGTCCCATCTTCTCGTTTCCTGTGCAATAACTCCGCCAGCCTCAATAACTTCAATCTGTCTTTTCGCCTCATATTCAATTCCACGAACTGCCGCACTAAAACTGTTAACATTTTTCATCTCACAACGTGTACCAAATTCAGTGCTACCTTTTTCTCTAACAGAAACGTTTACATCACAGCGTATAGAACCCTCTTGCATTTTACAATCTGAGATACCAAGATACTGCAATATTGATTTTATTGTATCCAAATAAGCTTTAGCCTCTGCTGAACTTCTCATATCAGGTTCAGATACTATTTCAATCAACGGAACACCACATCTATTCAAATCTACTAACGAGCCAGCGAACGAATCATCGTGCAAAAGCTTGCCTGCATCTTCTTCAATATGAATTCGTGTAACACCAATTCGCTTTTCTTCACCATCAACAAGAACGTCCAAATATCCAAGTCCACAAATCGGAACTTCTGCTTGTGAAATCTGATACGCTTTTGGTAGGTCAGGATAGAAATAATTCTTCCTATCCTGTTTACAAACACTATTAATTTTACAATTAAGTGCATGCCCCATCTTAATTGCATACTCAACCACTTTTTCATTAAGTGTAGGTAACGTTCCAGGCATTCCCATACAAATAGGGCAAACCTGTGTGTTTACCTCAAGTCCGAATGCATTTTTACAGTCGCAATATATTTTTGAATCAGTATTTAATTCAGCATGAACCTCTAAGCCTACAACAATTTCGTAATCCTTCATGAATACCCCTCCTATAACGTTTGTGAAAGAACATTAAAGCCACCGCATAAATTTTCATAAGTATAAGCGGCATTTAGCAATGTCTGTTCACTGAATTTATTACCTATAAGTTGTAAGCCAATCGGCAAATTATTTTCATCTTTACCACATGGAACACTAATTGCAGGCAAGCCAGCGATATTTGCTGTTACTGTGCAAACGTCGTTGTAATACATTTTAACTGGGTCATTTATATTTTCACCAATTTTAAAAGCAGTAGAAGGAACTGTTGGTGTTGCAATAATATCGCAGTCCTTAAACGCCTCTGCAAATTCTGTATAAATCCTTTTCTGTATAACCTTTGCTTTCTTATAATATGCATCATAAAATCCAGAGCTTAGCACAAATGTTCCAAGCATAATTCTACGTTTTACTTCATCACCAAAGCCTTCACTTCTTGTCCTTTCATACATATCAATAAGGTTATCATATTCCTTTGCACGATACCCATACTTAACTCCATCAAAACGAGCCAAGTTAGATGATGCTTCAGCAGATGCAATAATATAATAGGTATTAATTGCAAACTCAGTATTAGGAAGTGATATTTCCTTTATTTCTGCACCATTTTCCTCATACATTTTTATCGCCTTATAAACCGATTCTTTAACAGCACTGTCAATTCCATCACCAAAATATTCCTTTGGGATGCCTATTCTTAATCCCTTTGCATTAACCGTTAAGTTATCAGCTAAATTAGGATATTCAATATTTTTTGAAGTTGCATCCATTTTATCATAACCACTTATAACGCTTTGCAACATTGCAACGTCCTTAACGCTCTTGCCGATAGGACCTATTTGGTCGAGTGAAGATGCAAATGCTATAAGTCCGTATCTGGATACGCTTCCATATGTCGGCTTAAGCCCAACCACTCCACATAAAGCTGCCGGTTGTCTTATTGAGCCACCAGTATCAGAACCCAATGTCAATATAGCCTCACCCGATGCAACAGCGGCTGCAGAGCCTCCCGACGAACCACCAGGCACTCTATCTAAATCATGTGGATTTCTTGTTAAATGCATATGAGAAGTTTCAGTAGATGAACCCATCGCAAACTCGTCCATATTCATTTTTCCCATAACAACCATATCTGCGTTGTTAACCTTTTCAACTACCATTGCATTAAACGGTGGAACATAATTTTCAAGCATTTTTGAGGCACAGGTTGTCCTAATTCCTTTTGTGGATATATTATCCTTAATTCCAATGGGTATTCCTGCTAAATCACTCAATTTTTCACCCTTAGCTAAAGCCTCATCCACCTCAATTGCTTTTTTTCTAGCTGTTTCAGATGCCAAAGTAACATAAGCCCCAACTCTATCTTCAACGGATTTAACACGATTTTCTACATCTTCATATATCTCCAAAGCACTGCATTTTTTACTTCTCAACATTTCTGATAACTCAGATGCTGTCTTTTCATATAGCTTCATTTTTTTACTCCTATTCAACTGTTTTTGGAACAACTAAGCAACCTGCTTGTACTTCAGGTGCATTCTGTAAAAGTTCATTTCTTGTGAATTTATTTTGAACTGCAATATCTTCTCTAAATGTCATTGCATTATCAACATCAAGTGTTAACTCATCATCAATATTCGGAAGCTTATCAACCATAGTTATTATTGCCTCCATATCCTTTTCAAACTTTTCAATCTTTTCTTCCTCAATTTTAAGCCTTGACAGCTTTGCGATATGCCTAATGTCAATACTCATATTTATCAATCCCTTTCACTTATTTTCCTGTCATATCTAATAATTCTTGTTCACTTATAATTTTTACGCCTAGCTCCTGTGCCTTAGTAAGCTTACTTCCTGCATCTTCACCAGCAACAACATAATCTGTTTTCTTTGAAACAGAAGATGAAACCTTACCAGCCATGCTTTCAACAATCTCCTTAGCCTCATCTCTTTTAAGAGTTGGCAATGTTCCTGTTAACACAAAGGTTAAACCTTTAAATTTATCACTTTGTACCTTGCTACCATATTCCATATTAAGCCCATATGAACTCAATCTTTCTATTGTTTGTTGCATATGTGGCTCTTGAAAAGCCTTCACAACGCTTTCAGCCATTATGTCGCCAAAGCCATCTATTTCAGAAATAACCGATATATCTGCATTCATAATTAAATCCATAGAGGGAAGCTTTTCGCAAAGCAATGTTGCTGAACGCTGTCCTATATTTCGTATACCCAACGCAAAAACCAATCTATCAAGAGGATTTGCCTTTGAGTTTTCTATCGCTTTAAGCAAGTTTTTAGCTGATTTATCAGCAAACCTATCAATTATAATAAGCTGTTCATAGATTATAGTATATAAGTCTGCAACAGAGAAAATCGTTCCACTATCCAGCAAAGCTTTCACATTTGCTGGACCAAGCCCATCTATATTCATAGCACCCTTACTTGCAAAATGGATAATGCTTTTTAGCAACTGTGCAGGGCAATCTAAATTTGGACATCTAAGCACGCTTTCCCCATCATCACGTTCAGCCTTTGAACCACAAACAGGACATTCCTTAGGCAATTCATATGGAACAGAACCTTCCTCGTGGCTAATTGATTTTACAACCTCAGGAATAATTTCTCCAGCTTTTCTAACAAGTATAGTATCACCTATTCTTACATCCTTTTCAGATATAAACTGCTGATTATGCAGTACAGCCCTTGATACACTAGTACCCGCAAGAGTAATCGAGTCAAAAACTGCTGTCGGCGTTATAGCTCCTGTTCGTCCAACATTCACTTCTATACTCAGTAGCTTTGTTTCCTTTTCTTCAGGTGGAAACTTATATGCAACTGCCCACTTCGGAGCTTTTGAAGTTGCACCCATAGTATCACGTTGGCTGAAGTCATTTAATTTTATAACAACGCCATCAGTATCAAACGAATACTTTGAACGTTCCTCGCCTATCTTAACTATTTCTGCATATACTTCATCATAGCTTTTATATAATTTATAGCTTGGAATTACCTTTAAACCTAATGATTTAATATAATCAAGCGACTCCTTATGCGTAGTCAGCTCCTTGCCTTTTGTTTGCTGAATATTAAACAAAAATATATCAAGATTTCTTTTAGCAGTTATCTTAGGGTTTTTCTGGCGAAGTGAACCAGCAGCAGCATTTCTAGGGTTTTTAAACGGCTGTTCATCGTTTAATTCCTGCTGTTCAACAAGATTATTAAAGCTCTCCCTCGACATATACACTTCGCCTCTGACCTCTATAAAATCTATTGCCTCTTTTAATTTAAGTGGTATTGATTTTATAGTTTTAAGATTTAATGTGACATCCTCCCCTGTAAAACCATCACCCCTTGTAGAACCTCTTATAAATATTCCATTTTCATATTCAAGCGATACTGATAACCCATCAATTTTAGGCTCAACTATAAACTCAGCATCAGTAACCTTACCCTGACACCTTATAATAAATTCCTTAACCTGTTCAAATGAGAAAACATCTTGTAAGCTTCCCATCTGGACATCATGGTTAACCTTATTAAATGTATTTGAAAATTCTCCACCAACACGCTGAGTAGGTGATGACGGCAAAACAAACTCAGAGAATTCCTCCTCAAGTGTTCTTAATTCTTGCATGAGTAAATCGTACTCATAATCCACAATCACAGGATTATCAAGTACATAGTAGTTATAATTATGATTATTTATCTCTTCAGTTAAAGCATCTATTCTGATTTTAGCTTCTTCTCTATTCACTTTAAATTCCCCTTTTAAATCGTCTTCATATTATAACATATTATCCCCTATTTACGCTAGTACTTTTTTATATTTTTTTCATTAACTAGCCCCAGAAATCGGATATGACATATTAATGTAGTTTTCTGGAACATCTCCAACAATAATAGTTTCAGCCAATACATAATCAATAGAAATTTCTGCACTCTCACTTTTAGATGGCATAACTATTAAAAGCTGTACTGTAATATCAATTAATATCCTATGCCTTGTCTGATTAATCCCTGCTGGCGTAAACTCACTTTTTAGATTTGTTTTTACATTACCTTTCGGTATAATCTTAATTTTAAGATTAGGACCTCTGCCAGAAAATATATACATACCACTGACAGTTCCTAATGGAACATCTATCACTTTATTAAGCTTTGTCTGTAAATCATCATTTATTCGCTTTGATAGCATAGATTGTGTAAGATTTACATTTTTAGTTAATGTTTCAATAGAAGCTATACTTCCTTTCTCATCATACAAAATACTAACATAATTAGAATATCCCATATTACTATCAGTTAGGAAACCGTTAATAACATCATTTAAAATGCTTACTGTTTCCTGATTCGCCTTATTGCTACTTATTGCACTTAATGAAGGCTGTATTTTTTTATCAATATAGCCTACACAAGCCACAAACAATGTTACAATTATTACTGAAAAACATACTATATTTACAATAATCCTATCTCTATCCCTGTTCGATTTTCTTGCCCTCATATCATCACACTTCCATCTGCTATTTTGGACTGTAATTTAAGTGAAAATAACTTCTTATCCACTTTGTTATGTTTTATAAAAAGGGCGACCCATTGGTCGCCCCTCAGAATCATAAGAATTGCTAGGACTCACATTCGCTATCCCCGATGTCACTCGATATATTGATATTTGACTGAGAAAATTCATCCATTGGGAAGCGAATCCTATCAAACATTTCACATGGGTCTTCAGATTCAGGTTTACACTTTTTACATGGTATTTTATACTCAAATGTTGGAACCAATATTGTTGCAGGTCTTGATAACTCAACAACAGAGAATAATCCTAAAGTCATAATTACTGTTCTCTTATAGCAACAAGGGCTTTCTGGACCATCAAATGAGCAAACCTTTTCAATTTTAGTAGCTAAAGCAATAGGGTCAACCACTTGTACTGAGGCAATTGGTAAATTAGCAACTTCACAACATGATTTAGATTTACCAACGCTCGTTTCTTTACTGAAGAAAGTTTTGGTATTAGACTCGCCACCATAAAGGATACAGCTTTTACAAGCCAAAGCTTTACCAGTTAACACGCATGGGCTATCGCATGTTTTTTCATATGCATATAGTTCTATGCTGAAAACATATGTTAAATCAATTGAATAGCATCCCTTATTATAATGTATTGGTTCGATATTCATGCGAATATCACATACTTTTACACTCTTGCATTTTACAACGGATATGTTATGAGGAAGCTCACCACAATCCAAGTTTACTTGTATGTCATTTAAACAGTCCTTGTCACAGCAGCTATCAAAAACTCTGTTTACCTTGATTGGTACTGCATCACAATAATCATGATGCTGTGCCTCGTATTCATTCATAAATAAACCCTCCTACAATCTATTAAAGCTGCTTTCGGCATATTTAATGCGTCAAGAAGTACTTCAATATATCATATTCAGGTTTACTCTTTTTAGTTACAATTATTAGGTGTTTTTATCAGTATTTCTCATTACTTTCAGATTACCTACTTTGTTTTTACGTTCTTCAAGAATCTTCTCCACCTCTGAAAACGGTAATTTCTTCTCTGCACATAATACCATTATATGATAAAGTAAGTCTGATATTTCATTCTTTAGCTCTTCATTATCATTATTTTTTGAAGCTATAATCATCTCCGAGCATTCTTCGCCACATTTCTTTAAAATCTTATCCTCACCCTTTGAAAATAAATAACAGGTATATGAGCCCTCCTCAAAGGTTTCTTTTCTATTTAAAACAACCTGATATAATTCTTCAAAAACATTACTCATATATAATTCTCCTTAGCATATTTCATTAAAAAAGCAACTGTATTCACCTGTATGGCAAGCAACACCTTTTTGCTCGACATTAACAAGCAATGTATCTTTATCGCAGTCACCGTAAATGCTAACTACCTTTTGCAAATGTCCAGATGTAGCACCTTTATTCCAAAGCTCCTGCCTAGAACGACTCCAAAACCAAGTGTAGCCTGTTTCAAGAGTCTTAGCAAGGCTTTCCTTATTCATATACGCAAGCATAACAACAGCCTTAGTTTTTACATCACACACAACAGCTGGTATCAGCTCGCCTTTTTTAAAATAATCATCTATATTTATATTTTCCATGAGCTACCCCTCACGAACTTCAATATTCTTTTTCTTTAAATGTTCTTTAACTTCACCAACCGTTAATTCCTTAAAGTGAAATAAAGATGCTGCTAATGCCGCTGAAGAATTTGTTTTCTCGAACACTTCTGAAAAATCCTCTAGCTTTCCACAGCCACCGCTTGCTATAACAGGAATTTTTACAGCCTCACAAACTGCATTCAACATCTCAATATCAAATCCACCCTTTGTTCCATCTGTATCAATTGAGTTAAGGCAAATCTCTCCCGCACCAAGCTCCTCAACCTTTTTAACCCATTCAATCAAGTCAAGCTTCATATCAATTCGTCCACCATTTATATAAACAGTAAACTTTCCATCAGCATTGCGTTTTGCATCTATTCCGACAACAACACACTGGCTACCAAATATATCTGCTGCTTCTTTTATAAGAGATGGATTTTTTACAGCTGATGAATTAATTGATACCTTATCAGCACCAGCCCTCAATGTTTCTCTAAAATCTTCAATAGTAGAAATTCCACCACCAACAGTAAGTGGCACAAAAACTTTTCTAGCAGTATTTCTTACAACATCAAGAATTACACCCCTACCCTCATGTGATGCTGTTATATCGTAAAAAACCAATTCATCAGCACCCTGTCTATTGTATTCCTTTGCATATTCAACTGGGTCACCAACATCTTTTACCCCTTCAAACTTAACGCCTTTAACTACCTTGCCATTTCTCACATCAAGACATGGTATAATTCTTTTTGCTAACATATCCTATTCCTGCCTTCCTGCTATATTTATAGCATCATTCAAATTCAACGTGCCTTTATATATGGATTTACCACAAATAGTCCCATAAAGATTGAGATTCATGCAATTTTTTATATCATCAACATTTCGGACACCACCACTTGCTATAATATCACAATCAACTGCCTTATTTATAGCATTTAGTTGTTCAAGATTAACTCCCTCTAATGTTCCATCCTTTGATATATCAGTGAAAATAATGCACTTTATACCAATCGAAACCATTTCTTCAGCTAGTGAAATATACGATACTTCAGAGCTGTCAAGCCATCCCTCAACTGCAACCATTCCATCTAAAGCGTCAATTCCCACAGCAATCTTATCGCCATATTCCTTAACAGCGTCTTTTACAATCTGAGGGTTTTTGAGTGCAACTGAACCAAGTATAACCCTTGAAATATCGTTTTGAAGATAATATTCAACCGTATCAAGTGTTCTAATTCCCCCACCCAACTCAACCTTTAGATCAGTATATTTAGCTACATCAATAAATATATCATTGTTTACTGGTTTTCCGTTCTTTGCTCCGTCTAAATCAACCATATGTATCCATGATGCTCCAGATGCTTCAAAGCTTTTCGCAGTTTCCATATAATTTTCTGCAACCTTTTCTGTTGTAGAAAAGTCACCTTTATAAAGTCTGACACAATTGCCATCCTTAATATCTATTGCTGGAAGTATAATCATTTTATAAGTCCTCCAAAATTTTTCAATATCCTTAAACCTGTATCCCCACTTTTTTCAGGGTGAAATTGTGCCCCGTATGCCATATCACCATCATAAACTAAAGCAGGAATTTTACTGCCATACTCACAAAAAGCTGATATATTTTTATCATCGCATACAGCCTTATATGAATGCACAAAATAGACGTACCTTTCATCACCAAGCCCATGTAAAAGCTCACAATGATTGAGCGTTTCAAGCTTATTCCATCCCATATGAGGCACATTTAAGTTCGGTGCAATTATCTTCTCAACACTTCCACTAATTAATCCTAAGCCATCACATTCCTCAAATTCATATCCCTTTTCAAAAATTAACTGCATACCTAAGCAAATCCCTAGAAACGGCTTTTTATGTGCCTCAACTTTTATTGCGTCAATCAAACCACTATCATTCAGCATTTTCATGGCAGTAGGAAATGCACCCACACCAGGTAAAATCAACGCATCAGCGTTAATTATCTCTTGTTTATCATTAGTAAGCTTGCTTTCCAAACCTAAATAATCAAGTGCATTTTTTACGCTAAAAATATTTCCAGCACCATAATCAATTATTGCTATCATCTACAAAACCCCTTTGGTTGAGAGTGTTTCACCAATTTTAGTTGGTTTAATCGCTTGCTTTAATGCATGAGCCATAGCTTTAAATATAGCTTCACATTTATGATGGTCATTTGTTCCATAAACCATATTCAAATGCAATGTAATACTAGCATTAAACGCAAAGGCTCTAAAAAACTCCTCTGTTAAACAGGCATCATACTCACCAATTTTTTCGTTTTGAAACTCCCCGTTAAAAACTAAAAACGGACGGTTACTAATATCCAAAGAGCAAAAACCTAAAGCCTCATCCATCGGAATATATGCACTTCCATAACGTGCAATTCCAGATTTATCTCCCAACGCTTTTGCGAAAGCCTGCCCAAGTGCTATGCCCGTATCCTCAACTGTGTGATGTCCATCAACATATAAATCGCCTGTAACCTTGATATTTATACCTATCCCACTATGTGCTGATAAAGCTATAAGCATATGGTCAAAAAAACCAATTCCCGTGTCAATATTGTACCCATCATTACTATCCATTGAAACAGAAACCTTTATTTGTGTTTCTTTAGTATTTCTCTCAACTGTTGAAATACGATTCATATTATCCTCCAGTCTTAATATCAGCAAGAATATTTTTCATTACAGATATAAGCTTTTTATTCTCATCAACACTGCAAGAAGTAATTCTCAAAAACCCTTTGAATTTTCTTGTTGCAATTGAATTTTTTAGCAATTCATTGAAAATTTTATCCTCATAGCAAGTTTTTATAAATATAAAATTAGTTTTTGTTTCATAAATCTTTTCAAACAATGAGAATTCTTCCTGTAAATTCAGCATTTCTTTATACAAGCCTTGAGTGTTATTCACAATTTCAGTAATTCTAGCATTAACATAATCCTTGTCCTTAAAAACAACTTCACCTATCATCTGTGAAATTGAATCTGTATTATAAGGCGACTTTGCAGCCCTTAATGCTGTCGTTATTGTTTTGCCAGCAACTGCAAACCCTAAACGTATAGCAGCTAGTCCTACTGCCTTTGAACAGGTTTTTAATATAATACAATTATCATATTTCTGAATATCAGATAGCAGACTTTCTGTCCAAAAATCCATATACGCTTCATCAAGAATAACTAAACAGTCAAGGCTTTCTATAAGCTTTTTAACATCAATTTTACTAATACCCAATGATGTTGGATTACATGGATTTGAAAAAATCAATGCTTTTGCATTCTTAACCTTACAAAATTCTATTAAGGCATCAACGTCAACCATTAAGTCATCACTTTTATTGAATATCTCCACATTCAATTCATACAAGCTACCATAAAACGCGTACATTGTAAAATCAGGTGCAAGCGTTACTACTGTATCACCCTTTTCAAGAAAGCAACTTGAAATAATGCTTATCAGTTCATCAGAACCATTTCCAGCAGTTACAAGGGTTTCATCAACCTCATAAAAGTCTGAAAAAGCCTTTACTGCATTCCTTGCATACGGGTCAGGGTATCTATTATAATCAATCCTTTTCATTTCATCGGCTATCTTTTCAGCTATTTCATCACTTAAATTATAACAGGATTCATTTGCGTCAAGTCTAATCTCATAATCACCACTAATTGGTTCATAGGGTATTAACTCTGCAAGCTTTTCATTAAGTTTATAACCCATCTCTATACCCCTATTCAAACCTTACTTTTATTGCATTTGCGTGTGCTGTAAGCCCTTCTTTTTCTGCTATTAAAACTATATCGTCCTTTGCCTCTTCTAACGCATCTTTTGTATAGTATATAAAGCTTGAACGCTTTACAAAGCTTGATACTCCAAGGGGTGAAAAAAATCTTGCTGTTCCACTTGTTGGTAAAACATGATTAGGACCTGCATAATAATCTCCAAGAGATTCTGTTGTATACTGACCTAAGAATATCGAACCTGCATTTTCAAGGCACCCTAAATACTCCATTGGGTTTTTCATAAATACTTCTAAGTGTTCAGGAGCAATTTTATTAGTTAATTCTACTGCGTAATCAGTATTATCACATATAATTATCACACCATAATCTTCAAGTGACTTTGCTATTATATCTTTTCTAGATAAAGTTTTATACTGTCTTTCAATTTCAACAATAGTTTCATCTGCAATTTTCTCACTTGTTGTAATCAGTATAGATGATGCCAATACATCATGTTCAGCCTGTGACATTAAGTCTGCCGCAATGAATTTTGGACTTGCAGTTTCGTCAGCTAAAACTAATATTTCACTCGGTCCAGCTATCATATCAATATCTACAATTCCATATAAAAGTTTCTTTGCCGTTGCTACATAAATATTTCCAGGACCTACGATTTTATCAACCTTTGGAATCTCTTTAGTTCCATATGCAAGCGCTGCAACTGCCTGTGCTCCACCTGATAAGAAAATCCTATCAACGCCACATAAAGCAGCAGCAACAAGTATATCCTTATTTGGTGTACCGTCCTTTAGCGGAGGTGTTACCATGACTATTTCCTTAACACCAGCAATTTTAGCAGGAATTGCATTCATAAGAACGCTTGATGGATATGCCGCCGTTCCTCCAGGAACATACAATCCAACCCTTTCAAGTCCTCTTACCTTTTGCCCCAATATAACTCCATTTTCTTTTGGATTTATAAAGCCCTGTTCCTTTTGCCTATTGTGGAAATCAGATATACTTTCAATTGCATTTAAAAGTGCATTTACAAATTCTTCATCAGCCTCGCTCAAAGCATCGTTTATAACATCTCTTGGTACTTCATAATATTTTGGTAAGCTACCATCAAACTTTAATGTATACTTTATAACTGCGTCATCGCCATTTGCTTTGACATCTTCTATTATTTCAGTTACAACCTCTGCAACCTTTTTATCAGTTTCACCACTTCTCTGTTCCAAATCATTGAGAAATTTTTTTTCATCAACACCATTCGCATATATCTTTTTTATCATTATAAATTCTCCTCTATCTTTCTAATCAAATCCTCAATCTCTTTCTGTCTTAGCTTTAAACTAACCATATTTACGATTAATCTTGCTGAAATATTTGCAATATCCTCTTTAACTTCTAATCCGTTTTCTTTCAACGTGCTACCTGTTTCAACTATATCTACAATTCCATTTGCAAGCTCAAGAAGTGGTGCAAGCTCAACAGAACCCTCTATTTTTACAATCTCAACGTCCATACCCTTGCCTTCAAAAAAAGTCCTTGCTACATTAGGATACTTGGTAGCTATTGTTTTTACTCCATATCCCCCATAAAAATCTTCACCTTTTTTACAAGCCAAAGCAAATCTGCATTTTCCAAAGCCTAAATCAACAACTTCATAAAAGTTGCCATTCATCTCCATTATAGTATCCTTACCTACAACACCTAAATCACAAACACCATGCTCAACATAAGTAATTACATCTGCTGCCTTAGCCAAAACTACCTCTAGGTTTGCATCCTTTATTGGCAAAATTAACTTTCTTCCTTTTTCCCTTACAGCAGTACAATCAAATCCCATTTTTTCTAATAAACCAATAGTATCCTTTTCAAGTCTACCCTTAGTTAAGGCAATTCTCAATGGCTTAGACATTTCTTCCACCTCCAGAATATTCTTCATCAACTATAACTATCTCAGATACATTTCTTTCCTTAGCATATTCCCTAACAGAGTCTAAATCGTCCAGCAATGCCATCTCCACTACCTTGCCTTTTGCTCTCATTTTATTTGCAATCTTTATAGCTTTAATTTCATATCCAGTTCTAGCAAATACTATCGCATCACTTGGTTTTGTTCTCTTTTTGCTATCCTTTGCGATAATTGCTGAAACTGCGTTAACATTTACAGCAAATCCAGTTGCAGGAACATCATAACCAAACTCAGAAATCAGTTTATCATATCTTCCACCAGATAGAACTTCTTCTCCATATCCAGCCAAATAACCCTTAATTATTACACCAGTGTAATAATCAGTCCTATTCACCATTCCTAAATCAACAGTAATTATGCCATTACCATTAAGTTTTGATGTATCTTTATACAGCTTTTTTAAATTTGATAATATCTCATCTATCTTTTTATTTGAAAAAAGTTTAGATGCTTTCTCAAAAACTTCTTCTCCTCCAAATAATCTTGGAAGCTGTTTTAATGCGTTATTAACCTTATTATCACCTAAACTATCCAGTAAATCATTTAACGCAGGATAATTTTTCATCTCGATTAAATGTCGAATATTTTCCTTTACATCATCATCTACATTAAGCAAGCACATTAACTCTTTAAAAAATCCAACATCGCCTATTTCCAAAGAAAAATTGTCATCACTACAAGTTGAAAGTACATCAATAGCAGTTGATATCACCTCTAAATCTGCCATTTTTGAAGATGAACCTATAAGCTCAATTCCCATTTGTGCAATCTGGTCGCTACGTCCTGTTAGTGATGGATTTATGGTATAAACGCACTGATTATAATACAATCTCAACGGAAGAACTGCGTCCTTTAGCCTTGTTGCAACTACTCTTGCTATCGGCATTGTTGAATCAGGGCGTAATACTAGTAGTCTACCTTTGTTATCTATTAATTTATACAAGCTCTCCTGTGGAAAATATCTTGAATTCAAACTAAATACATCAAAAAACTCCAATCCAGGTGTTATAAGCTCACAATACCCTCTACTTTTAAAAATATCATGAATTTTATCTTCTATTTCACGTCTTATAATACATTCATCAAACAGCAAATCTTTTGTTCCCTCTGGGGTTATCAAATCGAAATTCCTCATACCAATCTGCCTCCATAGATTTATTTTGCTTTAGTGTGCTAACATGATAATATACTATCATGCCATCTTCAAAAAGTCAAGTTAAAATAATGTCATTTGGCTTGATTTTGGCAAATTGCCCAATGCCCCTATACTTTCAAGTGTTTCAATTATAGTTTTTGATACCCCACACTTACTTTGGAATTCCTCAATTGATATAAAATCTCTTTCCTGAGCTGTTTCGTACAAGCTATTCGCTGCGTTTTCGCCTACTCCAGCAATTGAACTAAATGGTAGACGGATTTTACCATCTTCTATCTTATATTTATAGGCATGTGATTTATATATATCAACTGGCAAAAAAGAAAATCCTCTTGTCAATACCTCATTAATTAATAGTAACATATCATATGTTGCATTTTCTTTTGAAGTCTTTTCATTTCCCTTTTGCTTTAACTCCTCAATCTTATTTCTTACCTCAATCATTCCTTTAACAGCAGTTTCAGCATCAAAATCAGTGCCTCTTACTGTGAAGTATGTGGAATAAAACTCCAAAGGCTTATAAAGCTTAAACCAAGCTAATTTTATAGCAGCAATTACATATGCAGCAGCATGAGCTTTAGGGAACATATATTTGATTTTCAAACAACTATTTATATACCATTGTGGAACATTATTGTCCTTCAATGTTTGAATTATTTCAGGTGTAAACTTTAATGGTGCCATACCTTTTCTTGTGAACTCCATTATCTGAAACGCAAGCTTAGACTCAACTCCCTTATATATCAGGTAAGTCATAATGCTATCTCTTGTACCGATAACTTCACTAATACTACAAGTTTTGTTTTTAATTAAATCCTGTGCATTACCAATCCAAACATCAGTACCATGTGATAAACCTGAAATCTGTAATAAATCACTAAACTTTTTTGGCTGTGCATCTACTAACATTTGAATTGTAAACCCTGTACCCATTTCTGGTATACCCAAACTTCCCGTCTGGCAATATATCTCCTCTGGTGTTACACCCAAAACCTCTGCTGATGTTATCATTTCTATAACCTTTGGGTCAGATGTCGGCACGTCCTTTATCTTAACACCTGTCAAATCCTCAAGATGCTTATATAAGGTAGGCACAACGTGTCCCAACTCATCAAGCTTTAATATCGTATCGTGCAACGAGTGGAAGTCAAAATGTGTAGTTACTACATCAGAATCTGTTGAATCGGCTGGACGCTGAATCGGCGTAAAATCATACACATCATATTCAGACGGAACAACAACCATTCCTCCAGGATGCTGTCCTGTAGTTTTCTTAACTCCTGTACAACCTATTGTCAGACGGTTTTCTTCAGCAGGATTAGCAGTAGTACCCTTTTCCTCAAGATAATGCTTTACATATCCAAACGCAGTTCTTTCAGCAACTGTACTGATTGTTCCAGCCTTAAATACATTATCTCTCCCAAATAACTCTTCTGTATATCTATGTGCTCTAGATTGATATTCACTTGAAAAGTTCAAGTCAATATCAGGAGCTTTATCGCCATCAAATCCTAAGAATGTTTCAAACGGTATATCATGTCCATCACGAATCATTTCGCTATTACAATTAGGGCAATTTTTAGATGGCAAATCAAAGCCCGAACCAATAGAGCCATCTGTTATAAACTCACTATACTGGCAATCAACACAAACATAGTGTGGTACAAGAGGATTAACCTCAGAAATTCCAGCCATTGCAGCAACAAAAGATGAGCCAACCGAACCTCTTGAGCCAACAAGATACCCATTTTCCTCAGAGTTTGCAACTAGCTTTTGAGCGATAATGTAAAGTACAGCAAACCCATGCTTTATAATCGAAGTTAACTCCCTGTCCAATCTTTTTTCAACTATTTCAGGCAGTGGTTCACCGTATATTTCCTTTGCCCTATCGTATGTTATCCGTTTTAGCTCCTCGTCAGAGCCTTCAATCGTAGGTGTAAAAGTTCCCTTTGGTATCGGTCTTACAACTTCAACACTATCTGCAATTGCATTTGTGTTTTCTACAACAACCTCATACGCTTTTTCTTCTCCCAAGTAAGCGAACTCCTCCAGCATTTCTCCAGTTGTTCTAAAATACAGTGGTGGCTGTTTGTCAGCATCCTTAAAGCCAATTCCAGACATCAAAATTCGCCTGAAAATTTCATCTTTTTTATCTAAAAAGTGAATATCACAGGTTGCTACAACTGGTATCTTCAACTCCTCACCAAGCTTTACAATCTGTTTATTAAGCTTTATCAAATCCTTTTCGCTCGAAACTTGTCCGTTTCTTATCATAAACTCATTATTCATAATTGGCTGAATTTCCAAGTAATCGTAGAATTTTGCAAGCTCGACAACTTCTTTATGTGGTTTCTTTTCAACTAATGCACTAAACAGCTCGCCTGCTTCACAAGCACTACCAAAAATTAAGCCCTCTCTATGCTTTAAAAGCAAGGATTTAGGAATAAGTGGCTTTCTGTAAAAATATTTTAAATGTGCCGCCGAAATAAGCTTATACAAGTTTTTAAGACCTATTTGATTCTTCACTAAAATTATGTGATGATAAGATTTTAGTTTCTTCACATCAACCTTATTAACCTTATAATTAAGTTCGCCTAATGTTTCAAGCTCATTTTCCTTAATAAGCCTGTTTATCAGCTCTATATATATTTTAGCAAGTACTTTTGCGTCATCAGATGCCCTGTGATGCTCAAATTTACCTAGTTTTAAATGCTTTGCAACTATATTCAGCTTATGTTTTGATAGCTCTGGAAGCATTGCCTGACACAAAACAAGGCTATCAATACTTGTATAATCAAACTTTATATTTTGCCTTTCGCAAACTGCATTCACAAATGAAGTATCAAATCGTGCATTATGTGCAACTAGGGCAGGATTATCTCCACAAAAATCCATGAACTTTTCAAGAGCCTCTTTCTCCTTAGGTGCATTTGCAACCATTGAATCCGTTATCCCAGTTAAATCTGTAATAAATGATGAAATGCTTTTTTCAGGGTTAACCATTGTGTTAAATGAGTCAATAATCTGCATATTTCTAAGCTTGACTGCTCCAATTTCTGTCAGCCTGTCATTCTGAGTATTCAATCCTGTTGTTTCAACGTCAAATATAATTATATCATCATTTACACTTCTATTATCATCAATTGAAATAATTTTTAATGGGTTTATATCGTTAACAACATAAGCCTCACAGCCATAAATAACCTTAAAGTTTTCATCATTTATTTTCTCAACAGTATTCATAGCCTCTGGGAAAGCCTGTGCAACACCATGGTCAGTAATTGCAACAGCCTTATGTCCCCATTCATATGCTCTTTTAATTAAGTCAGATGGTGAATTTATCGCATCCATTGATGACATATTGGTATGCAAATGCAATTCTACACGCTTTTTTTCAGCGTTATCCATTTGTTTTATTTTCTTTACCATAACAACAGAATCAGCCATAATTGACATATCTTTAGCGAAGGTATCATACTCAATTCGTCCACTTACTAGAATTGAGCATCCTTTTTTTACTTTATCATAGTGAGTTTCTTTCGACTTATCTACTTTTTCAAATATCTTCACAAGCACAGAACCAGTATAATCAGTAATTGAATATGTGTAAATAATCATTTTGCCGTCCTTGACCGTTTTACTCATACAATCAAAAACATCGCCCAATACGGTAACCTTGCCCCCTTGTTCACCCATTGCTTGGGAAATATCTATTGGCTTTCCTTTTATAACCTTACCTTTTATAAGCACTGCACTTCCCTGTTCAATAGGCAAGTCCAGCGAACTAATATTTACCGTTTCAGCCACTGCACCAGACTTTTCAGCCTTTTGCTGTGTAAACTGTTCAGTATGCTTTGGCATCGACGCTATTACTTCCTCTATAAGCTTTTCATGCTCTTCATCATTTACTGTGAAATTGCCCGTTAACTCAACCTTTATTTTTACATTAAACAAATCAGCTATCAGCTTTGAAAGTCCTCCACAAAAATTTGACTTGTCCAACAACTCATAACCACCGTTTTTCAAGTCTATGGTTAAAACTTCATCATCAAGCTTTGCCGTTGAGTTATGTAAAAACCCATTCACAACTGCAAGCTTTCTTTTCATCATTTCAATTAGCTCACCATAACATTCAATTGTGAATAGTTCCGATGGATATTTACAATTAAGCTTAATTCTCTCTACATTAAGAGAAATTTCCGTGTTTTTCTCAAATTCTATAATCCTATTAAACGGAATAATGCTTTTAAATCTTACAAAAAAATTAATTCTTGTAAGATTTTCCGAATATGTAAGTTTGTAAATCATGCCATCTTTAATATCATCAGGTATTACAACCTTGTATTCCTTTAAAAATTCCGCTAAATTTATTTCCATTTCCCAATTTCACCCTTATAGCTTTTCTATTTCCTTTAGAAGTTCATCTACAATGTCTTCTTCTTTTATTTTCCGTAATATTTCACCTTTTTTAAATAGAATAGCACAACCATCTCCACCAGCTATTCCAATATCTGCTTCCCTTGCCTCACCAGGACCATTAACAACACAGCCCATCACAGCAACCTTTATATTCTTGTCAAGTCCTTTTGTTGCATCTTCAATCTTATTCGCCAACCCTACTAAATTAATCCTAGTCCTTCCACAGGTTGGACATGAAATAATTTCTACACCCTTATTCAAACCCAAGCCTCTTAGTATATCCTGTGCTGCATAAATTTCCTTAACAGGGTCGGCTGTGAGTGATACTCTTATCGTTTCACCAATTCCATCTGCAAGCAGTGAGCCTATACCAATTGCAGACTTTATTATACCCATTCTTTCAGTACCAGCCTCAGTAACTCCTAAATGCAAAGGATAGCTACACTTTTCAGCAGCATATCTATATGCCGAAATCATAGTTTTTACATTCGAGGACTTTATGGAAATTACTATATCATCAAAATCAAACTTATTTAACATTTCAACATGATTTAACGCACTTTCAACTAAAGCCTCAGGAGTCGGCGAGCCATACTTTGCTAAAATCTCCTTTTCAAGTGAGCCAGAATTCACGCCAATCCTTATAGGTATGCCATTATTCGCACAAGCATTAGCTACCTGTTTCACCCTATCCATATCGCCTATATTTCCTGGATTAATCCTTATTTTATCTATACCAGCACTAACTGCCTCAAGTGCAAGTCTATAATCAAAATGTATATCTGCAACAAGAGGAATATTTACTTTAGATTTAATCGCTGTTATAAGCTTAATTGCATTCATATCTGGAATGGCGGCTCTGATTATATCACAGCCAGCCGACTCCAATTCCAACGCCTGTTTTACGCTCCCGTCAATATCGTCAGAACGAGTGCTAAGCATTGATTGAATATATATTTTCTGTCCATCAAGTGTCAGTTTCCCAACCTTTACAGTGCTAATATCTCTCATCGTAAATTCCTCATCTAATAATATTTAATATATCATTGAATGTTAAGGCAAGCATTAGTAGCATTGCAATTACCAGTCCAACAAAATGAACCATTCCCTCTTTTTCAGGGTCAATTGGTTTTCTGCGTATTGCTTCTATTATTAAGAAAAACAATCGTCCACCATCTAATGCTGGAAGTGGAAATAAATTAAACATCCCTAAATTTATAGTGATAAATATAGCAATATTCATTATCATAAGAAAATTTTCTTTAAATTGCACTCCAGAATCAATGGATTTGCCTATTACGCTTACAATTCCTACTGGACCAGATACGTCCTTCATTCCATATTTACCCGAAACTAAATCAACTAAAGAACTCCATACCATCTGACCAATCGTCAAGGTTTTTCGGAATGAATAACTTAAAACTGTTCCAACATTTTTTCCTTCTGAATCAACAGAAAAATCTACAATACTTTCAGCCTTTTGCAACTCTGTATATGCATCGTCCTTATCCTCAAAAAACACAGCAGACACATATTCCTTAACATTTGAATCATAGTAGTAGGCTCTTTCTAAGTCGCCTAAATCATTAACCTTTGTATATTCATTTGTGTCTTCATCATAGCTATAATATGGTGAAAACTCATCAGCCTTGCTTTTATCTATATTCCTAACATAAAAATAGCTGTAAATTTTTACATCATCAAGGACAACTTTTTTACCATCCCTTTTTACTTCTAATCTAAAAGTATCATCCTTTGTGGTTGTAATCTTATAAGCTACATCCATATCAGTAAACGCAGTCATTCCATTTATTTTTGTTATTTCATCCCCAACTTGCAGACCACTTTCCACGCTAGATGCATTCTTATCAAACTTTGTAATAGTTGTTGTTGTTATTCTGTCATTTGAAATTGATGTAGAAATGACAATCAGTATAAAGCCTAGTATAAGGTTCATTATTGCTCCAGCAGCAATTACTGCTATCCTATTAATTATCGGCTTATTATTGAATGCCCTTTTGTTATCGCTATTCTTGTCCTCACCCTCCATTTCACAAAACCCACCAAATGGAAGTAATCTCAATGAATATTCTGTTTCACCCTTTTTAAATTTGAATATAGCTGGCCCCATGCCTATCGCAAACTTATTAACCTTTATGTCACTTAGCTTTGCTACGATATAATGCCCAAACTCATGTACGGCAATAATTATTCCGAAAACCAAAATTGCTATTAAAATTTTAATCATACTTGTTTTTCTTCAGTTTGATTTGAAGAAACTCCTTCCTATTTTGCGTTATGGTTATTTTGTTATATTAGGGATTTTATGTACTCCCTTGCCTTTATGTCAAACTTAATAACATCATCATATGTGTTAATTTCATTGAATGAAAAATGATTTAACGCATCTGTTATCAATTCTCCTATTTGCAAAAATGTTATTTTCTTTGCAATAAAGTTTTCAACTGCAACCTCATTTGCTGCATTAACAATACAAGGGTATGCACCACCAAGTTTTATTGCTTTTATGCTTGCTTTAAGACATTCAAATGTTTCATAATCAGGCTTTTCAAATGTCAGCGTTCCATAATCCGTCAGAGATAATCTCTTTGTCGGACATTCAACCCGTTCAGGATAAAGCAATGCATATTGTATAGGAATTTTCATATCAGGAACACCCATCTGGGCAATTACAGAATAATCCTTATATTCAACTGCTGAATGAACAACACTCTGCCTATGAACCACTACTTCAATCTGACTCGGCTCTAAATCAAACAGCCATTTAGCCTCAATAAACTCTAACCCCTTATTCATAAGCGTTGATGAGTCAATCGTTACCTTGTTTCCCATACTCCAATTAGGGTGATTTAACGCCTGTTCTAACGTTACATTTTGTAGCTCGCTTTTAGTCTTATTGAAAAATGGGCCTCCTGATGCAGTGAGAATAACTTTATTTACCTGATTAATATTATTCCCCTGTAACGCTTGAAATATCGCAGAATGTTCACTGTCAACTGGAAGAATGTTTACATTTCTTTTCTTAGCCAATTCCATAACAAGTTTTCCACCAGCAACAAGCGTTTCCTTATTAGCAAGTGCAACTGTAATTCCAGCATCAATAGCAGTTAATGTTGGCAAAAGTCCAACCATACCCACCACCGAATTCAGCAAAATATCAGTATCGCTATATTTTGCTATCTCACACAAGCCTTCCATTCCAGTTAATACTTTTACATTTATATCCGAAAGCCTAGTCTTTAATTCTGTATATAAATCTTCATTATATATGCAAACTAACTTCGGCTTGAATTCTCTTGTTTGTTTCTCCAACAGTTCAATATTGCTATGTGCCGCAAGTGCTATTACTGATAATTTATGCAGTCTTATCACTTCTAATGCCTGTTTTCCAATTGAACCTGTTGAACCTAAAATAGATATTCGTTTCATTTTATTATCAATCCTCATCTGATATGAAGAATCCCTCCCATTAAGTTATATTGATTTTAGCAAAAAAGGAGCTAAAACATATAAATATATTTAGCCCCAATTATTAATTTTTATTTGAAAATGTTGAAAATTGTTAAAAACGCATAGAAAAATGGTACAACAAATAATACGCTGTCAAAGCGATCAAGTAGCCCACCATGTCCTGGCATTACATTTCCATAATCCTTTATCTTACATTGTCTTTTTATAAGTGAGGCAACTAAATCGCCAGCTGTTCCAACTAACGCACAAACTGCCCCTAAAATAAACGCTATAAAATAATACCCCTCAACCACTATATCTGTATCCGTTTTATTAATCATCTTTACATAAGCTATGCTAAACACAACAAATAATATACCATTTGTAAGCACTCCACCGATAAGTCCCTCCACCGTTTTCTTAGGGCTTATTTCTGGGCAAAGCTTATGCTTGCCTAAAAAAGTACCTGTAAAATATGCACCTGAATCAGCCAACCAACCACCACATAATGCAAGAACTACATAAGCAAGCCCATGGTCCTCACTCATATATTTCAATCTAACCAAGCAACTCATTGAATAAGAAATAAGAAACATTGCACAAATCATAAAAAAAGCAGTTCCAAGCTTGATTTTTTTGTGATTTATAATATAATCTAAAAATATCAGAAATACGCAAACAGTCACCAACAAAACCTGATATTTTTTCAAATCAGGTAACGATAAAATCGGCATCAATGAAGCACATAAAAATGCTGTAATAACAGATATTTTATTGTCTTTACATCTTACTGCTGAAAATAATTCATATAATATACCAACAGAAATTGCCGATATTGCCAAGTTAAATACTATTGTATCCGACAATAACAGAATTACTATTGCAAATACTATTGCGACTGCTGATGAAATTATCCTTACAGCCAAATATTAAACACCTCCGAATCGTCTACCTCTTTTAGAGTAGTCGAGAATTGCTTTATCTAGTTCTTTTGGGCTAAAATCAGGCCATAGAACATTCGTGAAATAAAACTCTGCATACGCACATTGCCATACAAGAAAATTGGACAGACGCATCTCACCACTTGGACGTATCAATAAATCTACATCAGGAACTCCCCTTGTATCAAGATACCTGCTAAATAGCTCCTCATCAATTGTAGATACATCAAGCTGACTTCCTTTAGCCTGTTCAGTAATCTTTTTTACAGCTCGAACAATTTCATCCCTACCACCATAATTTACAGCAATCAACAATGTCATTGCTGTAAATTCCTTAGAATCATTCTCAAGCTTAATCATTTTTCTTCTTAACTCATCGTCAAAAACTGACTTATCACCTAAAAAAATGACCTTAACATTATCATCAATATGTTCTCTAACATCGTCTATATACTTCCTAAACAAGCCAATTATCGCCTCTACCTCTTCCTTAGGTCTTTTCCAATTTTCAGTGGAAAAAGCATAGAACGAGATATACTGTATTCCAATATCTTTACAGTAATTAACAATCTTTTCAAAGGATTTAGCACCTTCTCTATGTCCAAACTTTCGAGGAAATCCTCTTTTTTTCGCCCATCTGCCATTACCATCCATTATAAATCCAATGTGAACAGGCATTTGACTAGGAAGTAGCTCTTTCAAAGTTTTTTCATACGCCATAATCAATATTCCTCCAAAATATGTGGTATACTTCCTTTATGGCTATATTGACATTATTTCCTTTTCCTTACTTGTAACCAATACATCAATATTATCACAGTATTTATCTGTTAACTTCTGTATATCCTTTTCGCATACCTTTAAATCATCTTCAGTAATCTCTGTATTCTTCTTCATCGCCTTTAGCTTTTCTATAGTATCACGTCTTATTGAACGAATATTAATCTTTGTATCTTCACCATACTTTTTAATAGATTTACATAATTCCTTACGCCTATCCTCAGTTAACTGTGGAAAAACAAGCCTAATTGCTTTACCATCGCTATTTGGAGTAATTCCAATATCAGATGCTAAAATTGCTTTTTCAATAAGCTTTGTGCTTGACGCATCCCAAGGTTGAATCACAAGAACCCTTGCCTCTGAAACTGAAATAGCTGCCATCTGGTTAACTGGTGTTGGTGTTCCATAATAATCAACAACAACCTTTTCAAGTACTGCTGGATTAGCTCTGCCTGCCCTTATTGTTGAAAATTCATGGTTTAACTTATCTATTGACTTACTCATATTAGAGTCAGCAAGTTTAATTTGTTCTTTCATAATCTTTATCCTCCGTTACAATTGTACCAATATTTTTACCAATTATTGCATCATATATATTATCTGGTCTACTTAAATCAAAAACCAATAAAGGTGTGTTATTATCACGGCACATTGATGCAGCTGTACCATCAATAACCATTAACTCCTTGTTAAGTATTTCGCCAAACGTCAAAATCTCATATTTAACAGCATCACTGTGTGCCTTAGGGTCTTTATCATAAACCCCATCGACCATAGTCGCTTTTAACAGAATATCAGCCTCAATTTCTGCTGCCCTTAATGCCGCCGCCGTATCCGTAGAGAAAAATGAATTTCCTGTTCCACAAGCAATTATAATCACTCTACCTTTTTCCAAATGCCTAACCGCCTTGTTTCGAATATATGGCTCAGCGACCTGTTGCATAGTAATTGCAGTTTGAACTCTGACATCAACCCCCAAAGATTCCAATACATCCCCAACTGCCAATGCATTAATAGCTGTAGCAAGCATCCCCATATGGTCAGCTCTAGTTCTATCCATTCCTCCGCTTGAACGACCACGCCAAATATTCCCGCCACCTACGACAATAGCAATTTGAACCCCTGAATCAGCACTTTTTTTTATGCTCTTACATATTTCAGTTATAACAGGATAATCCAGTCCAAATTTCTTATCCCCTGCTAATGCTTCTCCACTTAGCTTTAAAAGTACACGTTTATACCTCGGTTCCATTTCAAACACCTCACACTTTTTACTCCTTCTATTCTACACTATAAAACCAACAATGTAAAGCATTTGTGTAAAATTAATCAAAAAAAGAGCACAGGACTACCCATGCTCTTTTTTATAATACAGAGTAAATTATTTACTTAATCATGTTTGCGATTTCATCAGCAAAGTTTTCTACTTTCTTTTCAATTCCCTCGCCTCTTTCGTAACGAACGAATTCAGCAACCTTTATTGAACCACCAAGCTTCTTTGCTACGCTATCTACATACTTAATAACTGTAAACTCGCCATCTTTAACAAATTCCTGTTCAAGTAAGCAATTCTCAGAGTAGTATTTCCCAACCTTACCTTCAACGATTTTTGCGATTACCTGTTCAGGCTTATTAGCCATCTTAGGATCTTCAGACATCTGAATCTTCATTATTGACTTTTCTGATTCAATAACTGAATCAGGAACATCTTCTCTATTTAAATAAGCAGGGTTTAATGCTGCAATCTGTAATGCACAATCCTTACCACAAGCAAGCAATTCTTCATTAGATGAGTCTATATCAGATTCAAGCTTAACTAAAACGCCTATTCTTCCCTCACCATGAATATATGGAACAAGTATTCCTTCTAAACGTGTAAATCGTCTGATTTGAAGATTTTCACGAATTTTTAAGAAAAGAGTCTGAAGAGCTTCCTCAACAGTTTCAGTTGAACCTTCTAGCTTCGTCTTTAATAATGCATCCATATCAGCAGGATTTTCATTAATAATTGTTTTTGCAACGCTTTCAACAAAACCTTTAAATTCTGGGTTCTTCGCAACAAAATCAGTTTCTGAGTTAATTTCTATAATTGCACCAGCTTTTTTACTCTCATCAACCATAGATATTACTAAGCCTTCAGCTGCTACTCTTCCTGATTTTTTAGCTTGTGTTGCCAATCCTTTTTCTCTAAGAATAAGAACTGCCTTTTCCATATCTCCATCAGCTTCTACAAGTGCATTTTTGCAATCCATCATGCCAACACCTGTGCTTTTACGAAGCTCACTAACATCTTTAGCAGTATAATTAGCCATATTAATTTTCCTCCATTACATTATATTACTTGTCTTTTTTATTTGAAATGCCCGAATATAGCTTTGTCATATTCGGGCAAGTTATTCTATTCAGAAACTTGTTCTGGTGTTTCTACTACCGCTTTAACTTCTTCAACTTCATCTTCACCCTGTCTGCCTTCAATGATTGCACTTGCAATTGCTCCAGCGATAAGCTTAACTGCTCTTATTGCGTCATCATTACCAGGTATTATGTGATCAATTTCATCAGGATCACAGTTTGTATCTACAATAGCTACTATTGGAATATTTAGCTTCTTAGCCTCTGCAACTGCAATCTTTTCTTTTCTTGGGTCAACAATAAACAACGCACCAGGCAACTTTTTCATATCCTTAATGCCACCCAAAAACTTTTCAAGCTTTTCTATTTCTAGGTTTAGCTTAACAACTTCCTTCTTAGGCAATAAATCAAATGTTCCGTCAGATTCCATTACTCTTAGTTGAGCCAAACGGTCAATTCTTCTTCTTATTGTCTTGAAGTTTGTCATCATACCACCAAGCCAACGTGCATTAACATAATGTGCACCTGCTCTTTGAGCTTCTTCCTTAATTGAGTCACCAGCTTGTTTCTTAGTTCCTACAAAAAGAACTGATTCGCCCTGTGCAGAAAGGTCACGAACGAACATATAAGCTTCTTCAAGCTTCTTTACTGTTTTCTGCAAGTCGATAATGTAAATACCGTTTCTTTCTGTAAAAATATACGGTGCCATTTTTGGATTCCATCTTCTTGTTTGATGTCCAAAGTGAACACCAGCTTCAAGAAGTTGCTTCATTGATACTACTCCCATGAGTTTTCCTCCTATATTTTGGTTTTTTTAATCCTCCGCCCAGCTTAGCTTGCAACCAACCTTTTTCAAGGAACCTAATCGCAAAAACATGAGCGTGTGAACTGCTTTAACATTATAACATATTTCCATGACATTTTCAAGTAAAATATTTTATTTACTTATACAAATTTTCAAAGCTGAACGCCTTGGATTTTGTTGGTTTTGTATATGATTGCCTTGATTCTTCATTATCACTATTATGTGCCACCAATATAGTGTCTTTTCCTATTAGCTTAATTTCCTTGCAACTGATAATCAAATCATCATCTCTTCCGAAAAGCCCCCAAAGCCTATCTCTGCCATAAACTATAAGAGCTATCACAGTCGATGTGTCCGTATCAATTTCTATATCATCCACAAATCCCAGCTTTTCTCCATTGCTGATATTTACTACTTCCTTATTTCGTAAATCCATTAAACTACATATCATATGCCTTCCCCCTCAGGTTATAAAGCATTTAAAGCTGAGTTTTATTATACCTATTATAAAATTATACTCACAAATCTATGTAATTATAATCAATAAAAATTTTAGTTTGATGATAAGAACAATTCTTCAAGCAGTCTTATTCCTGTTTTAGTCTTGAAAATAGTTTCCTTAATATTAACTACTTCTTCTGTAGGAATCATTTCCTCGTAAATATTTACAAGTAAATCTGCTTCAACTAATATCTGATAATCAACACCATCAATATTCGTGTATGTGTGATGATGTCCCACCAAATAACACACTCTCTCAACCAAACTTTCGTCATATCCAATTTCCATAAGCAACTTCTTTGCAACAGCTGGACCCATAATTTCTTGATATTTACCTGAACAAGTATTATATTTTTCCTCACAAACCTTTATTCCAATATCATGCGTTAAAGCTGCAACCTCAATAATATCGTGCATCTCACTATCAATTTCCTCTAATTCCATAATTATTTTTGCAAATGAATGCACCTTAATAAAATGGTTAATTCTTTTTGCGTCTCCTGTAAAATATGTTATCATTTCATTAATTAATTTAGTGACGTGGTTCATATAATTTTCCTTTCTGATTAAAAAGATATTGCTTTATGCCTGTCCATAAATAAAAATTTGAGCAATTTATCCATATGGGCATACTCATATAATGTGAAAACTAACAATTTATTCTAATAAACGTTTTTTTATTAATAAATTGTTTATAATTCATTAACATTATTATATTTCATTTATGTAATTATGTCAAGTGATATGCATATTTTATTAATACTAAAAAATAAATTATCCATTTAAGTTGTAATCATATGTAAATTTATAAAATTATGTTACCGTCTAATAGCTAAATGCATATACTATGTTATAAAGATTGGTGGTGATTAATTGAATTCAACAAGTTTAAGTATTGGTATGACTGCTCCAGATTTTATTGCCAATACAACTATGGGACCTATAAAAATGTCAGATTATAAAGGGAAATGGGTAGTTTTCTTTTCGCATCCTGGTGATTTTACACCTGTTTGCACTACGGAGTTTGTTGCATTTTCACAGGCAAATCAGGAATTTGTAAATAGGAATACTCAATTATTAGGGCTAAGTATAGACAGTAATCCATCTCATCTTGCATGGGTTCATTCTATTTACAATGCAACAGGAATTACCGTGCCTTTCCCTTTAATTGCTGATAGAGTGGGTGAAATCGCTAAGTTATATGGAATGATTGCTCCCAACGTAAGCACACAAGAAACAGTTCGTAATGTGTATTTTATAGACCCTGACCAGATAATACGAGCTATTCTTGTCTATCCATTGACAAATGGAAGAAGTATTCCAGAAATATTAAGACTACTTACTGCACTCCAGACAACAGATACATATAATGTTGTCACACCTGCAAATTGGCAACCTGGTCAGCCAACTATGGTTGGTCCACCTAAAACTTATACAGGTCTTGTCAGCCGTGAAGTCAACCCCCAACAGCAAGGCTTGCAATGTGAAGATTGGTATTGGTGTTATAATCAGCAATAAAATATCTTTCCATGAAAATAAGTTTAGGCAGAAATAAGCAAAAACTATTCTACCATAATAAACCCTTGATTATTACTATCTAGCAGTATAATCAAGGGTTTTATGTTAAATAAAATATGTAAAGATTATCATTTTACTACATAATAGTATCAATAGTCAAGAGTTTTATTAATTAAATATCTATAAATTAAGGATTACTAACATCCGTTTTGCCAATCCCTCATATATACTATTATCACAATAGGTAATTATGAAAATTTGTTTTATGTATTGACTTTTATTCAATTTTGTAGTATAATTTAAAAGTCTTATTGCTGACGTGGCACAGTCGGTAGCGCAACGCCTTGGTAAGGCGTAGGTCGACGGTTCAAATCCGTTCGTCAGCTCCAAAACATCAACGTAGATACGTCATTCACAGTAATGTTAGTGACGTGTTTTTATTTTTCCTATAAGAATAATTCAATTTTAATTCAACTTTTTCATTAAAAGTTCCTTTAAACCGCTTTAAAAAACTAAAAAGCAGGTAGGCTAATATATAGCTTTCCTGCTCTTTTTTTATGCGTGTTTGATATCTTTATTTTCAGTTTTGGTAATAAGCATATCTTGAAGAATATTAGCAGCAGTTTCATCCGCTTCCGCTATACAGTGCAGATATTTATTAGTTGTAGTAATATCTCCATGCCCTAAACGCCCTTGAACCTGTTTTATATTTACACCACCATATAATAACAATATTGCTGAAGCATGTCGTAAACTATGAAATTTGCGGTGTCTAAATCCGTTTCTTTTTTAGAAATTTGCTGAATTGTTTCGTAGGTGTTTGAGGGTTCATAATTTCACCGTTGCATTTAGTGAACAGCCATTCCCCACCGTTCCATACACTTCCTAGTCTCTCGGATGTTTTCTCTTTTTCAACCTTGAGCATTTCAATTAATTTTATACAGTATGGGGTAATCGTAATCGTTCTTACTTCATAATCCTTTGGGGGTTTTGTTGCCACTGGTTCCCCTGCTAATTTATAGGCTGAACGCTCAATAGTAATCTTATTATTTGAATAATCAATATCGCTGAATTTAAGCCCTACAAGTTCGCCTGCTCTTGTTCCTGCCATTATAGCAAGTTAAATTGAAGTTCTTCACATTCAAGATATTCAAGCATTGACAATGCTTCTTGCTTTGTGAATATTTCTATTTTAGGAGTAACAACTTTTTGCAATGTCAATATATTCAAAATATATTAATTTACTCTTGACATTTTGGAGCAGGCATGATAACATAAAAGTGTAATTATGTGACCTGTTCCAGTGTGGGTATATGAGGCTTTCTAGTGTTGGTAGCATTAGAAAGCTTTTCTTATATGTAACCCTTAATAAGATGTTCAGCTATCTGATTGCATACAGGAAGCCATACAATAAACAATAAGCCACCTGATAGAACGTTTAACAGCGTTTCTTTGCGTTTAATGGTATATCACTCCTTTAATTTCTGCATGAGCAGGACGGCGCTTTAACCATTGCAACAGAACGGCTGTAACCTTTCCCCACAAGCTTATTTGCTATTGTCATAACTTTACTCTTGATTTTGTTCATTTTAATTGCTCCTTTCGGTTTGTTGTGTTTTGCTCCCTTGAGCTTGATATTATTATAGCACTAATATCTAGTGTAGTCAATATGCATATTGCACAAACTTCTAGTGTAAATTTTATTAATATTTACACTTGCTTATAGTGTTAATATGTGCTATAATATATGTATAATAAAAAGGAAATGCTAATTTTTAAGCACTTCCAAGAAAGGAAATATAGATTTATGCCAATTGAATATAAAATTGATATTTTAGCAGCATTAAAAGAAAAAGGATATACAACTACAAAATTAAGAAAAGAAAAAATATTAGGTGAAGCAACAATACAAAGACTTAGACATAGCAAAAGCGTTTCCTTTGATGTATTGTCAAAATTATGCGATTTATTAGATTGTAATATAGAGGATATTTTAATCAATAAAAATTAATCGTGGGGGGGATAAGAATGAAAGTATATACTATTATTGGTGGAGTAAACGGAGTAGGAAAAAGCAGTCTTTCAGGTGTATTATCTGCTGAAAGTACAGACTTAGGAATTATTATTGATACTGATAAAATAACCGCTTCAATGGGTGGCGATAAGATTAAAGGAGGCAAAGAGGCTATAAAGCGTATTGATGAATCTTTAATCAAGGGAATTAATTTTACACAGGAAACAACGCTTTCAGGCATAAGAACATTAAAAACAATTGTCAAGGCAAGAGAGCTTAACTACTTCATAAGACTGTACTATGTAGGTGTAAGCACTTCTACTGAAAGCCTTATTAGAATCAAAAACAGAGTAGAAAAAGGTGGACATGATATACCTATTGAAGATGTTGAACGCAGATATAATAAACGTTTCGAGGATTTAGCACGGGTTCTTCCTTACTGCAATGAAGTTCGCCTGTTCGATAATGAAAATGGCTTTGTAGAAAAGGCTGAATATAAAAATGGGCAATTAATTTTAAAAGATAATTATATCCCACAATGGATACAAGATTTAAGAGAGTATCTAAAATAATAATAAGAGCAGGCTTAAATGTCCTGCTCTTATTTATTTAAAAGTACAAAAAAAGACCAACAACCGCATAAAGCAGTTGTCAGCCATATTTATTTTGTGGGGCAATTTCAGGGCACTATTTGTATTATTTTTGATTTAACAACAATATTCCTAAATTTAAGTAACCTGCAAAGCTGATCCATAACAAATAAGGGATTTGAAGTATTCCTGCCAATTTATTAATTCTATAAAATTTTATTGTCATAATTAAAACTAAAACCCACAAAATAACCAGTATAATAAATGAGGCTAAATATTGTTGATAGTTGAAGAAAACTATAGACCAAGAAAAATTTAATAATAACTGTATAACGTATATAAATAAAGCACTTTTTGCATTAGGACTATCTGATTGTAAAATTATATAAGCAGATATACCCATAAGAAAATAAAGAATAGACCATACAACCGGAAAAACTATAGATGGAGGAGATAGCGGTGGCAGATTTAATTCACTATATATATACGTGTTATCTCTAGTAAGAAACCCTGCAAGAGCACCTGTTCCAAGACTTAAAAACAAACTGAATATGAGGTATCCCCAATTGATATGTTTTACTGAGTACATAAAAACCACCCTTTATTAAATATTAAGATATTAGATTATATATAATAATATACTCAGTTTATTTTCAAATTATAATATAATAATGTAATTTTATTTAGAAGAGTAGGCTTGCAGGCACATCTGCTTACATATTTTTTATAGTTCAAGTATAATTCAACTTTAGTTCAATTTTTTAATTAAAATTCAAGTTAGGTTACTGAAAGATAGTAAAAGTAAAATGCCATAACCCCCGTATTTGCTAGGGTTCACAGTTTTCATTAAAAGCTACTAAAAGCCATTATTCACATTGGTAAGGCGTAGGTCGACGGTTCAAATCCGTTCGTCAGCTCCATGAAAATCCCTTATAATTAGCGTATTTACGTTGATTATAAGGGATTATTTATTTTTTGCGTGTTGGTTGCTTTGGCTTGCTTGGGGTAGTTTGGGGTGTCAAAATAACTAATACTAATCTCAAATCAAACAATAGACAGAATCCAATCTCGATATTTGGTGGTATTTTAAGCCCTTTTGATTTATGCCAGGCTGCTCCGTCAGCAACTGGCAAAATAAAGTTATTTACATATGATTCTGACAATTTTTCCAGAAATACATTCATACATTCCGTGTTACAATATGGCATAACAAGGAAGAAATTTTCACCTGTTTGAGGCTCAACAGCCCCATAGGCATAGCGATATTCTCGGATATGATGGCATGGAACTGATGGTCTAAATCCTTTTTTGCACCAACAGTATTTCGGCTTATTTATTCTTCCGAATCCTGCTTCATCCTGAAACATTAGACAAATTTTGTGACCAGGATTGTTGAAACTGTTGAAAGATTCACTTAATTCTTGTGCTCTGGAGTTAATTTTTTTGAGGCTTCAATTACCTCGTCGCTTGCCTTCTTTGGATGCCTAGATCTCGGCATAACTTTTCGCCACTCGTGACGCTCCAAAAGCATATATATGTACCCTCTGCCCGTATCCTTGCCACGCTTTTTATCAAATTCAGCCTTAATTTCCTGTGCTGATACAACCTCGCCCTTGTTCGCTCTCTCCTTGAATTTCTCAAGCAACTCTGCCTCTTCAGCAACGCTCATTGCTCTGTGATTCCCACCATATTTGTGCCTTGCATATTCGGTCGCTCCAACAGCTTTAAACTCAGCACATAACTGGCTTACTCGCTTACGGCTATACCCCAACTTTTCACCAATTTTTTCATCTGTTAATCCCTCATAACGCAGTAATATCACCTGTAATCTCTTGTCCACTCTCTTATGCTTGTTTTTCTTAGCTAGTTCCTTTATTATCCCATATTCTTCTTCAGTTATTATATGTTTTTTCATTTTTATCACCCTATTATATTATATCACTTTCTCCTCTCTTTGTACATTGTTATATTTAAGATGAGTATAACGTAACACATACAGGCAAAGTGCCTAACTCAATTATAAAACACAAAAATGCCTGACTTATATAAGCCAGGCATTTTATTTTTAGTTATTGTGTACTTTAATTTATTTTTGTGGACCTAAATCAGCTTGAGTAATCTTGAAAACTAAGTAGTTAGCTATTTGCATATTATCAGCCATATTTAGTATCTCA
>JAEWGD010000043.1 GCA_023388515.1 Bacillota bacterium
CCATACAAATCATTTCCATCTGTAACCTTTCTTCTTTTGCTTTTCTTATCATTTTCCTCACCCCACTCTATTATACCACAAAATATCGAAAAAGTCCAGCGAAGGCTGGGCTTTTTCGACAAGCTGATGGGAGTGTTCATATGAACACTCCCATTTTTATTTATATTATATTTACGGATTATTTTTTTTATTTCAGGCTTTGTATACTACTATAATTAGAGGGAATTTGCCTTAAATAATACTTAATAATACACCAGCAGCAACGGCTGAACCGATAACACCTGCAACATTAGGACCCATTGCATGCATTAATAGGAAGTTGGTTGGATCAGTTTGTGCACCGACCTTTTGTGAAACTCTTGCAGCCATAGGAACTGCTGAAACGCCAGCAGAACCAATAAGTGGATTAACCTTTCCACCAGTAGCCTTGCACATAATTTTACCAAAGAATACACCTGAAGCAGTTCCAAGTGCAAATGCAACAACACCAAGTGCCATAACCTTAGCAAAGCTAGGGTTTAAGATATTGTCAGCTTTAGTTGTAGCACCAACGGAAACACCCAAGAAAATTGTAATAATGTTCATAAGTTCATTTTGTGCAGTTTTAACAAGTCTTTCGCAAACTCCACTTTCTTTTAAAAGGTTGCCGAACATAAGCATACCAACCAAAGGAGTAGCAGATGGAACAAGAAGTGCAATGATAAGAGTTACAGCAATTGGGAAAATAACCTTTTCAGTTTTTGAAACAGGTCTTAGCTGTTCCATCACGATTGCACGTTCTTTTTTTGTTGTCATAGCCTTCATAATAGGTGGTTGTATAATTGGTACTAAAGCCATATAGGTATAAGCAGCAAGTGCGATAGTGCCTGTTGTGACAGCACCTCCACCTGTTAAAAGCTTGCTTGAAACATAGATAGCAGTTGGACCATCAGCACCACCAATAATTGAAATAGAACCTGCTTGTGCAGCATTAAATCCTAATACTGCAGCTCCTGCAAATGTGAAGAATATACCACCCTGAGCCGCTGCACCAAGTAAAAAGCTTTTTGGATTAGAAATAAGAGGTCCAAAGTCCGTCATACATCCAATGCCGAGAAAAATCAATGGTGGATAAATCTGAAGTTTGACTCCGAGATAGAGTATATCAAGCAGTCCGCCCTCTTTCAGCACAGCACCAATACTAAATACTTCAGAATTAAAAAGCTCTGGATTATACATTCCAGCGTGTGGGAGGTTGGTTAGAAACATACCAAATGCAATTGGTAATAATAGTAACGGTTCAAAGCCCTTTACTATTGCAAGGTACATAAAAACAAATGATATTAAAATCATAACTATGGACTTCCAATCCATAGAATACAAACCACTTTCAAGCCAAAGGTCTTTTAGTGTTTCCACGAAAATATTCAAAACTTCACTCATAAGAATACCCTTTCAGAAAAATTATATTAAAATTATTAACAATAGTGTTTAAAACGGAGTTGTATTTTCACGCAATCCAGCCATTGACCAAGCAGGTTTTGCTGAAGAATAGCTTTTTGCTGGCTTAATTGATTTAACCTTATAAGTTTTACCATCGCTTAAGCTTAGTGATGCAATTACAGCAGAAATTACAGCAACTACTTCATCCTCATCAGAGCTTATCTGTGGCAATGAAGCTTGATTAACATTACTTGAAAAATTTTTTTTAGATGGTGAAGCAGGTTTTTCCACATCAGATAGTTTTTTACTAAATAATTTACCTTGAATTGAAAAATAAACAATTAATAGAACAAGTGCTAGAAATACAACTGCCAAGCCTGTAAGAACAACTCCACCTACAAAGGTAGAATCCATACTAATCTCCCCATTTCTTTCTTAATATTTGATAATACATAACATAATTATATACTATTATAAGCTTTTTTGCAATACTTATTTTTAAATATGATTAAAATCTTATAAAAAAATAATAAATGTTTGGTAAACTTAAATTACAATGATTAGAATTCTGATTAACAAAATGATAAAAGGGTAAAATTAAAGGTTTTTTAATAAATTTCCTCACGTTTGTATATTGTTTTTTCTTGAGAATTGTGATAAACTATAAGTGTACTAAATAAATATAGTAGTAATGATTAATTGAAAAGGGGGAATATTATGTTTGAACTGATTTTATGGGGAATTGTTTTTGCTGTTTTGGTTATAGCTGAATTATCAACTGCACAAATGGTTTCTATTTGGTTTGCTGTCGGGGCATTGGGTGCGTTCATTGCAGCACTGTTCTCTTTGCCGTTAATAGTGCAGTTTGCGATTTTCACATTCTTATCAATACTGCTGTTGATTTTTACACGTCCGATTTTTAAAAAGACAATAAAAGACTTTACTCCAACAAACTCAGAGCTTGATATCGGAAAGACTGCTGTTATTATTGAGGGTGTGGATAATAAAAGAGGCACAGGCAGAGCGACACTAAATGGCGTGGATTGGATTGCGGTATCAAAAAATAACGAACCAATTCCCGAAGGCTCAATAGTAATTGTTGAGGATATTCAAGGCTCTAAGCTTTTAGTAAGCATACAATAAATTAATTTTAGGAGGCATTACAAAGATGGATGGACAAATTATTACTCTGTTAGCAATCATAGTTTTCCTTGTTCTAGTTGTAGTTTCAAGGATTAAAATTGTTCCACAGGCAAGGGTTTATGTAATTGAGCGTCTAGGGACGTTCTACAAAGTATGGAATACAGGACCACATATTCTAGTTCCATTCCTTGACAGGGTTTCAAATCGAGTTTCGATTAAGGAGCATGTTGCTGATTTTAAGCCACAACCTGTTATCACAAAGGATAACGTAACTATGCAGATTGATACTGTTGTATTCTTTCAGGTAACTGATGCAAAGCTATATACATATGGAGTTGAACGCCCATTAGCTGCTATTGAGAATTTATCGGCAACAACTTTGCGTAATATCATAGGTGATATGGAGCTTGATGCAACATTGACATCTCGTGATGTAATAAACACAAAAATCACTGCTATTCTTGACCAAGCAACTGACCGTTGGGGAATTAAGGTTAATCGAGTTGAATTGAAAAATATTCTTCCACCAAGAGAAATACAGGATGCGATGGAAAGACAGATGAAGGCTGAACGTGAGCGTCGTGAGAAAATCATTCAAGCTGAGGGCGAGAAGAGATCGCAGATACTTGTTGCTGAAGGTGAAAAAGAGTCAAAAATTCTTCGTGCTGAGGCTGATAGACAGTCTGAAATTCTTCGTGCTGAGGCTGCGAATCAAGCGTTGATTTTACATGCTAACGCTGTAAAGGAACAGAAAGTCCTTGAGGCTGCTGGTGAGGCACAGGCTATTGAATTAATTCAACAGGCATTGGCTGATAGTATAGTTAAGCTAAATAATGCAGCACCATCAAGCAATGTAATTGCATTGAAATCGCTAGAAGCGTTTGCTAAGGTGGCTGATGGAAAGGCTACGAAGATTATTATTCCAAGTGAAATTCAAGGCATTGCAGGGCTTGCGACAGGCTTAAAAGAAATTATTTCATCTGAAGTTAAAAACTAATTTATCTTACTCCCTGTTTTAATATTATGAAACAGGGTTTTGTTTTGGGAGGAAAAATAATTTCTTTAAGTAAAATAAACAACACATAATTATGAAGAATAATAGAAAAAGAGAGAGTCTGATTGAAAAATCAGGCTCTTTTTGTGCATAATAGATAAAAATGTTGAAAAAATTCTCTGTTTTTTATAAGATGCTTTGTGTTATTCAGCCTTGATTTTTTTAACAGGGTGTAGTATAATAACAATTACAGTGGTGAAAAGTGGTGAACAGTACCTCAAAAGTGAAATAAAGTGGTTAAATCAACTCACTAATCCCAAAAGAAAGGCGGTGTAGGGAATGGCTAATGACGCTCTAATAGGCACATATTATCATAATATTGATATAAAAGGCAGAATGAATTTTCCTACAAAGCTAAGAGAAACTTTGGGGGTTAGCTTTTTTATCACTAAGGGACTGGACAACTGTTTGACAGTTTACTCTAAGCAATCATGGGAAGCTTTAATGCAAAAGGTGTCAGAATTACCAATATCTAAAGGTAGAAATGTCAGTAGATTTCTCTGTTCGGGAGCGACTGAGGTTGTGTCGGACAAGCAGGGAAGAATTCTTATTCCTCAACCACTTAGAGATTTTGCAGGGTTGGATAAGGATATTGTCGTAATTGGTGCGTTTGATAGAGCTGAGATTTGGGATAGAGAAAATTGGGATAAGCAGAATACAGAATTCGCTCAGGAATCGCTTGAGTCAGTTATGGACGATTTAGGATTTTAAGGAGTGATAATATGGAGTTTTCTCATGTTTCTGTATTGCTTGAGGAAAGTATAAATGGGTTGAATATAAAGCCAGACGGAATTTATGTCGATGGAACAGCGGGTGGTGCTGGACATTCTGTTGAAATTGCAAAGCAGTTATCTGATAAGGGTAGGCTGATTGCACTTGACAGAGATCCAAATGCCATTGAAGTTGCGACAGAAAGGCTTAAAAAATATAATGCTACTGTTGTGAAAAGTAATTATTCTGAAATAAAAGAAGTTTTAAGTGAACTTAATATTGATAAGGTTGATGGGGTGCTGATGGATTTAGGCGTTTCATCTTATCAACTTGATACGGCAGAGCGTGGTTTTTCGTATCACAGTGACGCTCCTCTTGATATGAGAATGAGCCAAGAGGGGATAAGTGCTAAGGATATAGTTAATGAATTTTCAGAACAGCAGATAGTGAAGATTTTATTTGAATATGGCGAAGAAAAGTTTGCAAGGCGAATTGCTTCAAATATTGTTAAGGCAAGGGAAGAAAGTACTATAAACACAACACTTGAACTTGCAGAAATTATTAAAAGAAGCGTTCCAGCGTCGGTAAGACGAGAAAAGAACCCTTGCAAAAAAACGTTTCAGGCTATAAGAATTGCTGTAAATGGTGAGCTTGAGCATTTGTCAGATGGTCTTGATAATGCATTTAGTTGCCTTGATACTGGGGGCAGACTTGCTATTATTACGTTTCATTCACTTGAGGACAGGCTTGTTAAACAGAGGTTTTTAAGTTGGACTAAGGGTTGTATTTGTCCACCAGATTTTCCACAGTGTGTTTGTGGGAAATTGCCACAGGGGAAATTGATTAACAGAAAGCCGATTGGGGCTAGTCAAAAAGAATTGGAAAGCAACAATAGAAGCAGGAGTGCCAAGCTTAGAATAATCGAAAGGAATTAGGTGCTGTTATGGCAAATGAATATGCGACGATTGATGACCGTAAATATCGTCATGATCAAACAATGAATATTCCTCACAAAATACCTGATGAAATGCCAAATAACAAGCCGGATATTGCTATGAAAAAAATTACACCTAAAAAAGGTTCTGCACCTAAAATATTTCTTGGAGCTGCTTGTGCATTGTTTTTGTTATGTTGTGTAATATATGGTAAGGTTGAAACAAGCGTGATGTATAGCGAAGTAGCAGCGGCAAATAAAAGGCTTGAGCAATTGCAGAGTGATAAAAGCAGAATGCAGGTTGAAATCGAGGCAGAAATGACGCTTAAAAACGTTGAGGATTATGCTGAAAATGTTTTGGGTTTGGAAAAGCTTGATAAATCACAAATTGAGTATATACAAATTCAAACTGATGATGTAGTTGAAATACCAGAAGAAGAAGAAAATGTATTTATAAAAATTAAGAACTCTTTTAATGAATTTGTGGAATATATATTTGAATAATTCAATATAGTTATAAATAGATGATAAATGTTATTTGAAGATGGGAGGTTCTAGTGTATGTCTGACAAACCATCAGCAACGATGAAACGAAGAACAAATCGTATCGTGCTGCTAGCGTTATTTGCATTGGCTTTTGCAATAATCATGCAGCTTGCAGATACTGCCATAACAAATAATATTAAGTATCAAAACTTAGCTAATAGATACCATTTTGGCTCTATTACTATTTCTGCCAATAGAGGTACAATTTACGATTCTAACAATAAAGTTCTTGCTCAAAGTGCAACTGTATTCAAAGTTTATATTGACCCATCAATGTTTCGGGGAGAACTGGGGAAAGTACAGAGTAGGGAAGAAAGCAAGAAATCGAAAGCACTTAAAGATGGTACTGAGTATGTAATGCGTGATGCTGGACAGGTAAAGGCTGAAATTGTAACTTTTCTTGCAAGAAAGCTTGAAATAGAGGAAAGTAAAATTTATGAGGCCATAGAGGCTGACACACAGTATAGGGTGCTGAAAACACAGGTTGATAAGAAAATTACTGATGAAATTACTTTGTATATGGTTGAGAATAATATAAACTCAATTAAGATAGAGGAAGATACTAAAAGGTATTATCCTAAAAATGAACTTGCAGCATCTGTTGTTGGATTCACAAATGGTGATGGAATAGGACAATATGGTGTTGAGGCATATTATGAAGAATATTTATCTGGTACTGATGGTAAAGTTATATCGGCTATGGACGCTAATGGCGATGAAATGCCGTATAGGTACTCCAAGACCTTTGATGCACGGACTGGTAACTCCGTTTATCTTACTATAGACAGCACATTGCAGTATTACTTAGAGAAGAATCTGAATGAGATGGTTACAACACATCAGGTTGAGGAACGTGCTTGTGGAATTATCATGAATGCAAAAACTGGTGCAATATTAGCGATGGCAAACTGGCCAAGCTTTAACTTAAATGAGCCGTATGAAATCACAGACCAAAAGGTTGTTCAGCATTTAACAACTCTTGAGGGCGAGGCTTATCAAGAAGCACGAATGGCTGAACTATACTCTCAATGGAAAAATAAATCAATAAATGAAATATATATTCCAGGTTCAGTTTTCAAGGTTGTGACAAGTTCTGCTGCATTAGAAGAAAAGGTAATAACACTGAACAGTTCGTTTAATTGTACGGGTGCTATGGTTGTTGTACCTGGTACTGCTCCAATGCACTGTTGGAAAACACATGGTCATGGAACACAAAACTTTAATGATGCACTTAAAAACTCATGTAACCCTGCTTTTATGCAAATAGGAGGATTGTTGGGTGTTAATAAGTTTTTTGAGTATTTTGAGGCTTTTGGATTAACACAAAAAACAGGTATTGACTTACCAGGCGAATCATCAAGCTATTATCAAGCCTTAGACGGAATGGGACCTGTTGAGCTTGCGTCATCTTCCTTTGGTCAAACAAATAAGGTAACGCCGATTGAAATGCTTAACGCTTATGCGGCGACAATAAATGGCGGATATTTGGTAACTCCATATGTTGTGGATAAAGTTGTTGATACTGACGGGAATGTAATATTGAAAAATAAAACCGTTGTTAAGCGACAGGTAGTTTCTGAAGAAACATCTGCAATAATGCGTGAGTCACTTGAATATGTTGTTAATAATAATGGTGGTAGTAATGCTTATATAAAAGGATACCATATCGGTGGTAAAAGTGGTACTTCTGAAAAGCTTGATATGTACGATAAAGATAATATGAGATATATTGCATCATATGTTTGTTTCGCTCCAGCAACTGACCCAGAAATAATTATGCTAATAATGGCTGATGAGCCTATGGGTGGCGAATATTATGGAAGTGTTGTTTCAGTTCCTGCTGCTAGAAAAATACTTGAGGAGGCATTGCCTTATTTAGGTTACTATCCTGAATATTCTGAGGAAGAAATAGCAACACTTGATGTAACGATACCTTCACTTGAAAGCAAGGCAGTTGTTGATGCACAGATAACATTATCAGATCTAGGACTAGAGGCTGAGATAGTCGGAAATGGTGGAACAGTTGTAGCACAGGTTCCAATAAAGAATAGTAAAGTTCCAAGAGGTGGAAGGGTAATTCTTTATACTGAAGAAAAATATAAGGAAGAAATTGCAACAGTACCTAATGTTGTAGGAATGAGTTTGACGAAGGCTAATGCGACTTTATCTAATAAAGGATTGAATTATGTTATAACGGGTGCATCAACAAGAAGAGAAAATGCGGTTGTTCAAGTACAATCCTATCCTGAGGGAACGCAAGTTACGAAGGGAACAATAGTAGAATTAACATTTGTTGTGCATGATCAGTCAGGTTAAAAGTTAAAATACGGGGTGATGGCATGAGATTACATGAACTACTTAAAGGCATTACAAAAACAGACATACCAGATATGGACATCACTTTTATTACGGATAACTCTAGGAAAGTGGATGTAGGAAGTCTGTTTGTATGCATCAAGGGTGAAAACTTTGATGGACACTCTGTTGCAGCAGAAATGCTTGAAAAGGGTGCAGCAGCCGTTGTTGTACAGACTGATTTAGGACTTGAAAGACAGATTTTAGTTTCAGATACAAGAGAGGCATATGGTGAAATATGTGCTGCATGGTTTGGTCACCCTGAAAAGAAGCTTAATTTAATAGGTATCACAGGTACTAATGGTAAGACGACAATAGCTAATGTTGTAAAACATATTCTAACACAGAATGGCTATAAGGTTGGACTTGTTGGAACAATTCAGAATGAAATTGGTGATGAAGCAGTTCATACAAATAATACCACACCTTTGACATTTGAGTTGATGGAGCTATTTAGTAAAATGGTTGATGCAGGCTGTGAGTATGCAGTTTTAGAGGTTTCATCATTTGGACTTGTACAAAAGCGAATAGGCCCTGCACATTTTAAAGTAGCTTTATTTACAAATCTTACTCAAGACCATTTAGATTATCATAAAAGTATGGAGGAGTATTACAAGGCAAAGCGTATGCTTTTTGATATTTGTGATGTAGCTTTGTGCAGTACAGATGATGAGTATGGGCAAAGATTATTTAATGAAATAACTTGTGAAAAATATAGTTATAGTATCTCAAAAAAAGCTGATTACTATGCTGATGTAGTTAAAATTAGGCCAGATGAAACAAGCTTTTGGTTCTGTGAGAGAGAAAAATCTCATAATGTTACTATGAGGATGACAGGGCAATTTAATGTTTCAAACATAACTGGTGCAATTGGCATTTGCCTTAATCTTGGGTTGGATGTTGATGATATTTTAAAGGCAGTTGCTGATTATAAGGGTGTAAGAGGAAGATGTGAGGTTATACCAACTGGGCGAGATTTTTCTGTTATTTGTGATTACGCACATACGCCCGATGCGATAGAAAATATTTTACAGAGTGTGCGTACCTACACGGAGGGAAAGTTAATTTGTCTTTTTGGATGTGGTGGTAACAGGGATAAGACTAAAAGACCAAAAATGGCAAAGGCAGCCGCTAAGTATGCAGATATACTTATAATTACTTCTGACAATCCTAGAGATGAAAATCCTAGTAAAATAATTGATGATATTTTAGTTGGAATTGAGGATATAGATATATCATATGAAACAATTATTGATAGAAGTGAAGCGATTTATCGTGCTTTGGAAATAGCGAGAAAAGGGGATATTATCGTACTTGCTGGCAAAGGGCATGAGGACTATCAAGTATTAGCTAATGATGTTCATATTCATCTTGATGAACGTGAAGTTGTAAAAGAGGGGTTAAAACTGCTCGGATATTAACCTAGTTTAAGGAGAAGTTGCTTTTTATGGAGAAAATTTTGCTTTCAGATATAGCAAAGGCAGTTGGTGGAATAATAAGTATTGAGGCAAATATAACTGAAATCTGCACGGATACAAGGCAGTTAAGCGATGGTTGTTTATTTTTAGCAATTCGTGGAGATAGGTTTGATGGGCATGATTTTGTTTCTTATGCCTTTGAAAAGGGTGCAGTGGCAGCTATAACTGAAAATCAAATTGAAAATTATCCATGCATAGTCGTGAAGGATACAAGAAAAGCATTTCTTGACCTTGCAAAATATTATAGAAAGCTATTTAACCTTACGTTAGTGGGAGTTACTGGAAGTGTTGGCAAAACTACGACAAAAGAAATGATAGCTTTAGTTTTATCGGAGAAATATACTACGCTTAAAACTGAGGGAAATCTTAACAATGAGATAGGGTTGCCAAAGACGCTTTTGGGCATTAATAAAGAGCATAAGGCAGCAGTTATAGAAATGGGTATGTCTGATTTTGGGGAGATAGAACGTCTTTCGGATACAGCAATGCCTACAATTAGTGTTATAACAAATATTGGATTTTCACATATAGAAAACCTTAAAACTCAAGAGGGTATACTTAAAGCTAAGCTTGAAATTCTTTCGGGTATGAGCGAAGATGCACCACTTGTTGTTAATGCTGATGATAAGCTTTTGAACACGCTGAAAGGCACGTTAAATCGTACTGTGTTCACATATGGAATTGAAAATAAAACGGCTGATTATTTAGCTGAAAGCATTCATGAGGGAAATGAGAGTACAGCTTTTACTGTGAAATATCAAGAGAAAGCTGTTGAAATCACATTGCCATGTATTGGAAGGCATAATATACTAAATGCACTTTCAGCCTTTTGTATTGGAATAAATTCTGGGGTTAGTGAGGCTGAAATAGTCAATGCTCTAAAAAAATACAAGCCTAACGGGCTTAGGCAGAACATAGTTAAAAAAGGTGAGCAGACTATAATTATTGACTGCTACAACGCAAGTCCTGATTCTATGAAAGCATCACTATCGGTTTTGCTACAAATCAAAGCTGAAAATAATGGACGAAAGATTGCTGTTCTAGGCGATATGCTTGAGTTAGGAGCAATGTCTAAGCAGTTGCATGAAAATGTAGGAAAGCTATCTGAAATGGCTGATGTGGATAAACTTTTTACTTATGGAAAAGAGTCAGCTTATATTGCAGAAAAGGCACAGGATTTAGGAGTGGAAACATTTCACACTGATGATAAAATAAAGCTTATTAATGCACTCAAAGCATACCTTAAAGTTGATGATGTGGTTTTGTTTAAGGGGAGCAGAGGAATGCGTTTAGAGGAAGTAATCGATGGACTATATGGTATAAATTAGGGGGATGCAAACTAAATGCTACATTTGTGGATAAATATAGCGATTGCGATAGTTTCATTTGCGATTGCAGCTTTAATAGGCGTTGTATTAGTGCCTTATCTGAAAAAAATTCATTTTGGGCAGACAATATTAGAGATAGGACCAAAATGGCATAAATCAAAACAGGGAACACCTATCATGGGTGGATTTATGTTTATAATAAGTAGTATTATTGCTACAATAATTGGGTATATTATTTACAGGGAAAAATATCTTGATATAACTAATTCAGAAACAACAACAAATGCATTAAGGCTTTTGGCTTGTATAGTTTTCTCGATTTTATTTTCGGCAATAGGCTTTGCAGATGATTATATTAAGGCGGTGAAAAAGCAGAATTTAGGGCTTAATGCAAAACAGAAGATGTTGTTTCAGTTTTTGCTTTCAGCAGCATTTTTGTCAGTGTTATATTCGTTGGGGGACACCTCAACAGAAATTGATTTAATATTTACAAAGCTGGACTTTGGACTTTTTTATTATCCAATAATGCTTTTGTTTATGATTTTTCTTACAAATGCTGTTAACCTTACAGATGGGGTTGATGGCTTGTGTGGAACGGTTACATTAGTTGCGATGCTTGCATTAACAGTGATATGTTCACTTATGAAGTTACATGAAATTTCATTTTTTGCAATAGCAATTGCAGGTGGCTGTTTAGGATTTTTATTGTGGAATTTATATCCAGCCAAATGCTTTATGGGCGATACTGGCTCAATGTTTTTAGGTGGGGCATTTGTGGCAATAGGTTTAACAACTCATGGTCATATGCTTATGGTTTTGATTGGAATTATCTATGTATGTGAGGCGTTATCAGTTGTTTTACAGGTTATAAGCTTTAAGACAACGGGAAAACGAATATTTAAAATGTCACCTATTCATCATCATTTCGAGATGATAGGGTTTAGTGAATATAAGATTGTAATTACATTTTCTCTAATAGGCTTAGTTGCTGGAGCGATTGCAGTCCTAACGAAAATATAGCGACTAATCAAAGTGGGAGGTGCTGACATGGCAGAACGAACTAGGAAAAGTACAAATAATATACAAATGAAAAACTCTACTACACAAAAACTAAAGATGCCACGAAAGCGATATGGAGAAATAGATTTACCCTTTTTCCTAATTATAATGACACTTCTTGTTATGGGAATAGTTATGATGTTTTCAGCAAGCTATGCAACAGCAGTAGATAGTGGTTTACCAGGTTCATATTATGCAGCTAAGCAGATAAAGATGGCGGCTGTTGGACTTGTAGCTATGTTCGTGCTATCATATATCGACTATCATAAGTATGCGAAAGCTTGGGTGGCAGTTGGTGCATATCTAGGTAGTGTCACACTTCTTGTGATGGTGCTTGTAATGGGTGCAGAGGAGAATGGAGCAAAAAGATGGCTTGTAATAGCTGGACAGAACTTTCAACCATCAGAATTAGTTAAGTTTGCAATTATAATTACATTTTCATATTTCATAACAAAGCAATATAACCGTATGCAAAAATTCAGCGTAGGAATATTACCTTTTATGACGATGCTTGGGATTATTGCGTTACTAATGATGATGCAACCCCATCTTTCGGGAACGATATTGATTTGCATTATTGGTGTAACACTTATGTTTGTTGGTGGAGTGAAGTTTACCCACCTTCTTGGAACAGGTATTGTAGGTGTTGTAGGTATGTTAGGACTTATTTTTTATAAGATTGAAAATGAGGGATTCACTTATTTTGAGAAAAGAATACAATCATGGCGTGACCCTTTTGCTGATGTTTCTGACGCAACATATCAAACCTGTCAATCACTTATTGCAATTGGTTCAGGTGGACTTTTTGGTTTGGGATTAGGAGAATCAAGGCAGAAATATATGTATCTCCCAGAAACGAAAAATGACTTTGTTTTTGCGATTATCTGCGAAGAATTGGGCTTTATCGGAGCAGTAACAGTAATACTTTTATTTGTTTTATTTGTGTTTAGGGGTCTTTATATTTCATCAAAAGCACCTGATAAATTTGGTATGCTTGTAGCAGTTGGACTTACTGTTCAAATTGGAATACAAGCCTTTTTAAATATAGCAGTTGTGAGTAATTTGATACCAAATACAGGAATAAGTTTGCCGTTTTTCAGTTATGGAGGAACAGCACTAGTCATGCAGTTGGCACAAATGGGTGTACTGCTAAATATTTCAAGACAGGCAACGCTTGAGAGTTAATAATGAAAACAACTTATATTTTATATAGATTTGCAGAAATTTTAGGAGGTGATTTATGAAAGTTTTAATTGCAGGAGGAGGTACGGGAGGACATATAAACCCAGCACTTGCGATTGCGTCAATAATAAAGGAGCATGAACCGAATGCTGAATTTTTGTTTGCAGGAACACCTTCTGGAATGGAGGCAAAGTTAATTCCTGATGCTGGATATAATTTTGCGTCTATTAAAGTAAAAGGATTTCAGCGTAAAATTACATTGAAAAATATAAAAAGAAACTGTGATGCAGTGTTTTGTCTTTTTACATCGGACAAAAGAGCGGGCGAAATAATTAAGGATTTTAATCCCGATATAGCAATAGGTACAGGTGGTTATGTAAGTGGTCCTATAATTAGAAAGGCTGCAAAGCTAGGGATACCAACAGCAATTCATGAGGCGAACGCTTATCCAGGCGTAACAACAAAGCTTTTGTCAAAGGAAGTGGATAAGGTTATGCTTACGGTTGAGGAAGCTGTAAAATACATGGATAAGGATATAGATTATGTTGTTACAGGACTTCCTGTTCGTGAGGGAATTGCCAAAAAAACAAGGGAACAGGCAAGAAAGCAACTTGGATTTGATGACGGTATGTGCATACTTTCCTTTGGTGGAAGTCTTGGTGCTGGCTGTATCAATGAAACGATGGCAGATGTAATCGAATGGCATAGTAAAGATGGCTTGGCTATCAATCATATTCATGGCTATGGTGGAATGGGTAAGGAGTCTTTCCCAAAAGCTATGGTGGAGAAAAAAGTTGATTTATCAAGTAAAAGATTGAGGATTAGCGAGTATATTAACGATATGGATGTATGCCTTGCTGCTGCTGATTTAGTTATATGTCGTGCAGGAGCATCTACACTTGCTGAACTTCAAGAAATGGGTAGGGCATCAATTTTGATACCATCGCCTATTGTTGCTGGAAACCATCAGTTGTATAACGCCAATGTATTAGGTAAGGCTGGTGCGGCAATAGTTATTGAGCAGAAAAATGCAACAAGTGAGGATATGATTAATAAAGTCGAGGAACTTTATAATAACAGAGATAAATTAAAGAGTATGTCCCAAAACGCTGGCAAGCTTGCTATAAGAGATACAAAAGAGAGAATATACAAGGTTATCAGCGAGTTGGTAAATTCCAAAAAGAAAAAGAAATGACTAAAACGAGCGTTATAAATATATAGATAACAGAAATTCACCTAAAACTGCCCTAAAGCATAGTATGTCATGTAAAATGCTTTAAGGTGGTGTGAAGATGCGAAAACAGAAGCTAATAGTTAATGGTGGTACAAAAATAAGTGGTGAAATTAGGTTACAAGGTGCAAAAAACAGTGCACTTCCGATTTTGGTGGCATCAATGTTATGCGATGGCCAATCAACAATAACAAATTGCCCTAGATTAAGCGATGTATTTGCGACTTGTAGGATACTCAAACATTTAGGCTGTGTGTGTGATATTGATGGGCATAATATTTCAATTAAAAGTAGTGGGAATCATGGACATATTATTCCCGATGAGATGATGAGGGAAATGCGTTCTTCAATCGTGTTTTTAGGTGCGATGTTGGGAAAAACGCATGAGTGTTCGCTTTCTTATCCTGGTGGCTGTGAGTTAGGTCCTAGACCGATTGATATGCATTTGTCAGCGTTTAGAAAGATGGGCGTATGTATTAAGGAAAAGCACGGCATACTTGATTGTAGGGCTGAAAACGGGCTAAAAGGTGCTAATATCACGCTGAATTTTCCGTCAGTGGGAGCTACGGAGAATATAATGCTTGCGGCAGTCCTTGCCTGTGGAGAAACAGTTATTAGGAATGCGGCGAGAGAACCAGAAATTGTCGATTTAGCTTGCTACCTCAATAAATGTGGTGCTAGAATTAGGGGTGCAGGCGATAGCACGATATGTATATGCGGTGTTAAAAAGCTAACTGGTTGTGAATACAGGGTAATGCCCGATAGAATTGCTGCTGCTACATATATTTCTGCTGCAGCGTTAACAAACGGAGAGATTACGATTAAAGATATTAGACCAACTGATATTGATTCCTTTATTATGTTATTTGAGCAGATGGGGTGCCATATTTATACATATGCGAACAATATACACCTTAATGCCAAAAAGCCATTAAAACCTGTTAGAATAATTAAAACAATGCCTTATCCTGGGTTTCCTACTGATGCACAGGCAGTAACGATGGCGGCATTGTGTAAAGCTAAAGGTACTAGCGTTTTTGAGGAAAATATTTTCGAGAACAGATACAGGCACGTTGATGAACTGCTTCGTATGGGTGCAAATATAAAAGTAGTCGGTAAAGCTGCAATAGTTGAGGGTGTCGATAAGCTATACGGAGCAAAGGTTACTGCAACTGACTTGCGTGGAGGGGCTGCTTTGGTAATTGCAGCAATAGGTGCTGAGGGAATAACTGAAATAAGCGATATTAAACATATTGATAGGGGTTATGACTCAATAGAAGACGTATTATCATCTATTGGTGGAAGAATTTATAGGGAATAAACTCAGAGTTAACCCTGAGGGAGGATGAAAATGAGGGATGTTGTAAAGACAAATGTGAAACGTCCTAACAGTAGTAAGCGATTAAGGCGACGTAGAAGAAACATGTCGGCTTACTATTTTTTGGTAATAATGCTTGTGGCAGGTGTTGGCTTATCATTATCGATGACATTTCTTTTCAATGTTAAAGAAATTCGGGTATCTGGAGCAACACAGTATTCGGTAGAAGAAATAGTCAATGCCTCACAGGTTTATGCTGGTGATAATATGGTGAGGATGAAAAGTGATGAGGTAAAAAGTAAAATCTTAAGTTCGTTGATTTATATTGAAGATATTGAGATTAAGAAAGCTTTTCCCGACGCTTTGGAGTTGAATGTAATTGCAAGTGTGCCTTATGCGAATATAGAATATGATGGTGGGTATATAATGGTGAGTCAAGAGGGCAAGATGCTTGAATCCATTCAAACTCCACAGGAAAACTTACTTACTGTAAAAGGCATTTCACCGATTGATACAACACTTGGCAAGCAGATTAATTCAGATGATGAGCAAAAGATTAGAATATATGATAGAATATGTGATGAGATTGAAAGTCAGGAAATAGTTAAGTTTGTTTCAATTGATTTAACTGATAAGTATGAAATAAAAATGAATTATGATAATAGAATAGTTATTGAACTTGGTGATTGGACTGATATTTCATATAAGCTTGCGTATGTAAAAGGAGTGCTTGATGTAGAGGTTGCTGATAATGAAGAGGGATATTTTATTATGAGGGGCTCAAATGGAGCATCATTTATAAGCAAGGCTGATATGGCGAAGCATCAAGGCATAAATATGGATGAAAGTGATGTTACAACACAATTTGGTGCAGAAACTAGCGTTGATACGGAAACAAGCACAGAAAATATAACATCAAATATCACAGTAAATTAATGGTGATAAATAAAAAATATAGCCTTATATACAAAAATAAAAAAAAAAGTATATTTTACTTGAAATTAGATTGAAAGTATGATAATATAATAATAAGTATTGTTATGTATAAAAAACGTATTTAACTAGTCCATGTTTGCATGATTAATGCCTGGCATTAAATGGAGCACATACAATGCAATATGGAGGATAATATAAATTAGGAGGAATTTTTAAATGACAGGTTTTGTTTTTGAAAACGATGCATTTGATGATGTTAATATTAAGGTTATAGGTGTTGGTGGCGGTGGAGGAAACGCTCTAAATTGTATGGTTGATGCTGGGGTTCAAAACATCGAATACATAGCTGTAAATACAGATGCAAAAGCTTTAAATAATTCAATGGCAACTTCAAAAATTCAAATAGGCTCAAAGCTTACTAGGGGCAGGGGTGCAGGTAATAGACCTGAGGTAGGCGAACGTTCAGCACAGGAAAACAAGGATGAAATACAGGCTATCTTAAAAGATGCTGATATGATATTTATTACTGCTGGAATGGGTGGCGGTACAGGTACTGGTGCTACTCCTGTTGTTGCACAAATTGCACAAGAAATGGGAATACTTACAGTTGCAGTTGTAACAAAGCCTTTTGCTTTTGAAAGAGAACAGAAGATGTTACAGGCTGAGAGGGGTATTAGTGAATTAAAGAAATATGTTGATTCACTGATTGTTATTCCGAACGAAAGACTTTTGGTTGGCGTGGATAAGCAAATGACAATGAAAGAATCTTTCTCGATGGCAGATAACATTTTAAAAACAGGTGTAAAGAGTATTTCTGATTTGATTGTAGAAGATGGCTATATTAACCTTGACTTCGCTGACGTATCTACAATCATGAAGGGTGCAGGGTATGCTCATATGGCTATTGGTCATGGTTCTGGTAAGGATAAGGCAAGTGAGGCGGCTAAGTCAGTTATATCAAGTCCACTACTAGAAACATCAATTTCTGGAGCAAAAAGATTGCTTATCAATATCACTATGTCTGAGGATATACTTTCACAGGATGTTGATACAGCGACAAAGATGATTACAGATACAGCGGCAGATGGCGTAGAATTCATCTTTGGTACAGCATTTAAGGAAGATATGCAGGATGAGATGACGATTACTGTTATTGCAGCAGGTTTTGAAGATGAAGAAGAGGTTATTCAGATTGACAATCCATTATTGAATATAGAAACTGGGATTTCTAATATGAATGATGAAGATGATTTGGATGCTATCTTTAAGATTTTAGATAACAAAAGATAACTCATAAATTTGTGAGCTGAAAGCTTGACGCAGGTTACTTATAGTGGCTTGCGTTTTTTGCGTATTATAATGGGAAGTATAAAAAAAGTGGTGCTGGGTATTGTAATTTAGCAGTTTTTTTGTTATAATAAACTAAGAAGAGTGTGGGAAAAGTTTTAATTATGTAAAGCGTAGGACTATAATATGTAGATATAGAGGGATAATTGATGATAAAATATTATAAGACTATAGATAATATTGTTACTGAAATTGATAGTCAGGAAGCTGGTTGTTGGATATCAGTTATTTCACCTAATGAAGATGAGATAAAGTATATTATTGAGGAATTCAATTTGGATGCAGGTTTTGTAAGGTCATCTTTAGATGAGGAAGAAAATTCTCGTATTGAGCTAGAAGAGGATCAGACACTTATTATAGTTGATTATCCTGTTGAGTCTGAAGAGTCAAGCAACGAATTTAAGATGGCGAATTATTATACTATGCCAATGGGAATTATCTTTACTCAAACTAATGTTGTCACGATAAGTTTGAAAGAAAATGCAACACTTAATGATCTCAAAAGTGGAGTTATTAAGAATGTGAATACGAACCATAAAACAAGATTTGTACTTCAAATGCTATTAAGAATATCATTTAGATATTTACAATACTTAAAGCAAATTGATAAAACTTCATCGTCAACTGAACAAAAATTGTACAAGTCAATGAAGAATGAAGAGCTGATTCAGTTACTAGGTTTAGGGAAGTCATTGGTTTATTTTTCTACATCGCTTAAAGCTAATGAATTAACGCTTGAGAAGATACTTCGAGGTCGTGTAATTAAGCTTTATGATGAGGATCAGGATTTGCTTGAGGATGTGTTGATTGAGATAAAACAGGCTATTGAAATGGCGAATATTTACTCAAGTATTCTTTCGGGTACGATGGACGCATTTGCTTCTGTGATTTCTAATAATGTGAATTTTGTTATGAAGAGGCTTACGGTTATAACTATGTTGATGGCTGTTCCTACGATTGTCTTTAGTTACTATGGAATGAATGTAGGAGGATTGCAACTTTCCAGAACACCTTATTTTGCAATTGCAATATCGATAGTGGTGACGGTTCTGATTGCTTTCTTCATGCGTAAAGATGATAAATAATTGGTTTCATTATATAAGAGTGCTAAAAATTCATGTGAAATTTTGTTAGAACTAACATTGAAAAGGTGCTAGTAGTTGTGCTATAATAAAATAGAGACTTTGTGGGATGATATATGGATAGGTTTGTTTTATTATAGAAAATTAAGAATATAAAAATGTTTTTTAATGTTTAGAAATGGAGTGACTATTATGGATGGACAGGTGTTTTTAAGAACGACGAAAATTGGTGGGGGATTTGAGAAAAAAGACGTTTTAGCATATGTTGATGAATTAAATACTAGAATATGTAATTTAGATGACCAACTAAAAGCGGCTAAAGCTGCGACTAATTCGGGTTCTGGGGAAGATATAAAAAAGCTGAACGATGAAATAAAAAAACTTCAACAACAATTAAATGATGAAAAGAATTTGACAAGACAGGCACAGAAAAATATTGATGAGCAGAAAAAAGAGATAGAAGAATTATCTAAAAATCTTGGTGGCTCGGAGGAAGCAGAGGCTTTGCTTAAACAGATTAAGCAAAAAGATTCTGTAATTGCGGAGAAAGACAGAATTATTACTGAAAAGACAAATGAGTTGAAGCAGAAAAGTGAAATTTTAGTGTCTAAAGAGAGAGCAACTTCCGATATTGAAGCAAAGATTTCGGAAAAGGACAGGGAAATTGCTAAGCTAAAATCAGATCTTGAAGAAGCTAAAAGTTCGTCTAATGCTGGAATGGACAGTGCAATGGATATGAGTGGTCTGTTTATGGAGGCACAAAAAACTGCTAATAATTATATTATTGACGCAAAAAATAAGGCAGAGTTAATGACAAAAGAAGCACAAGAAAAGGCGGATAGAGTAATTGGCGAGGCTAATGTAAAAGCAGAAAGAACCCTAGCTGAAGCTAAAGAAAAAGCTGATAAAACTGTTTCTGATGCAGTGTTAAAAGCAGAACTTGCAGTAAGCGAATCAAATAAAAAGTCAAGGTTAGATCTTGAAGAGGCTAATCAAAAGGTTGCTACAATTAACGAGATGACTAATGCAATTAATAACACTCTTAAAACAGAAATTGATGAGGTTTCTAATAAGATAAATGAAATATCAGAAATAATGTCTAAGTTAACTTCAGAAACTAATTCTAAGTTAAATAGTGCAAAGGGAATTATTAAGTCTGCTAAGGAAAGCGTTGATGATAAGAGAAAGTTTAATGATTTAATTGCAAAATTACCAAAGGGTGATGGTAGGTCTAATGAGGTTGCGAAACCTGTGGCTAATCCCGTAGCAAATCCTGTGTTTGAGCAAAAAAAGAGTGATAAAAAAGACAATATTGGTGAGCAGAAACAAAATAATCCAATGCAATTTGATTTTGATTTGGAAGCATTGACAAAGGCTGTTGAGGAAGAAGCGGCGGCAACTGGTGGCGGATTTGGTGGTTCAAGTTCAAATAGCTGGGACCAATAGATTCTATTTTGTAAAACATAATTAATTAAGAGGGGCAATCCATTGTGGTTGCCCCATTTTAAAATAGGAAGTGTAGTTGTGTCAGAAATAAAAAAGATAAATACTAAGGATTTAAAGGAACAGGCTGTAAAATTAAGGATAGGTGATAAGATTTTACTTACGGGTTGGATGTATACGGCTAGAGATGCCGCACATAAACGCATAGATGTGTTGTTGAATGATGGGGGAGAACTGCCTTTTGAAATTGAAAATGCAGTTATTTATTATGCTGGCCCGACTCCAGCACCTGTGGGAAAGCCGATAGGCTCATGTGGGCCTACTACTTCTGGGCGAATGGATAAGTTTGCACCTAGACTTCTTGATTTGGGGCTTGGAGCGATGATTGGCAAGGGTGAGAGAAGCTTGGCAGTGAGAGATGCTGTTGAACGCAACAAGGCTCTGTATCTATGTGCTATGGGTGGTGCAGGGGCATTGGCTGCAAACTGTATAAAAAGCTGTGAAGTTATCGCTTTTGAGGACTTGGGTTGTGAGTCTGTGAAAAAACTATATGTAGAAGATTTCCCACTTGTTGTTGCAAACGACTCATTTGGAGGAGATATTTTTTTAAGTGGTAAGGAACAATATTCAGTAAAATGAGTAAACTTTTTTGAATGGGGATAAACTATATTTGGGGCGACATCATGAATCAAACTTCAAAGAATATAATAAGACATAACTGTAAATTTTTCTATAAAACCACAAAATCGACCACTGCTATATCAAGCAATGGTCGATTTTATTAATATCAACGTAAAATCATAGGGTTTTATACTAATCTCAAATCAAACAATAGACAGAATCCGATCTCGATGAGTTATACTTTTGACGGTATCATGGGATAAAGAGCAGATGGTATCACAAAGTCTGTCAACGACTTTTGCCAGTGTTGAAAAGACTTCGTTTTTGAATCCACGTTTACGAATTTCCTTCCAAATTTGTTCAATCGGATTCATCTCGGGAGTGTAAGGTGGCAAGGAGAAAATCTCGATATTTGGCGGTATTTTAAGCCCTTTTGATTTATGCCAGGCTGCTCCATCAGCGACTAGTAAAATAAAGTCGTTTATATATGATTCTGACAATTTTTCTAGAAATACATTCATACATTCGGTGTTACAATATGGCATAACAAGGAAGAAATTCTCACCTGTTTGAGGCTCAACAGCCCCATAGGCATAGCGATATTCACGGATATGATGGCATGGAACTGATGGTCGAAATCCTTTTTCGCACCAACAATATTTCGGCTTATTTATTCTACCGAACCCTGCTTCATCCTGAAACATCAGACGAATTTTGCGACCATGATTGTTGAAACTGTTGAAAGATTCACTTAATTCTTGCACTCTGGAGTTAATTTTTTTGAGGCTTCTATTACCTCATCGCTCGCTTTCTTTGGATGCCTAGATCTCGGCATAACTTTTCGCCACTCGTGACGCTCCAAAAGCATATATATGTACCCTCTGCCTGTATCCTTGCCACGTTTTTTATCAAATTCAGCCTTAATTTCCTGTGCTGATACAACCTCTCCCTTGCTCGCTCTCTCCTTGAATTTCTCAAGCAACTCTGCCTCTTCATCAACGCTCATTGCTCTGTGATTCCCACCATATTTATGCCTTGCATATTCGGCTATTCCAACAGCTTTAAAATCAGCACATAACTGGCTCACTCGCTTACGGCTATACCCCAACTTTTCACCAATTTTTTCATCTGTTAATCCCTCATAACGCAGTAATATCACCTGTAATCTCTTGTCCACTCTTTTATGCTTGTTTTTCTTTGCTAGCTCCTTTATTATCCCATATTCTTCTTCAGTTATTATATGTTTTTTCATTTTTATCACCCTATTATATTATATCACTTATCCATTTCTTTGTCTAGTGTTATATTTGAGATGAGTATTACACAATCATGTTTTCACACAAATGGATATATTTTATTTTCCTTAAGATATTCAATTGACGAAATTTGCATATCAACATCTTGAGTTTCAATAAGCACACTTGCATTTATATTTTTTTGTTTGATTTTACTACTAATTTCCAGCCAATCAATAAGCCCAGTTCCAATTTCTAGGTGAAAATCGTCTACCTTTTCATTATCGCTAAAATGCAAATGCCGTATAAAAGGGGATAGCTCATCAATCCAATCAGAAATAGGAGTCCCCGAAAGAAAGGCATGTCCACAATCAAGGCATACCCCAAACCTTTTTTCATCTTTCATAGATTGTGCGAGCATTGAAATCATTTTCGGATTGAAATCAAACATATTCTCAATATAAATATCAATCGACGGGAACTGTTTCATTATTCCAGCCCAAAATATTGCGTTTTCCACAACCCATTTATCATAATAGCTACTTATTAGAAAATTAGGCAGATAATTTGTATGAAAAATAACAGCCTTACAATTAAGTTGAGTAGCTATTTCCATGCTTTGCATAACACGCTTTATTGATATTTCACGAATTTTCTTATCATGACTAAAAACAGTAATATCCATAAAAGCACCATGCAGAGTATCTGTATTGTTAGTTTTATCCTTAATACCCAAATACAGCTTTATTATTCTGTCAATTTCTTGCTTATTATCAAGAATAGATGGCTCAAAGAAGTCATTATATTCAAAGCAGGCATTATATTTTTTAGCAATTTCTATACTTTTGTCAAGATTATTACGGTCTGGAATTATGTATAAACTTTCCACAGTTACCCCTCACACTCAAAATGTCTTTTTTTTATTGCGTCATTGAACAAATTTACTATAAATTTATCAAGCTTGCCACCATCAGCCATTGAAAATAAAACATTCAATGCATCATCACTTGAAACGGATTTTTTGTATGGCCGATCGACAGCAGTTAATGCCTCATATATATCAGCAACAGCAAGAATACGTGCCTCAAATGGTATATCTTCAGCAATAAGATGCTTAGGGTATCCAGTTCCATCTAAGTATTCATGATGACTAGATGCCCATACAGATATATTTTTATAATTATCAGTCATGTTGATTTTCGACAATAGCTTTTCGGTAAAATCAACATGAGTTTCCATAATAATACGCTCATCGTTGGTTAAAGTTCCCTTTATAATAAGAAGACATTCCTTTTCTTGTGGAGTTATATAGAATTTTGTATCCCCATTTATATTAGGGTAAGTTTTATTCGCTAGATTATTCACATAGGTTATATCATCATCAGATAAGCAAATCGAAGTGTTTATATCCTTAACACATTGCTTAGCATCTGTCAGAAACTGCTTTTCAGTTAGCCATTCATCTCTTGAAATTCGACTTTCCAAAAACTCAATATACCATAATGAAATTAAATGGTCGAAGCGATTTAAGATAGTATCTAATTGCCCACCAAGTCTAGTTTCCTTGTTCATTATTTCCAAAGGAATAATCAGCTTACCTAAATCATGGAGCATTGTCGCAAGAATAAGCTGTTCACGCCTATTTTCATCAAAGAATATATCAATTTCTCCATTACTATGTTTTTCATTAATATAATCAATCAGAATTTCTATATATTTAGAAACATTACTGGTATGGCAAGAATTATAAGGAGTTCTAGCATCGACTGCAGCGGCAAAAACTGACACAATTGAGTATAATAAAGCCTTAACCTCTTGATTATATTTCATATTTGAAACAGAAATAGCCGCCTGTGAAGCAATTGCCGTTAAAACATACTCATATTCCTTGTTGAACGAGATAATATTTCCGTCACAATCAAGCGAATTAATTAGCTGAAGAACACCAATAAGTTCATTTTCATGGTTTTCGAGTGGAATTACAAGCATGGACTTAGTGCGATACCCAGTAATAGGGTCGTAGTTACGAGGACCTGAGAAATCGAAGTCGTCATAATTATAAACATCAGGAATATTGACGATCTTTCGATTTATGGCACTATACGCACAGACATTTCCTTCTTCAAGCGGAACAGGTGGAAACTCAGAAACATCACCATTCTCGCCCTTATTTAAGCCAAGAGTATTATTTTTCATTATTTTAAAATGCAAAGCATTCTTCTCATATATATACAAAGTCCCCGCATCGCTTGAAGTTATATCCATAGAAACAGATATAATCAAGGATAGAAGCTTATCGTAATTTTTTTCTTTAGTTAATGCAACCCCAATATCCAACATTTTATATAAATTAATTTTATCCATCATTTTTCTTACTACCTTTCATGCAAAAAAGCTCCATATATTATTACATTTAATCATAGATTAATTTGTGAAACAAATAGTCGAATTTAGTAATGTTTAGTTACATTATATCATATTTATTTCTACTAAACAAGAACAAACGATTAATTTTAAATTAACCTTTTTTAAACAATTATCACAAATATTGATTAACACATTAAATAATTTTGTGAGAAATTATAACTATGTAATAATATAACAATTATTATACTTGCAATTGTCAGTTATAGTTACATAATATCGCAGTTCATACAAAGCTAAAAAGTTAAAAAACGCTTGACAATTCTACTTTACTTTGTTATAATATTATTCGTGATATGCGAGTGTGCTGGAATCGGCAGACAGGCACGTTTGAGGGGCGTGTGTTTAGGCGTACGGGTTCAAGTCCCGTCACTCGCACCACTTTTTAATCGCATATTTGTGTCTACCTCTAATTAATTTGTATACCCACTAAAAACGGAAAGATGGCTGAGCTGGTTTAAGGCGCACGACTGGAACTCGTGTAAACGGCAACGTTTCGAGGGTTCGAATCCCTCTCTTTCCGCCATAAACTCCACAACTATGTTGGTTGTGGAGTTTTTATTATATTAATATATATTAAAGCAAAAGTTAGTATATAAAGAGAAGTGGTGATTACGACAGATATGTTGTGATTAGCAGAGGAAGCCTTTAAACTGGGGCAGATTTATGCTACAATTGAGGAGCAAGCACCAACCAAAGAAAATCGCTTGATTTTTCGACTATGATAATACAAAAGGTGACTCTAAATTTTGGTGAGCTTTAGATGGGGGATAGTAGCTGTATAAAAGAAGATAAAAAACTGTTGACAGGCTTTTAAATAATGAAATGATAGTTTAACTATTGACATAGTGGGAGATTAGTTATAGAATAGATGTATATACTATAAAAGTGACTGTATTCAAAAATATTTAGTTAAGGAGAAATAAGCTATGGTGTATGATTTGGTTATAATTGGTGCAGGTCCTTCGGGTCTTTCAGCTGGAATTTATGCACAACGTGCGATGCTCAAAACAGTTATATTGGAGAAGGAGTCCTTTTATGGTGGGCAGATTTTAAGCACATATGAGGTGGATAACTATCCAGGATTCCCATTGCTAGGTGGATTTGATTTGGCTGATAAGTTCAGAGAACACGCTGAATCCTTAGGTGTACAATTCAGTTCTGCTGAAGTTGAGAAGATTATTCAGGATGGAAATTTGCTGAAAATTACTTTAAATGACGATGAACCTTTAACCACTAAAGCAGTTATTGTTGCAACAGGCTCAATCAGAAAAAAACTCGATGTTAAGGGAGAGGAAGAATTTTCAGGTAAGGGCGTTTCCTATTGTGCAACCTGTGATGGTGCATTTTTCAAGAATAAAACTGTTGCAGTTGTTGGTGGTGGAGATGCTGGGCTTGAGGACGCTATATACCTTTCAAGGATGTGCAAACAGGTGTATATAATAAACAGGAGTGATAGTCTTAAAGGTGCAAAAAGGTTACAGGATGTAATTGACAAAACAGAAAACATACAAATTTTATGGGAAACTGAAATAGAAAGCATTAATGGAAGTAAAACAGTTAAAAACATAGATATTATTAATACAAAAGCTGATAAAAAGTCAAATATTGCCTTGAATGGTGTATTCATTGCCATTGGCTCGATTCCAAAGACAGAGTTTCTAGAGGGGCTTGTTGATATGAATGAAGATGGATATGTTGTTTCTGACGAAACAGGTATAACAAATGCTAAAGGGATTTTTGCTGCTGGTGATATCAGAGTTAAAAGCCTAAGGCAAATTATTACTGCTGCCGCTGATGGTGCAAATTCTGTGAATTCCGTTGAGCGATATTTGGAAACGTTTTAAGATAAAATAAACCTTATGAATGGGAGAATAAATATGATTAGCAAAGTTCAAAGTGATATTCTAAAATTAAAAAAGGAAAATGATGTTGCAATACTTGCACATAGTTATCAAGCAAAGGAAATTCTTGAAATTGCTGATGTTGTAGGTGATTCTTTTCAGTTAAGCCTTATGGCACAAAAGGCTGAACAAAAGAATATTTTACTCTGTGGAGTGCATTTTATGGCTGAAACTGCAAAAATGCTTTCACCTGATAAAAAAGTGTTTTTGGCTAATCAGCTTGCTGGGTGTCCAATGGCTGAACAAATGGAACCTGAACTTATTGAGCAAGTTAAAAAGAAAGAACCTGACCGTACAGTTGTTGCTTATATCAACACAACTGCGAAGTTAAAGGCTGTTTGTGATGTTTGCGTGACTTCTTCAACTGCTGTTAAGATTGTTAACCGACTTGAAAACGATAAGATTTTGTTTATCCCTGATTGCAATTTAGGGGATTATGTTCAAAAGCAAGTTCCAGATAAGGATATAATGATTTTACAGGGTGGATGTCCTATTCACGCTGCTGTTACGCTAAAGGATTTGAATGACGCTAAGGCAATGCACCCAAATGCGTTAATTTTAGTGCATCCTGAATGTATTCCTGCTGTTGTGGAAAAGGCTGATTATGTAGGCTCTACTTCTGGTATTATGGAGTATGCTAAAAATTCCGACCATAAAGAATTTATTATTGGAACGGAAATCAGTATCGCTGAATCCCTACAATATGAATGCATGGATAAGGAATTTTATATACTTTCAAAGAAAATTGTATGTCCTAATATGAAGCTAACAACTCTTGTTGATGTTTATAAGTCGGTAAAGGGCATAAATGACGGTACTGCGTTTGAAATAATTATGAGTGATGAGGAAATAGCAAAATCTCGCAAGTGTATTGATGAGATGATTAGGCTTGGGAGTTAGTGGTGGAAATGTCTGGCGATATGCGATAAGTAAAAATTCAAAAGCTTGTGATTTAACACATTAATGACATATATTAGTAATAGGGCTGTGTTGTGATATGAGTAAAACAAAACAATTAGGGTTAATTTTTGTATTGGTATCAAATTCCATAGGGTTGATATGGGGACTATGGAAAGGTCAACAAAAATCATTGAATTATGAAAAAAATGGTGTTGAGGTAACGTGTACTGTTGTGAGTGTTTCCAGTTTACAGAGGATAAAGGCACAATCCATGTTACTGAAACCCCTTTTATTACAATAAAGCCTTGTATAGGGAATGATTACAATATTATATATGGTTGAGGCAAATGGAAAATGTAATGCAAAGCTTAAACAAGGTTTATAGTCATATTTGGTTTAAACTTATAATAAAAAATCCAATGAGCTTAGTATGAAACATATACAATTTAATTTTTTTAAAAAAGGTATTGACATTACTAAAAACTTGTGGTATACTTATTTAGTCGCCAAGAGATATGCGGATGTGGCGGAATTGGCAGACGCGCTAGATTTAGGCTCTAGTGAAGCGATTCGTGAGTGTTCAAGTCACTTCATCCGCACCAATAAAATGCACTGCAAATCATAAGATAAATAAAATTCTTATGATTTGTATGTGTATTTTTAGTATATAACCTTAATTATTACAATATTTTAAATATATTATAATAGTTAAGGCTATATAATAAACAGGGCAGATGGTGATACATCCACCCTGTGTTACAAAATAAAATCTTTAGTGCCTTGCACCGACTATAACTACTTTTTCTTTTGACATTCGCCCTCTACGCTGCAATTAATGCTATGTAGATTGTGTTGCCCTTACGAAACTGACAGTTTCATTCTGTTACTCTTAAGGTATCTCAACCTAACTGGTGTTATATGCTCGCTATGATAGTGGTGTATCAATGACGGCGAAGCTGTTATAAGAGCATCGGAACTTGTTCCTCGTTATAGTGGCTATTCAATTGGTGTATATCAAAAAGAGTCAAGCCCCCGTTGCTAATGCAATCTGAAAGGCTTGACAAGTATCTATTTTATCTGTTATAATAAAACCATGATGGTTTTTTATAACTGCTGAATAGCATTCTCATAAGTCTATCAGATGTTGGTGCATCTGGTTAGGTGAAGAATATATATCTGTTTTCGACGACGGATATATATTCGGGAGGGTGCTTTTTGTTCTGTTGATATAACATTTCGATTATATCACATACGATTTGAAAAGTCAACGTTATTTCAATATAATTAACATATAATTGATTTTAGTTTTATTTACAGCACAAATAACCTTTAATTTACAAGTGGTTATTTGTGCTTTTTTATTTTGTAAAATATCTTTCCATCATGCTTTAATATATTATATTCTTATTAAAATGATTACGGTTTTAAGGATTACCGTAAACCTTTCTTATTACTACTTAACTAATTCCCATCTTCCCTGTATCTGTTGTTCCCTTTGCATTTCCACTCCATCAATACCCCATTTGTAGCCCTCATTTTCATTCTCTTATTTTCTTTTGCAAGTTCCTTGTTGCTTTTGCGAAGCTGTCGATTTTCCTCAGCAAGGCTCATTGCATTTTCTGGAGTACACTCTTCCATATCCAAATCGCCACTTTCAGCAGCCCTTATCCAACCATACAACGTACTATATGGCACTCCTAGCTCCCCGCTAGCCTTTTTGTTGCCGATTTCCTTTGCAAGCTTTACCGCCTGTTCCTTGTAACCCTTATCATAACTTTTTGCTTCTGCCATTTCTCGACACTCCCTTTACTACTATTATATTTTTTTGAGCGTAGGGTGTCAAGTTTTATTGTACTAGATCATAATTAAACCAAATGATTCAGTTGTCATATGAAAAGAAATAGATATTGTTATTACGTGACTTTTATGATATAATTAAGGTGAAAAAATGTTAGATTGCAACATTGAAAATCTTATGGAAATAGCGTAGCCTAAAACTTCCAATGAAATAACCTTATAATAATAAGTCCTAGTTTTAGGACAGTAAGAATGATTGAATTAAATACAATCATGAGGCAGGAATACCTATAATAACCAAATGGAGGAATAAAAATGTCAAGTACAGCACAAAGAGCGGAGTTACAATCGCAGATTTGGAAAATAGCTAATGATGTCCGTGGATCAGTGGATGGATGGGATTTTAAACAATATGTTTTAGGAACACTTTTTTATCGTTTTATTAGTGAGAACTTTTCTAATTATATTGAAGGTGGGGACGATAGTGTCAACTATTCTGAACTTTCCGATGATATTATAACTAGTGAAATTAAAGATGATGCAATAAAAACAAAAGGCTATTTTATTTATCCGAGTCAGTTGTTTACCAACATTGCAAAAACTGCAAATACAAATGAAAGCTTGAATACAGATTTAGCAGCAATATTTTCTGCTATTGAAAGCTCTGCAAATGAGTATCCATCTGAACTTGATATAAAAGGGTTATTTGCTGATTTTGATACGACAAGCAATAGATTAGGAAACACTGTAAAAGACAAAAATAGCCGTTTAGCCGCTGTGATTAAAGGAGTTGCTGGACTTAATTTTGGCGATTTTGAAAATAGTAATATTGATTTGTTTGGTGATGCGTATGAGTATTTAATCTCTAATTATGCTGCTAATGCAGGCAAGTCTGGTGGGGAATTCTTTACCCCTCAAAGTGTTTCTAAACTGATTGCAAAATTGGCAATACATAAGCAGACAATGATTAACAAAATTTATGACCCTGCAGCTGGTTCGGGTTCACTGCTATTACAAGCAAAGAAACAATTTGACGAGCATATTATTGAAGATGGCTTTTTTGGTCAGGAAATCAACCATACAACGTATAACCTTGCTCGCATGAATATGTTTTTACACAATGTAAACTATGATAAATTTAATATAGCCTTAGGGAATACTCTTTTAGACCCACGCTTTGGAGATGATAAGCCTTTTGATGCTATTGTATCAAATCCCCCATATTCAATAAACTGGATTGGCAGTGATGATCCAACTCTAATTAATGATGAGCGTTTTGCACCTGCAGGGGTGCTTGCACCAAAGTCTAAGGCTGATTTTGCCTTTGTGCTTCATGCACTAAGCTATCTTTCAAGCAAAGGTCGTGCAGCCATAGTTTGTTTTCCTGGTATATTTTACCGTGGAGGTGCAGAACAAAAAATAAGAAAGTATATAATTGATAATAACTTTGTTGAAACAGTTATTTCATTAGCACCAAATCTCTTTTATGGCACTTCAATAGCTGTTAATATACTCGTTCTTTCAAAGCACAAGAATGACACAAAAACGCAATTTATAGATGCAAGCGGAGAAAAATTTTATAAAAAAGAAACGAACAATAACATTTTAACAGAAGAACATATTGAAGAAATTATGAAAATGTTTGATAGCAAAGAAGATATTGATTATATTTCAAAATCTGTTGACAATGATAAGATTGCACAAGCAGACTATAACCTATCCGTTTCTACATATGTTGAGGCAGAGGACACAAGAGAAGTTATTGATATTGAAAAGCTTAACGCTGAAATTTCCGAGATAGTTGCAAGAGAAGCCGTTTTGCGTGCTGAGATTGATAAGATTATCGCAGAAATCGAGGTAGGCAAATGAATAATGAATTTAATTTTTTAATATATAATACACCTGAAGAAGATGTATCAATTAATGCATTAGTAAAAGATGAAACAGTATGGTTGACACAAAAGGCAATGTCAGAATTATTTGATATAGGTGTTCCTGCTATTTCAAAGCACCTTTCTAACATCTATAATGAAGGTGAATTGCAAGTTGAATCAACTGTTTCCAAAATGGAAATAGTTCAATTTGAGGGTAGCAGAAATGTAAAACGAACATTGGATTTCTACAACCTTGATGCAATAATTTCAGTTGGCTATCGTGTCAATTCCCGAAAGGCTACTAACTTTAGAATATGGGCAACATCTATTTTAAAGGAATATATGACAAAAGGTTTTGCTATGGACGATGAACGATTAAAACAAGGGAAAACTGCTTTTGGCAAAGATTACTTTAAAGAATTGCTTGAAAGAGTTCGTTCTATTCGAGCAAGTGAAAGACGTATTTGGCAACAGATAACAGATATATTTGCCGAGTGCAGTATTGATTATGATAAAAATTCTAATCTTACTAAGGATTTTTATGCTATGGTGCAAAATAAATTCCACTATGCCATTACTGGAAAAACAGCGGCAGAAATCGTAAATTCAGAAGCTGACCGAAATAAAGAGAATATGGGTCTTACCACATGGAAAAACGCTCCTGAGGGACGAATACTTAAATGTGATGTTAAGATTGCGAAGAATTATCTTGAAGAAAAGCAGATAAGGCAATTAGAAAGGGCTGTTACAGGATATTTTGACTACATTGAAGATTTGATTGAACGTGAGAACACTTTTAATATGGAACAATTTTCAAAAAGCATTAATGAATTTCTTGCATTTCGTAAATATGAAGTGCTAAAAGATAAGGGGAGTGTTTCAAAAAAGCAAGCAGACCAAAAAGCTGAAACAGAATACAACGAGTTTAACAAAACACAAAAAATCACGTCCGATTTTGATAAGCAAGTTAGAGAGCTTTTGAAAAAGGACGGTGAAAAATAATGAGCAAGCTTGAAGAATTGATTGCCGAGCTTTGTCCTGATGGGGTGGAGTATGTTGATATTGGCAGTGTCGTAAACTACGAGCAACCAACAAAATATATAGTAAATAATACAGACTACAATAATGAATTCTCAACTCCTGTTTTGACGGCAGGGCAGTCTTTTATTCTTGGATATACAGATGAGCAAAGTGGGATATACTATGCAACAAAAGAAAATTCCGTTGTTATTTTTGATGATTTTACTGGAGCATTTAAGTGGGTTGACTTCCCATTTAAAGTTAAATCATCTGCAATGAAAATGTTGACGACTAAAGAAGATAAAACCTTTTTACGATATATATACCATATTATGAGCAACATTGGCTATTCTTCAGATGAACACAAAAGATTATGGATTAGTGTGTATTCACAAATCAAAATCCCCCTCCCACCCCTACCAGTCCAACGTGAAATTGTCCGCATATTAGACAATTTCACAGAGCTTACAGCAGAGCTTACAGCAGAGCTTACAGCAAGAAAGAAACAGTATGAGTATTATAAAAACAAGTTGTTTAGTAAAGTTGAGGATATTCAACTAGTAACTTTGGATATGATAGCTGAGAATTGTGATTCAAAAAGAAAACCTGTTACAAGTGGAAGTAGAGAAACTGGAGATATCCCTTACTATGGTGCGTCTGGAATTGTTGATTATGTAAAAGACTACATTTATGATGGGGATTATCTCTTAATATCTGAGGATGGAGCTAATCTTTTAGCACGAACTACGCCAATTGCATTTTCTATTTTCGGCAAAACGTGGGTAAATAACCATGCACATGTGCTTAAGTTTGATGAATATGCAACAAGGCGATATGTTGAAATGTATTTGAACTCAATCGATCTAACACCTTACATTACAGGGTCTGCTCAGCCTAAATTGAACCAAAAGAATCTCAATAATATTAAAATCCCCCTCCCACCCCTCACCGAGCAACAAAGAATAGTGGATATCCTCGACAAGTTCGACACGCTAACTACCGACATCACAAAAGGCTTACCAGCTGAAATAAAGGCTAGAAAACAACAATATGAGTATTACAGAGATAAATTACTAACTTTCAAAGAAAAGGAGACATAAAAATGTGTGACTATAACACCATTGCAGAATCAAACAACTTCATAGTCTTAGATAAATACGTAAAATACTCAGTGCTACATGAGGCTGCTGCTGTTTATCAAACTGAGTCATCTCTTGAGAGAGAGTTTATACAAGATTTAGTTAATCAGGGCTATGACTATTTACCAAAACTAACGACACCTACGGCAATGCTTGAGAATGTGCGTGAACAGCTTCAAATACTCAATGATGTGCAGTTTAGCGATGCAGAATGGAGCAGATTTTGCGAGGAATACTTAGACAAACCAAGTGATAATCATATTGATAAAACTCGCAAAATTCATAATGACTATATTCATGATTTTGTATTTGATGATGGGCATATAAAAAATATTTATTTGCTAGTTAAAGAAAATGTAGCAAGAAATAAAATGCAGGTAATATCGCAATTTGAGCAAACGGGAACTCAAGCTAATAGGTATGATGTCACTATCTTAGTGAATGGTTTGCCTTTGGTGCAGGTGGAACTAAAGAAACGTGGAGTTGCTATTAGAGAAGCGTTTAATCAGGTGAATAGATATAGCAAGGAAAGTTTCAACTCGGATAGTTCTCTTTATAAGTATTTGCAAATTTGCGTAATTTCAAATGGTACGGATAGCCGTTATTTTGCCAACACTACTAAACGGGATAAAAATAGTTTTGATTTTACGATGAACTGGGCAAAATCGGATAACACCCTCATTAAGGATTTAAAAGATTTTACGGCAACATTTTTTCAAAAAAACACATTGTTAAAGATTTTATTGCATTACTCTGTTTTTGATTCAAGCGATAATTTACTTATTATGCGCCCCTATCAAATAGCGGCGGCAGAAAGAATTTTGTGGAAAATCAAGAGTTCACACGCAACAAAACAATGGAGAACCACTGAAGGTAGTGGATATATTTGGCATACAACCGGCTCAGGCAAAACGCTGACCAGCTTTAAAGCAGCTCGATTGGCAACGGAACTTGATTTTATAGATAAAGTGTTTTTTGTAGTTGATAGAAAAGACCTAGATTATCAAACAATGAAAGAGTATCAACGCTTTTCACCAGATAGTGTTAACGGTTCGGAAAATACTGCCGGACTTAAACGCAATATCGAAAAAGATGATAATAAAATCATTGTTACTACAATTCAAAAGCTAAACAATCTTATTAAAGGTGAGGCAGATTTGCCAATTTACAACAAACAGGTAGTTTTCATTTTTGATGAAGCACATCGTTCACAGTTTGGTGAAGCACAAAATAACATTCATAAGAAGTTCAAACAATATTACCAATTTGGGTTTACTGGCACACCAATATTCCCTGAAAATGCGTTAGGGGCTGAAACTACGGCTACGGTATTTGGACGTGAGTTGCATTCCTATGTCATTACTGATGCAATTAGAGATGAAAAAGTTCTTAAATTTAAAGTTGATTATAACGATGTGCGTCCGAAGTTTAAATCTTTAGAGATGGAACAAGATGAGAAGAAACTATCAGCAGCTGAAAATAAAGAAGCTTTACTACATCCGGAAAGAATAAAGGAAGTTTCACAATATATTCTTAATAATTTCAGAGTAAAAACTCATCGTTCGCATATCGGTGCGAAAGGCTTTAACGCAATGTTTGCGGTGAGTAGTGTTGATGCGGCGAAGCTATACTATGAATCTTTAAAAGACTTGCAAAAGGATAGCGATAAACCTTTAAAAATTGCGACTATCTTTTCGTTTGCTGTTAACGAAGAGCAAAGTGCTATAGGCGAAATTCTTGACGAAACTTTTGAGCCATCAGCAATGGACAGCACAGCAAAAGAGTTCTTGACTTTAGCTATAAGAGATTATAATAAAATGTTTGGGGCCAACTTCGGTGTGGAGAGTAAGGAATTTCAAAATTATTATCGTGATCTTGCGAATAGAGTTAAAAAGCAGGAAGTTGATCTCTTAATTGTAGTCGGGATGTTTTTGACTGGGTTTGATGCACCGACATTGAATACGTTATTTGTGGATAAAAACCTACGTTATCATGGTTTGATGCAAGCTTTTTCAAGAACTAATCGTATTTACGATTCTACAAAAACATTTGGTAATATTGTTACTTTTAGAAATTTGGAGCAAGCGACAATTGATGCGATCACTCTTTTTGGAGATAAAAACACGAAAAATGTAGTGCTTGAAAAAAGTTATAAGGAGTATATGGAAGGCTTTACTGATATTTCTACAGGTGAAGCACGTCGTGGATATGTAGATGTAGTTGAGGAGCTGAATTCACGATTCCCTAATGTTGATGAGATTGTTACGGAGAGGGATAAGAAAGAGTTTGCTAAGTTATTCGGCGAATATTTGAGAGTCGAGAATGTATTGCAAAACTATGATGAATTTACTAGTTTGAAAGCCCTACAATCAATTGATACAAGCAATCCAGAAGTTCTAGAAGAATTCAAAGCAACTCATCATGTGAGTGATGAAGATATAGCGATGATGCAAGAAATCGACGTGCCTCAGGAAAGGGTAATTCAAGATTACCGTTCTATGTACAATGATATTCGAGATTGGCTTCGTCGAGAAAAAGCAGGGAAAGATAAGGAAAAAGATTCGATTGATTGGGATGATGTTGTATTTGAAGTAGACTTATTAAAGTCGCAAGAAATTAACTTGGATTATATTCTTGAGCTGATATTTGAAAAAAATAAAAAAGTAAAAGATAAAGAAATTTTAGTTGAAGAAATACGTCGTTTGATTAGATCTAGTACGGGAAATCGGGCAAAAGAAAGCTTGGTGGTGGATTTTATTAACCAAACTGATTTAGACCAGATTCAAGACAAGGCAAGCATTATTGATGCCTTCTTCTCATTTGCACAAAAGGAGCAAAAAAGAGAAGCAGAAGAATTGATTGAAGCAGAGGAACTTAATGTTGATGCAGCAAAGAGATACATCCTTGCTTCATTAAAAAGAGAATATGCAAGTGAAAATGGAACAGAACTAAATGAAATTCTTCCAAAAATGAGTCCGCTAAATCCTAAATATTTAACAAAAAAACAGAGTGCTTTTCAGAAAATATCTGCTTTTGTGGAGAAGTTTAAAGGTGTGGGTGGAATATTATAATTTAACCTAGCATGAAAGAACTATTCAGTGATGTTCTTAAACAGGTATTGCGTATACTTGAAAACGTGGTCGTGTTAGATGTTTTTTGGATTATTTTAAAGTTGTATAGTAAGGTTGGATATAGTCAGGTGAATGGAGATGTTTTATATAAACGGATTACTTAAAGAAGCCAATCTTAATACAGCTAAAGCAGAATAAAAGCAAGAGTTTGAAGAAGAATTATCACTTTAATAGGTGTCTATGATTATAATACCACACTTTACTCAGTTAGTTATATCTGATTTTAGGGGGGATATGGTGTAATGAAGAAATTTACAATAGTTATTTATTTGATTTTTTTATTAAGTATAATAATGACTGTACTATCGTCTTGTAGTAGTATTCATGAAAAAACCATAGTCACTGAGTATGGTGATGAATTTCAAATAACTTACGATGATTATTTGAAAAAGTGTTCTATCCATCAAAATAATTCTCGTTTTTCAACAAGAATTTATGGTGGAAATCTAGATACTAAGATTATTGGAATATGGAACACTGATAAACTCAGATGTTATCTAGTTGGTTCGGTAATTATTTTCCGTAAAACCGATTCAGAAACTTTTGAAAGATTTGATGAAGACCTTTCTGCAAATGAAGATATGATTCCAGTAGTAAAAAGTATACTTTTAAAAAACAACACTATCATGGAAACTTATTTGGAGTATTTTATTGAGAATTTTTCAGTTGAAACAATAAAAATGCTAGAAGATTTTACAAGTCACAAATATGATACGCTAAATGAATATGGACTAACCGAAGATATTATTGCAGATGATGATTTAATCAATATCATGGAAAGCTTGGCGAATAAATATTTAATTTAAAGCAAAAATAAAATCACAATTTTAATTTGAAACGTCCATGTCAAATTAAGCTGTTAAACGCTTTTACACAGGTATTTCAAACCTTATCACCGCACCATATTTCTTTCTTCTGGAAGGCTGTCCTTGCGATAACTCAACAACTCTGCATTCATATCCTCGTATAATAAAGTAGTAGTTATTTTAGTCCTTCTCCAAGGACTTTATGCTATACTGTTAATAGATACTGTGGATTAGTTTTCACGTCCTACCACTCGATGGTTTGCCCATTCTCATTTCCATATATATTGCCCCTTTCAATTTCTATTGCATTTTCAATTATACTTTCCATAGGAAACAGGATACCATTCATTATTTTTCCTAATGTACCGACATCGTAAACGCTCGGCTTATTGTTTAAAAATGCCCATGAAAACTCATTTTCATTATATTCAAAACCATACCTCTTAAATATTTGATACTTCATACTTTGCTCTAAAAAGCCATACATATTGCTCGGCAAACCGTAATTATCAAGCTTTGATTTAATAATTTGTGTTATCTGATTTTCAATTACATCATTTTTAGTATTATACCTTTTTGATAATTCTGATTGTAAAATACCTACATCAATATCAATATTGTAATTTGGTAAAGGTTTAATATCATTCTTATTTTTTACTCCTGTTTGAGATACATCAAATAAACTTACATGAGATATCTTTCCTCTACTCTTTGAAAGTACCTTAATTCCCACTGTTCCTCTTTTGGTGTATCTGTCATGTTCCTTGTCATTCCATTCCTTGTAAAGTAGACAATGTGTAGCGTTTGGATTAATAGCGTAAATACCTATCTGCGTTGCAAAGCCAAATTCATATTACTTTTCTGTAATAGTCAATTGGCTTGCAAAATCTAAAAATTCAACCCATTCTTGTTGAGATGAGATAACTTCTTTTAGCTTGATACCATAGGTACTCTGAGTTTCTTCTAATATACTCACTTTTCTTCCTCCTTTAGTTTAGTACTTTAAATCGTAAAAGTCAATACTTTTTGGTGCGTTTTAATAATTTGGTCGATTTGCATAAAAATAGCCCCTGATTTTTTACGTCAGGGGCTAAAGTATAATATAATAGTTGGAAGTGTAAAATGAAAAATATAGCAGTGAATTTTTTAAAGCTAATCTATATTTAGTATATGCTAAACACTGTAAACCTTCAATATGGACACACCAACCAGAGTAGCCGATATTCGAAAAAAATTAAAGCCAACTGAGTTTTTACTTGATCTCAGTTGGCTTTTTATAACTTTATTATTGCTAATCAAAGAGGTAGATCGTTTAATTTAGAAAACAAATCGTCTATTTCTTTGTCATCAGGGAAGTCTTGTCTATAATTATCTAAATCATTCATAAGACGAGAAAAGTCCTCACTATTGTTTTTACGTGTTTTTTCGCCATCTAGAAACTCCCACGATCTCTTTATTAACTCCTCACGAAGAGTTGGGTCCTTCTCATAATCCACTTCGCTTTCCACGAAATTGCTACCAACGTTAGAGTCCCTATTCGATTTATCATTAAAGAAATAATCAACACATAACCATCCTATTGATTCTGTTATACCGGCAGCAATACCCACATTTACAATCCAACCTGCAACAGGAATAAATTTTAAGGCTGCTCCAGCCGCAGTTCTTCCTACTATAGGAGCAGCAACTGTGGACAAAATACTTTGGGCAACTGTTTTGGGGACATTTATGTCAAAAACCTTACCCAATGAAATTACCATTGTGATTTGTGCAGCTGTAATTGGAATAGCGTCTGCAATGGGAATTGGTATTGCTCCACAAGCTCCAGCAGCAATTGAAGCAGTATGAATAATACTGTGACATGCTTGTAGTTCCTTTTTTGATAATAAATCTTTTGAATTTTTTACTATCTTTTTTTTCATTACTACCCTTCTTTCTAAAATTATTTTACATTATTTAAGTTTTGAATTAAGTTTTCAAGTTTATCCATATTTACATTTATATTAGAATACTCCTCTGAATCTCCCATGCACATAATATTTTGACCAGAACTCTTATAGAACTCCACATCAGTATAACGATATATTGCCCTACTTTTATTTTTGTTAATTAATAACACGCCCCTTTGAGTGAGAACAAGAGCCTTATCCTTTTTTGTTTTATCATCAATAATTGCAAACGTATCTTGCTGAAAACCAATACTTATTAATTTTGAATTCCTGAAATATGATTTAAAAGCATCATCACCCGATAATAGTAGAGTTGTTTCGTTATCGTTATTTCTAATTAAATCTGATGCAAAATCTTTGACATGTTGTTTCATTGTTTCAAATTTCTTTCTACGTTCATTTTCATTGACCCAATCAGAACCTAAAATATCATAGTGTAGGTATGATTGAGCTTCTTGTCCATAATTTTTTTCACAACGTTTACTTTCACCTAAATTAATTTTATGTTTATGACAAAATATTGCCAGATCATATTCAGCTTGCTCAACTTTTGACATAGTGTCCATTTTTTCAATTTCAAGCATAATCACATCTTTTAAATCATTAATAAATGAACCTGTAAATTCTCTAAAATTCAATTTATCCTGCCATTTTCTATAATCTACACTACTAAAGAAACCCTCTTCTATTTTTTTCTGTAACTCTTGAAGTAGTGGACGATGTTTTGCAACATTCTCCTTAATTTTTTCCAAAATATCATCATGCTTTTCTGCCTGTTTCCATAAATCAAGTTCTTCACATATTTCAATGAACTCATTTAATAAATCAATATATTTTAATCTAAATCCACTTTCAGCAAATTTACTCAGATAATCATTTTTATCACCAACATTTTCGAAACAATCCCTAATTTCTTTTAGTCGATTGTTTTTTGCTTTTTCAGAACAACCGTAATACTCTTCTAAAGAATTATAGCCATACGGAGCTGGTATAACTGCATTAAATCTTATTGAGTCTTTCTGTATAAGTTCATTTATTACCGCTCTATAATCAATTATAAGTAAATTTTTCTGATCAGTAAAATATTTTAGTTGTAACTCATCATCATCAATTTTATTTGATGGCATAGGGAATAGATATTCTGCATTATCCTCTCCTACACGTAAAAGTAGTGTTTTGTAATTAAGTTCGGCTGCAGAGTCGCTTCCATTCAAAATCTGGCTAACATAAATTCTACTTAACAACTTTGCATTTGTAATTGTGTTATATGACTCATTAACTAGTTGATTGAAAATCTCACCAGCACGTGCAGTATCACCTATCTTTAAATAAGATATGGCACATAATTCTTTTATATCAAGTGCATTTCCCGATGCATTAAATGCGATTTCAATTAATTCTCTGATTTTATCAGAATCGTAATTTTCTTCTTCTAATAATAAATCAGTATATTCTAGAGCAAAAGAAGCAGCCATTTGATCTTCCCTAAGTATATTAAATTTGTTTAAATAATCATACTTGCTAAAATGCTCTTTGGCACTTTTTTTATATTCTTCTCTTTCAACATATTCTAATGGAATATTTTTATCCCCTGCAATATAAGCAGCCGTATGACCAAAAAAATACCAAAACGGAGGGAAAGCTTCAAATTTATCTTGAATTGATTTTAATCTTGCATATTTTCTTAATTCATCTGGATCAATTAAAATTTGATTATACTGTGTTATTTGTTTTTCAGTAAGTCTTAAATGATCATCAAATCCATATTCCTCTGATAATTCCCAAGCAGTAGTAAAAAGTTCTCTCCTTAAAGCGTGGAATTGTTCTATAGCAGTAATTCTTAATTCTAGTTTTTCAGTCGACTGTTCATTCGCTATATTACTTTTTTCTTTTCTATAATTCATATAACCAATTCCAACCTGAGTAGCCAAAGAGAACGCCATAGTGACAGGATTTCCTGAAACAATAACACTTAGATTTGGTATTGCTGACCAAATTGAATTTCTCATTTTTCGTTGATATTTCTGTTCCAGGGCTTCTTTGCGTATTTCTTGAATTCTAAAAAATGTTATCGTATTCAATAGTTCTATAAGAATATTTTTTAACGCATCTGCCTTAGGCATTTTTTCAAGATTTAAATTATTTAAAATGGCATCGTATTCCTGTTCCAATATGTATACATCATTATAGTCAATAATTTGTGAGACAGATACAGTACACATATTAAGTGCGTAAACTGCTCTTAAAACATTTTCCTCAACATTACTAACTTCAAAATTATTTGATAGGTTTTTATTATTACTCATTATATACTCCTTCAAACAGTATTATATATCTATTTCAATTATTATTGGTAAATGATCAGATACTTCTTTTCTATATGTTTCATATTTTGTATTTTCATCTTTAATATGTTGTTCAACCGCATTTATTGCTCGGGCACTATTCTGAATTATTTGTGCTTTTACTCTATCATCGTATGAAAAATGATCATAATTATTTGCAAAGCCATCTGTAGTGCATTTTAATGTTGATAAATCTGACTGCACAGTATGTATTTTACAATACGGATTATCATTAAGCGTCACTTTATTTCCTTTTTCATCAAAACATGCTACTGATGGTACAATTGCTTTCGTGACCGAGCTTTCTATTAGATTTAAATTATAATCACCAAGAATAATCGTATACGGAACTGTACAGTTAACATCTTTATAATATTCACTTACTCTCGGATATATCTGTCCAGCTAATATGTTAAATTCATTATTTCTCATCGTGATAGCGCCAACATCTAAGTCGACATCTATATTTTCAGACGTAGGCTTTCCGTAAATAATATGAGTCGTTATCAATCTAATTTCTGTCTTCCTGCCTTTAATAACAAATCTTCCATAACAGGGATCTCTCATTAATCTAATAGAATTATTTTTACCATTAATTTTATAATTTCTCCATATCCTTGGATATATCTTGTTTCCTTTCTCATCTAATGGTATATTCAATCTTTTAGTATTCCATAAAAAAGCATATCCTTCTCCGCGAGAATCATTGCCCAAATAGGGGTAATTTTTTGCATGAGTTGTTGGGTCTCTCCAACATATTTCCCACTCATTTCCAAAACGTTTCTTTAATGAATAATCTGCTGCCCTGGCTTGGCCAGATATACTTTTAGTGTTAATTCCTGTTAATATTTTTCCCTCACTCAAAACTTCTTGCATAGCAACTACATCTAATCTGTTATCCAATATAATTGCCGCAATACGATCTAAATCTCGACCTGTAGCTAAAGAAAGATTTTTTACATTAAATGATCCGATTTTGAACAACATTATCTCGCCTCCACTTCAGTAATACTATCTCCCTGACTCCTAACCCACATATCCACGCCATCACCAAAAACCTCAGCGGTAATAATATACCCCCCATCGTTTTTCTCAATGATTTTAGCAGTAGGAAGTCTGTCAAGCACTGCTTCAACGCTTTGTCCTTTATAAAGAAACTTAATTCTTCTAAGCTTTCCGCCATACATAAATTGAATACGCTTACGGAATTCGCCCTCTTCAAACCTGTCCTTATATGGAATATCAAAATGCTTATCCAATACTTCAAAGCTTTGAATTCGATCAATCCGATAAATTGTCGGGAATATATCGTCTGGATTATCAAATTCTGATTTCTTATCAATTCCATCAATAAAAGCTGTAAGGTAAAAATAAAACTCAGAGAACATTATCCCAACAGGCTTTATTAGTCTTTTGACTTCTGAACCATCCTGTTTTATATATGTAATATTCATAAGTCTATGCTCTTTGACAGCCAAACCTATACTCCATATTGAGCCGGTAAAAGCTTTATTATGCTGAGGCTGAACATAATGATACAGTTCATTTGCTATTAAATCTTTAATAATGGCTTGTTTCTTTTTGGGAACACAGTCGTTTAATAGTTTTTCTATTATAGGTATAATTTCATCTTTTCTAAAAGCTCTGCTTTCAAGCAGAATTTTACAGACGGCAAACACTTCGCTGTTTGTAAGTGACAATTCGTCTTTAGCCTGTAAATAATAACCCTTAAGCTCATTATCATAAATCAAATGCTTGTTCGCATACCCGTCGGCTGATTGATTCTCAAAAAAGGCTCTCAATTCATCAAGGTCACGTTGTATTGAGCGAGGGTGAACCTCAAAACGTTTTGCTTCTTCTGCTTTATTAATGACATCTCCATTTAGAAGATTAGAATAGAGCTGAAGCACCCTGCCACATTTAAAGCCCGAATAAATACTATTATCCATTATTTTTCACCAACTTCCATATTATTATACGACATTTTCATACAAAAATCAACCATTTTCATTATATTTATACAAATAAATAAGAATAACTTAGAATTTCATTTTTTATCTAAATATATTATAACCTATGTTATGGACAGCCGTTGTCTATGTTATAATATTTTTTGATGTTTTTCTTCTTTTTTCTACGATGTAATATAAAATCCTGTTTCTCACGATATAAGAAACAGGCTTTCTTTTTATAAAAATACTCAAAATCAACTCAATTCTCACTCAATGCCATCCTCACCGAAAAGATATATACTAAGCTCATGAGAAATCAGTACAAGAAATCCGGAGCTTAATACCGATTTGCTCAAATTTTAGTATAACGGAGGAATTTAACATGAGAGAACTCAAAAACGGAACAAAAATCATCGGCATAGACCACGGCTACGGCAATATTAAGACAGCAAACACAGTAACCCCGACAGGCATATCAGCATATACCTCTGAACCGACTTTTTCAGGTAATATACTGAAGTATGACGGGATGTATTATCGTATCGGTGAGGGACACAAGGAATTCATTGCGGATAAAGCATTGGATAATGACTTTTATATTTTCACTCTGATGGCAATAGCCAGAGAACTAAACCAATCGGGAATAACAGAAGCCGACGTACATATCGCAGCAGGACTTCCGCTTACTTGGGTAAAAAGTCAGCGCGAGGATTTTCGCCGCTATCTTATGAGAAAAAGTGAAGCGGAGTTTGATTTTAAGGACAAAAGCTATAAAATCAAAATTGCCAGCTGTACAATTTATCCGCAAGGGTATACCGCTGTGATTGACAGGCTTTCAGAAATGACAGGGGTAAATCTTATTTGAAAAAATATACTGATGTGCAGGAGCTTTCTCGTGAAATGTGCCTTGAGCTTATTGAGTACATAACCATTGATGCTTATCAGGGCGAAAAACCGAGAGATATTCATATTTACTACAAGCTTTTAGAAAAGCCACTTGAAAACAAGAGATATCTTGATATACCTAAAAGCGAAGAACCCGCCTAAAATAGGCGGCTTGAGAAAATAATATGATTGTGTGCCCATTTGGAATGTTGAATACCGTCCTGCTGTTGCTATGACATTTTTTTACGTTACAAAAATAATCAGAACCTCAAAATATTTATTATCCTTTCTTCTAACGCGTTCTCAAATAAGATTTGAACATTTGTATCGTTTTAACCTTGACACCTCGTTTAATAGCGAGAGTACTATCAGTTTCATGAAACAGGGTTGGAGATCCATCAACTTCTACAATAAGTTTCAAAATTTCATTAAATACACCTTGAGCTAAAATATTTGTATAATTAACAACGTACTTTCCAGATGCTATCATTTCTATACAAACGTCTTCTGTGTTTAATCTTTTTATTGCTTTTGCAACCCATGTTTGTGAGTGATTCATTAGCCGTGCCATCTGTGGTTGTGATATTAGTGAAATACCATTTTCATCTCTATATTGAACCAATATATCAACTAACCTTTGATGATTATTAACGCTTTCAATAAACAATGAATTACACTTATGAGATTCTTTTTTCAATAGATGCCTCCTTTTGTACTTGTTTCTTAATTTATTAATCCTAAAAACAATTGGAATCTTAAAGTAGTGATATTAAGTATTTATCGTATTTGAATAAGATCCCAGTCTCTTACGCCCTTAGATGTATCAAGTTCATATATATCTTTACATTTGTCACAATTGATGTAAACATTATGATCTCTAAATCCAGGAATGTTATCATGTTCTTCTATAATCTTACCTTCTCCACACGGGCATTTATATTCATAATGTTCAGTATCGCCGCATCCAGCACCATAGCCTGAATGGTGTTCCTCGTTAGAATAAATTTTTTCTGTACGCATAGTTTTAAGCTCCTTCCTTTTTTATAAAATCTACAGAATTTAGGTTGAAAGTTAGTTACTAATCAAACAAATACTTATATACGACTCTGTTCTCAAAAGGACTTCCAAAACCTAAAGTAATTCTTTTTACATCATCTTCAGTCCAAAATTCAGGTTTGTGCTGTAGGATTACTTCCCTATATGTAGTATCATTGTTTATTATATTGCACCACATATAATCATCTGTTTTTATTTTACTATAATCAAAATCTTTTGGATAAAAGAGAAAATTTAAATAATCATTTTTAGTGGCATAACATTCTAAAAACTGAATATCTTCTAATTTCTCAATGCGTCCGATTAACAATAGAATTATAAGAAAACTAATAGTATCACTTTTATTATCAGGGAATGAGGTTATTCCATTAATATTCTGCTGCTTATCAAACTCAGTTAATTTATTTACAAAATATTTTTTTATTAAACAAGGGACAAACTTTGAAGATAATCTATTGCTATTTACTAAAAGCTGTATAGCCGATAATCTTCTGTGTCCACTTTTTAACCAATATTCGTTTGGAGTATCCTTATCAGCTGTTACAACAAGATTATGTTTAAGTCCTTGACGTTCGATATCGTCAGCAAGAATTTCAATCTCACTTATCTCATAAAAATTTTCTTGACAAGGTTTAATTTTTTCAATGTCAATCATTTTTATACTATCCTTAAAACTATCAGCTGAAACAGATTTTATTGCTTGACTTATATTCATGTCAATATTAAATCTACTCATTTTAATTAATCCTCCCTATAAGTTCTTTTGTAAGTTGCTTGTAACTCTTAACTGCTCCTGTCCATTGCATATATTCAAACGCTGTCATTCGATATGTAATGCTATTTTTTATTACCTTGCTGTATGGGATATAGCTTTCAAATACTTTTGTACCAAGTGATTGCTTGAGCATTTCAAGAAGTTTTTCATCAGCTGAATTTTTCTTATCATACTTTGATACAAAGCAACCGATAAAACTTGAACCAACTGAGTTAATAACATTTGTTACGTTTGCTATGCCCTGTATTGCGAATGTGCCGAGTTCAATTGGAACTATTACACCATCACTTATTCCTAATATTTTTTCTGTAAGATTATTAAGTGCTGGTGGCAAATCGAGCAGAACATAGTCATAAGGCTTTGCTCTGAGTGATGAAATTATTTTTTTAAGGTTATTAAACTGTATGCTTTCATCAAGCTGTGCAAACTGTTGAGCAGTAAAATTCATGTTTGCTGTTGATATAACAACATCTATACTTTTATATCGTGTAGGTATAGGATTTATTTCATCACCATTCAGTAACGCATTTTCAAAGCCACATTCTGATAATGTGTCAACAAAAAATTTTGATGCGTTCTGTTGCCCATCACAATCAATCACTAGTACTCTTTGATTATTAATATTACTTAACCTGTGAGCAATATTAATTGTAGAAGTTGTTTTTCCTACTCCACCTTTATTGTTGTAAATTGCTATTGTTTTCATATTAGCCTTATTTCTGTCCTGTTTTGGACTTTATGTTTTTATTTTTTAGCCTCTCTTTTTTTAAGGCATAGAATAAGGATGGTGAAGGCTATACCATCCTTGCAGTGTTGCAATCACTGTTCTATGCTGTTGCTATCCAATTTGAATAACAAAAAAAGAATAGCTATAAAAACTGTTCTTTTTTTAGTATTTAAATTAGATTATTTGCTTTTATCAATTAACTATGATAAAATTAATATATATGCATAAATAAAAATTACCTTTGAAGATATTATGGAGTAAAAAATGAATTTTAAAAATTGGTGGGAAAATTGGTTTAGCAATTATATTGAAGGTCAATTGTGTGCAGGAACTGCTGAAGAATATTCTATATTTTTCAATAAACACTACTTTATTTTATCGCAATATGCTTTATCTGATATAAAGGCGATTGATATTATGGCAGTCACAAAAACTACAAGCACTTATTCAAATTCGCGTCAAAGGAAAGTTTACTTTGTCCTTCAGCGTTGTCTTTTAGATGCACTAGCAAATGATTTAATTAATAAAAGCCCTTTTGCTAATCTCAAACCGCCAAAAAAATCACAAAAGAAGTTCAATTTTTTTCTTCAGATGAAGTGAAAATTATTCTATCAAACCCTATTAAATCCCAATCGGTTATGTAATCGCTTTGCAGTTATATACTGGACTGCGTAGAGGTGAACTATTAGCCTTGCGTTGGGAAAATGTAGATAACGAAGAAAGCATTATACGTATTTGTTCTTCAATTTCTTTATCTGATAGTGGCGGGTTTATTAGTAAAAACACCACTAAAAATAAAAGAGATAGGATTATTCCTATCTCCCCTTGTATTTCTTTCCTCCTTGCAGAAATAAAAAAAGCTTACCCTTCACCAAATTACTTATTCCCTAATAAAAATGGTGGTTATATATCTCCTAGAACATTTCACGATAGATACAAAGCATACTTTAATGATATGAACACATTGTATCCTCATTTACCATATCGTTCACCTCATAAATTAAGACATACTTTTGCAACCTTTATGTTAAGGTCTGGCACAGATATTAAAACGCTTTCATCCCTATTAAGTCATTCTAGTATTCAAACTACTCAAATTTATGTACATACAGATTTGGAGCAAAAGAAAAAGTGCTGTGAAAATTTAAATTTTGTATAATTTCATAGTATGAAACCTTATTAAAGTAATTATCTATGGAGTGGTATTTTTCTTCAAAAATATATTTGCAAAATCATATTTTATCAGAATAATAGCATGATGTCGAGTGAAAACCACAGCAAGTCGACTTTGTGCTATTATTATATTTGCCATTTATTCGCTAGATTTAGGCTCTAGTGAAGCGATTCGTGAGTGTTCAAGTCACTTCATCCGCACCAAACAGTAATAATCCGAACACAATCCAGATTGATGGAGTGTTCGGATTACTTTTTTATTTTTAACATAGTTCCTGCTTTTACACAAGCAGGAACTACAAGTATTCAACACGGATACGCCACAGCCAGCCTTTTCACAAAAAACCTCGGTTCGTTTTTACCTTGTATCAGAGCTTCAATTTCAACCTCTAGCTGTTTCGCAAAGTAATAAAACAGAGCCATTCTTTCCTCTTCATTTTGTGCATAAAAAAGCTTAATCTTTAATCCATCACAAGTTACCTCATTGCAATCAATCATGAAAAGATTATATTTTTTGACACATTCAGTTATCGTTTCAAACATGATTGCGTGTAATAAACCCCGACTGTAAGGAGGTTCGTCCAATCAATCTCCCCTTTCAAATATAATATCATTTATATATTATAACATAAAAATCGAAAATTTGCAACCTAAAAACAAGGATAACCGTCGAAACACACTCGACGGTTATCCTTGTTTATTTGCTTCTTCTTTCAGTTTTAACAGCGTGATATACTCCTTTAGAGCGGCTTTGCTTTCATCATTCAGAGATAAAAATTCATTGATTAGCATGGCGTCCTGTTTGCAGCGTTTTTTCGGCGGCTTGAATTCATCCGTCATGCCTAAAAGAAAATCCGTTGTTGTGCCATAAAATTTTGCAAGCGTGCAGAGCATTTGAAAATCGGGCTGACGTGTGCCTCGTTCATAATTGCTGAGAAGGTTTCTTGATACGCCAAGCTTATCCGCAACCGCCTGTTGTGAAAGACCTAATCGTTTTCGTGCTAAGCATAGACGCTCGGAAAACAAGTTCGGCATAAGTGCTGGAAAGAAAAAGAACATTTCTGATTACCATGCTTTCATTCTATTTAAGCTTCATATGTAAAAAACTAAGACGCTTAACTTATATTATATAGGTAAAATTAACAAAAATGAAGATATAGTAACATCAAGTGTCTAAATTATATTGACAGTAACGTAATGTTACTGTATAATAAAGGGGTTATTTCGTCATGATATGACATAATTTTATATACTTAAGGAGGATATTTATGGACAGGGTATTATTGGGTAGGGGGATTTTGTTATGAAGAAGATTATTTCATTTTTGGCTGTAATGGCTCTTATAACAGCATCTTTCACAGGGTGCAACGATACAGGTAAGGACAATGAAAGTAGCAAAAAAAGCAGTAATAATGCGGCAACCACAACTGCGAGAGATAGTGAAGCTGATACAAATACGATTAAAGATTCAGCAAACGCTGACAACAGCGTGTCAGAATCTAAAGCAACTACAAAAACAGCAGACGGGGACTATAAGCTTCCTGAATCAACAGAATTAGTAATTTACCAAAATGGGAAAGAGATTTTTCGTTATAACGGCGAAACCATGGAAGAAGTCGCAAGCTTCCTTTCTAGTGCAGGAGCGAAGCAAGACCAGAACAAGGACTATGTTCTTGTTGAGGACTTTGTAATTATTACTGTTGATGAAAAAACTAAAGACATTAGTGCTAATATCACTTTCAAGGAAGGAATAACAGCAACTGTTGATGGAATAAAGTTTGAAACCACAACAGAATGTTATGAAGAGCTATTGGCTTTATATGGTAAGGATTTTAGGGCATCAATGTTAGATTGGGCTCCAGATAAAAAAGCTACAGCAGAAGTTCAGGCTATAACCAACAAGAGCAATAAAATTGTTTTAGCTGCTAATATTTTTTTAGCCCCTGTTGAATCTTAATATTAAAGAGCCCTCACATTAGTGAGAGCTCATTTATATTCTATATTTTATATACTTAAGGAGGATATCATCGCTGTAAAAAATACATAGACGAAAATTATTCATAACTATCATTTGACAAGCAGAATGCAAAAAAGTTTGAACAGGCTGGGACGCTTTAGAAAACCTTTGGTATGTCTATACATGCTAAAGGTTGATTTTACAATCAAGAAAAAAACTACAAGTAGATTAAAGAATCATACACCACCTAATAACATAAATGGAGGAATTTAAAAAATGAATAAGAAGATTACTAGGTTGATTTTAGGAACATTTCTCGCAATTTCTATTCTAACCTTTTGCTCATGTGGAAGCAAAAGTGTTGATTCTAAAAAGCTATTGGACATAGAATTTAGTGGGTTAAATACTCAGGGAAAGGCTACGATTTCTTTCAATCAGGAATTACTTGATGACAGGGACTTTTTGAAGGAAATCTTTCCAGATGACTCGAAGAAAACAGCTGTATTAAACTTGGCTGAAGTGTATGATTCATTAAGTGTTACCGCTGATAAAACTTCAGAACTTTCCAATGGCGATACAATAAAGATACGCATTGATGCAGAGGATGAAAATCTTCTAAAAGAGCATTCGTTAAAGCTTTCTGAGGCAGAATTTACTATTAAAGTTAGTGGTTTAACTGAAGTGGAGTTTATTGACCCGTTTGATGGATTGAGTTTGAAATTTTTGGGTACATCTCCTTCTCTTAACGTAACAATTGATGATTCTAACACAGCGAGTTTTGTGAAAAATTATGTGAATTTTAACTTTGAAAATAAAAATTATGCAAACGGTGATACCATTGAAATTACTGCTACCTGCAGGGAAAGCGATGTGCTTGAACATGCAATTGGATTAAGCACTGAAACCAAAACTTATACAATTGAAAATCAGGCATTTTATGTTAACAGCACAGAAGGAATTGATTTATCTTCAGTTCAAGCTGAAATAAATGATAAATTAACTGCTGGCACTGTAACAAAAAATAGAGCAGGACGCTTTATTAATACATCTTTAGGTTATGCAGAATTCAGTTCTATAAAATCTTCAACACTATACAGTTCGCATATTTTGACTATTAAACAGCAGTATTTAGACCGCCCAAGTAATGGCATTCATAATCAATACATCATGATATACGATTATCTGATTGAACGTAATACAGAAGAGGATATGCATGTATATGTCGTTGCTTATGTAAATAATCTTGTTATTGATTCTGATGGTACATTAAAGTGGGGAACAGTGAACGATTTAAAAAGCTTTGAAACATACGACAAAGCTGTAGATACATTTATAAATTCTAACAAGGATTATTACATAGTAGAAAATTTTTAGTATATTAATATCAGCACTAAAATAACATTTAGAACCTCCAATTTAACAGTTGGGGGTTCATATACAAACGGCAGACACAAGGCGTGTCTGCCGTAATTTTATCCTCTTTCCTCCGCCCATTTCTCAAACGCTTTCTGATTATCCTCATTCTTGAAAAATCCAACTTATGCAGGCATTGCAGTAAAACACTATGTTTACTGTGCAAACAGTAATCTTTTTAATTCGCATAAATCAAAGCTGTTAAGGTTTTCGCCTTCGCATACATTTGCTTGTTCAGCCTGTTCTTTCGTTAGAGTTTCAACTCCGAGTAAATATCTTTTCAATAAAGTCACATCTTCAGCAGTTAATTCACCGTCTAAATTGACATCGCCTATTAGAGTATCTGCAACTGTGTAAACAGCTGTAATTGTAATATCTGAAGTGAACGGAATTTCCACAGATTTACCACTAATTTTTTCTCCGTTAGAGGTTTCCCAGTACGCAAGCTGATAACCTGGTTTAGATTTTGCTGTTATAGTAACAGGATAATCAGTATAATACTTTCCACTCCATGAACCGTTTGACATATCAGGAGAAATGGTGTTAATTGCAACGTCTCCCATGTTATTATCGTTTCTTATCGTCACATTAGCAAGATTTCCTTTAAGATTAAAGAAACTTTTCAGCGAACCAGTAGCATTAGGGAATCTGCTATTATAAAAGCTTTTTACACTTTCAACTTCTTTTGAATACTGCGTTTCAGCCCAATATCCTCCGGGCCACTCTGGCCAGAATCGGTTATAAGTATCAATTGTTGTATCATGGTAACTATTAGAAAGCTCTGAAATAAGTGCTTGAACTTTGTTATTGTCGAAGTTTTCGTTTGACATATCCATAAATGTAAGGCTAAACTTTTCTTTAAAACTTGCGTTTTCCATTGCACCAGACAATAACTCTGAAAGGAAAGAATCAGTTTTCATAAATTGAGTAAATGAGTTTGTGTGTGGCGTTGCTTGTTCATATAAGTTTGTGCTATATTCTGTATCAAACAAGATAAAACGCCATTTTCCATCTGCATAAGGGTTACTTGAATCCGTCTTTGTGGATTTCCACATTGACATATTATTTCCACCCCAATCGCAGTTGTTAATATAAATTTCTGCACTTACATAATCCATAAACGACTGAATATCAACTTTATTGCAAAGTTCTGCATAATTTGCATCATTTGAAAAATCTGTAGCTGAAATCCATTGGCGAAGTTGCTGCCACTCATCATAACCAGCTGTGTCGCCTTCTTCCAACTGCTGATTTTTTATCATACAAACATCTTTTTTAGAAACACCATAATGTGCTTTTACAAAATCATCGTCCATCTTTTCAGTAATTTCATATTGTCCCCAGTATTCTCCATCAATGAAAACAATACAAGGTTCCATAGCCTGTGTTAGAAAGTTCCTATTAGAAACTAGTGACTGATTTAATTTATCACGAAATCTTGTATACTGTCCGTCATTGCCACCATTTCTTATCATAAAGCTATCAAATTCAGTTATTTGCTGACCTGTATATTCACTGTAAACATTACCAGAAAACAAATCAAAATCCAGTTTTGAAACACCGTATTCGCTTCTTGCATAAATATTAAAACTCTTTTGAGTATGAGAGCGTGTTGCACCACCACGAACACGAATACCTACATTCTGATTAACAGCAAGTGTTCCACCCTTTTCAAAAATCTGCATAGAAGCTTCACGTTCCCATTCTGCTCCTTTTTGTGTATAGTTAGCAGGCATAAACCATTCTGGAACTGTTGAATCATATTCAGGACCGTTTTTCCAATCATCATGCACCTTGCCTAGAACATAAATACCATTCTCATAATTATAAAGATTCTCGCTATCAGTTACAATAGAAATCACCTTTAAGTTTTTATAATATGAATCTTTATTCTGGTATCCAACAAAATAGGTTTCTGTTACTATATCACTGAAGTTTCCGCTTGAATCCACTGCGACAGCCCTTACTACAACTGCCTTATCAACAGGGCTGAAAGGTGCTGTTATACTTGACGTTGGTGAAGATGGAGCAACATCTGTCCTTGCACTTAATACATTAGGTGATGATGAAACATCACTTACATTTATTGGTGAGGAATAAACATTGCTTTCTGTTGTAGGGTTACTTCCATCAAGGGTATAGTAAATTTTCATTCCCTCTTGTGCCGAAATAGATAGCGAAAATGCGTCATTATAAAACCCACTGCCTTTAGAGAGTGTTGGTTTCTGAACCTTTACATCAATAACATTTTCCATTTTATTCGGTGCATTTGGAGTCATTTCCAAAATCGCAAAGCTTTCAGAGCCGTCTGGAACACGTCCGTATGATACATCAGTTTCAATTGCACCAAAGGTAACCGTATCTGCCATTTTACCATTTGCATTAAATAAAGTCAAAGTTTCTCCATCTGTAGATAAACCAAAGGGTGCAACAAGTTGTCCATCTAGCTGTGTAAGTTTAGAATCGCAGAATATGAGCAAACGTTCACCACTGGCAATGAATGTCCCATTAGGAAAAGTAAACAGATAAGGTTCTTCAACCTTGTCCGATAAACCAAATCCACTTAAATCAATGTTGCTGTTAGTAGAATTATATAACTCAATCCAGTCATAGAACTTTCCATCAACTGCTGCATAAGTAGTATTCTTTGCACACACCTCATTAATAACAATTTGGACAGATTCTGCATTCACAATACCACCAGCTGTGTTGGCTGTGAAAACAACAATACTACAAGCGGCGATTAACAGGGCTTTTAAACGTTTCATAAATAATCCTCCTTTTATTTTTATATTTTTCATCTGAATATATATAATCATTATACCAAGTCTACCCTACAAAGTCAACCATTATAAAAAGATGTAAACTAATATAAAATTAAATTAATTATTGACGTATTGTATTAAAAATGTTAAAATAAATATTAAGGTATTTAGTAAGAGAGAAATTGGATATGAGGGAATGTAAATGCAAAATATAAAAAGCAAGTTGATTGTGATTGATGGTCTTGACGGAAGTGGGAAATCAACTCAATTTGCATTGATACAGGATAATTTAACAAATAATAGTATAAAATATAAGGCTATTAGTTTTCCTGAATATGATAAACCATCTTCTACATTGGTGAAAATGTATCTTAATGGTGATTTTTCGAGTGATGCAGATAGCGTAAATGCTTATGCGTCATCTAGCTTTTATGCTGTTGATAGATATGCAAGCTTCAAGCTATATTGGGAGGATTATTATAATTCGGGTGGATTGATACTTGCAAGCAGATATGTTAGCTCAAATGCAATTCATCAGATGGTTAAGTTGGATAAAAGTGGTTGGAATGATTATTTGGATTGGCTTGAAGATTATGAGTATAATAAATTAGGACTTCCAAAGCCTGATAAAACTATTTTTTTGGATATGCCTGTTGAAATATCACAGGAGCTTTTGAATAAAAGATACAATGGCGATGTAAGCAAGAAGGATATACATGAGGGGAATATTGAATATTTAAAGAGATGTAGGGAAACGGCGTTATATTCGGCTGATAAATTAGGGTGGATTGTTTTAGAGTGTAATTCTGGAGGTTTGCCTAAGAGTGAAGATGTTATAAATGAGAAGTTGATGAAAATAATAAATGGAGCAATATAAGAAATGTTGAAATTTAGGAAGATAAATATTAATGATAAGAAGTGGATTAAAGAGCTTTTGGTGAAGTCGGATTTTATGGCTTGCGAATATAGTTTTGCTAATAATATGGCATGGGTAAGGCTTAATGATTCACAAATATGCAGATATAAGGATTTTTATATAGTAGGAGCAGTTCGAGATGGTTTAGCAAGATTTTCATTCCCAGCTGGGGAGGGCGATTATTTTGATGTAATCAATCAGCTTAGGGCGTATTCAAAAAGCATGGGTGCGACCACAGAAATAAACTATGTTTCGAATAATAAAGTACAGCTTTTTAATGAGTTATTTCCCAATGAGTTTACTATTAAAAAGTCTGAAGACTCCAGTGACTATATTTATAATGCAAGCGATATAATTGAGCTTAAAGGTAAAAAGTATAATAAAAAGCGAAATCATTTGGCTAAGTTTCAGCAGTATTCATGGGAGTTTTCACCGATGACAGTAAAGGATTTTGATGAGTGTATTGAATTTAGTGCGGTAGCATATAATTCTAAAAATGGTGAAAATAGTTACTCAAGCGTTGCAGAGCAATATGCTATTCACACTTATTTCAAATACTTTAAGGAGCTAGAGCTAAAAGGTGGAGTAATTAGAGTTGACGGAAAGATAGTAGCTTTTACTTTGGGCGAACGGTTGAATAGCAACACTTTTTGTGTTCATATTGAAAAAGCAAATACGGAGTATTTAGGTGTATATGTAGCAATTAATAATGAATTTGCTAAATATGCAGCTAAGGATTTTAAATATATAAATCGTGAAGAGGATTTGGGGATAGAGGGACTTAGAAAATCAAAGCGTTCTTATTACCCAGCATTTTTGCTAGAGAAGAATGCGATTAAATTCAATAAATAGGAATGTGATAAATTAGGATACAGGGGAGAGTTGTTAATTGTGATTTATGTTTTTTTTGCTGATGGTTTTGAGGAGATGGAGGCAATAGCACCTGTGGATTGCTTGCGTAGGTGTGAGCTTGATGTTACTACTGTTGGAGTAGGGGATAATATTATCACAGGTTCTCATGGCATATCAATTGTTACGGATATTACGGATAGTGAAATAGAATTATCAGATAAAATAGAAATGATAGTTTTGCCTGGTGGAATGCCTGGAACACTGAATCTTGAGAAGTCAGCTAATGTTCAGAAAGCGATAGATTATTGTGTTCAGAATGGTAAATATATTGCTGCAATCTGTGCTGCACCGTCGATATTAGGTCATAAGGGTTTGCTTGAGGGAGAAAATGCAGTTTGCTATTATGGCTTTGAATCACAGCTTGCGGGAGCAAAGGTGGGCGATGATCCTGTTTGTGTTTCTAATAAATATATCACAGCAAGAGGTGCGGGAGTTGCGTTGGAATTCTCATTAAAGCTTGTGGAAGTATTAACTTCAAAAGAAAGAAAAATTATTTTAGAGTCATCTTTGGCGTGTGCAAAAAATGAATAATAAGCTTAAAGATGAAAAAACTTTGTTGAGAAGTCGTTATAGAGAATTAAGGAATAGTATCAATAAGGTTGAAAAGGTTGAGTTTGATGATTTAATATTTCAGAGGATAATCAGCCATGAGCTATATAAGGAATGTAAAATTGTACTGGCGTATTATTCAATTAACAGTGAGGTTGACACATTAAAGCTTATAAATTATACTCTTAGTATCGGCAAGCCTATCGCTTTGCCAAGATGTAATGCAGATAGAACTATAAGCTTTTATATTATAAATTCGTTGGATAGTTTAGAAATATCTTCTTATGGTATCGCCGAGCCAGTCGAAAACCCCGATACGCTTGTTCGTTCGTTTGATAGCTCATTGTGTATAGTTCCTGCACTTGCCTATGATATGAAAGGTTTTCGGTTGGGCTATGGTGGTGGATATTATGATAAATTCTTGTCATCACATAAGAATATAACTACAATGGGGATATGTTACAGTGCTTGTTTAACAGACAGCCTAATTAATGAGGAACATGATATTAGTATAGATTATTTAATGACAGAAAAGGATTTTGTGGAGGTGTATGATGGATAATAAGGGTTTGGGAGATAAAAATAAAGATAACAATAGGCTTATCGATGATATTCTGGAGCAATCAGATAAATTTGCAGAGTTTAAGCAACCTATTGAAGAGCAAGAGAATGATATGCTTGATAGCGAAATAGAACAGGTGGGAGTTATCAGAGCAGAGGATTTTGACAGCAGATTATTGGATTCGAGTGAGCATGATGATGAGGTAGATGAAATAGCTATATTTGACGAGGGATCTGAATATGTTTTAACAGATGACGAACATATTGAAGATGAGTATATTGATGTTGAATATGAAGATAATGCTGAGGAAGAAAAAGTAAAAAAACCAAGACGTAGGGTTCGTAAAAAGCGAAAAGGTGCAAAGCTTGCATTTGCATTAATAAGGATAACATTTATTGTATGTGCCTCAATTGTTTTATCAGTGTTATTTATTTCTTTAGGGAAGGACTATTTGGGAATAGATAAATCTGATGAGGAAATTACAGTAGAGATACCTAAAGATGCTACAACGAACGATATTGCACAAATATTACAAGAGAAAGGAGTAATTAAATCTCCAACACTTTTTAGGGCAATATCTAAACTTAAAGAGGCAGGGTCTCTTTATCAAGCGGGTATTCATATGGTGAAACCTAGCAGTGGTTATGATGGGATAATAGAGGGTTTGGCTGGTACACCGATAAATGAGGCTTATAATACGGTTTCGATTACTTTTAATGAGGGAATTAATTTATATGACGCTGCTCAAATGCTTTTAGAGGCAGATGTTATTGCTGATGTAGATAAATTTATTTTTTACTTCAATTCAGGAGAGTTTATTGACGAAGAAAAGCATAAGTTTAATGAGTTGTTAATTAATACGAATACGATGAAGTTTTATAAGATGGAGGGTTATTTATTCCCCGATACATACACTTTTTATGCAGGCGTTGCTGATGGTGGAGATGTTGAAGAGAAAACAGCCTATAAGCTAGTTTGTCAAAAGATATATGATAACTTTGAGGCAAAAATTAGCCCTCATTATGATAAGATAAAGAAAGTAAACTTGACTTTTGATGAGCTGATAACGCTTGCGTCAATAGTGCAAGCAGAAGCACCGTCAAAGGAGTCGATGGAGATGGTTGCGTCAGTTTTCTATAATCGATTGAGTAATCCTGAGGGGATAGGACGTACACAAGCCTTTTTGGAATCAGACCCTACATCAAAGTATTCAAATGAGGTTATAAAGAAAAATATTGACCAAACGGCTTCGGCAAGCCTAACAATACAAGCCTATGACACATATAAAGTTGCTGGTTTGACACCTGGAGCAATATGCAATCCTGGAATGGAAGCAATTGAAGCAGTTATTCATCCTGCTACAACGCAATATTATTATTTCTGTGCAAATATTAATACAAAGGAAACCTACTATGCAACGACACTTGACGAGCATAATGCAAATTTAGCAATGGTTCAGCAACAATATGCTGAAGCACAAGCAGCTGCAGAGGCTGCGGCAGTAGTGGAATAAAAAACGGAGGAATATTTTTGTCTATTTTAAATAGGTTGGAAGTTTTATCACCTGTGGGTGATTATGAAAGATTAATATCTGCGATTGATTATGGTGCAGATGCAGTTTATCTTGGCAGAAAAGAGTTTGGAATGAGGGCATCACCACTTAATTTTGATTATGAGGGGTTGAAAACTGCTGTTAACATTGCACATGAAAAGGGCGTAAAAGTTTATTTGACCTGCAATACACTGCCTAGAAACAGCGAAATATCAGCGTTTCAGGCTTTTATAGATGAAGCAGTCGATTGTAAGGTTGATGCAGTTATTGTTGCAGATATAGGTGTTTTATCGCTTGTTAAGAAGTTTGCACCAAATATGGAGATACATATGTCTACACAAACGGGTGTGGTGAATTATGTAACGGCGAATGAGCTTTATAATATGGGAGCAAAAAGGGTGGTTTTAGCAAGAGAGCTATCCCTTGAGGAGATTGCAGAGATTAGAGCTAAGGTGCCGGATGACCTTGATATTGAAGTGTTTGTTCATGGTGCTATGTGCGTATCGTTTTCGGGGAGATGTTTGCTGTCGCAGTATATGGTTAACAGGGATGCGAACAGAGGTGAATGTGCACAGCCATGTAGATGGAGTTACCATCTTGTCGAGGAAAAGCGTCCTAATGAGTTTTATCCTATTTATGAGGACGAAAAAGGAACATACATTTTAAATGCTAAGGATTTATGTATGATTGACCATATTGACAAGCTGATTGAGGCAGGAGTTACAAGTCTTAAAATTGAGGGCAGAGCAAAATCGGCTTATTATGTTTCTATAATTACTAACGCATATAGAATGGCAGTGGACCACTTTAAAGCTAATCCTAATTCATTTAAGTTACCTAAGTGGATTTATGACGAGGTTTTCAAGGTTAGTCATCGCAAATACTGCACAGGATTTTTCTTCGGTAATCCCAAAGATTGTCAGTATTATGAAACAGGGGGCTATATAAGAGAGTATGACGTTGTTGGAGTCATTGATTATTGTGCTGATGGAAAAATATATGCAACACAAAGAAATAGGTTCTTTTCAGGAGATACAGTAGAGATTATATCGCCACAAAAAGAACCGATTGAATTAAAAATAACAGCGATGTATGATGAAAAGGGAGAATTAGTTGAAAGTGCTAAACATGCGATGATGAAACTGGTTATCCCTTGCGATATGGAATTCCCACCAAACTCAATAATGAGAATAAAAAAAGCAGACAGCAATTAATGCCGTCTGCTTTTTTATATTTACTTTACTACCTTACGCCTTTTTTTCTTCTTTTTTATAGCATAAGAATATTTCATCAAGAGTTTTACGTTCCATTTTAGGAGTGAACAAACTAACAACAGGAACAATTACCAATGAAACAAGCATAGCGAATGCACC